>CAIVPR010000078.1 GCA_903907865.1 uncultured Acidobacteriia bacterium
AAGGCATCAACAGCCTCATTCAAGCCGCCAAGGCCAAAGCGCGCGGCTACCGCTCCGACAAGAACCTCATCACCATGATCTACCTCATCGCCGGCAAGCTCGACCTGAAGGTCCTACCCACATAAAACAGCGAAGAACCATCATTTTGAATTGCACCAAGATTGCCGCACTCGTCGTGTGTCTGTTCACCGCTCCGCTCGTTCCTGCAGCGAACGTTTCGTTTTCGGGCACTTTCACGTCGGACCTGCAGGTCCAGTTCTTCACCTTCACGGTTGCCGCAGACACGGCTGGCGTGGGATTTGGAACGCTGAGCTACGCGGGCGGCCTCAACGCCAACGGTCAGACCATCGCGGAAGGCGGATTTGCGCCGCATTTGGACATTTGGGATCCGAGCGGGAACCCGATGAACCCTGGCCACAGTGGTTGCAACCCGTCGAACCCGGTGACGCTTTACAACCCGGCGCAAGACTCAGTGACCAGCACCTGTGGAGATGCCTACTACCCCACAACGCTTGCTTTCCCGAACGGCACATGGGTTGCGGGCACCTACACGGTCGCGCTCGAAGTCGACGGCAACCCCTCGACCGGCGCGATCACGGATCCGTTCCTGATCGCACAACAATACACCTCGAACAGTGAATCGGTTCCTCCGAACTTCAGTTGCATCATCGGTGCCCCGGCTACCAGGGCATCGGCGGCACCATAAGCCAGACCGCGCCCTTCTGCGACCAGTATTCCTCGACCGCCGCGCAGCGCACCGGCAACTGGGCACTGGACTTTGTCAACGTAACTTCGGCCTCTGAGGTTGCTTCCACCCCCGAACCCGGAACCATCGGTCTCTGCCTGCTGGCGGGAGCCGCCCTCGTCGCCAAGCGGTCGCGCGAACGCGCCTAGCGCCGTTCATGCATTTGAAATAGTTACACTTAAGCACGAGCGCCGCAATTTCGCGCGAAGTTGCAGCGCACGTCTCCGCCATGTAGAATTGCGAAGACGCCCGTGAAAAATCCAGTCCCCGCCAAACCCAGTCAGCCCGAGACGGAATGGGAGCGCATCGAGCGCCTTCCTGAGTTCCGTGAACTGATCGCAGCCAAGATGCGGTTCATCATCCCCGCCTGCATCTTCTTCTGCGCCTACTACTTCGCCCTGCCAATCTTGGTGGGGTGGTTTCCTGAGCTGATGAAAACCAAGGTGTTCGGGCCCGTGAATGTGGCCTACCTTTTCGCTCTTTCCCAATTCTTCATGGCATGGATCGTGGCGATCCTATACGTCCGCGCCGCCAACGGCTTTGACAAGACGGTGAAGAAGCTCCTGGAGCGTGCGAAATGATCTCGACCCCGCTGCTGATGTTCCTCCTTTTCATCGCGATCACCCTCGTGGTCACGTACTGGGCGGCCCGGAAATCGTCGGGCACGGCCAACTTCTTCGCCGCCGGACGCAACATTACCGGCTGGCAGAACGGCATCGCGGTCGCGGGCGACTACATGAGCGCCGCCTCGTTCCTCGGGATCGCCGGCATCATCGCCTTCCAGGGCTACGACGGCTTCATGTACTCCGTCGGCTGGCTGGTGGCTTATCTGACGGTTCTGCTGGTGGTTGCCGAACCGCTACGCAACGCGGGCAAGTACACAATGGCCGACGTGCTGGCCTACCGGCTGAATCCACGCCCCGTCCGAGCCATGGCCGCTTTGAGCACGCTCACTGTTTCGACGTTCTACATGATCGCCCAGATGGTGGGCGCGGGAACGCTGGTGGCGCTGCTGCTGAAGGGGTCCGGGATCAGCTTCAACGGCGCGGTGGCCGGCGTAGGCGTCCTGATGGTCGCCTATGTCGTATTTGGCGGCATGCTGGCGACCACGTGGGTCCAAATCATCAAAGCCATCCTGCTGATCGCCGGGACCATCCTGCTGAGCTTTCTCGTGATGGCGCACTTCGACTTCAGCCTTGCCGCCTTCTTCGACGCGATCGCGCATGTGAAATCGGGCGGCAAGGTCGTCAACTTCCTCGAACCCGGCCTGCGCTACAAGCCGCCGTATGGGGCCATCGACCTGATCTCGCTGGGTCTGGCGCTGATCTTCGGCACCGCCGGACTGCCCCACATCCTCGTCCGCTTCTACACCGTGCCGGACGCCAAGACCGCCCGAATCAGCGTCGTCTGGGCGATGTTCATCATCGGCACTTTCTACATCATGACCACCTTCCTGGGCTTCGGGGCCGCCACCATCCTCGGCAGCGACTTCATCAAAACCCACGGCGGCATTAACATGAGCGCGCCGTTGCTGGCCCAGCGTCTGGCGGGCGACGTCTTCTTCGCCTTCATTTCTGCCATCGCCTTTGCGACGATCCTGGCTGTGGTCGCGGGCCTAACGATCAGCGCCTCCACCTCCTTCGCGCACGATTTCTACACCAACGTGATCCACCATGGACGCGAACGCGCGCCGGGCGAGGAGGTGCGTGTGGCCCGGATCACAGCGTTTGTGGTCGGGGCGGTTTCCATCGCCGTGGCGATTCTGCTGGGCCCTACGTTCAACGTGGCGTTTCTGGTGGGATTGGCCTTCGCCGTCGCGGCCTCCGCGAACCTGCCCGTGATCGTGTTTTCGATCTTCTGGAAGCGCTTCAACACCTCCGGAGCGATTTGGGGATTGGGGACGGGCCTGCTGAGTTCGCTGGTTCTAATCGTGATCAGCCCGAGCATCATGGGTCTCGACCAAGCGCACTTGATCCACGGAGCACCGCTGTTCCCGTTGGAAAATCCTGGGATCGTGAGCATCCCTGTTGGATTCCTAGGTGCATGGCTGGGGACGCTGGCCGGAAACGAGCCGGAGTCCGAGGCCAAGTTCGCGGAGATGGAAGTCCGGGCCAACACGGGGTTGGGGGCCGAGAAGGCCTCGGCCCACTAACCCTCGGGGCTGCTATTTAGACCAACGCCGAGTCGCGGCGCTTCCACGCCACGCCCTTGGCCTCGCCGATGCCCTCCATGTCCTTCACGTGGGCACCCGCCTGCGTGAGGACATGGTGCAGGTCGTTGCCGACCGAGATGAAGCGGAAGCCCTTCTCCAGGAACTCGCCCACGCGACCGGTCCCGAACAGGAAGATGCCGAGGATGACGTTGTTCTCTTGCGCGTTCTCGATCAGCTTGTCGGTCGCCGCGCCCAACTCGGGCGACGTATACATGTTGGGGAACACGTACTTTTCGTAGAGGCCCATCGACATGCAGAGGTCGTTCTGGCCGAGGAACAGGATGTCGACGCCCGGAACCGCGGCAATCTCCTCGATGTTCTCGATGCACGCCGCCGTCTCCACCTGCAGCGCCACAATGGTGTTCTTGTTGGCGTTGCCGACGTAGCCCAACAGGCCCGCTTTGTTGGTGCAGCGCTGCGGGAAATAAACCGAGCGCGTGCCTTCCATCGGATACTTGCAGCAGCTAACCGCCGCCCGCGCCTCTTCCGCCGTATTGATGTACGGAACGAGGACGCCGTCCGCACCCACGTCGAGCGCCTGTTGGATGCCGCCACGGTCGTGGTACCCCGCCACGCGCACCATCGACTTCGCGCCGCCGCTGCCAACCGCGCCGATCATGTTGGAAAGGGTCTCGAAGCCCATCGGCCCGTGCTGCGAATCGATCAGCAACCAGTCATAGCCGCTGTGGGCCAATTGTTCGGCCACCGTCGGGCTGTGCGAGTTGACGAAGAGGCCCATCTTGGGGGTCCCTTCACGAAGTTGCTGCTTGAATTCTGCGCCGTTCAGTATTTCAGACATACTTGGATACGTCTCCTTTTTCCATAGATATCACCCAAGGCGTCGCAGGCTGCGGCTCCGTTCCCCAGCCAGTCCACGCCCACGACACGCTCCTAGCCTTTCCACTCCATCCAGTCCGCCCTGGTCTTTTCCAGCATAAAGCGGGCCGATTCGAACAGCCAGTGGCGCGGGCGGCGATCCAAGTCCCGAAGGATGGCCCTCGGGCGCTTGGATCCCAAATGGATGTTGGCCGTCTCCCAGCCCATGGCGTGCAGGAGCTTGCTCTTTTCCTTCTCCTTCGGGACATCGGCAAGGACAATTTTCATGCAATCGGGAGCGAGACGGCGGACGACCCAGCCATTCTTGGCGCGCACGAACGGGTCTGGGTCGCGGACGGCCGTGTCCAACACGAGTTGGTAGTGGTTGTCCGGATCGTGGCTATCCTGCCGGGCCCACCACCATGCTGAGGGTGCCAGTTCCTTCGCTTCACGGCATACATGGCCACCCGCATATTCCGCGATGGCAGCATAGCGTCGCCGACCCCGGCTGCCGAGGCCGGCGGCCCTATGGACCAGACGGTAGGGGAGACGGCTCGCGGGCAGCAAGCGTTCAATGCCCTTGGCGGCAACTCTCGGGATCTTGCCCTCAACCGAGGGGAGCGCTTGAATCTTCTCCCAGAAGTTGGCCGGACGCGCAGGACGCACCAATTCCAACAGCCAATTGTGCCGCTCGCCCAGCACAAACGGGCCGCCGCCCGCCTCCAAGCTTTCCCTGTAGCCGTTGCGGATCGCGTCACAGGCCTCTTGGTATCCGATGCGCATGTCCCCGGCGTCGGCCGCAAGGATAGTGCTTGCCGCAAGGCGGACGAGGTCGATCGTGTAGGGCATCGGGCAGGCCTCGTCGAAATCGTTGATGCCCCACGCCAGACGCCCCTCGGCATCGCGCCAGGAACCGAAATTCTCAACATGGAGGTCGCCGACCGCGAGGACTTCGGGGGTGTCGGGCGAATCGAAACCGTGGTCGTGCAACAGCGGCCAGAGCTGGGCCCAGCGGTAGAAGGTCGCGCGGAGAAACGGGAACTCCGCGCTCTTCATGAACGCGTGCTTTTCGGCCAAGTCGACGGAGACAATGCCGACGCGACCGGCGAGCCACTTTTCATAGTCCGCAGTGGCGCTCAGGAAAGAGGGGAAGTCAGACATCGGACAGGGACCGGGCGAGCTTTGGCGCCACCATCCAACGGAGCACGCCGTGGGGATGGGCCTTCACAACGTCGATGTCGATGCGGATCACCGCGGCCTTCTTCACATCAATCCGCAGAGACGGGGTGTTGAGCAGGAAACCAGCGAGCGTCCCGAGGAGCGGCTCGTGTCCGGCAAGCAGGACGGAGGGCTCGTGCGCGAAGTCGCGGATATCCGACCAGACTCTTTCCGGCGTCCCGTGGGGAACCAGCGAATCGAGCCGGTAGACTTCGCCGTCGTAGTCGAATTCCTTGGCTGCGATCCCGGCTGTCTGCAGGGCGCGGATATAGGGGCTGGAGGCGATCACGGCGGGCTGGGTGCCGGCGCGCCGCACCAAGCGGATCACGTCGGCCACTTTTTCGCGGCCCTCGTCGGTCAACTCTCGGGCGGAGTCGGGCGAGCCCGAAGGGGCGTCCTCCGCAATGCCATGGCGGAAAAGATAGAGTTCCATCGGGGGAGCTGTCCGCACACCAGTATAGACAACGGGTTGCACGAACGCCGGGGCGGGGTTGTTTCCCTTGGGGCGGTAGCATGGAAGGAGCGGCTCAACCACTCAATCGCCAGTGACCAAATCTCCCCTCCTGCCCATCTTTCTGATCGTTCTGGTCGATATCCTCGGCATGACCATCATCTTGCCGTTGCTCCCTTTCTATGCCGAGCACCTGGGTGCCTCGGCCACTGTTGTCGGACTGCTCGTTTCATCCTTCGCCTTCTGCCAGTTGATTGCGGGGCCGATCCTGGGCAAGTTGTCGGATTCGATGGGTCGAAAACCGCTGCTAATCGTCAGCCAAGTGGGGACGCTCATCGGATTCCTGATCCTGGCAGCCTCCAACGCTCTCTGGATGGTGTTCCTCTCCCGCATCATTGATGGATTCACAGCTGGAAACCTGTCGTTGGCGCAGGCCTACATTGCCGACGTGACGACGCCGGAGAACCGGGCGAAATCGTTCGGGGTGATCGGAATCGCATTCGGCATCGGGTTCTTGATCGGACCCGGGGTGTCGGGCTACCTGTCGCAGTACGGTTACGCGTACCCGATTCTGGCTGCCGCGGCCCTCTCCGCCACCAGCATCGTTTGCACGGCGACCCTTTTGCCCAAGGTGACGCCGCATGCCGACGATGTGGCGTCGGGGCCCGGCGGCAAACGGCTCGGCATCCTCGATTGGAGCGCCTACGGTGCCTATTTCCGGCGCGCGGACCTTGGTCCCCTGCTGTGGCAGTTCTTCTTTTTCGCCTTCTCGTTCTCATTCTCGGTGAGCGGTTTTGCCCTGTTCTGCCAGAGGCGTTTCGTCTACCAGGGGCGTCCTTTTGGGGCGCGCGAGGTGGGTTATGTCTTCACCTATATCGGCTTCATGGGGGTCATCATCCAAGGCGGGCTCATGGGAAAGCTAGTGAAATGGCTGGGGGAGAAGACTCTCGTCTGGACCGGGTTCTTCATCACCTCGACCAGTTCTGTCTGGCTGGCCTTCACGCAATCGATTCCAATGCTGGTCGCGAACAGCACGTACGGGTCCTGGGGTACGGGCGTTGTCAGGCCCGCGCTGACGGCTTTGATTTCGCGGCAGGCGGGCCGGCGGGAGCAGGGAGTCGTGCTCGGATTGACGCAGTCGCTGACGTCGATATCCTCGGTGGTGGCGCCGGTGATCGCGGGAGCGATGATCGAGCGGAACTATCTTGTGGGTTGGGCGATGGTCGTTGCCGCAGTGGCGGCTTTCGGCATGGTGGCGGGATTCCTCAACCGGGACGGGGCTACCGGGTAGGGACTACTTCCCAGGCGGGGTCGGGGCCACTTCCACCAGATCGGCCAGCACGTGCCGATCGCTTTCGCTATATTTGTCGCGGAAGCCTTGCGACGCGGTGTAGCGTTCACGCGCGGCGGGTTCCATCGCAGCAAGTTTCCGCACCTCGCGGTTGAGCTGCTGCTTCCGCTCTTGGGGAAGGGCAGCGACCGTCTGGACCGAGCGGCGCACTTCGGCCCGGCGCTCGGGTGTCAGCGCGTTCAGCTTGTCCAAGCGTTCCCGCACGCGCGCCTGTTGCGCAGGGGACATCTTGTCGAAATCCTGCAGCCTCTTCTCGATGCTCTGCCTGCGCTGCGGGGGGAGTTGCGCAAGTGCCTTCTGCCGTTCCTCGGGAGAGAGGCGCGACAGCTTGTCGACGGTCTGGGGCCCCTTGAACGGCGGGTTCTTGGGGCTCTTGGGAGCCTTCGGGACGACATTCTTGGACGCAGGGGGGACCTTCGCCGCCTGGCCCTGGACCAGCAACGCGAAGACGAGCCCGGTGGCAATCGATCGGAGGATCATTCGAGTAGCCGCAATAATTGTATGTCTTCGAGACTGCTCTCCACTTGGTCCGCCTCGATCACGGAGACCCCCCAGCCCGAGCCGGAGATGCTGGCAACTTGGACACTTGGGGCGCGGGTTCCATGGTCCAACACAAAGCCCACCGCGAAGAAGGCCAGGGCTGCGGCAACCGGCACAGCCGGCCTCCACGCACCGTACCGCAGGTTTTCCATGAGTTTGCGGTACCAAGGCGCACGGTCGGCCGCCTCGATCTTGCGCCAGAGCTCACGGTTGAAGTCGACCGAGACAGGAGCGGGCTCCCAAATATCCAACGCGTCCCAGACTTCAGACTGGGCCGAGAGGAACGCGGAGCAGTCGGGGCAGTTCTTGGCGTGCGCGGTCAAGGACTGCGCCCGGGCTGGGTCCAACCGTCCGGCGGACAATTCCAATAACAGCTCCATATCGACTTTCGAACAAAATTGATCCTTCACCGAGTGCCTCCCGCGGACATATGCGCCAACCGCGACCGCAGTGTCTCGTAAGCGCGGAAGAGCATGCTCTTGACTGCGGACTCCGAACATTCCAACACTGTCGCGATCTGCGAATACTCCATCTCTTCGTACTTGTGCATCAAGACCGCCACCCGCTGCTTTTCGGGCAACCGGCCAATCGCGTCCCGAACTTCCTTCAGTCTGGCCTGCTGGAGCATACGCTGCTCGGCGGTCGGACTCCGGTCCGGCACCTCCCTGGCGACGCCCTCGCTGTCGCGAGTATCTTCTGATCGGCGGCCAGCGAGTTCCGCTCTCCGGTCCCTGAGATTGTTCAGGGCGACGTGGGTCGCAATGCGGAACATCCAAGTGGTGAACTTGGCAGACACCTCATAGCTGCCCCGCGACCGGTAGATCCGCAAGAAAACTTCCTGGCCCAGCTCCTCTGCCACCGCCCGGTCCTGCACCATGCGGTGGAGAAAACTCACCACGGCATTGCGGTGCTTGTTCAGAAGAAGCCTGTAGCACTCCTCGTCGCCGTCGCGGACACGCAACATCAACTGCGCGTCGAGATCCGACTCGGCGCCGCCATGTCCGGTTATTGGGTTACCTGCGACCGCTAAAACCGCGCCCGTCATGTTTTCCAACACTCATTGGAACACGACGGGCACGGGGAAGTTTCGCAGGAATTGTGTAGCCGCGCTCGGCGGGGGCAGCGACGGCCCGGAAGGGCGCAAGCCTAGGCGAGAAGACGGCGGCGCAACCAGATCAAACCAGCCAGCCCGCCACCCGAAAGCAGCACTGCCGCCGGCTCGGGTGCGGCGGAGCTTGTCGGAGCCTCCACTGTGCCGTATATACCCAGACTGACCGTACTATGGCCACTGCATGTGGAATCCTGGCAGACGTTCTCGATCACGGCCACCGCATCCGTTCCGCCGTCATTCGTCAGCGGATTGTCGAAGGCGAGCTCCGCGAACAACACTCCGTTGAGATCCGACGGAATCGTCGCATAGGCCGTGAAGTAGTAGTCTCCCTTCTCGGTGAAGATCGTATACGGCACTCCCGATTGGCTGGTGGCGTTGGTCGAGAGGTGGATGTTGCTGTAGGTGTCCGTGTCGGCGTCGTAGTCGAAGGAACCGGTCATGCCGCCGTCACCGTAGACATTGAATGGACCGTTGGTGATCGTCCAAGTCAACACCCCGGCGGAAGCGGCGGCGGAGGATAGCAGGAATGTGGTGACTGCGAGGAGACTGGTTCGGAGGGCTCTCATGGTTTTGGGTTTCAAATGTCATTCGAGAATAGCAAGCCGACACGGCCCGATGAACTTGCCCAACACGTCGCGGCCGGCTGGCGGGCCTCAGCCCAACTCGCTGCGCAGGCTCCGTCCCATCAGGCGGCGGATGGCTTCCTCGGGCGACCGCCCTTGGTTGAGCACGGCGTGCATCTCCGTGGTGATAGGCAAGTCGACGCCGTACTGCGCCGCCAACTCCATTGCCACGGAGGTCGTTTTGACCCCTTCCGCGACCATCGGCGTCGAAGAAACAATCTGGCCCAACTGCCCGCCGGCCGCAAGCTTGAGCCCAACCTGGCGATTCCGGCTCAGATCGCTGGTACAGGTGAGCACGAGATCCCCCAGACCGGCAAGTCCGGACATGGTTTCCTGACGGGCGCCGCCCGCAACGGCCAACCGTGTCAGTTCGGCCAAGCCGCGCGTGATCAGAGCTGCAAGGGCGTTGTGCCCGAGGCCAAGGCCGTCGCAGATACCGGCACCGATGGCGATCACGTTTTTGAGCGCGCCCCCAATCTCCGCACCAGCGGGATCGGTTCCGGCGTACACGCGCAAGGAGGGGCCGGAGAAGGCGGTCTGGATCTCCATCGCCAGCGCCGCGTCCTCGGAGGCGGCGACGACCGCCGTCGGGCGACCGGCGGCGACCTCCCGGGCAAAGGTCGGGCCCGTCAGGACGCCGACTTTCGCCGAGGGGCCGGCGACGGACCGGATCACTTGGGACATTCGCAGCAGGGAGCCCGCTTCGAGCCCCTTGGTGGCACTAACGAGGCGGGTGTCGGGCCCGATCAACGGCAGGATGCGGGTGTAGACACCGCGCGCCACGTGCGAGGGCATGACGCCGAGCACAATTTCGGCACCGCTGAGCGCCGCCTCCAAGGAACTGGTGGCTTCCACATTGGCGGGCAGCTGGAAGCCGGGCAGGAAGACCTCGTTGACGCGGGTTGCGTTCGTGGCCGCGGCGATCTCCGGCTCGTTGAACCAGAGCCGGACGCTGTCGAATCTGGGGGCAAGAACGATGGCGAGGGCGGTCCCCCAACTGCCGCCGCCGACTACGGAGAGTGTCGGCACGTCAAATGGTCCGTTTGAAGTGGAAAACGCGCTCGGTTCCCGCTCGAAGGCGCTCGATGTTGTCCTTGTGACGGACGATGATCAACGCAGCGGCGCCTACAGCGACGAAAAGGACTGGCCAATCGGGATGCAGGATCATCCAACAGGCGACGGGGAAAAGTCCGGCCGCAATGATACTGCCGAGAGAAAGGTAGCGCGTGCGGGCCAGTACGATGACGAAAAGGATGGCCACGGCGAGGAGCGGGGCCGGGGTGAGGTAGGCGAAGGCTCCGATAAAGGTCGCCACGGCCTTGCCACCCTGGAATTTCAGGAACATCGAGAAAGCGTGGCCCAACAGGGCGGCCAGCGCTGCCAGACTCATCCACTGGATTGAACCATGGGTGAGATAGTCGGCGATGTGGACAGCGAGAGAACCCTTGAGGGCGTCGAGAACCAACGTGAGGACTCCGGCGAGACGACCGGTCGTCCTCAGGACGTTGGTGGCACCGATGTTGCCGGATCCCGATTGACGCACGTCCTGGCCTGTCATCACACGGACAATGATCAGGCCGAACGGAATGGAGCCCAGCAGATAAGCCAGCAGGACGCAAAGGGGACCCGTCATGCAGCAACCTCCAAGGGGAAGCTGGCGAGCTTGGAATAGACGGAGGCCCTTGGACCGGGGGTGCTCTGGTAAAGGTGGAACGCGGTCGCTTCGAACGACCCGAATTGGATGTCAGTCATATGGGCCAAATGTTCCGGCAGCTTTCGTTCCGGAGCGCAGCGGTTGTGATCGTGGATTCTGGCGAGCGTCACGTGGGGCACGTAGGGGTGGTCCTCAGCGGCCACGCCAAGAGGACGCAAGGCCTCGTCGGTAGCGCGGGCGAGTGCCGCCAATGCCGCACTGCCATGGACGGCGGCATACAGGCTCTTGGGCCGGGCGGCGTCCGGGAACCAGCCGAATCCGGCGACTGCAATTGTGATGGGGCTCCGTCCCCCCAAGTCCGCCAAGGCGGCAGTGAGCTCGGGAAGCCTCGACTCGGGCCATTCGCCGATGAACTTGGTGGTGATGTGCAGATTTTGCCGCGGGGACCACTTCCAGTCGGCGAGCGGTTTCAGCGTGTCCATCATGGAGGCAAGTTTTTCTTCGACCGGCGGGTCGAGCGAGATCCCCGTATACAACCGCATTCGCGTGAAGACTCATTCTACAGCACACGGGCCGCAGCACCACCGGTCCATAAGGATCACAAACTACCCGACCGCTGCGGCTGGCCGCGTGCTGTTTCGGCAAACGCGGAGCTTTGCGCGGATGCTTTACCGTCGCCTTACCCCAGCTTTACAATCGGGTCGAAACCCTATCCGGGGCTTGGAGCGTCGACATAGATAGTAGCAGCGCGTGCCGGCCGCATGCTTCCAAACCATTCAGGAGAAAGAACATATGTCCAGTCGTCAGACCGTTCTGGCACTCTGTGCCGGAGCGATGCTGGCCTTGTCCGCCCATGGGCAAGCAGCCACGACAACCACAACAGTCACCCGGTCGGAGAGCCTTCCGCCGGTTGGCTTGGCGGTTACCGACACCATCCAGGTGAACGTGACCAACATCGCCACGGCAACAACCAACGGCACCGCAGCCTCGTGCACCGGATCGGTCGCTTTCTACAACGCTTCCGGCGCGATCATCGGGACGGCGACCGCGTTCACGTTGGGCTCGGGGCAGATCAGTTCGATCAAGCTGCCATACGCGTCGGCCGGGGCGTCGGGCTCGCGCGCTGTTGTGCGGCCCGTGATCAACGCGACGGGGACGCAGCCCTCCGCAACACCGTGCTCCCTGCAGTACTCCGTCGAGACCTACGACTCCGCGACCGGTGTAACCCATGTGTTCGCGGCCGGAGCAGGTCCGGCGGTTCCGCAAGGCGGCTTCGGCCGTTAGCGCAAGTAGGGGACGCGCCGCTGGATCGACGCGCTTGGGATCCAAGGCGTGTCCCCGATCGACTAACCTAACGGGTATGCGGCGTGTCCGGATCATCCATTGGAAAGCCGTCTCGGCGGGACCGCTTGTAGATGCCGTGCGCGTCGCCGGTTTTCAGGCGGACTACGAGCCCGATCTTCGGCCTACTCATATTGGGCGCGCCATCCGCGAGTCCGCTCCGGTGGCAATCATCATCGACCTGAATTTCCGCCCGGCGATGGGACGCGACGTTGGGGCACATTTGCGGGGCATCAAGCACTGCCGCAACACGCCGCTGGTCTTTGTCGACGGGGAGGCCGAAAAGGTGGAGGAAGTCCGTCGGCTTCTGCCGGACGCGGTCTTCGCACGCGTGGACACAGTCGGAGCGGCCTTGCAATCGTTGGCTGGAGACACGCTGGAGAATCCCGTCGTTCCACCGCCCTTTATGGAGCGCTACAAGGGCCGGACGGTGGCCCAGAAACTCGGGATCGAGCCGGGTTCCGCGGTCGCGCTTGTCGATCCTCCACCGAACTACCCGGCAGTCCTCGGGGAATTGCCGGAAGACGTCGAACTCGACGAGGAGCCGGAGACGGCGCGTCCTGTCACGCTACTGTTCGTCCACGACGGGGTAGGGTTGCTGGAAGGGGCCCGTCGGTTACGCAAACTGGCGTTGAACTCCAAGTCCTGGCTGGCATGGCGCAAGGACGCGAAAAACGGGGTGAACCAGAACTCCATTCGGCAGACCTGCGCCGAGTTCGGACTGGTGGACTACAAGATCTGCGCGCTCGATGGCAAGTGGAGCGCCATGCTGTTTGCACGCAGGAAGGAGTAACCTCCAGAACTGAAGGACGGCATGGACAGCGGCGTCTCCTTTAAGAGACAATCGCGATTGTTGCCCGGGACATACCGCACGACACTGATGACATGACCGACAGTTTCGGACCCGTTTTGCCAAGGGGATTCTACGCGCGCCCGACAACTGTGGTCGCGCGGGAGTTGCTCGGCAAGATCCTCGTGCACGGCGCAGTCGCAGGTCGCATCGTCGAAACCGAGGCGTATCTCGACCGCGACGAACAAGGCAGGATCGACCTTGCAGCACACTCCGCCGCCGGAATCACCAGCCGCACCCGCGTCATCTTCGGCCCGCCCGGCCACGCCTACGTATACCTGGCCTACGGCATCCACGAGTGCCTGAACATTGTGGCGGAGCAGGACGGCCTGCCTGGCTGCGTTCTGATCCGGGCCTTGGAACCGGTGGCGGGGCTGGAACTAATGCGCGCGCGGCGGCCATCGGCGAAGAACGACGGCGAACTGGCCAACGGGCCGGGAAAACTAACCCGCGCGATGGGAATCACCCGCCGAGACTACGGAGCCGACGTGACCTCGGGCGAGTTGACGGTGCGGGACGCGGCCGCCTTTGCATCTGAAATGGTCCTTGAGACAGCCCGGATCGGAATTACCAAATGTGTGGATTGGCAGTTGCGATACCTCCTTCAAGAAACCTTGTAAGCTAGGCCGCAGCTAGGATAAACTTTGATCCTATGAGCAGCTTCTTCTCCAACCTCAAAGCCAACGTGGAGAGTCTTTTTTCCTTCCGCACGGATACCCCGGGCATCCACCCCTGCCCTGCCAACCAGTACATCTGGGACTATCCCACCTCAATCAACCCGCTGGCCGTCGCAAAGATCGTGCCTCCATGCGATCTTCCCACGCTGGACTGGACCCTCAAGGTTGCCGAGACGCTCCTCGTTTCCATTGGCAACGATATTCAAATCGAGGCCTCGGCTGCCAAAAAGGCGGAACTCCAGGGCAAGCTGGACACGCTGAAGACCGCCGTCGCGAGTCGGACCGTCACGGTGGAATTGATGGAGAGCATTGCCACCGACGTGACCGACCACGGCGTGGTGGCCGGCGCGAACGACCATCCCAATAGCCTCGACGACTACAACGATCTTTTCAAGCGGATCGCCCTGCCGGCGATCGCGACGGACTTCCAGGACGACGAGGTTTTCGCGTGGCTCCGTGTCGGTGGTGCCAACCCGCTGATGATCACCCGCTGCTCCGCCATACCGGACAAGCTGCCCAAGGATCTGGCGCAACGGGTCCAGCGCCCGCTCGGAGCCGATTCGCTGGAGGCCGCGCGCAAAGAGGGCCGCCTCTATATCGTCGACTTCGCGCCACTGGCCGACCTCCATGTCGATCCGGCCGGCAAGTATCCCCAGAAGTATCTCTACGCGCCGATCGCCCTTTTCGTGGAGCAACCGGCTACCGGCAAGCTGCTCCCGATTGGAATTCAGACGCAGCAGACCTTCGAGGGCAACAACTTCTTTGTTCCCGACGGCACCCCCAGCTGGTTGATCGCCAAGACAATCGTCCAGATGGCGGACGTCAACTTCCATGAAGCGGTCAGCCACCTCGGTCGGACCCACTTCCTGGTGGAACCCTTCGTCATCGCCACCGCCAGAATCCTGGGCCGCGAGCATTCCGTAAGCCGCTTGCTCTGGCCGCACTTCGAGGGCACGCTGCTGATCAACTGGGCCGCGACCCGGACCCTGGTCGCCCCCGGCGGCGGGGTCGAGCAGATCCTGATGCCGAAGCTCTCAGACACCTTGAAGCTGACGGCGGCCAACCTGCAGAACTCTCCCATCAACGACCAGTTCCTGCCCAAAACCTTCGCCCAGCGCGGCGTCGAGGATCTCAAGAACTACCCCTATCGGGACGACTCCAAGCTTTATTGGAGCGCCATCGGGGCATGGGTCAAGGAGTACGTCGAACTGTTCTACTCGGGCGACGAAAACCAGGGCAACACCAAGGTGCAGGCCGACAAGCTGCTGCAGGCGTGGTGCCGGGAGGTAATCGAGTCGGGACACGTCGTCGGCTTCGGCGAGGGCGGGCAGATCAAGACCCGCATGTACCTGATCGACGCGCTGACTATGATCATCTTCACGGCCAGCACGCAGCACGCGGCGGTCAACTTCCCGCAGTTGAACTTCTTCACGTACTCCCCCGCCTCACCCGGCGCCCTCTACGCGAAGTTCCCCAAGGACACGCCGGCCACCGAGCAGGACTACTTCGACATGCTGCCGAACAGGACGCAGGCGATTGCCCAGATCAAGCTGGCGTTCCTACTGGGATCCGTGCACTACACGGAACTGGGCCAGTACCCGTCGAATTACTTCAGCGGGGTGGGTGTGCAGATGGTGCAGCGCTTCCAGGCGAACATCGCCGCAGCCGGCAAAACCATCGACTCGCGCAACGTGACACGCCGACCCTACACGACGCTGCTGCCAAGGGCGATTCCGCAGAGCATCAACATCTAGCGCCGCGCCCAAAACAAGGGGGGATACGGGATTCGTGTCCCTCCGCTATAATTCCGGGACGGACCATGTTCATCCCCAAAGTTGCCGATCTCGCCCAGTATTCGCCCGCCAAGATGGGTAAGAGCACCCTCGCGGCGGGCGAATTTCTTTTTGCCGGACTGAACGCCTTCGAGCCAGGCCAGGAGCACGCCCTGCATTCCCATGAAGGCCAGGACAAGCTGTACTACGTCCTCGAAGGGTCGGCCGAGGCAACCGTCGGGGAGAGCACAAGCAACCTCGAAGCGGGCGACGCGGCCTTCGCGCCCTCCGGCGTGCCGCACTCCATCCGCAACACGGGCACAGGACGCCTACTCGTCATGGCAGTACTCGGGCCCGCGCCGGGTATGCTGAAGCATGCCTCTCGGACAACATAAGGAACAGCACTTCCAATCGACCGAGACCGTCCGCGACGTCGTGATCGGCATGTCGGACGGCTTGACGGTGCCGTTCGCGCTGGCAGCCGGACTTTCCGGCGCGCACGTCGGCACCCAGGTGGTGGTTCTTGCCGGCTTGGCGGAAATCGCGGCGGGCTGCATCGCGATGGGTCTCGGCGGCTACCTCGCCGCCCGCACCGACGCCGAACACTATGAGAACGAGTTGCGCCGTGAGGTCGAGGAAACCCGCACCATGCCGGAGGAAGAGGCCGACGAGGTCTGCAAGATCTTCGAGGGGTGGGGACTGACCGACGAGCAGGTCCGGCCCATCGTGGCCGCAATTTCGTCAGACGAGAAGCGCTGGGTGGACTTCATGATGCGCTTCGAGCTCAATCTGGAGCCGCCGGATCCGAAACGGGCCGTTACGAGCGCGGTGACCATCGGCGCCTCCTACGTGGCTGGCGGGCTGATTCCGCTGGCACCGTACATGGTCGCGCCGACAATGGAGGAGGGCCTGATGGCATCGGTAAGCCTGACCATCGCGGCCCTGGCGGCGTTCGGAGGCGTGAAGGCGAAGTTTACCGGGATCCCGGTTTGGAGGGGTGCCGCGCAGACCGCGCTGATCGGCGGACTCGCCGCTGCGGCGGCATTTCTGATCGCGAGGATTTTCCGCTAGACCGATGGACACACGTTGGTTAGACTGGAAGATGAACTTGTCCCTTTATCAAAATCATCCCCGGAGGTCGTTCATCAAGTGAGTATTTGGAGCAGGAAAGAAGATCCACCGGCCCCGCGACCCACCAGTCCGACGCCGACCCCGTCCGTCACCCCGAGCTACTCGGCACCCGGCTATTCGCAGCCAGCCCAGGAATTTCGCCCCGCACAGGAACCACGAAAGGAAACCGCACCCATGTCACCCACGCCATTTCGAGCAGCGGACAGCACGTCCATCAACAACATCGGCAAGGCGGTCCGCGTGGAAGGCCGCATCATCTCCCGTGAAGACATCTTCGTCGACGGCCAGGTGGAAGGCTCGATCGAGTCGCCCGAATCCAAGGTGACCATCGGCCCGAATGGCCGCGTGAAGGCAACGCTGAGCGCCCGCGAAGTCGTGATCATCGGGGCAGTCCAAGGCGACGTCACGGCGAGCGACAAGGTCGATATCCGCAAGGACGCCCAACTGGAGGGCAATATCGCGTCGGCCCGTATCAGCATTGAAGACGGGGCGATTTTCAAGGGCAGCATCGACATCCGGAAGCCCGAGCCCAAGCCCTCCCCGGTCGCACCGCCGCAGCCGGTGGCCGCCAGCGCCCCGGTGGCCGCGCCCGCGCCGCCGATCGTCGTGAATCCGCCAGCCGCCGCTGCCCCGGCCATCAAGCGGTAAGGCGGACTGAGAGATAGCCCCAATCGAGGTCCAGTGCGCCTCCCGGATCGAATCCGAGCCTTTTTCGGCAACCAGAGTACCCCGCCACCATCGGCGGGGTCTTCGGGCTCGTCCGCGCAGCCGGTTCGAGCGGCGCAGCCACGTCGAAGCCAACACATGACAACGCCAACCATTCGGAACAGCCGGGGTTTGGAGCAGTTCTTCGGCAACATCCGGGATGTTGTCGGTCTGAACATCCTGGACATGGCAGGGGCCAACCAGGAAAACATCAACTTCCTGACCAACCTGGGCCACAAGCTGTATGCGTCGGATTTGGTGCGCAGCATCGACGACACTTTCGGGTCGGATCTGGCCGAGCAGAACAGCGCTCCGCGCATCGAACATTTCCTCCAAGCCAATTTCAACTACCTGCCCGACAGCTTCGACGGCGCGATTCTATGGGACGGCCTGCAGTTCATGACGCCCGCCCTGCTTGCCGCAACGGTCGACCGCCTCCACATGATCATGCGCCCTGGAGGCTACATCCTGGCGTTCTTCTCGGCCAACGAGAAGATGTCGGAGGTGCCAGCCTATACCTTCCGGTTGGTGGACGCCAAGTCGATTTCTGTGACCGAACGGGGCGTGCGTCCCGCTGGCCAAGTGTTTAATAACCGGAACTTGGAGAAGACGTTCGCCCGTTTCGAGTCGATCAAGTTCTTCCTTACCCGCGAGAATCTCCGGGAAGTGATTGTCCGAAGATAGTCCTTGGAGGTTTCGATGAGGTTTGCGGTCCTTGTTGGATTGTCGGCGCTCCCGTTGTGCGCCGCGACGTGCGAGAGTTTGGCGTCCAGCCTGGCGTCGCCGACAGTGGCGGTTACTTTGGCAACCCCGGTCGAGGCGGGAAAGTTCACGGTACCGGGTCCGGCTCCTGCACAGGGCCCCGGACCGTACGGGCGGCTCCCGGCATTCTGCCGAGTAGCCGCGACGTTGACCCCGTCCGCGGATTCCGACATCAGAGTCGAGATTTGGCTGCCGTTGGCCGGGTGGAACGGCAAATTGCAGGCGGTCGGGAATGGGGGCTGGGCCGGGACAATCACCTACGCCGCACTGGCGGGTGCGGTCGCCAAAGGGTATGCCGGGGTTTCCACCGACACAGGCCACTCGACGCCCGGCGGCGAGTTCGCCATGGGACATCCGGAAAAGCTGGTGGATTTCGGCTACCGGTCGGTGCATGAAATGACGGTGCTCGCGAAGGCAGCCGCGAAAGCGTTCTACGACGCCGATCCAAAACGGTCATACTGGAACGGCTGCTCCACCGGCGGTCGGCAGGGACTGATGGCGGCGCAGCGCTTCCCGGCGGATTTCGACGGAATCTTGGCGGGGGCTCCGGCGAACTACATGTCGCACTTGCAACCGTGGTCATTGTGGGTGCCGAAGGCGGTCCACGAAACGGAAGCTTCGTACATTCCTCCCGCCAAGTATCCACTGATCCACAAGGCTGTGCTGGAAGCCTGCGACGCGCTGGACGGCGTGAAGGACGGGGTCCTTGAAAACCCGATGCGCTGCCACTTCGACCCGAAGGTATTGGAGTGCGCTGGCCCGGACACTTCGGCCTGCCTGACGACGGCACAGGTGAAGGCGGCGCGGACACTCTACGGCCCGGCCACCAACCCGCGGACGGGCGCGAAGATCTTCCCCGGCTTGGAGCCCGGCGGCGAGATGGGCTGGACAGGCTTGGCCGGTCCTCAGCCGATGGGAATCCCGGTGGACACTTTCAAGTTCGTGGTCCACAATGACAGCAACTGGGACTGGAAGACCATCGACTTCGACCGTGACGTGACGGCACTGGAGAAGAAGTTCGCGGGAGTGGTGGACGCGGTCCAGCCGGATCTGTCGCCATTCACCGGACATGGCGGGAAGCTGATCATGTACCACGGGTGGAACGACCAGTTGATCGCGCCGCGGAACAGCATCGACTACTTCAACGCGGTTTCGTACTCGTTGGGTACGGCGCGGACGGAAGCGTCGGTTAGGCTCTACATGGTGCCCGGCATGGCGCATTGCCGGGGCGGCGACGGGACGTTCAACTTCGACATGTTGGACCAACTCGACGAATGGGTGGAGAAGGGCGTCGCGCCAGACGCGGTGGTGGCGACGAGGACGAATCCAACCCGGTCACGACCGTTGTGCCCGTTCCCGCAAGAAGCCGTGTACAAGGGTAGCGGCTCGACCGACGACGCGACGAATTTCAGTTGCAAACCGTAGTTCCCCGGATTGACGCCCCACAAACGAGCGATCGGCGAATGGCAACTGCCGTCTCTAGGTCACTTGCTGATGAGAAAGTAGCCTGCCCAAGCTACGGGACCACCGGCTCTTGCATTCGATGGCGACGCCCCGCGCCGTATAGCAAGCAGCTGGGCTTTTTGGAGCGCGAATGCCGAGCCCTTTCCCGGCGCGGCTCGAAGCGCCGCATAGAAATCCAGCATGAAGTTCTTCGCGCCCTCGTCGGCGATGTCCCATTGGGTAGCAAGGACACCTCCGGCCCCGGCTCCGATCCACGCCCGCGTGAGCCCCATCAACCCGGCGCTCGGGAGCGAGTCGCCTTGAGCCGAATGGCAGCCATCCAGTACGATCAAGCTGGCACTAACGGGCCGCGCCACAATTTCCTTCGGGCCCAGCAGACCAATGCCACCGCTGGAATCAAGGCTTAGGGCAAGCATGCCCGACCGGAAATCCCCTGGAGCGCTCACCACGTGGGTGGCGAAATGCACGATGGCAGGTTTGTTCCGCATGGCATCCCGGACTCCATCCAGCGTGGCGGCGGTGCCGGTCAGAAGCCGCGACTTGCCGGCACCCCAGTTGGAAGTACATGCCTGGACCTCGTCGGCTGTGCCGGGAAGCCTGGGCAGGACGAGACCCGCCGCGCGGGAAGGTCCTTGGTAACGCTTGTCCGCCGGATTGTAGACGGGATCTCCCACGGCCAGAATACCGCCATCCAAGGGAACCGTACGACCTTGCAGCAAGAGGGCGCTTGGGATCGTCTGGATGGCCGCGCGCTCGACAAGATGTATGGCCCGCCCTTTTTCCCGGTCGGCCACCAAGGCCGCGAACGGCAGTTCGTACAGCGGCCCGTCCAGTTCCAGGAGCCAGTGCTCCTTCGCCAGGAGAGACGCGGGAACCTGCCCAAACAATTCGCCATATAGGGTGGAGGCTAAGTCGTCGGACGGATTCCCGGCTGTGATCTGTTTGCGGAATTCCGCAATCTCGGCCTTGAGATGGCCCAAGTCGGGCAGCGGCCAAGTCGCAACATGTTGCCGGTCAACGGCCCATAGCCAGGAACTGGTGGCTGTCACATGGAAACTGAACAAAACGCTGTCGGGTGCCAGCACCTTTTGAATATGGTCCAGCGGGGATTCCGCGGACGCCCCCGCCTGCGCCTCAGGGGTGGTGTCCGCCGCTTGCACCTCGATCTGCTGCAGTTGCTTTCCCACCGCGTCGGCATCCAACGCAGGTGAAGAGCCAGCAGCTGATGTGCCGGACTGGCCCAGTGCGGTCCGTTGCAGGGCCTGGTAGCGGGAAAGGAGGGTCCAGTAGTGCGGAGGAAGGCGGCTGCGCCAATCGTTCGGACTCGGGACGAGCGCACGGAGACTCCACAGCCGGTCTTGCTCGGCCACATCGAAGGTTTCGCGCAGCAGGTTGCCGTCCCCGGATCGTCGCGCGATGCGGTTGCCTGCCTCCACAAATCCTTCGTAGACGAGGTTGAGGCCGTTGGACTCGAGGGCCACCCGATCCTGGTCGGCTGGAATGATGTCGGCGCGCATGGCGTTGGCCACGCGTCGGCCTTCGCGGAAGTCCGCGAGGGCACCGGCAAAGTCTCCTTGTGATGTGCGGAACCGGCCGCGCTCCAGATATATCCCCCATCGCGGGTTGACACCCGGGGGAGCCGCGAGTGCGGCGGCGAAGAGCGCGGTGGCAGCCGCCGAGTCACCCTGACGGGCCCGCAACCTAGCCAACTGTTCCAGAATGGCGGCCACGTCGCCAATATTGTGCAGGCGTGCGATTCGCAGGGACTCGCCCAGCGCCCATTCCGCCAAGCCCGGCCTATTGGCGTCGAGACTGTGGAGGCCCAGGGTTGCCAGCGCGATCATGGCGAGTTGGAACTTGCCCTGGTCGACAAAGTCATTGATTCCCTCGTGATAGGCCTGCTCGGAATCGTCAAACCGGTTCTGCTTTGCCAGAGCGTCCGCCAATTGGCAGCGGAGCGCGGCGCGTGTGGGAGGGTAGGCGTTGATCTCGGGGCGCGCCAAGGATTGCAACGCGATTTGAATGCTATTTGTTGGCTGGCCGATCTGGAGATAGGTGCTTGCCAGATTGTTCGCGGCACCGAAGGCCGGGCCCATTTCTCCCGACGCCTCTGCCAAGGCTTTAGACTTCTGGAAGTCGGCTACGGCGGCGCGGTATTGCCTTAGAACGAGGGAGCAGGCGCCCGTGTTGTTCCAGTACCATGCGGCCTCGCGCCTCAAGCCGCGTTTTTCAGCCAGAACCGCGACCGACCGGAAGGCTTCGCGAGCCTCGAAGTATTTTGCGCCGCCGTAAAGCTTGACTCCAACATCGCCAAGACGACGCACTTCGGCGACCGCCCCGGTTGTTGCTGTCACGCGGCTTCCGGCGGCTCCTTTGGAGCCCGTCAGAAGGACTGCGCCGACCGACAACACGGCAAGCGTACAAATTGTTCTCGTTCGAACAGAACCCATGCAAGTCTTAGAGGCCGGGAAGGTGGCGGAAGCCGTCGGACGTTACCTTATGTAACTTAGTCTACTACCGATTTGAGGTGCCTACAGAGACAAAAAGGCGCCCGTCGCCACCGGAAAAACCCGGAGATGACGGGCACCTTTGCAGAACTTACCGCTCGGACTGGGAGGCCTTGTCCGGACTTGCCTCAGAAGCAGAGGAATCCGAAGAACTGGCCAATGATGATGATAGGATCTGACATGTTGTTTTTGCTCTCTTTCTTCCCCCGGCCTTCTGCCGGATTTCGTGACACCAAAGTAGCGGACGAGGGTGCCATTTCCGAACCATCGTTTTCGCAACGTGTTGATTCTAAAGAGAAAAAAGAGTGAAAAAACTTGTGACTGGACTTTTGGCCAGCCCCTGGCATAGCTGTGGAGTTATATCCGCGTTGGTTCGGATAGGGCGATGGTGGCGAAACGTAGTGCGGAAGACCGGGATTGCGAGTGCTTTCGGGCCTGTTTCGAGGCCCTTACTCTCCGCCAGCAGCGCGCGGCCAGCCGCCGAGGCTGGACCCGGTAACAAGGTCGACTTCCCCGCAACTTGGTGTCGCGGGGGAGTGGGAGGAATTCAAGGGGGAAGGGAACCGTTGGAAGAAGAGCGGCGGATTGAAGCGCTGGAAGACCTTCGGATGGCCGTCCAGTGAATTCGCCTACGCCAAGGTCCAAGTCACCACGGTACGGCCGTCACCCTTGGAGGAAGTGAAATCCGCCGGCCGTGCTTGCCCGGCTGCGGCCACCGACAGTTTCAAGGTGTTTCCGGTACGTTCGTAGATGCCGTGTTGTAGCTTCCCGGCGTTTGGCCCTTCGGAATTGTAGATGTCGATCGCCGGGGGAAACTGCGAGCGGTCCACCGAGTATTTGGCCCGCGAGTGCACGTAGTCGCCGAACGTGACACTCATATCGCTCCCGACGACCTTGCGTCGTGCCATCTTGAGCATCCGTTTTTCGACCGGGCGACCGTCCAAGGTGCCGGACACCATCTTCCATTCACCCACCAACTCGAGGGCGGGCTCGAAGTCGATTGCCTTCACATCGACGGTCGGTGCCACCACGGGCGTCGTAAGATCCCCCCGGCGGAGTACTTCAAGCGCCATACCCGTGCCGGATTTCGTCTCGAACGCGGTCGGACGGGTGCTTCCACGCGTCGCCAGGCAGATGCGCCATTCGTCATCGGCCAGTTCGTAGATCCCCACGTTGCGGTTGCCCTTTTCGGGCCCGACCGTAAAGACCAAATCGAAGGATTTCGGCGTGGCTGACGGGTCCAACTCCAGTGTGCCGTCGAAGGCCGCCCCCATACCGGTGGTGGTGAATCTGTCGCCTTGGACGTGGATCCGCCCCGACGCGAATGCGCCCGCCGGGAGTGCGCTCCCGTCCAATTCGAGTGCAACCACGCTCCAGATGCCTTGAAGTCTCTCGATGTCGCCCATGCTAGTACATTATCCATTGGAGACGACGAGTATGCAAAGACGAAGCTTCCTCATCGCGGCGGCCGGGGCGACCGCCATGCGCTCATTCGGCGCGGAAAGCAAAGTACCCGTAACCGTGATCGGCCTGGGCGGTCGCGGCAACGACCACATGAACTTCCTCGCCAAAGCCCCCGAGGCCAACATCGTCGGCGTCTGCGACGTCAACCAAGCCGCGCGCGAGAAAGCGGTCGCCCTCGTGGAGCGGCTAACGGGCTCCAAGCCGAAAGCCTACAACGATATGCGGCGCGTCTTCGAAGACCGTGACGTGGCCGCCGTCACCATGGCGACCCCCAACCACTGGCACGCGCTGGGCGCGATCTGGGGCTGCCAAGCGGGGAAGGACGTCTACGTCGAGAAGCCTGCCTGCCACAACGTCTTCGAGGGGCGCAAGATGATCGAGGCTGCGGCAAAGTACAACCGGATCGTCCAAGTCGGCTCCCAGGGGCGGAGCCTCGAATTCCGGCGTCAGGCGATTGCCGAACTGCATGGCGGTGTCCTCGGCAAGCTCTACATGGCGAAGGGTCTCTGCTTCAAGCGCCGTGTGTCGATTGGCAAGGCGGCCACGGAGCCGGTGCCGCTGGGTATCGACTGGGACACATTCCTCGGACCAGCCCCGATGCGCCCGTTCACTTGGAACCGCTTCCGCTACAACTGGCACTGGTTCTGGGACACAGGCAACGGCGACATCGGCAACCAAGGCGCGCACGAGATGGATTTTGCGCGCTGGGCGATGGGAAAGGACCTGCCGACAACAGTCGTCTCGACCGGCGGCAAGTATGCCTACGACGACGAACAGGAGACTCCGAACACGCAGCTCGCAACCTACAGCTACGGCGATTCGGAGATCGTGTTCGAGGTGCGGGGCCTGCCGACGCAGCCCGAGGAGAACGTGATGGTCGGCGACCTGGTTTACGGGGTGGACGGGATGATGGCGGTGGACGCGACCGGCTACCGGATCTACCGACCGGACGCAAATGCGCCGGGCAAGATGGTGCTGGAGAAGACCGTCGCGGCCCCGCCGTCCGGCGGAGGCGACACGGTCCCGCATTTTTCGAATTTCCTGCAGGCGGTGCAGTCGCGGCGCAAGGAGGATCTCCACGTTCCGGTGGAGGAAGGCGTGAAGTCGGCCACGCTGTGCCATCTGGCGAACGCGAGCTACCGGGTCGGACGGAGTTTGAAGTTTGATCCGGCGGCTTGGACGCATCCGGGTGACGCCGAAGCGAATGCCTTGCTAACCCGGAAATATCGCGTGCCCTATGTGGTGCCGCAAAAGGTGTAGCCGCCCGCTACAATTGTGTTTCGCATGACGGGTGAATATGAGGGTTGAGATCGACGGAATCACGCTGCACTTGGCGCATCCGGATGTCCTGCCGACCAGATGGGTCGGACAGGAGGATTTGATGCGGCAATTGCTGGCCGCCTGGATGGTGGTCGGCGCGGCCGATGTACCCATGAGTCCGCGATTGGTGGGCAAGCCGGGTGTCGGCAAGACGACACTGGCCTATGCGGCGGCCACCCGGCTCGGCCAAGAGGTCTTCATCATGCAGGCGACGCTGGACACTCGTCCGGAAGACCTGCTGGTGACGCCGGTGCTGGAAGGCGCAGGGAAGCTTCGGTACGTGGCGTCCCCTCTGGTGAGCGCCATGATCCGGGGCGGCATCGCGATCCTCGACGAAGGCAACCGCATGAGCGAAAAAAGCTGGGCCAGCCTCGCTCCGCTGCTCGACAACCGCCGCTACGTGGAGAGCATCGTGGCGGGCGTCAAGATCCACGCCCACCCGCAGTTCCGGCTCGTCACAACGATGAATGACGACGCCTCGACGTTCGAACTGCCCGAATACATCCACTCGCGGCTCCAGCCGCAGATCCTGATCGACTTCCCCGAGAAGGAGGAGGAGTACCGGATTCTCAAGGAAAACCTGCCCTTCGCCGAGGAGCATGTCCTAAAGTACGTGGCCGATTTCCTCGAGCAGGCCCACGCCGCCGACGAGCGCTACAGCGTGCGCGACGGCATCAACATCGCCCGCTACGCCACCAAGCTTTCGGCCTTCGCCACCGAGCCGGTGCACGAACGGCTGGCGCTGGAGACGGCGGTGCTGCAGACCCTGGGCGCGGAGGCGATCCGGTATGCCCGGAGACACCGGCACGTCATTTCCTGATTTCGCACTGCCCGATTTCTCCAGCCTGCAGCGCGGGCCGTACACCTATGTCCCGGTGGTCCCCGGGCGGATGGAGTTCGCCATCGAGGTGCGTCGTCGGATTCTGGCAGAGCGTCCCCAAGTGGTCGCCCTGGAATTGCCCGAGACGCTGGCCCGCGCCTATCGGGAAGCGATCAAGCGGCTGCCCGCCATTTCCGTGATCTTCTACGGCGACGCGATGGCGCGGGTCGGAGCCTACCGCGACGAGGACGAGATGGACGGCGCGGTCTACGTGCCCGTGGAACCCTGCGATCCGTTCGTCGAGGCGCTCCGGAGCGCGGCGGAAATCGGTGCCGAGATCGTCTTCGCGGACCCCGATTCCACGGAGCGCCCCCACATTCCCGACACCTACCCGGATACCTACGCGCTCAACACCATTCCGGCGGCGAAGTACATCGAGGCCTACCGGCTGCAGCCGCAGGCGCGGACGCCCGAGATCGAGGAATTCGCGCAGGGTGTGGCATGGAAGCTTCAGGGCGTGGACCCTTTCGCCCGCGTGATGGTGGTGGTGTCGTTGAACATGCTGGACCCGGTGCTGGACGCGATGGAAATGCCGCAGTCGGAGCCGGTGCGGAGGCGTCGGCAGGATCTGCAACTGGTGAACCCGCACCCCGATTGTCTAGGGGAAATCACGTCCGAATATCCATTCCTGCAGGAGCGCTACGAGGGTTGGCGGGTGGAGATGGCCGACCCGGGAGCCATGGACCGCAGGCTGGTGCAATTCGCGCTGCTTCAGGAGGCCGGAGTTTCGTACCAGTTGAATACCGGAGAGACGCTGCAATTGTGGCAGCGCCGGTTGCTGGCGCGTTACAGCCGGAGTCTGGCTGCGGTGCACGGGGACCTGGCGGCGTCGCTGCACGAGATCGTAGTGGCGGCACGGTCCATCGTGGACGAGAATTTCGCGTGGGATGTCTGGGAGACAGCGTCGAAGTATTCGGCGCAGGAATCTTCGGGTCCGCTGGAGACCGTGCATATTTCGGGTGACGAGGTGTGGCTGAACACGCGGCGTATCCGGTTGCGGCGGCGTCTGCCCAGCATGAAACGGCGGATGACGATCCCCGGCTTGAAGCCGCGCAAGAAGGAGAAAAAGCCCGGCGAGTGGGCGGCCGCCAACAACGGGGCCAGCATCTGCTCGTTCCCTCCAGAGGATCTGGTGATCGAGAACTTCGGCCGCTACCTCAAGAAGAAGGGGAAGGGCATGCTGAGCGAGGAGCGGGCGACGGTGGAGCCGTTCACTTCGTCCATCCTCGACGGCATCGATCTGCGCGAGACCATGCGCAACTGGCATGAAGGCCAAGATCATCAGAAAAAGATCTTTGTCCGCAACATGCAGAAAATCCATGGCGACGTCGGGTCCATCATCGTGATCTTCGACGACGACCGCGACGGGCGCTACACCTACCAGACCACTTGGCTGGGCGAGCACCAGAACGAGTCCGACATGGCCTTCTATTCCACGCCGCCGTTCGAGCACATGGTGGGACCGGGAATCGGGCGCGCCGAGTACGGCGGTTTCCTGATGAGCCTTCCGGCGCGCAGGATGTATGACGTTTGGGCCGACAGCGACTACGACATGGCGGAATCGAAGGCCGAGCGGCTGTTGTTGGCGGGCCTGGATTACTCCATCGAGAAATACGTCGTCTATGCGGCCGCGAAACCCCCGCGCTCCGTATTCCGCAACGTGGCGGCGAGGTTCGGGCGGACGATTGTGTATGTGCCGATCGGGCAGCTTTCGCCGGTAACGCTGAAGAAGCTGCGGGTAGTGCATGTGCTCGACGGGTACGAGCGGCGCGAGGGGGCCAAAGAGTACATCTGGTAGGGGGCCTACTCCAAGCGGGCGATGTCGGCTTCTACCTTGGCGACCACTTCCTTCGGCAACGCTAGGTAGCCCAGTGCCGCCGCTTGCCGCTGTCCAGGTCCCGTGGCCCAGCGCAGGAATGCCGCCATCGCTCGGCGTTTGGCGGGTTCCGCCGGATGCGCCGGGACGACGAGCCAAGTGAACGACGAGATGGGGTAGGCACCGGGTCCGGGAGCATTGACGATGGACGCCGTCATTACGCCGTTAGGTCCGACTGCTCGGCGCGCGGCCGCAGCGATGCTGTCCAGGCTGGCACCCACGAATTCGCCCTCCTGATTGCGAACTTTGCCGAAGTTGAGATGGTTCTGCACCGCGTAGGTGAACTCGACGTATCCGATGGCACCGCCGAACTCCTTCACCTCCGTCGCGACACCTTCATTGCCAACTCCCGAACGCCCGACAGGCCAGGCCGGATTCATTCCGGTACCAACCTTGGCTTTCCACTCCGCGCTGGTCTGCGCAAGGAAGTCGGTCCAGACGTAGCTGGTCCCGCTACCATCGCGGCGGTGGATGACCGTGATGTCGAGGTCCGGTAGGTGCAGCTTGGGGTTGGCGGCGCGGAGGGCCGGGTCGTTCCACTTCTTGATCTTGCCGAGGTAGATGCCGACGAGGATGGCGGGGGTGAAGTCGATGTCGCCGCTGACGCCCGGCAGGTTCATGATCGGCACCACGGCCCCGACGGCGGACGGGAAGAGGACGAATTTGTCTTCTTGCCCCGGTGCGAGCAGGTGGATCGCGTCGGGACTGTCAGAAGCCCCGAAATCCACCTCGCCAGCGAGGAGTCTGCGGATTCCGGCCTCCGATCCCACCGGCTCGTAAATAAGCTCAACGTCCGGATTCGTGCGGTGGTAGTTGGCGAACCACTTGGTGTAGAGCGGGTAGGGGAAGGTGGCTCCCGCGCCCTTGAGTTCGACGGTGCCGTGTCCGGGGGCCGCTACGGGCCTCGACGGCTTCGGGAAGCCTTGCTGGACCGCCTTTGCAACCTGCTTCGAGATCTGCTTGGAGAGGTTGCCGTAGATGTCGTCAGTCGCGGTATTCGGCGTCACGAGGTACGACCAAAGGGTTTCGCCCTGTTTATCACGCAGTTCGACGGAGAGGAAACCGCCGTAGACGGGCTTTCCGTTGCGCGGATAGCGGGGGGCGCGTGGATTGAGGGTGCTGTAGCCGCGCACCCAAACTTCGCCGCCGCCGCCGAGGACGAGGTCTGCTGCGGATTCCTTCAGCGCCAGTTGGACCGAGCCAAGTTTGCGGAGTTCGGCGACGACCCCGGATCGGAGTTCCTCCGAGCCCTGTCTCGTGGTGAACGGTTCCACGAAGAGTCTCGTTGAGGTCGCCGGGGACTGGGCCTCGGCAAGCGGACAAACGAGCGCGATGCAGAAGAGGAGCGCTGGACGGAGCGTCCTCCCAAGTGTTCGCCGGGGCGTCCGGGCGGTCATGGTGTCGTTGGGTGATGCCGTGGGCAATTCTTCATCCTTGCATCCACCGGAGCTCTATAAGTTACTGGACGGTGACAGTCCAGTGAATTGTTCTCAAGAGGTTGCCGGATCGGTTGACACTCCCCCGCCGCGTGCCCAACGATGGGAGAGTCTGCGTATACTTCTCGCACTTCTGATGCTGTTGCCATGGCCGGCGTGTGCCCAGGAGACGGTACCCCTGCAGGCGACGGATCCGGAGACATTGTGGGATCGGCTCTGGGTCTCCGGCCAAGTGAATGTCATCCGCCAGCAGCACGGGGCGTTTCCAGCCAAATACAGCGGAGACAACAGCCTTCAACCGGAGAAGGAGCAGGCGACGTCCCGCGTGATGACGCTGTACACCGGGTTCCAGATCTCGAAGCACTTGGAAATCCTCGCGGATTTCGAGACTGCGGGTGGTGGCGGTATTAGCAACGCGTTGGGGGCTGCCGGGTTCACCAATGTCGACGTGGTGCGGAATCCCACCTTGGGCACGGCACCGTACGTGTCCCGGATCATGCTCCACTACACGGTGCCGCTGGGCCGGGAAACGACGGAAAGCACGCGGAGCCCGATGGCGCTGGCTTCAACGGTTCCGGTCCGGCGGTTGGAATTGCGCTACGGGAAGATCAGCACGGTTGATTTCTTCGACCTGAACTCGGTGGGCAGCGACAGCCACCTGCAGTTCATGAATTGGGGCCTGGTCAATAACGGTGCCTTCGACTATGCCGCCGACACACGCGGCTACACCTACGGCTTGGTGGCGGAACTCTACGATAAAAACTGGACCGCACGCTACGCCAACCTCCTGATGCCCACGGTGGCCAACGGGATCCAACTCGACTGGAACATCGCACGGGCACGCGCCGATAATTTCGAGTTCGAGTACCGGCCCGGGTTGCTCCCGAAACGCGCCACCGTCTTGCGGGCGCTATATTTCATCAACCACGCCAACATGGGCCGCTACCGCGACGCGGTCAACGGATACCTTGCCGGCAAGGACTTGGTGCCTGACATCACCGCCTACCGCAAGCAGGGGCGCGTAAAGTATGGATTCGGGTTGAACGTGGAGCAGGAGATGACGCCGCTGCTGCGGGTCTTCGGCCGGTTGGGGTGGAACGACGGGGTCAATGAGTCATACGCCTACACGGAGATCGACCGGACGGGCCAAATCGGTGCCGACCTCCGGGGCAAGCCATGGCGGCGGTCGGAGGACAAGCTCGGTGCCGCGTTCGTGACGAATGGGATTTCCGGCGACCACCGGCGCTATCTGTCGTTGGGCGGCGTCGGGTTCATCATTGGCGACGGCGGGTTGCGCTACGGACTGGAGCAGGTCTTCGAAACCTACTACACGGCGCACCTGTGGCGCGGCATATCGATCGCGGGAGACTACCAGCACGTGTCGAACCCAGGCTACAACCGGGACCGTGGACCTGTTTCGGTCTGGAGCCTTCGCCTCCATTTGGAGGATGCGGTGCCGTTCGAGAGGCTGGGGCGCCGGAAGTAGGTTCGCGGAAGTGCCGGTTTATCGTTCTGGAACCGCAGCCGGAACCGGGGTTCCAGCGTTCAGCCGCGCGGTCGTCTCCATGTCGATCAAGGAAAGCGATGCTTGGTTGTGCGCGTTCGGGGCCGTCACGTAGTGCAACGTGTTGCCTTCCACCCAATAGGCCAAGGCTTGGCGCACCGTGCGGTCGCGGAACTGGATCAGATAATACGTGGGTGCCGGCGCAGGTTCGACGTTGGGCTGGGAGGCAGCTTCCTCGGCACGGTCGGAAGGGCGGGCGGAACCGAAATACTGGTTGATCACGACGGACGGGGGAGCCGCGGTTTGCGGGACCTCGGCGGCCTGCATCGGCGGCTGCCACGCGGTCTGCACCGGCGTGTACTGCTGCTGTGCCGTCGAAGCGTAATCGTAGGCGTTGGGCACGTAGTAAACCGGCCCCACATACCGGTAGCCAGTCGTGGTCGCGGGCTTGGCGGGGGGGTGGGAACCAGGCAGCGCGATTCCACCAAGAGGACGGCTGATACCCACCGACGCATAGGGTCCGCCGAGCGCCCCCACGGTCGGCAACGGTGCAGGCGAAGTCGCTTTGACCGGCCGGGCCGGGGCGGGCGGCTTGGCTGGTGCCTGGCACCAAGAGATCGCGGATATGAGGAGTAGACCGAACGCGGCCTGTTTCATTTGGAAATACCCGTCTGCTCTTATACTACCCCCTCGGCACGCCGTTTGGCTTGGGGAAAAAGAAAACGGCCCTGCCGGTTGTCCGGGCGCGATGCCGGACACCCCGCAGGGCCGCTCGGGTACTACAGTAACGGCAACTACGGCTTCTTCGGAGCCGGAGGAGCTGCCGGTGCGGTCGGAGGAGCCTTCGGCGTCACCGCTGCTGCCTTGTCGTAGAGCGCAACGACGTCGCGGGTGATCTCGATGGCATTCGAGGCGTACAGGATGTTGTTCGGCTGGCCGCTGTCGTCGAAGATGATCGAGAACTTGTTGTCAACCGCGTACTGGTTGATCACCTGCATCATCTTCGCGCCCAGTTCCTGGATCATGCGCTGTTGGTCGGCTTCCATGTCCTGCTTGGCGTCGTCGGAATCGCGCTGGAGCGTGCGGCTCAGGGCGTCGATGTCGCGTTCGAGGCTCGCGCGGGCAGCCTCGGCCATGGTGTTCTGGGTCTTGCGGTACTGTTCCTGCTTGGCCGTCAGTTCCTGGGACCGTTTTTGGATATCCTGGTCCTTGGGACCGAACTTGGCGCGCAAGTCGGCTACCGCCTTGGCCCCGTCCTTGGTGGAAATCAGGGCCTGCTGCATGTCGAGCACGCCGATTTTCTGCTGGGCATGGGCGCAGAGGACCGAGGCTGCGGCCAGCGCCATCAATTGGATTGCAATGCGTTTCACGTGGTTGATCCTTGTGGGTCGGCGCGGTTACGGCTTCTTCACCGGAGCGGGCGCTGGAGCCATGGGCCTTGGTGCGGGGGCAGCCGACTTCGGGGCGGCGGGAGCTGCGGGGGCTGCGGCCGGGGCGGCACCGGCGGTCGCGTCGTAGGCGGCCACCACCTGGGCTGTGATGTTCGAAGCCTGGTCGGCGAACAGCAGGTTGTTTGGCTGGCTGGACATGTCGATGATCATCGACAGCTTGTTGTCGGCGGCGTACTTGTTCATCACGGCCTGCATTTTCTGCATGATGCCGCCGAGGAGGCGGTTCTCTTCGGCCTGGAAGTCGGTCTTGGCGTCGTCCGCGTCCCGCTGCAGGATGCGCTGCATGTTCTGGATGTCACGGTCCGCCGCGGCCTTGGCCTCGTCGCTCATGGTGTTGGCGGCCTTGCGGGACTGCTCCTGCTTGGCGGCCAGCTGCTGTTGGCGCTTGTTGAACTCGTCTTCCTTGGGCTTGAACTTGGCCTGGAGTTCCGCGGCCGCGGCTGCGCCATCCTTGGTCCCGAGGAGGGCACCCTGCATGTCGATGACGGCAATTTTCTGGGCCTGGGCGGCCACGAAGAGGCCTGCGAGCAGCCCCAGCGCCGGTAGCGTGATTATTCTTTTCAACTCTTTTGCTCCTTGCGGGGTCCGGCCACCGGCGGCGACGCAGTCCCCCGTGAAATTGTACCGCCCTCGGGCGGCTAGCTTGTTAGAACGTCCGTCCGATGGTGAATCGGAAGGTGCTCTTCTTCTCGTAGTACGGGTAAGCCGGCGAATACGTTTGGATCGCATTCACGAACGTGGTCTGGTTGGGGAACATCGACCGGTCCATGACCACGGGCGGCTGCAGGTACTGCTGCAGGACGACCGGGTTGTAGGCCCAGTAGATGCGGAACGGGGCTTGCACGATCGGCAGGATTACCTGCATCTCGACACCCGTGGACATGCGGACCGCTTGTGTTCCCGGAGCGATCTTCACGCGGTTGGAGAAGGCGGCCTGCGGGTAGCTGCTATTCAGCAGATCGATCTGACCTTGGTTGACGCGGAGCTGGCCGGGGTACAGCACCTTGTTCAGGCCCGCGTCGAAGAAGGGTGCCAACGTAACGGGTCCGAAAACCGGAATCCGGTATTCGAAGTTGAAGATACCCTGCGTGTCGCCGCCCGGCGTGTTGATCTGGTAAATCGGAGTGCTCTGGGCGACGGGAGTCGATACCAGCGAGCCGTTGATGAGCGTCTTCTGGCTGCGCTGGCTGCCGTCCGGATTGAGCACGTTGATGTTGGCGCTCGTGGGCAGGTACGCCACGGGGGTGATCGAGTAGAACTGGAACCCGCGCACGTCGTTTTCGCCGCCCATGAAGGTACGGGAGAACGGCGGAACCACCTTGCCGCCGTAACCGAACATGGTGGACGCGGTCAAGTGGAAGGCAAGAACGTTCTTGTGCCACTTCGGGCTGACGTGGTAGTACTGGCCGTCGAAAGTAGGCCGGACCATGTTCACGTTGGCCCCGAGGATGCTGCCAGACGCCTGCAGGCTGAAGAAGATGCTCTTGCCGCCCGTTGGATTCTGGTAGTTGTTCTTCGAGTTGAAGGTGTAGGACGGCGTGATGCTGAACGTCTTGATGCCGTTGAGCGAGTTCGGGCCTTCAACGCCCCGGTAATTCAGGTACGTGAAGTAGTTTGCCGCGCCGGTGGACTTGGTGATGATGCTGGAATCGTCGTATCCGATCGAGAGCCCGAGGCGCGCGAAGCTCCGCTTGATCGGATAGCTGGCGGAGAACGCGATGCCCTTCGAGTTTTGGATGTAGTTCAGGACGTTGGCGCTGCCGAGGGCGTTGTAGAAGCCTGTCACGTTGACGCCCGAAAGCAGCGACACCTGGCGGCCCTGGTTGTAGTTGAAACGACGGAGGTAGACCGAGATGCCCGCCTGCAGGGGCCGGTCGAACACGTACGGCTCGGTGAACCCGATGTTCACGTCGTCGGTGAGCGTTCCAACCTGGCCGCCCAGGCTCAGCGTCTCGCCGAGGCCGAGGAAGTTGTTGGTCGAGTAGTTCATACCGACGAACGTGCCCGAAATACCGGAGACGCCGCCGTTGAGGCTGATCGAGTTCTTGCCCCGCTCCTTCACCTTCAGGTTGATGTCGACCGTGTTGGTTCCCGGATTGCGGTTCAGGGTGTACGCCTCGTTCTCCTTCAGCGTTTCGAAGTAGCCGAGCTGGTTCAGGCGCAGGATGCTGGCGTCCCAGAGGATGGAGTTGTAGACGTCGCCTTCGTCGATCTGGAGTTCGCGGCGGATGACCTTGTCGCGGGTCGTCGTATTGCCTGTGAACTCGATGCGGCGCACAAAGAACTGCTTGCCCTCGTCCACGTTGACGGTGAGGTCGATCTTGTTGGTGCCGGGCTCGATGTCGATCTGGGGCTCGCCGACGTAGTCGATGTAGCCGAACTGGCTGTACACCTTGGTCAGGTTCTTGATGCCGTTGCGCAGCTTCTCGGTGGAGAACACGCCGCCCTGCGGCATCTGGAACAGGCGCGCCAGGAATTCGGTGGAGCGGAACAGTTTCACGCCCTGGAAGTCAAGCTTCGCCAGATAGTAGCGCTGACCCTCCTCGACCGGCAGGTTGATGTCCTGCGCGTTGCCCACCTTGTTTTCCTTGATGAGCGGAATGTGCCACTGGCCGAGCGCACCGCCGGTCTTGTGGAGCTTGACCGACTGCTCCAGCGCCTTGGCGGTGAAGTAGCCTTCCTTCTGGTAGGCGTCGCGGATGCGCTCCTTGTCCTCTTCCAGCTTCTCGGAGTCGTACGTCTTGGAGAAAAGTTCCTCGAAATAGATAGAGTACGGGATGCCGATCGGCTTCAAGTTCTTCATGGCGCGCACGACTTGGCGGCGGCTGAAGGCCTCGTTGCCCAAAATGGTAATCTGCCCGACCTTGACCTTGGGGCCCTCGTCCACCTGGAATATGATTTCGAGCGACGCGGGCGGAATGCGGCGCAGGTCCGGGTTTACGGTGGCGAACTGGTGGCCGCGCTCGGAGAGGAGTTCCTTGAGGACCACGGCGGCGTGGTTGATGACGTTGGGGTCGTACTGCGACTCCACGACCAAGCCGACCTTGCGCTCCTTGAAGCGGTCAAGCACGTCGGAGGTCGAGGCCGACTTCAGGCCTTCGTACTTGATGTCGCGGATGACAGGCCGCTCGACAACGACGAAGGTCAGGATAATCCCGCCCTTGTCGCCCTTCTCGCTTTCGAGGCGGATGTCGTCGAAGCGGTTCGAGTTCCAGAGCAGCATGAAGTCGCGGCGCATGGCGTCGTCGTTGTAGACGTCCCCTGTGCGGGTGAGGATCATGGCGCGGAGGGTGTCCTGGGGTACGCGTCGGGACCCGCGGAACTGGATCGACTCGATGACATTCGCGGCCACCGTCGCCGGTCCCTGCGCGGCGGTCTCGCCGGGCGTTACGGTCTTCGGGGCCTCGAATTGGGGCTGCGCGGGCGCGCCCGGCTCGGCGGGTTTCGCAGGCGCGGCCTGCTGCACCGTTTCAAACGGATTGGCGGGCTGGGCCGGCTGCGGGGTTTGGGGACGGGCCTGCGCGGGGGGGGGAGGCGCTTGCGGGACGGGGGATGCCTGCGGCGCGGCTTGCTGGGCGTACGCCGCCTGGGGCGCGCACAGGGCACCGGATAGCAGCAACGAAAGGCCGCCGAACAAAACGAGAGCGCGGTTCAGGCGCAGTGGCCTGATTGAAATCATGAAAACCTGTTTCCTTTCCACCGGTCGGCCGGCCGGGAAAAAATTCCCGGTCCCGCTACATTCCCTTTGCACGCACGGGCGCACTCCGATGAATCCTTCATTCTAGCGGACTTGCATCGTTTCCTCAATGTGCGGCGCTCTCACAGGTGTATGCCGGGCGGGTCGGAAAGCCCGCCGGCCCGCCTCCACGCCACAAGGTGTTAGTACGGCAACCGTTTCCCGACGTCCCCTTCCGGCCCCGAAACCTGTACGATGGAATAGAACGGGCGGACGCGCGGCGATCTCCCGCCATATGCGCGGTCTGTAAAGCTAGTCGAGCGGAACCAGTCGAGAAAACAAATGCCTGGCCAAGTCATTTCAATGCCGTCCAGTTCGGGGCTGCCTCCGCAGTGGCGGGTGGCACCGCGCGGTGGCTCTGCCCGTCCTGCGGAGTGGTCGCTGCTCGAGGTGGCGCTGCCCGGCTTTCCTCCGTTGCCGCTCGGCGTGATGCTGGCGGACAAGTCCGACGACCGGCTGTTCCTGAGGCTGCGCTCGGCGTCGGAAGTCGAAGAGGCGCTCGATTGCGGGCTGGAGGAGCAGGAGCGGGACGTTCTGGACCTGCTGGGGGCCGACTTGGCCGCAAAGGCCGAGGAGGGGGGCGCTTCCGCCGTCTTCGCGGCGCTGGAGGACGCAGCTTCGCACTTCCTGAGGGTGGGCGACAGGACCGGAGTTCTTTGCGCCGCGAGCCCCGGCCGGGAGGCCGACCGTTTGTTCGACCTGCACGTGGACACCCGCGTCGGACGCTTCACGACACACCTGCCGCTATACGAGTTGGAGGCCGCCGCGACCAAGTTCGGGGAGTCGTTCGGCAACGCGCCTTCCGCCAGCCTTGGCCATCAGGGCGGACCGGGCGACGACGGCGGCGCGGAATGGATCCGGGTTCCGGAGGGCACCCGCACCTCGCAGGACATGTTTGTGGCGCGCGTGGTGGGCCGGTCGATGGAGCCCCGGATTCCGGACGGCAGCCTCTGCGTCTTCCGCCATGGGGTTGCCGGGAGCAGGCAGGGGCTGCTGCTGCTCGTGGAACTCTTCGACGAGACCGATTTCGCCAGCCGCTACACGGTAAAACGGTACGCCAGCCGGAAGACGGTACGCATGCCGCAAACCGCGGAATTCGGGTATGACGCCGGGGACGGAGGCGGCGGGGAAGACATGGCCGAATGGGCCCACGCGTCCATCCGCCTGGAGCCCCTGAACCGCGAATTCGAGGCGTTCGAACTGGCACCCGACCGCTTCCGCGTTGTGGCCGAGTTCATCTCGGTGCTCGGGGACTAGTGCCCGAATACGCCGAACGCTTTCGGGCCGAACGTTTCAGGGAATGCCTCCTCGCTTGGTACGACGCCAACCGCCGGGACCTCCCCTGGCGGGAATCGTCGGACTTCTACCGGGTCTGGATCTCCGAGGTGATGCTGCAGCAGACGCGCGTCGAGGCGGCGATCCCCCACTACCTGCGCTTTCTGGAACGGTTTCCTGCCGTGGGAGTGCTCGCCGCGGCCTCCGAGTCCGACGTGCTGGCCGCCTGGAGCGGACTCGGGTACTACAGCAGGGCGCGCAACCTGCACCGGGCGGCGCGGATAGTAGCAGCCTCCGGGACCCCGGATTCGTTCGACGCCATGCGCGCGCTGCCCGGTGCGGGACCGTACACGGCCGCCGCAGTCGCCAGCATCGCGCTGGGTCTGCCTTGCGCCGCCGTGGACGGCAATGTGGTCCGCGTCGCCAGCCGTCTCTCCAACGATGCCTCGCCATCCGAATCGCCCGCCGTGCGCCGCCGTTTCGCGGAATTGGCGGAGCGTCTGCTGGACCGGTCCCGTCCCGGCGACTTCAACCAAGCCATGATGGAGCTCGGCGCAACCGTCTGCCTGCCGGCTGGCCCCAGGTGCGCCGCATGCCCGGTGGAGGCGTTCTGCGCGGCCCGGGCGGCCGGAACGCAGGAGACGCTGCCGGCGCGAAAGCCGCGCGCCGAAGTCCGGCAAGTGGCGCTGAACCTCCTTCTGCGCGTGCGGATCGCGCCTGGCGGCTCCCGCGAAGTATTCCTTGTCCGGCGCGGCGGCGGCGAAAGCCGGCTTGCCGGGTTCTGGGAGCCCCCCTCCGTGGAAATACCGCCTGACGGTGCACGCCGCATCGGGGTCTTCAAGCATCAGATTGTGAACGACCGCTTCCAAGTCGCCGTCTGGCTCCACCCCGACCCGCTGGTGGAGCCCCTCCCGGACGGCCGGTGGTTCGCCGCCCCCGAGCTCTCCGCGGTGCCGCTGGGCGGGATTGCCCGCAAGGCAGTCGCCTCCCTGGAAAAAGCGGGGGATACCCCTCTTTTCGACATTGGGCAATAGCATTCGGGTCCCTCCAAGCGGCAAAATATTGTCATGGGGTTTCGGCGCGCCGCCATTGTCGTCAGTTGGATTATCCTCGCCTCGGCACCTGTCCGCGCGGCGAACCCGAACTATTCGGTCGACACGATCATCAATCCCGCCACCCAGACTCCCGGCTACTTCGCGCCCAACGGGCTCGGCACGATCTACGGCACCGATCTGTCGTTCAATACGTCCTCTGTCCCGGCGTACAACCTGAATGCTGCGACGCTGCCGCTGTCCATGGGAGGCGTGTCCGTCGTGGTGGGAGGATTGATCGCTGGTCTGATCTATGTTTCGCCGACCCAAATCAATTTCGTGGTGCCTTATCTGCTCACGCAGGGCACAGCCACGCTCTTCGTCGCGCGCAATTCGTTGTCGGGGCCTGTCATAAAAATCCAGATCTACACCGCCGCGCCCGCCTTCTTCACGTGGAAGGGAAACTATGCCATCGCGGTGCATCTGGACGGATCGCTGATTGCCGTCGAGAAACCCGCCCAGCCGGGCGAGCTGGTGGTGCTGTTCGTGTCCGGGCTGGGGAGGGTCTGGCCGGACATCGATTCAGGCCGCATCGCCTCCGCCGCCGATTCGCTCTATCCGACCTCCAACCTGCAGGTGTTCCTCGGAGGCACCGTGCTGCCCCCGCAAAATATCCTCTACGCGGGCCTTGCGCCCGGCTATGCGGGGCTCTACCAGATCAACGCCCGCCTGCCGAACCCGTTGCCACCTTCCGCCGAGATCCGCGTAGTCGCCTACGGCCAGAGCAGTCCGGGGCCCGTGGTGCTCGCGCTCCCCGTTCCAGCGCAACCCATTCCCGTTGCCGCCCTGCCCGTTGAGCTGAAATAGTACTGAAACCTGCCGCAACTCTGACGGGTCCATTCGTCTTGGCCTTAGAATTGAAGGTAATGCCGACACGCTTGTCGTTCCTCGCCATCCTGCTTTGCGTCTGCCTCCCCGGTGTGGCCGCTGCACAGGAGGCGCCTCCGCCCGCCGCCGCTGCGGCCGTTCCGACTTCGTACACGGTGCAGGCCGGTACCAAGATCGCGATGGGCCTGATCAACAGCGTCAGTACCAAGCATTCGGCGGTTGGCGACCGCATCTACCTGGAGACGGTCTTCCCTGTCGTGGTGCGGGGACGAATCGTGATCCCGCAAGGGAGTTCCATTTCCGGCAGCGTGACCGAGATCAAGCGTCCAGGCAGGCTCAAAGGCAAGGCCGAACTCTTCGTGCGCTTCGACGTCCTGATCCTGCCCAACGGAGTGACCCGCGACTTCCGTTCGCGCCTCGGCAACATCGACGCCCGTGGTTCCGAGCACCTCGACCAGAAGGAGGGTGTCGTCAAGGGCGATTCGAACAAAGGCGGCGACGCCAAGGTCGTGGCCGAGGGTGGCATGGCTGGTGCCTCCATCGGGGCGATCGCGGGCTCGGCTGCCGGGCACGCCGGAGCCGGCGCTGGAATCGGGGCAGCCGCCGGGGTCGCCACGGGTTTGGCAACGGTGCTACTGACGCGCGGACCGGAAGCGGTGCTCGCCAAGGGCAGCACGCTGGAGATGATTTTGGACCGGCCCCTGGTGTTCGAGGCGGACGAGGTGCCCGGCCCCAATACCGTTGGCGGACATTTTTCAGACGGACCGGGCCCGGCGGCACCTTCCAACAAAAGTGGGGTCGTTGGTGTGGGCCGCCGGATACCGTAGTTAGCGGCTACGAACGCAGGAAGTGGCCGATGGCCCGCGTGGCTTGGCGGATGCGGTGCTCGTTCTCCACCAGCGCGAAACGCACGTGGCCCTCGCCCATCGGGCCGAAACCGACGCCGGGCGACACCGCGACGAGCGCCTTCTCCATCACCAATTTCGCGAATTCCAGCGAGCCGAGGTCCTTGAACCGTTCCGGGATCGGAGCCCACAGGAACATCGAGCCCTTGGGCGGCTCCACCGGCCAGCCAGCCTTGCAAAGGCCGTCCACCAAGACATCCCGGCGCTTCTTGTAGGTCTCGCAGATCCGCACCGTGTCGGCGTCGCATTCGCGCAGCGCCACGATAGCCGCGATCTGGATCGGCTGGAACATGCCGTAGTCGAGGTAGCTCTTGATACGCGCGAGCGCCGCGATCATCTTGGCATTGCCGAGGCAGAACCCGACCCGCCAGCCAGGCATGTCGTAGCTTTTCGACATCGAGAAGATCTCGACCGCGATTTCCTTTGCGCCCGGAACCTCCAGAATGCTGGGCGGCATGTAGCCGTCGAACCCGAAATCCGCGTAGGCGAAGTCGTGGACGATCAATGTCCCGTGCTTGCGGCACAGTTCCACGATCTCGGTCATGAAAGGCAGGTCCACGCACGTGGTTGTCGGGTTGTGCGGGAACGAGATGAGCAACATCTTCGGCGGCTTGGGGGACTCGCGGAAGAGGTCCTTCAAGCGTTCGAGAAAGGTGGCCGCGTCGGGCATCGGCAGCATGTGCGCGTAGCCCTCGGACATGATCACGCCGTACTGGTGGATCGGGTAGGCCGGATTTGGCGCGGCGACCACGTCGCCGGGGCCTACCGTCGCGAAGAGCAGGTGCGCAAGGGCGTCCTTGGCCCCCATCGTGACAATGGCTTCTTTTTCCGGATCGAGATCAACGTTGTGGCGGCGCTTGTAGCGCTTCACGATCTCCTCCCGGAGATGCGGGATGCCGCGCGACAACGAGTAGCGGTGGTTCCGCGGATTGCGGGCCGCCTCGATCAGCTTGTCGACGACGATCTGCGGCGTGGCACCGTCCGGATTTCCCATTCCGAGGTCGACCACGTCCATCTGTGCTGCCCGTGCCTTTGCCTTCATCTCGTTGATGACGGCAAAAACATAGGGGGGTAGCTTCTGGATGCGGTAAAACTCGTCTGTTCCTGACATGGAAGCTTCATTTTAGCTCACGGGAAGCGACGGACCCGCCAAAACGGACGGAATGGGAGCTCCGTCGACCGAACGCAGTGCCGTGTTACTATGAAGTTTCCGCCCGCCCTGTACGTCCCCATCGTCTAGAGGCCTAGGACATCGCCCTTTCACGGCGGTAACGAGGGTTCGAACCCCTCTGGGGACGCCAATTTCCTTTCATCTGAAACTTCCGGACCTGTTCGGCACACAGAGTTGCGTGTTCCGGTGTGTCTGGAACGTGAGATAATGGTCCCAGCCCGGTTGCGGGAAGCAGGAAGCAATGAAATTCACTCAAAACGTCCGACTCGCCATGGTCGCCGCCACCGCGATGCTGGTAGTTGTAGGCCCCGTCACGGGCCAGACGAAGACATCGACGATTGATCTGGCCAACCTCCCGGCCCAGCCTGTCGGAGCGGAGGACCTGATCAGCATCCAAGTCTACGATTCGCCTGAGTTGACACGCTCGGCGCGCGTGGCGGCCGACGGAACCATCCGGATCCCGATGTTGAAGAGGCCCATCCAAGTGAAAGGGATGCTGCCGCAGGACATTGAATCGGCTGTTTCGGACGAGATCAAGAAAGAGCAACTGCTTGTCGAGCCTTTTGTAACCGTGTCGGTGATGGAATACCACAGCCGTCCGGTCAGCGTCAGCGGGGCCGTGAAATCTCCGGTTGTGTTCCAAATCGTCGGTACCGTAAACCTGTTGGAGGCGATCGCCCGTGCAGGCGGCATGGCTCCGGAAGCTGGCGGCGACATCATCGTCACCAAGCCCAACGCGGATTCGGCGGCACAAACTGTGCGCCACGTTCCAGTGCGTGCCCTCATTGAGGGTACAGATCCAACGCTGAACATCAAACTTACCGGGGGCGAGGAAGTTCGCGTCCCTGTTGCGGGGACCGTGGTTGTTTCCGGCAACGTACGCGAATCGGGTGTCTTCCCGGTCCAGGAAAGCGGTCAAACAACGGTTTTGACTGCTATCGCGCAGGCCAAGGGCGTGGGCGAATTCCAGCCGAAGATGGTGTATATTTTCCGTCCCGACGACAAGGGCGTGCGCCACGAGATCGTAGTGGACTTCAAGAAGCTCAAGGAGCGGAAGACCGAGGACGTGGCCATGTTCCCGAAGGACCTGCTCTACGTTCCCGATAACAACCGCGCCAAGATCACAGCTCAGACGGTGCAGGCGCTGCTCGGGATGAGCACCCAAATCACCACCGGAGTGATTGTTTACAAGCGTTGATTCCGTGTCGCGTATCCCCGTGGAAAAGGTTCTGCCGCTTGACGATTTGATGGCACTGCGGGCTGGCTGGGCGGTGGCGGGCAAACGCGTAGTGTGGACCAACGGCTGCTTCGACCTCCTGCATGTCGGCCATATCCGTAGCTTCCAAGAAGCGAAATCGCTGGGCGACATCCTCGTGGTCGGCCTGAACAGCGACCGCAGCGTGAGCTCCATCAAGGGCCCCCTCCGTCCCGTCGTTTGCGAGGAGGACCGTGCCGAACTGGTAGCCGCCCTCCAAGCCGTTGACTACGTGACGATTTTCGACGAGCCCGATCCGGTGCGCGTCATTTCCCTGCTCCGTCCCGACGTCCATTGCAAGGGTGCCGACTACGCGGACGGTCGGCGCCCGGTGCCTGAGCGCGAGGTCGTCGAAGGCTACGGGGGGGAAATCCGCTTCCTGCCCCTGCATGAAGGCCGCTCCACGACCGGTCTGATCGGGCGCATCGCCGCAGCCTACGTGGGGGACGTGTGCAAGTAGACTCCGCCGTCCGGCACTTTGTTGACAAGGCGCGGTCCGTCCGGGTGCTGGTCGTTGGGGACTGCATGCTCGATGCCTATGTCGCCGGCACAGCCACCCGCATTTCCCCCGAGGCCCCCGTCCCCGTGGTCCACGTGCGCCGTCGCAGCTATGTACCGGGTGGTGCCGGCAATGTGGCGGCCAATGCGGCAGCACTGGGAGCAGTGGTCTCGCTCGCCGGGATCACGGGAAACGACGAAACCGGCGCCAAGCTGCGCGCCGCGCTCGTCGGGAGCAACTTGGACATCCGGCCTTTGGTAGCCGATGCGTCGAGGGTGACGACAACCAAAACCCGGGTGACGGTCGGCGGCCACCAAGTCGTCCGCTTCGACGACGAGGACACGTCGCCCCCCTCCGACGCCATTTTTGCCGAACTGCGCGCCGCCTGCGCGTCGGCCTTGGATTCCACGGACGCCTGCGTGGTCTCCGACTACGCCAAGGGCGTCCTCGGAGTGGACTTCTGCCGATGGCTGGTACGGGAGGCCCGCGAGCGTGGTTTGCCGGTCGTGGTGGATCCCAAGCAGCGGGATTTCTCCCGCTACGCGGGGGCCACCGTCGTCACCCCCAATCTGAAAGAGGTTTCCGAGGCCGTCGGCGGCGTGTCCGCCGGGCCGTTGGACGAGGCTGCGACCGCGCTGCTCCAAGTGATTTCGCCATCCGCCCTTTTGGTGACGCGCGGAGGCGACGGCATGTCGCTTTTTGCCCCCGCCCAGCCCGAGCGGCACCTGCCAGCGATGGTCAACGAAGTGGCCGACGTCACTGGCGCGGGCGACACTGTGGTCGCGGCATTGGCCGTGGCCCTCGGAATCGGCTTTGAATTGTTCGAGGCCGCGCGAATCGCGAATCTGGCGGCCGGTGTCGCCGTCAGCCACCACGGGACGTGGGCGGTGCGGGCGGAGGAACTCCTCGCTTGCTGAGGCGCGCGCTGTTTCTCGACCGCGACGGCACCATCATCCACGACCGCGGCTACGCGCGCGACCCTGAAACAGTAGAACTACTCCCGGGCGCGGGCACGGCTCTGCGGCACCTGGCCGATGCCGGCTGGACCTTCATCGTCATCAGCAACCAATCGGGCGTCGGTCGCGGCATCATCACGCCCGAAGAGATGGACGCGGTGCAGAACCGTTTCTTGGCGTTGTTGGCCGAACACGGGGTCGAAATCGCCGCTTCCTATCTCTGCGTTCACGCGCCGGAGGAAGCCTGCGACTGCCGCAAGCCCTCTCCCGGCTGCCTCCTTCGCGCCGCCGACGAACACGGGCTGGACATCGGCGTGTCTTGGATGGTCGGCGACCGGGAAGGCGATATCCTCTGCGGGAAAAGCGCCGGTTGTTCCACCATTTGGATCTGCAACGACGAGCACCCTGTGGACCCCGCCCTGCCCGACCACTCCGCCGCCGACTGGAACGACATCCTGCGCCTGCTCGGCGAATCCTGACCGGGAACTTTCGCCCGCCGCGCGCCGTCCAGACCCAACATGCTCGAAGTTTGCGGCCTCACCAAGCGGTTCCGCAGCATTACAGTGGTGGACGGCGTCGATTTCGTGCTGCGCCCCGGCGAAATCACCGGTTACCTCGGCCCGAACGGCTCAGGGAAGTCCACCACCGTCAAGATGTTGGCCGGGTTGCTCCACCCCACGTCCGGCAGTATCCGACTCGACGGCCGCGACATCCGCGAGGACCCGGTTGCCTTCAAGCGCCGCCTTGGCTACGTGCCCGAGGAACCCAACCTCTACTCCTACCTCACCGGGCTGGAATACCTCCAACTTGCAGGACGACTCCGCGGCATGGAGGAAGCGGATGTCAACCGCAAGGCCAACGAATTGCTGGACCTCCTGTCGCTTTCCGAGGCCCGCTGGGTTCCCATCTCCGCGTATTCGAAGGGGATGAAGCAGCGGGTGCTGATCGCGGCGGCGTTGCTGCACGATCCGGACATCTTGATCTTCGACGAGGCGCAATCCGGCCTCGACATAGCCAACGCCCTCCTGTTCCGCCACTTGCTGGAAGCACTGGCCGCGCGGGGGAAGACCATCCTCTACATCTCGCACGTGCTGGAGCTGGTGGAAAAGATCTGCCGCCGCGTGATTGTGATTTACAAGGGACGGATCGTGGCCGACGACGCCGTCGAGCACATGCGTGGCCTCATGGAACTGCCGAGTCTTGAGGAGATCTTCACCCAATTGGTCCGGCAGGACGACATGGCGGCGCGCGCGCAGGGCATCAGTACACTGATCGGGGCCAGATGAACCGCAAAGCTTTCAACGAGTTGCGGCGGCTGTTCGTATCGAGGTTCTTTGCCGTTGACGCCGGATCGGCGGACGGAGGCGAACTGGAGGCCAAGTTCTACCAAGTGCTGCGCTTCCTTGCAACACCCGGCATCCTGTTGACCCTCAGCCTGATGCCAACGTACTTCGCCCTTTCCCACCACGCCCGGCCGGGGTACGAATGGGAACTGAGGACCAACCGGCTCTTCTTCGCCGCGTGGTCGTTTTCGGCGACCGGCTTCGCCACCGTCTTCGAATGGGACACCCTGTTCCCCGACCGGCTGGATTTCCTTGTGCTCACCCAGTTCCCGATCCGCATGCGGGACATCTTCTTGGCGAAGCTAGCCGCCCTCGGACTGTTCCTGTCGACCGTCGTGATCGCGCTGAACCTGCCTTCGACCGTGTTGCTACCGTTGATTTCAATGGGCCTGCCCGGCGCGCGCGCTGCCGGATTCCTCCATGTGTTCTGTGCCCACATCGCAAGCACATGCGGGGCCGCCGTGTTCGGGTTTCTGCTGGTGGCGGGCGTACAGGGCGTCCTCGTGAACCTGGCGAATCCGCGCCTGTTCCGACGGGTCTCGCCGTACGTCCAGATGGTCGGCATGGGCACGATGATCCTCTCGCTGCTGCTGTTTCCCCTTTACTCGATGATGATGCGGGTCCTCGCAGCGGAGCATCCGGGCTGGCTGGCCTACTTCCCGCCGTATTGGTTTGCGGGTGTGTACGAAATCTTCGTGCCGGGTCCGGGAAGGCTATTGCAAGAGCTGGGCTTCCTCGGTCTCAAGGCGATCCTGGTCGCGGCGTCGGTGTTCGCTGCCTCGTGGGCTGTCGGTTACCGGCGACACTACCGCCGAACGCTCGAATCCGAGGACACCTCGTCGCGCCGACCCTCCCAATTGCGCCTTTTTGACCGCCTGCCAAGGTCACCCGAGGAGCGGGCGGTCTTCCATTTCATCCTCCGTACCTTGGCCCGCAGCGCCAAACACCGGTTATTCCTCGCAAGCTACCTGAGCGTAGGTCTGTCGTTTGGAATCCTGTCCTTGGTATCCCTGTCGCACGGTGTACTCGGGATCTCGCGCTTCGGTGCAAGGGCGTTTCCGCTGCTGGTAACTTTCTTCGTGGTATCCGGCTACCGCGCGGCGTTCCAGTTTCCGGCGGAGCTTTCTGCGAATTGGGTGTTCCAATTGGCTGAGACGGGCTGGGCCGGCGCGGCGCGGTCCGCCACCCGGAAATCCGTACTCGCGGTGGGAATCGCCCCGGTGCTGATTCTCCTCCTGCCCTTCGAGATCCGGTTCTGGGGTGCTCCAGTGGGCCTGTTCCACGCGCTCTTCGGATTCCTCTGCGCGGCGCTGCTGGTCGAGTTGCTGTTCTGGAGGTTCGAATACGTCCCGTTCACCTGCGCCTACTTCCCGGGCGCTTTCAACTTGGCGGTCCTTGCCGCCGTCTATCTATACGGCTTCACGAACTACGGTTTCCGACTAGCCGAGGTGGAGACATCCTTCGAAGCCTCCCCTGGCAAGGCCGCGGTTTTCGTCGTCGGCGCGGTGGTTGCGCTCGGATTGTCATGGTACCGCCGGCGGGGAATCCAACCACTGAAGTTCGACGCGTCCGTCCCCGACCTCCAAGTCCTCGACCTCTCATAGCACGTGAGAAAATCGCGTTTAATGAAACGGGCTCTGTTTTTTCTCATCGCGGCGACGGCGTTCGGCCAACAGTACGACGTCCTGATCCGTAACGGCTGGATCGTCGACGGCACAGGCAATGCCGGGTTCCTCGGCGATGTCGCGCTCAGCGGCGGGCGCATCGCCGCCATGGGCAACCTGCTGAAGGCCACGGGCAAGCGCACCATCGACGCGAAGGGCCTCGTCATTTCCCCCGGTTTCATCGATCTCCACAACCACTCCGACTACACCATCGTCGCCGACGGCAACGGGCAGAGCATGATCCGGCAGGGCGTCACATCGATGATCTTCGGCGAAGGCGGGTCCGCCGCGCCCGACAACGGCTCCCGCGGCTGGACCGACTTCAAGGGCTACTTCGCAGTTCTGATGAAGCAGGGAATTTCCACCAACATCGGCACCTACGTCGGGTCGAGCCAGATTTGGACCAACGTTCGGGGCGAAAAGCCCGGTCCGCCGACCGCTGCGGAACTGGCGAAGATGCAGCAGATCGTGCGCGAGTCGATGGAGCAGGGGGCGTTGGGAGTGGCGAGTTCGCTCAGCGGACCTCCGGGATCGTGGATCGACACCGCGACGCTGGTTACTTTGTGCAAGGCGGCGGCCCCGTACGGCGGCATCTATTCGACCCACATGCGCACCGAGGGTCAGGGCGTTTTCGAATCGGTGGCGGAGGCGATCCGCATCGGGCGCGAAGCGGGCGTGCCCGTCGACATCATCCACTTGAAACTGGCCGACCGCAAGCTGTGGGGACAGATGCCGGAACTAGTGTCCCTGATCCGGCAGGCTCGCGACAACGGGCAGGACGTCACCGTGAACGTCTACCCCTACCGCGCCGGACAGAACAATCTGGCCACCATCATCCCGCCATGGGCGCACGAGGGCGGGGCCAAGGCCTTGATCGCGCGCCTGCAGGACCCGGCGCTGCGCGGGCGGCTGCGCGACGAGATCGAGCACGGCATCCCCGGAACCGGGACCACCGGGGTCACCTGGTACAACCACTACACTGCGACCGGGAGTTGGGAGGGCATGCTGCTGGTGTCGATGTCGAACCCGGCGTACAAGAAATTTGAAGGCAAGCGGATGAGCGAAGTGATTCAGACTCTGGGCGGTGATCCGCTGGATGTCCTGTTCAAGGTGCTCGTCGACAACGGCGGCTCGATCCCCACGGTCTACTTCCACCACGACGAGAACGATATGAGGTACGCCCTCACACAGCCTTTCGCGTCGATCGGATCCGACGGCAGCGCGATTTCGGAGGACGATCTCTCGGGCGGTCAGCCGCACCCGCGTTATTTCGGAACCTTCCCCCGGATTCTGGGCCGCTACGTGCGCGACGAGAAGGTGCTGGGGCTGGAGGACGCTGTACGCAAGATGACGTCGGCGAACGCTGGAAAGCTCCGACTGTGGGACCGGGGGATACTGCGACCGGGGATGGCGGCGGACGTAACCGTGTTCGATCCGAAGACGATCATCGACAAGGCGACGTACGAGAAACCGCGGCAGTATGCGGTCGGGGTGGAGTATGTGTTCGTGAATGGGGTGCTGGTGTTGGAGAAGGGTCGGCACACAGGGGCGCGACCTGGGCAGATTTTGCGGCGGTGAAAACGGGCTGGTGCTCAAGCCGCCGAAGCCGTAAGGAGCGGCATCTCGGCGGGCAACTGCTCCAGCCACTTCAGTTGACCCGGCGTTTCGGGAATAGTCACACCGCGCGCTGTGCCCACTAGTTGGAGGGCGCGGTCAAGCTGCACCCCGGAGGCCACGAGGGTTCCCGCCGCGACGATCCCAGACCGCCCAACCCCTTGGCGACAGTGAACCGCGACGTTCTTCCCGCGCTCCAGAAGTCGTACCAAGGCTTCGAATAGGCGAAGCGCATCGGGCAGCGAGTTGGGGGTGCTGCGGTCCGGTATCGGAAACGAGATGAACGCAATGCCGTTCGACTCGGCGGCGAACCGTTCCCGTTCCAAGTCCAGGGAAGCGGCCTCGTCAGCCTCCAAAAGGGACACTACGACATCCAAGCCGGCAGCGCGCCACCCGGCGGCTTCGTCGACAAGCCAATCTCCTCCCCTTGGCCGCGCGACAACCGCCAAGCTGCCTTGCCACGGACCCCGTATCCAATACAAGTCGGGTTTCATTCGTCTCGCTCCATTATCTCGCGGGGAAGCAGCTCGATGTTTTCACCTCGTTCGGCGAGCACATGGAGTCGATGGTGTCCGTCGAGCAATACGCCGTCCGGTCGCGCCTTGAGGGCACCCGGCTGGCCCGGCAGAAGTGAGACTTTAAGCTCCGCGCTGGACAGTCGGCGAAAGTGCTCCAGTTTCCAGCGGTTCATCGTGGAGTCCGAATGGAGGAATCGTAGGGGTGGTACGGGTTCGGTCATGGAATGGCTCGCTCTATGTGGATAGTGCGTCCATGACCGCATTTTTCTCTTTGGAAATTGCGGATTATTGCTCCGTCCAGGTTCGGAGCCAATGGTGGCGGGGAACTGTCGGATCAGACTAAGGACTGAATGGGAGAGGGGACAAACGGCAATGTCTCCAGCAAGCCAAAACGGGTGGATGGAAACAGTTGGTAGCGCTAACGGGAATCGAACCCGTATTTAAGCCTTGAGAGGGCTCCGTCCTAACCGTTAGACGATAGCGCCACGCGTTCTTTCAGTCTAGCAGACTCTGGCCCCGTTCGAAAGGCCCAATAACCGATGCCCCCGGCTCCCGACCATCGATTCCGTCAACGTGGCCACCCCGCGCTCCCCGCAGTGCTTCTCCAGCCTCAGCCGAAGCTCCGCCCGCGCCCGCAGCAAGCGGCTCTTGGCCGCCGCGATCGAAATCCCGAGCCTGTCCGCCACTTCCGGCATCGGCAGTTCGTCCACATCCCGCAGCGTGAAAACGTGGCGCAGCAGCGGGGGGATTCTACCGATTTCTCGCGACAGGACCGCGGCAACCTCGCTGGTGCCAAACTGCGACTCCGGCGTCGCCTCCCCGTCGGCCAGTTCCAACACCATGCGGTCCTCGCCGACACGGACCTCGTCCAAATAGAGGAACTGCGCGCGGCGTTGTCGGCGCAACCGCATCAGGCACTGGTTCACCACGATCCGCGTCACCCAAGTGGAGAATTTCGCCGTGACGTGAAACTGCCCGATGTGCTCGAAGGCCTTCCACCAGGCGTTCTGCACCTCGTCCTCGGCCGATTCCTTGTCCCGCAGAATCGACATCGCCATCTTCATCGACATCCGGTAATTGCGCCGGGTGAGCTCCGAAAACGCGTCCCTGCGGCCCTGCTGGGCCAACCCCACCAACTCGATCTCGTCCATTTGGGCAAGCGGCGTCTCGAAACTCTTTTGCATCGGCATACTGGTTTTTCAGTCCTATGAAATGTTCCTGATCCGAGGATAACGCGATCCAGACCCAAACATTCACTCAGGATGAAAGTCCTTTCATCCTGAGAGACAATTCAACGCCACATGTTCAGTCCTGCTAATATCGATTTCGAAATGGGGGAGACGAGCGAGCAGACCATCCAACGGATGCTCTCGACCTACGGGATTGGGAGCAAGCTTCGGCGGCTGCGGCTGCGCAAGAAGATAGCCCTGGTGGACTTGGGCAAACACACGGGGCTTTCAGCCTCGATGCTGTCGCAGCTCGAAACCGGCAAGATGGTGCCGACTCTGCCCACGTTGGCACGCATCGCGATGGTCTTCGACGTGGGCCTCGACTTCTTCTTCGACGACGAAAGCCGCCGCCGGGCCTTCACCGTCGTTCGTCAAGGGGAGCGGATTCAATTCCCGGACCGCCCGGACTCGCCCTTGCCGTCGTGGTATTTCGAATGCCTAGCCTTCTCAGCCCAGCAAAAGAACCTTCAGGCCTACCTCGCTGTGTTTCCGCTCCGGACGGCTGCGGAAACCCAGCCCCACACGCACGAAGGCTTCGAGTTCCTCTACGTGACGCGGGGCGAAATGGTGATCCAGTGCCATGGCCAGGACCACGAACTAGTCAAAGGGGACAGTGTCTTCTTCGATTCGTCGGAACCGCACAGTTACCGAGGTGTCGGGGAGGCGGGGGCGGAGGCCGTGGTGATCACCACGCCGGGACGCCCGTAACCGCCAGCTACCAGAGCTTGCCCTCGCCCGGTCCCCAGGTGACGCCGTATGTCACCCGGAATTGGGTGGTGGAGACCGCGGTGCCGGGCAACAACAGCCATCTGTAGTCGACGCCGAAGGTGGAACCGACGCCGTGCCTGAAGTTGCGCGTCACGGAGCTTCCGATAAACTTGCTGCTGTTCGACAGGTTGTTCTGTACCCCGGCAGTGACGGCGTCTATGGAGTTCCACCCCGCGTCCAATGAGAGGTTGTAGCTCCGGAACACGCTCGCCGTGTAGCTGCCAACCATGGCCTTCATTGTCGAGGTCGTGCCGTTGTTGGTACCCGGCACCACACCTTCGGTGAAAGCGATACGCATGGTGCGTCCCCTCGCGAAGCGACGGCTGACTTGGGCCGAAACATCCGGTATGGCGGTAACCCGGTAGAAGTCAGAGATTCCCGAACCTCTTCCGATCAGTATCGCGAAGGCTGGATTCACCACAACCAGTTGCAGGGACTCGCTCTGGGAAACCGTGATACCCCCGCGCAGCGAGACCTCCAAGGACTTCGACGGCGCCCAGGAGAATATCCCCCCTGCGGTATTGTTGTCCGACACGTTCAACCGATGGGAATACATGTACCCCGAATGCGAGTAGTACGCCCCAACGGTAGTGGTTCTGTCCATGCGGTAATTCAAATCGAACTGCTGGGTCAGGCCCGAAATGCCGAGGGACGTCAAGCCCGTGTTCCGGATGCCGACGTACGCACTTCCTATGCTCAACGACAGCCTGGAGGATTGGCGCCAGGAGAGGTTGGTCTGAATACTGATCAAATGGGTGCCCTGGTCGCCGAGCTGGGTAACCGGGCTGATCGCTAGATTGAGGTCCGCAATGGAGGTAGTTGAATGCGCCAAGGCATTGTCGAGGGAACTCGAGCGCGACACGATCTGGGCCGAGCTGTCGACGCCCAACGAGAGTCGGCTCGACAGGATCCTTGCATACTTCGAACTCAGACCCTGGTTGGTGCCGCTGTAGCTGCTGGCAGCCGAGTAGTTGGTGTTGGACCCGTTGTAGTTGACAGAGAGCAGGTCGCGCTTCCAGCGATGCATGGTACTGACGGTCCAGGTAAGCGTTCGTCCCTGGGAGCCTCCTGTCGCGGCAGGGGTCGTTGGAGCCCCGGTCGGCGGTGTTGCGGTACCAGCCACGAGCGGGTTCGGAACCGTGTTTCCGTTTGCCGCTGTGTCGAAGATTTCCGTGTACCCTACGCTCCAATGCCACTTGATCGCCTGGGGGCCGACGTTTCGGGACAAGGTGTAGTTCCGGGTCAGGACGGCCGGCCCCGTGTAGTCCGCCGCGGCAGGCAATTCGGCGTCACCCGACACAACTTTGGGGCCTTCGTCAGTCCCCGTTTGGGCACCTTGGGCCTGGGGGCGGGTGGTTCCGGTCGTCGGCGCACCCGCGCCTGGCACCGGTTCTGGAAACCGCAGCGTTGGAGCGGGGGCGGGTGGCGGCTTTCCCGTTCCGTCCTGACGGTCCGCCGGTGTCCGGAAGCGCGGGTCGGCACGGTCTTTCAGGTCGAGCATCCGGATCTGCCGCTCACGCTCTTCCAAGGGTGAAAGTTGGCGCTCCACCGGCAGTTTCCGTTCTGTCCGGGTTCGGGGGTCGGTCGGCGTGCCCTCGTCCTGAGGCGTGCTTGTCGGCGATGCCGCAGCGCTGCCCGGGGCCGCTGCCGGAGGCGGCTGCTGGACCACGGGTTGTTGCGCCAGGATGCATGTGGATGCGAGAAGCGCTACGGCCACCGCAATCCTTGCCGGGCCACGTTTGTCGACACCGGCAATCTGGAAACACAAGCCCACACTCCAATGTCCCCCGTGGCGGGCCGCCCTGTCAAGCCGCATTGGCCCGGACCCGGTCCCTAGGGGCCGAAAGTGCGAATCCTCACCATAAAGTTTTTTTGTCATACCCACGATAAGTAGATGTAGGAAAATAGGTTAGCCCCCCGGATGCAAAAATACGACCTCATCGTCATCGGTTCCGGCCCCGCCGGACAGAGAGCCGCGATCCAAGCCGCCAAGGCCGGAAAGCACGTTGCCCTAGTGGAACGAAGGGAAGTGATCGGAGGTGCCTGCATCAACACCGGCACCATCCCCAGTAAGACCATGCGCGAGGCGGTTCTGCACCTTTCGGGGTACATGTACCAGTCCGTCTATGGCATGAACTATCGTGTCAAGGACAAGATCTCGATGGCGGACCTCTCGTTCCGGGTCCAGCACGTCATCAAGACGGAGATTGACGTCACCCAAGCCCAGCTGTCGCGCAACAACATCGACATGCTGTCCGGCGTCGCCAGCTTCATTGACCCCACCCACGTCGCGGTCGAGAACTCGCGCGGCCGCACCGAGATCGAGGCCCCGTTCGTCATCATCGGCACCGGCACCAAGCCCGCCGCCTCTGCCCGCGTACCAATCAACGGCACCACCATCATCAACAGCGACCAGATCCTGTCGATGCCCAACATCCCCCGCACCCTGATCGTGGTCGGCGGCGGCGTCATCGGCGTCGAGTATACGTGCATGTTCGCGACCCTCGGCGTGCGCGTCATCCTCGTCGAGAAACGCCCCCGGCTCTTGGAGTTCGCCGACGCCGAGATGGTCGAAGCGCTTTCCTACCACCTGCGCGACAGCCGCGTCACGCTCCGCCTCAACGAAGAAGTGGAGAGCGTGGAGGAATCGGGCGGCTCGGTCGTGGCCAACCTGATGAGCAAGAAGAAAATTTCGGGCGACGCCCTGCTCTACGCCGTTGGCCGCTCCGGCAACGTGGACGAATTGAACCTCGCTGCCGCCGGAATCGAGGCCGACAACCGCGGCCGCATCACGGTGGATGCCGACTTCCGCACCAAGCAGCCCAACATCTTCGCCGTCGGCGACGTCATCGGCTTCCCCAGCCTCGCCTCCGTCTCCATGGAGCAGGGCCGGATCGCCGCCGGGCGCGCCTTCGGCATCCCGCTGCATTCCAATCCCGAAAACTATCCCTACGGCATCTACACGATCCCCGAAATCTCCTTCATCGGCAAGACCGAGGAACAGCTGACCGAGGACGATGTCCCCTACGAAGTCGGCGTCGCCTACTACCGCGAAATCGCGCGCGGGCAGATCCGCGGCGACACTACCGGCCGCCTGAAACTGATCTTCCACCGCGAAACCCACAAGATCCTCGGTGTGCATATCATTGGGGAAGGTGCCAGCGAACTGCTCCACATCGGCCAAGCTGTCATGATCCTGGGCGGTCCGGTCGATTATTTCGTCGACACCGTATTCAACTACCCGACGCTGGCGGAGTGCTACAAGGCCGCCGCGTTCAACGGGCTCAACAAACTCAGTCGTTTCTAGCACCCCAGTGGGAGGAAATATGAGTCAAGACATCGTCGGCGTCGTAGCAGCCGGCAACATCGTGGCAGGATTTGTTCAGGACAGCCGCTTGGCTTCCACCATCCGCGTCTTCCCGCCGTCGGACGCTGAGACCGAGGTCAGCGAGGACGGCATCCTCCCGCTGGGCCTGCCCACCATGCCCGTGGAGGCCATCGCCGAGACCATCGCCGCAATGGTCGCCGAACTTTGCCACGAAACCGGGCGCGATCCGATGGGCTTGGGCCTCGGTTTCCCCGGCATCATCCGCAACGGCATCGTCGAGGATTCGCCCAACCTCAAGCAAGTGAAGGGGGCGCACATCGCCAACGCGGTGGCTTCCGCCCTTGCAGGCATCGGGCTGCGGATTCCGGTGCGCGTGTGCAATGACGCTGACGCCGTCGCAGCCGGCCTCGCCACCACGCGGGGACGTACCGAGCGGGTCACCCGCGTCTGGACGCTGGGCAACGGCGTCGGTTTCGGCCGCTACCCCATGGGGGACGGCATTTGGGAAGGCGGACACACCACCGTTTCGCTCGACCCCAAGGAGAGCTTCTGCGGCTGCGGCGGCAAGGGGCATTTGGAGGGCATCGTCGGCAACCGCTCCATGCGCCTCCGTTTTCTGGACTTGGAGCCCGACGAGGTGTTCGCCAACGCCGCCGAAGGCAACCAGCGCTGCGCCGATTTTGAAAAGCTCTGGCACCGCGCGATTGCCGCCGCGTCGGCTACCAGCATCCACCTCGACGGCGCGGGGCGGTTCTTCCTTTCGGGTCCGAACTCGCGCTTTGTGAAGATCGGCCTCCTAAACCAATATCTGCACGAGATGGTGACGATGTCGCCGCTACAGGGCAGCATTTTCGAGGTGGTGCCGGCGAGCCCGGAAATCGAGATTGTTGGCGCAGCCGCGAACGTGCTGCGTTACATGGGCGCGGCGTAGCAGGGGCACGTTGTCGATTCCCCGCGTCGCACACTTGCCGGTCGAGGCCCAAGCACTGCTGATTCTGCTGTGCGGCTTGGCCGTGGTGTGGGACCTCCGCTCGCGCCGGATCCCGAATTGGCTATGTCTTTGCGCAGCCCTCGCGGGCCTCTTGTGGAACGCCTTGGCACCGGAGGGCGCGGGTTGGCTGGCGGGCCTGGAAGGCCTTGGCACCGGCTTCGCCCTGTACCTACCGCTCTACATTCTCCGCGCGCGCGGTGCCGGGGACGTCAAGCTTCTAGCCGCAGCGGGAGCCATTGTCGGTCCAGCCAACTGTTTCTGGCTGTTCCTGTATGCGTCGGTCGCGGGGGGTGTGGTGGGCCTCGGATTGGTCGCGGTGAAGGGCCGAGTAGGAAAGACGCTGTTCAACGTGGCGTGGATTGTGCGCGAGCTGGCCCACTTCCGGGCCCCGCACAAATCCAGCCCCGAGTTGGACGTCCGCGCCACGGAAGGACTGCGCCTCCCTCACGCCATTCCTGTGGCGCTCGGGGCAATTGCCTTGATGGTGGCGGAAGCCCGCTAGACGCCGGCTTTTTTTCCAGCCCTTACCAATTGGTCGATGTTGACGAAGTCGGTCGGATAGTCGCCGGTGTAACACGCGTAGCAGTATTCGCCCTTGGTGTCGGAAACCGCGCGGTTCAGCCCGGGCATCGACAGGTACGCCAGCGAATCGGCCTCGATGAACCGGCGGATCTCCTCGATCCCGCTGTTCGCCGCGATCAACTCGCTCTTGTTCGGCGTGTCCACCCCGTAGAAGCACGGCGAGATGGTCGGCGGACACGAAATCCGCAGGTGAACTTCCCGCGCCCCCGCGTTCCTCACCATGCGCACGATCTTGCGGCTAGTGGTCCCGCGCACGATGGAATCGTCCACCAGCACCACCTTCTTGCCTTCCAATAGCGCGCGGATCGGGTTCAGCTTGAGCTTAACCCCGAAGTCGCGGATCGCCTGCGAGGGCTCGATAAACGTCCGGCCCACGTAGTGGTTGCGGATCAGCGCCTGGCGATACGGCAAGCCCGATTCCGCCGAATACCCCAACGCCGCGGTGTTGCCCGAATCCGGCACCGGAACCACGATGTCTGCGTCCGCCGGGGCTTCCCGCGCCAGCAGCACGCCCATCATCTCCCGCGACGTCTGCACAGGCCGCCCAAACACCAGCGAGTCCGGCCGCGCGAAGTACACATGCTCGAAGACGCACTGTGACCTGGGTTTTTCGGTGGTGTAGCGCTCGCGTGTCACGCCCTCGGGACCCACGATCACCATCTCGCCCGGCTGCACGTCGTTCAAATACACCGCGCCCAGCAGGTCGAACGCGCAGGTTTCGGACGCGAACACGTAGGCCGACGGCTTGCCCGGCACTTCCAGCCAACCCATCGCGAGCGGACGGAACCCGTACGGGTCTCGGGCCACGATGATGCGGTCCTGGGCCAAGAACACTAAGGAAAACGCGCCTTCCAACTGCAGGAGCGCCTCGCGCAAGGCACCGGCAAGAGTCTTTTCCCGCGAATTTGCCACCAAGTGCAGGACGACTTCGGTGTCGCTGGACGCTTGGAAGATCGAGCCGCGGTCCTCCAGCTCTTTCCGGAGCTCTGTCGCGTTGGTGATGTTGCCGTTGTGCGCGACCGCAATCAGGCCCTTGTTGCAGTGGACCGAGAACGGCTGCGCGTTGAGCGCCACCGTGTCGCCTGTGGTGGAATACCGGGTGTGCCCGATCGCCAAAGACCCGGGCAGCTTGCCGATTACCTCCGGCGTGAAGATGTCCGAAACATGGCCCATCTTCTTCTGGGTGTGGATGGTCTTCCCGTCCCAGGTGGATACGCCCGCGCTCTCTTGGCCGCGGTGCTGTAGCGTATAGAGCGAATAGTAGGCCAGCTTGGAAGCTTCCGGGTGGCCGTGGATGGCAACTACGCCGCACTCCTCGTGCAGTTTGTCGAACACGTCTTCCGCGTCTAGCAGGGCATCATGCATGGTTGGTGGTGTGGATGAGGTTCGGCAGGGCACTCTCGAAGGTATTCGAGAGATCGGCGACGGGGATGTCGATCAAACTGCGCATTCCGTTTTGGATTTGTAGCCGAGCCTTCATTGTAGCGCCAATCACGACCGCCTCCACGCCGTTTTCGCGGGCCAGTTCCAGCACGCGCTCCGGGACCTTCGTCGAAACCAAGATCCGCGAGGGACCTTCATGGAAGAGTGAGAAATCGGCGCGCCCGTCGGGAATCGCCACCGCCGCGCCGATGCCGCCGTAGCTGCATTCCGCGAGCGCAACCGCCAGCCCGCCGTCGCCCAAATCGTGTGCCGACCCGGCCAAGCCTTCCGCCGCAACCGCCCGCATCGCGTTGTGCACGCTCAACTCGTAGTCCATGTCGAGGGCTGGAGGTAGTCCCCAAGTCTGTCCCAGTAGGACCTTGGCGTATTCGGTGGACCCGAAACGCGTCGCGTCAGTCGTCCCAAAACCGCCCAGCAGAACGACGCTCAGGCCTTCTTCCCGGAATGCCGACGGCACCGGGGCCGCTGTCTTCATCAGTCCGACGATGCCGAGGACAGGGGTCGGCAGGATCGCCTCGCCCAAAGTTTCGTTGTACAGGCTGACGTTGCCGCCTGTGATGGGCGATTCGAAATGCCGGCAGGCCTCGGCCATGCCTTCGATCGACTCCACCAGCTGCGCCATAATTTCCGGGCGTTCGGGATTGCCGAAATTCAGGTTGTTCGTCGCCGCCACCGGAACCGCCCCCGTGGTCGCCAAGTTCCGGCAGCATTCGGCCACCATCAGCTTGGTGCCTTCGCGCGGATCGAGCGCGCAGTAGCGCCCGTTGCCGTCCAGCGACATGGCAATCGAGGTGTCCGTGCCCTTCACCCGCACAACCGCCGCGTCGGAACCCGGTCCGGCCAGCGTGTTGGTGCGGACTTGGTAATCGTACTGCTCCCAAATCCAGCGCTTCGAGCAAAGATCGGGCGACCCCACCAGTTTCAACAAGGCCGCATTGCAATCCACCTCCACGATCTCCGCCGGACCCTCCATGGGAAATTTCCGGTACGGTGCCGCGTTGTGCGGACGGTCGTACTTCGGAGCCTCGTCGGCCAGTGCGGGATTCGGGATCTCCGCCTCGATCCGCCCTTGGTGCCGGATCCGCAGGATGCCGTCCTCGGTGACGACGCCGATGGTCACCGCATCCAGCCCCCACTTGCGGAAAACGTGGAAGACTTCCTCCTCGCGCCCTTTTTCGGCCACCAGCAGCATGCGCTCCTGGGATTCCGAAAGCAGCATCTCGTAGGCGGTCATGCCTTTTTCGCGCTGCGGAACCTTGTCGAGGTCAATGTCGATGCCCACCCCGCCGCGGCTGCCCATCTCGCATGACGACGAAGTCAGACCCGCCGCGCCCATGTCCTGGATCGCGACGATGGCACCTGTCTGCATGGCCTCGATGCAGGCTTCCAGCAGCAGCTTTTCCATGAACGGGTCGCCGACTTGGACGTTCGGCCGCTTCTCCATGGACTTCTCATCGAACTCGGCCGAGGCCATCGACGCGCCGTGGATCCCGTCTCGCCCGGTCTTCGCCCCGACGTAAATCACCGGATTGCCGATGCCGCTCGCCTTGGCGTAGAAAATCTCGTCCTTCTTGCAGACGCCGAGCGCGAACACGTTCACCAGCGGGTTTCCGGCGTAGGAATCGTCGAACTTGCACTCGCCGCCGACCGTCGGCACGCCGAAGCAGTTGCCGTAGTGGGAAATGCCGGAGACCACGCCGGCCAGAATCCGCATGTTTTTCGGATTCGGCTCGCCGAAGCGCAGCGAATCGAGCACCGCGATGGGCCGCGCGCCCATCGTGAAGATGTCGCGCAGGATGCCGCCAACGCCCGTGGCCGCTCCTTGGAACGGCTCGATGTAGCTGGGATGGTTATGGGATTCGATCTTGAACGCCACCACCCAATCACCGCCGATGCCGATCACGCCGGCGTTCTCGCCCGGCCCTTGCACGACGTATTTGCCCTCGTTGGGCAGCTTGCGCAGATGGATGCGGGAGCTCTTGTAGGAGCAGTGTTCGCTCCACATGACACTGAACACGCCGAGCTCGGTGTAGCTGGGCTCGCGCCCGAGCAGCGAGACGATCTTGTCGAACTCGCCCTGTGTGAGCTGGTGCTTTTTGATCAGCTCCGGGGTGATTTTCATTTGGAGAGTACCGGGATGTTTGCCAGAATGGACTGGAAGATGCCGAGTCCGTCGGTGGAGCCCATCAGCGGGTCGCAAGCGCGCTCCGGGTGCGGCATCATGCCGAGCACGTTGCGCTCCTTGTTCAAGATGCCCGCGATGTCTCGCTTGGAGCCATTCGGATTGTCGAGGTAGCGGAACGCGACGCGGTCTTCGGCCTCGAGTTCGTCCAGGGTGCGGTCGTCGGCAAAGTAGCAGCCGTCGCCGTGCGCGATCGGAATCCTCAGAATGGAGCCTTGGGGGACCAGCGAAGTGAACGGGGAATTCGAGGTTTCCGTCCGCAGCCGCACTTCCTTGCAGATGAAGCGGAGGTCCTGGTTACGCAGCAGCGCCCCAGGAAGAAGGCCGGCTTCAACAAGGATTTGGAAGCCGTTGCACACGCCGATGACGAGGCCGCCGTCGGCCGCGAACTTCTTTACCGCCGCCATGACGGGCGAGAAGCGGGCGATGGCACCGCAGCGCAGGTAGTCGCCGTAGGAGAAGCCGCCGGGGAGGATGACGGCGTCAACATCGCCCAAGTCGGGCGAGTCGTGCCAGATGAATTTGGCGTTTCCCTTCAGGTTCTCGTTGATTGCGAACCATGCATCATGGTCGCAATTACTGCCGGGGAAAACGACGACGCCAGCTTTCATTGGGGAAACCCTATTTTAGCAGTGCGGCGACCACTGAAGCCGCCTGCGATCCGGTTCAATCCGTCGGGAGCTGCCGGGACAGCGTTTTGCTGCGAACGAACAGCGTCTGCAGACGTATTCCAAGAGCAGATGCACCGAAAACGATCGCCCGTGATTGCCGTCCTTTTGACCTTGGCGTTCGCCTCACAGCCGGTCGTCGTTCATGCCCAGGCAGCGCAGGCATTCATCATCGTCTCCATCAAACCACATCGCGGGAGTGGCGATAGCTCAGACCGCAAGATTCTCCCGGGCGGTCGGTTTGTCGGCAGCAATGTGAATGTCCGCACCATGATGCGGATTGCCTTCAGCCCCGCGGATCACACCGGTGGTGATTCCTGGGTCGATTCGGAAACATACGATATCGACGCCAAAGTCGAAGGCGTGGATGGAATCCTGCCCGAACAATTGCCTCAACTCATGCTCTCCCTGCTCCGAGACCGATTCCGGCTGCGGTTTCACCGCGTGACGAAGGATGCGCCGGTGTACTAGCTGGACGTCGCCAAGAGCGGGCCCAAACTGAAGGCTTCCCAAACCGTCGGCCAACCTTCCATGAGCACCAACTTCCTAGGGGCTGACGGCACTCTGACGGCGTCGCGAGTCACAATGTCCGGACTGGCGGGCGCGCTGCAACGGCAAACGGGACGCCCCGTGCTGGATCGCACCGGGCTAAGCGGCGAGTACGAGTTGGCTCTGAGATGGTCGCGCGACGAGACAGCTGATTCCGCCACCCCCTCCATCTTCACGGCAGTGCAGGACCAACTCGGGCTGAAACTGACCGTAGGCAAAGGCCAGATAGAGAGTGTCGTGGTCGACCACGTCGAAAGACCGTCCGAAAACTAGCGTCAAACCGCCCGCAAGACCGTAATCGTAATGTCGTCCGACTGCGGGGCCCCGTTCGCGAACCTGTCGACCGCCTCGATTACCTTCAGAGTGACTTCGTTCGCAGAGAGCGCTGCGTGGTCCCGAACCAGTTGTTCCACGGCCTCGCCGTCCAGCATCTCCTCGTCGGGATTCATCGCCTCGGTCACCCCGTCTGAACAAATCAGGATCACATCGCCGACACCCAACTCCACTTCGCCCTGTTCATACTTCGCGAACGGCACGAGCCCGACGGGCATCCCGCCAATACTCAACGACTCCACGGAGCCATTCGCGCGCAGCAGCACAGGCGGCTCCTGGCCTGCGGTGACATACCGCACCTTTCGTCCCGTGGAATCCACCTGGGCCACGAACAAAGTCGAATACTTGTCCGAAGTCGAGAACGAGTAGATCGCCTTGTTGAAACCATCGATGAGGTTCGCTAGCGACGCCGGAGGCTCCACCACCTTGGCCCGGATCGACGCTTGGATGCTCGCCATAAGCACGGCAGCCGCGATGCCCTTGCCCGAAACATCACCCAGGGTGAGGATCATGCCACCGTCCGGCATCGCGATGAAGTCGTAATAGTCCCCGCCAACGCCCTTCGCCGGCCGGCAGAACGCCGCGTAGTCGAGGCCGTCAACCTTCGGCAAGACCTGCGGAAACAGCTTCCTCTGCACGTTCGACGCGATGTCGATTTCCTTCTGCAGCAGCCGGGCCCCCTCCGCAGCCTCGCGGTTGCGCTGGGCTTCCAGCGAATTGGCCGCGTACGCCGCCGCCAGACCCAGCAATTCCGAGTCTTCCGGCAGGAACCCGTCCGGCTTGTTGAGTGCCTGCAGGACCCCGATCACCACCCCGTCCGACCCCCGCAGCGGAATCGAAAGCAGAGATTTCGTCTGGTACCCGCCAGCCGCGTTCTTCATGAAACGCGGATCGTTTTCGGTGTCGTTGACCAAGATCGTCTCGTCACCGGAAACGGTCGCCCCGACGATGCCAGTCCCCATCGGAATCCGAATCTCGTCGACGCCATGCGCGACAGTCGTCCAGAGCTGTTCGCGCTTCCGATCGACAAGCCAGACGCTGCACCGGTCAGCCCCGACGAGGTCGCGCGCCATGTCGGCGTTGAGCTTCAAGAAGTCGTGGGTGTCGCGGGCCGCGCCAATGCGGCCCGCGTATTCGAAAACAACTCGGGAAATATGGTCGGCCTGCATGAATGGATTAGTTTACCGCCCGCTGGTGTCTGCGCGACCGGGACCGGTCGCCCCCGCGTAGCGAGTCGCGTCCGCGCCCAAATCCGACATCGATCCAGAAATGTGCGCGGCGTCGGCCGTCGTGGAACATTGGCTGGAACAGGCCATGTCAGGGCGCACCCTGTCGGCGGAATCGACAAGTCTGTCTGGTTTGGTATCCTGTGGGATCGAGTATCTCGTAGGAAAAGAGTCTGAACCAGAACCATGTCAGGGCACTCAAAGTGGGCGACGATCAAGCATAAGAAGGCCGCAACCGACGCCAAGCGCGGCAAGATCTTCACCCGGCTCATCAAAGAAATCCAGATCGCGGCCCGTTCCGGCGGCGATCCCGACGGCAACCCCCGCCTCCGCACCGCCATCGTAGCCGCCAAAGGCGTTTCGATGCCCGCCGACAACATCAAGAAGGCGATCATGCGCGGCACCGGTGAACTCGAGGGCGGCCAGATCGACGAAATCATGTTTGAAGGCTACGGTCCGGGCGGCGCTTCCGTCCTCGTGATGGTGGCTACCGACAACCGCAACCGCACGGTGGCCGAAATCCGGCACATGTTCGGCAAGCAGGGCGGCAACCTCGGCGAACAGGGCAGCGTGGCGTGGAAGTTCGACCGCCGCAGCCAGATTGTCATCGACAAGGAACTGATCGACGAAGACAAGCTGATGGGCATCGTGCTCGACGCCGGTGCCGAGGACATGAAGGATTCCGGCGACAGCTGGGAAGTTCTCTCTGACGTCAGCGCCCACGACGCGGTGCTGGCAGCAATCAAGCAGGCCGGTCTTGAGACCCTTGCCGCCGAGGCGATGGCCATGGTCCCGAAGAACCTCGTGCCCCTCGAAGGCAAGAACGCGGCGGGCATGCTCCGTTTGAACGACGCTCTCGAAGATCACGACGACGTGCAGAGCGTCTACTCCGACTACGAAATCACCGACGACACCGAGTCCTAACTTGTAGGGCAGCCATTCTTGGCTGCAAGCCGACTTTCCAAGCGGCGTTGTATTGAAGGCGCTAACAAATGGACCCCAAGCGCGTCCTAGGAATCGATTGCGGGACGGAACGCACTGGCTACGGGGTGATCGACTCCGACGGTCGGTCCCACCGCCTCGTAACCCACGGTTGCATCACGTCGTCCACGAAGGATCCGCTGGAAAAGCGCCTTCTGAACATTGCGGGCGGACTCCGGACCCTTTTCTTGGACTACCGCCCGGACTTCGCGGCCGTCGAGGAGGTCTTCTTCTCCGTCAACGCCCGCAGCGCCCTGAAGTTGTCGCATGTTCGCGGCGTGGCGCTGTTGACCGTCGCGGAAGCGGCGGTTGGATTCGCCGAGTACTCGCCGCTGGAGGTGAAAATGAGCGTCGTCGGTTACGGTCGCGCTGAAAAATCGCAGGTGCAGCAAATGGTCGCGTCCATCTTGAAGCTCTCGGAGCCGGTCAAGTCCGAGGACGCCAGCGATGCCCTAGCCATCGCCATCTGCCACGCCACGCATTTGCCCATGCTCGCCCTGCAACAGCGGAAGGCGAACGCATGAAAACAGCCCTCGCCTTCATCCTGTTTGCCGCTACAGCCTCCGCCGAAGGCCCACGCATCACCTTCACCAAGGTTTTCCCGAACAGCGTTCCCGCCTACGTCGAGATTGCGGTCGACAAGGATGGCGACGCGTATTACAACGACGAGCCCAAGGGCGAGAACCCCGTCAAATTCAAGATCGGTGCTGCAGACACCGCGGCCATATTTGAACTCGCCGACAAGCTCGAACACTTCGTCAAGCCCCTCGAATCCGGTCTCAAGGTCGCCTTCATGGGCAAGAAAACCTTCAAGTACGAAGACAAGGGCGCTTCGCACGAGGCGACCTTCAACTACTCGGAAGACCTCGAAGCCAAGGCCCTGCTCGACTGGTTCGAACGCATTTCCGAAACCGAGCGCTACCTTTTCGACCTGGAGCGCGCCGTCCGTTTCGACAAACTCGGGGTCAACGACGCCATCCTGCGCATGGAGGCCGCCCGCGACCAGAAGCGCCTCGTCGCGGACGAACAGTTCCTACCGCTCCTCGACCGCATCGTGAAGAGCGAAAACTACATGCACATGGCACGGACCCGCGCCGCCGCCATCACGGAAGCCATCCGCGGAAAGGTCGGCCAATGAAATACATCCTCGCTGCCATCCTGATATCCTTCGTTGCCACGGCCCAAGCCCAACCCACGCTAGCCGCCGCCCAAGGGACGGAGCAAAACGAGCTCAACCAAGCGGTCCAGGAAGCTGGCAACAGCCAAGTCGACTTCATCCACGCCCTCGAACGGCACCTGAAGAAATACCCCCAGTCGTCCCAGAAGGAAAAGATCGAACAAGCGCTCTCCGGTGCCGCCATCGAAACCAACGACCACGCCCGCATCATTCTCTACGGCGAAAAGCTCCTCAATTCCAACCCGGCCAACGCCGACCTTCCCTTGATCGACCGCGTCACCCGCGAACTCCTTGAAGATGCCAACCCGGCCTCGCCCGGCAAGGCCCTCGGTTTTGCCCTCCGCTACGAAAACGAAGTGGAGACCACGCGGGGTCGTGCCGCCGAAGGCCACATGAGCCCCGGTCAATGGGCGCTCGAGGTCAACAAGGGCATGTCGAGGGCACTGGTCCTCCACGCCCGTGCCGTAGGCAACATGGGAGCCCCAGACGAGGCGGTCAAGCAGGCCACCAAGGCCTGGGCCCTCGCGCCGGGCAGCGAATCCGCCCGCGAACTCGCCCGCTGGCTGGAAAAGTCGGGCAAGACCGCCGAAGCCTTTGAGGCCTACGCCGACGCTTTCACCTGCGAAGACGCCCGCGGTACCGAGGCTGACCGCGTTTCCGACCGCTCAAAGCTCGGCACCCTTTACACAAAGCTCCACGGCAACGACACCGGCCTGGGCGAAGCCATCCTCAAGGCCTACGACCGCAACGCGCAGGCCAAACAGGTCCGCATGGCCAACATGAAACAGAAGGATCCCAACACCTTCGCCACCACCGTCTCCGAATACGTCTTGCCGGCAGTCGACGGCCACGGCGTCCTTGCGCTCACGGCCATGAAGGGAAAGACTGTAGTCATGGATTTTTGGGCTACCTGGTGTACGCCCTGCCGCGTCCAACATCCCATGATCGAGAACGTCAAGAAGAAGTACGCGGGCGACCCGAGCGTCGTGTTCCTCTCGATTGACTCGGATGACGACCATACCATCGTCCCCGGCTTCCTCAAAGAGATGAAATGGGAGGGCCCGAGCTACTTCGAGGCCGGCCTCGGCCACCAGTTGACCATCGCGTCCATCCCCACGATCCTGATCCTCGATCCAGCGGGTCGCATTTCCAGCCGGATGACGGGCTTCCTGCCGGAGCGTTTCGAGGCCATGCTTGCAGAGCGGATCGAAACCGCCCGCGCCAATTGAACCGACACATGCACCTGCGCCCGGCCATCTTCGCCCCTCTCGGTTGCCTTCTGTTGATCGGTGCGGCCTGGGCCATGCAAGACTCAGCGCCCCGAACGCAGCCCCGCGCCTTCCGCGAATACCCCGGCGTCGAGTACGAGACCTTCCCCCTCCCGCCAGACTACCGGGAAAAGACCGAGTGGCTCTTCGCCCGCCTGATGTACCCCGCCGTCCCCACCTACGGTTTCCGGGGCAATCCCGACTGGAAGCACGGGAACGCCAACTGGACCATCGACTACCCCCGCTCGGACCGCCATCTTTCCGAGGCCATCCGACGCCTCACCCGCCTCCACGTCCGGTCGGTGGAGCAGCCCGTCGACCTCGACGACGACGACGACGTCTTCAATTACCCGTGGCTATACGCCGTGGAGCTGGGCTACTGGAACCTGGACCAGAAGGAGATCGCCAAATTCCGCGATTTCCTCCTGCGCGGCGGCTTCTTCATGTGCGACGACTTCCACGGCACCCAAGAGTGGCGCGGCTTCACACGCATCATGAGCCAGGTCTTCCCCGATCGGCCCATCGTCGACATCCCCAACGACGACCCCATCTTCCACGTAGTCTACGATCTGAGCAACCGCTTCCAAGTCCCCGGCGCGCAATTCCTCTATTCGCACAGCATGTACGAGAAGGACGGCGTCGAGCCGAAATGGCGCGGCATCTATGACGACCACGGTCGGCTAATGGTCGCCATCTGCCACAACATGGATTTGGGCGACTCCTGGGAGAATGCCGACGACCCCCGCTACCCCGAGAAGTTCTCGTCGCTGGGCATCAAGATCGCGACCAACTATATAATCTATTCGATGACCCACTAAGCCATGCGGGTCATACCGGCATAATTCGAGTCCAACGGATACGCCTTGGTTGGTGAGGTGTTGAAGCCTTGCCAAGTCCGTAGGGGAATGGTCCGGTCGGAGGTTTTTCCCACCTATCCCTACTTCCGGGTCTACCGGCACGGCGACGTCCTGAAACAGCACAGCGACCGGGAGGTTCCTCTCTACGAGGCCAGACTGCGGATGTGATGGATCAGCTGTACGTCGCTCATCACGGAGATGCCAAAATGCTCGAGGAACTTTTGGAAGCGTGGATAACGAAGAACCTTGGCCGCTTCGTGCAGCATTTCACTCGAGACAACAAGCGTGTGCCCAACCTTTAGAAGGGTAAGGAGGAGTTGACGGGCAAGGCCGGTCGAAGAGTCGTTGGAGCGGACCAGAATAGTGGTGTCGAGAACGACTCTCACGGGTGCAACTTAAAGTTCGGGCGGGTCTGACGCATGGCGTCTTCAAAGATCGCGTCAGCCTCCGAAGGATCCGTTGGGGTACGTACGTCGTCAAGAGCCGCGAAATAGGACTCCAAGCCAGCAATGATTTCTGCCCTGCGCTGGACGGACGTCGCGGGCGGCTCATAGGCGCGGATGGTAACCGACTCCCGCTCCGACACACTACGCCCGAGCAGACTCTCGATGGCAATCCGCTGTTCCGGAGACAGGTCTTTAGCAAGGTAGGCCATACGATATTCCACCAGTTTAGCGCCACAACGGCGCTGGGCGTTGGTGTCGAGCGCTTCAGTCCGCTGGTTTAGAGGGAAGCTCGGACTCTTCCAAATCCAAGGGATCGGCAACGACCTGCTCGTCGCTCATGTACATCCACGTCGGTGCAAAGGCGCACGCGGCTCCCAGCCGCGTGCTCGCCCCCACCTACACGTCCAAATTCTTCACATCCAGAGCATTGTCCTCAATGAACTTGCGCCGGTTCTCCACGTCCTCACCCATCAGGGTAGTGAAGATCAGATCCGTAGCCACCAGATCCTCCACCTTCACCTCGAGCAAGGTCCGCTTCTCCGGATTCATCGTCGTGTCCGCCAGCTGCTCGGCGTTCATCTCGCCCAACCCTTTGTAGCGCTGCACCGACGCGTCCCGCTTGCCCTCGTTCTTCACGTGCTCCAGCAGCCCGCGCCAACCCTCGATCACATCCATATGCTCGTTCCGCCTCACGGTGAAAGGCGGCTCGTTGTACTTCGTGATCTGCTTGGCGATGTTCCGGAACCGCCGGTACTCCGGCTGGTGCGACAGCTCGCTGTCGATCGCCCGTGTCGCCTGCGTCGAATCCCGGTACGTCAGCGTGTAGATCGAATGCTCCTCGTCAAACTTCAACTCGGTCGCCACGTTCGCCTTCGCCAAAGCCTCTGCCAGCATCTCGATGTTGGCCCGGTCCGCGAAATCCGCCTTGGTGTCCGCCAAGAGATTCGAATTCCCTAGCACTTCCACCACGCGCGTATCACGCATCCGCCGCTCAAGCTTGTGGAACAGCTGCTGGAAGTCGTCGAGCGCCATCAGGAACGCCCTCAACTCGCCCACTTCCAACGTCGTTCCGTTGCCCAAGGTCACCGTGATCGACTCGGTCGCCCGACGCATGATCTCCTTGGTGAACTCCGCCTCGTTCTTGATGTACTTCTCGCTCTTGCCCCGCTTCAACTTGTAGAGCGGCGGCTGGGCGATGAACACGTGCTGCTTCTCGATCAGCTCCCGCATGTGCCGGAAGAAGAACGTCAGCAGCAGCGTGCGGATGTGCGACCCGTCGACGTCGGCGTCCGTCATGATGATGATCTTGCCGTAACGCAGTTTAGCGGCGTCGAAATCGTCCTTGCCGATGCCGGTGCCCATCGCCGTGATCAGCGCCCGGATTTCCTCGTGGCCCAGCATCCGGTCGTACCGGGCTTTTTCCACGTTCAGAATCTTACCCTTGAGGGGCAGAATCGCCTGGAAACGCCGGTCGCGACCCTGCTTCGCCGTCCCGCCTGCCGATTCACCCTCGACGAGGAACAGTTCGCACTTGGCCGGATCCTTTTCCTGGCAGTCCGCCAGCTTGCCAGGCAGCCCGCCCGAATCGAGCGCGCCCTTGCGCCGCGTCAAATCACGGGCCTTCCGGGCCGCTTCCCTAGCGCGCGAAGCATCGATCGCCTTCGAGACGATCTTCTTCATCACGCCGGGATTCTTCTCAAAGAACTCGCCCAGCTTCTCGTTGACCAGTTGCTGCACCTGCCCCGCGATGTCGCTGTTCAACCGACCCTTGGTCTGGCCTTCGAACTGCGGCTGCGGAACTTTCACGCTGATGACGGCGGTCAAACCCTCGCGGACATCGTCGCCGCTCAGATTTTCCTTCACGTCCTTGAACAAGCCGCCCGACTGGCCGAACGCATTGATCGTCCGCGTCAGGGCGCTCCGGAAACCGCTCAAGTGCGTGCCGCCGTCGACCGTATTGATGTTGTTGGCGAAGCTGAACAGCGTTTCGCCGTACGTGTCGTTGTACTGCAGCGCAATTTCAATCCCAACAATGCCGCTTGGCCCCGGACGCTCGCCCTCGATGTAGATCGGGTTCTCGTGCAGGGTCGCCTTCCCGCGGTTGAGGTGCTTGATGAATTCGGAGATGCCGCCCTGGTACAGGAACTCGGTCTTCTTCTCCGGCTCCTCGCGCTCGTCGCTCAGGGTAATCTTGAGGCCCTTGTTCAAAAACGCCAGCTCGCGCAACCGCTGCGCCAGCGTGTCGTAGTTGTACTTGGTCGCCTCCATGATCGTCGGATCTGGTTTGAAGGTGATCTTCGTGCCGGTCTTCTTGCCGGCCCGGCCCGTGACCGTGAGCGGGCCCATGGGGATGCCCTTCTCGTAGTCCTGCTCCCATGTCGACGAGTGCTTCTCGCCCTTCACGGGACGCCAAATTTCGAGGTGGAGCTTTTCCGAAAGCGCGTTCACGCAACTAACGCCGACGCCGTGGAGACCACCCGACACCTTGTAGCTGTTGGAGTCGAACTTACCGCCCGCGTGGAGCTTGGTCATCACGACCTGGGCCGCCGACACGCCCTCTTCCTCGTGCATGTCCGTGGGGATGCCGCGACCGTTGTCCACTACCGTAATCGAGTCGTCGATGTGGATGACCACATCGATCTCGGAGCAGTGTCCAGCCAGAGCCTCGTCGACCGAATTGTCAACGACCTCGTACACGAGGTGGTGCAACCCGGCTTCGCGGGTTGACCCGATATACATGGCGGGACGCTTCCGTACCGCCTCCAGGCCCTCCAGCACCTTGATGGAACTGGAATCGTAAACCTGGGACGTCTCTTCATTTGCCATAGTTTTCGTTGTTCGCGCGGCCTGTTCCAGATGCGTCAGATGCGCATCGGCATAACCACGTAGCGGTAAAGTTCTTCAATCGGGGAATCTGTCGCGGGCACCGGCTGCAGTTCGCCAGCGGACTTCTGGTCCTTCAAATGGATACCGATGCGCTCCTGCGGAACCGCCTTGAGGAAGTCCAACAGGTATTGTGCGTTGAACCCGATTTCCATGTCCGGGCCCGTGTACTCGCTGGAAACGCTCTCTTCGGATTCGCCGCTCTCCAGCGACGAGGAGAACACGCGTACTTCGCCGGTTGTGAATTGGACACGGACGGCGCGGGACCGTTCATCGGCAAATTGCGCCACGCGCTCGATGGCACCCTTCAGCTCGTCCTTCAGCAGGATCGCGACGTGGATGTTCTCGGCGGGCAGGACTCGCTCGTAGTCCGGGAAGTTGCCGGTCAGCTTGCGGGTGATCAGCAGGCGCGGACCGAATTCGAAAAACAGGTGGTTGTCGTCGCCGCCGAAGCGGACCTTGACGTCGGGATTGTCAGAAAGCTTGGTGATCTCGCCCATCGCCTTGCGGGGGACGAGTGCACGGTACTGCGTGTAGCCGTTGCCCTCGGCGCTCGGGCGGTTGACGTAGGCCAGACGGTGTCCGTCGGTCGAGACCATGGTCAGGCCGCCGGGAGTGAGCAGCAGCAAGGCACCGTTGAGGGTGAAGCGGCTCTCTTCCATGGAGATGGCGAACATGGTGCGCGAAATCAACGCCGTTAGAGTGGTCGGGGGAATCTCCGCGACGGCTTCCGGCATCGGCGGCAGTTCGGGGAAGCTCTCGCGGCTCATGCCGGCGATGCGGGTCTTGGAGCGACCGCAGGTGAGCGAGGCCCAATTGTTCTCGGCGAATTTTACAGTGATCTCGGCATCGGGAAGCAGGCGGACATAGTCCAAAAGTTTCTTGGCCGGGATGGTACCCGAGCCTTCCTTCTTCACCCGGGCCGGGCACGATGTCTTCAGTCCCAGTTCCAAATCGGTAGCCGTGATGTAGAGGCGGTCTTCGCGCGCCTCAAGAAGCACGTTCGAAAGGATCGGGATGGTCGTCTTCTTCTCAACAACGCCTTGGGACAAACTCAACTCTCGGACCAGGTCCGCCTTGCTGACAGTGAACTCCATAGTTTGGGGCCGCTCCTCTTGCTGTTGGTGCTCTCTTACGGTTCTCTATAGACAAACACAGTGATCAACACCGTATTCGTAGGCGCTGTTGAAATGTGGAAGACTCTCTAAATTATACAAAACTTTGGGCCTTGCTGCCATTTCAGGTTGTGGGGTCCGGTTGCGCCTCCGGAGCACAACCGGCGTTGTCACCGTTTTTACACAGAGATCCAGAGGTTCTCCTCAGGGGGGTCTGTGCAAAACGCGGCAACGCTAATGGAATGAATCAGTTACGTTGTTGATTAGTTTGTTCACGTCGGGATCCTCGGTCCTCAACTGGCGGATCTTCTCCACCGAGTGCAGCACTGTGGTGTGGTGCTTGCCCCCGAAGGCGCGTCCGATGTCGGGCAACGAGGCCTGCGTGAGCTCCTTGACGAGGAACATTGCAACCTGCCGGGGCACAACAATCTCCTTCCGGTTGCTCTTTTCGCGCAACTGGGATGGCTTGATGCCGTAGCGTTCGGCCACGGCCTTCTGGACCGCCTCGATGGTGATCTTCTTTTCCGTCTTCTCGACCAGGTGCTTCAGCGCCTGCTTGGCCATCGCAAGCGTCATCGGCGCGTTGGTGAGCGAGTGGACGGCGAGCAACTTCAGCAGCGCTCCCTCCAACTCGCGGACGTTGGTCTTGGTCTTCTCCGCGATGAAGGCGAGGATCTCCGGGGGGACGGTTGCCCCTTGCATCTCGGCCTTCCGTTCCAGGATCGCCATCCGGGTCTCCAAGTCTGGTGGCGCGATGTCCGCCATCAGGCCCCATTCGAAACGCGAGCGCAGTCTATCCACGAGCCCGGTGATGTCCTTGGGAGGGCAATCGCTGGAGATCACGATCTGCTTCTGGGCCTCGTGGAGTTCGTTGAAGGTGTGGAAGAACTCTTCCTGGGTCCGGTCGCGGCTGCCGAGCGACTGGATGTCGTCGATGAGCAGGATGTCCGCGGCGCGGTAGCGTTCGCGCAATTGCGGCATCTTGCCGTGCTTGATGCCGCTGACCACGTCGTTGGTGAAGCGCTCGCTGGTTGTGTAGATGATCCGCGAATGGCCGCTGTTGAGCAGGGAGCGTCCAATTGCGTGCATGAGATGGGTCTTGCCCATGCCCACACCACCGTACAAGTAGAGAGGGTTGTAGCGGCGCGAGGGGTTGGTTGCAACCGATTGGGCAGCAGCGTGGGCGAACTGGTTGCAAGCACCGACGACAAAGCTGTCGAAAGTGAAATTGGGGTTGAGTTGAATGGGCGACTCGACCTCGGCGGGTGCATCCGCCACCGAGCCCGGCCGACCGGGAGTGGAGGAGGAGGAGTTCACGACGAAATGCACCTTGTCGAAGCCCAAGGCCGAAGATCGGACGGTGGCGTCGATCTGGTGGCTGTACTCGTCGTTGAGGATCGCGAGTGTGGTCGTGTCCGGTGCCGACACCAGCAGCGTCCTGCCGTCGCAGCCGGCGTAGGCCGTGCGCGCTATCCAGTTTTCATAGCTCTCGGCGCTGAGCTTGCGTTCGAGCTGCCGTTTGATCGGTAACCAAGGGTTCGTGTTTTCGGCGTTCAAAATAGACAATACTTCTCCTTCGGAGCGCAGAGCATTCCGCGGTGGAGGTGCCTGGGGGAGGGGACAGCCTCGGCTGAGGATTTGTTGGAACGGCAGCGTCTGGTGGCGCTATGGAGCCGTTCAGTTACGGCTGGAAGCAAGTCTAGCACATGAATTTACAGTTGCAATGGGTTTGCACACCCTTCGGTGCAGCCTTGGTACGTATGTCTATGAGGGCTTTGGGGCTTTTGCGGCCCACTACCTTCGCTGGGCCTGTTGTCGATAGAGGGCAGAGGCGATCTTGGCGATCACACCCTCACGGACGGCGGTATCGGCAGGCGAATCGGAGACGAAGATGGCCACGAGGAGGCCCCTTCCCAGGGGTAGGGAGACCAATCCAACATCGTTTGTCGCGGCCGTGACGCCATTTCGTGTTTGCGACGTCCCTGTCTTGTGGGCTACCGAGGTGCCGTTGGGCAGGAGGCCCTTGATGCGCTGCGGTCCAGTGGTAGTGTCGGTCATCCAGCCCATCAAAAGCTCCTGGCTAGTCCGCGAGAGGCTGCGGCCCTGCTGGAAGAGGCGGAGGAGTTGAACCATGCCCCGCGGGGTGGCCCAGTTCTGGTATTGCAGGGCATCGTCGGTCGACATCTCCATCTCGGTGTTGACGATCCGCACCTCCGTGACTCCAAGTGTCGTGAGATACTGCTGGACTTTGGCTGGCCCGCCCAGCACGCGGAGGAGCGCATCGCTGGCCGTGCCGTCGCTTTCCGAGACTGCGTAGCGCAGAAGGTCTTGGACCGTGGTGTCGAATTCGCCGCCATGGTGTTCGTCGCGGATCGGGCTGTGGAGTGCCTCGGGGACCAACGCGCCTTTCGTGACCCGGACCGTCTGTCCAAGTGCGAGCTGTCCATGATCGACCGCGTTCAAGACCGCCATCGCGATGGGGAACTTGTACACGCTCTGCATGGGGAAATGTTCGGACTCATGGAAGCCGAAGATCTGCTTGGTGCCGATGACCTGCGCCGCCACCCCGACGTGCCCCTTGGCTGGCCTGGAGAGGATCTCCATGTCGCCAGCCAAGGAGGCAAGGAGTAGAAACGGGATGATCATCGCGATTGCGGGTATTTGGTGACTTCAGGCCGCCCCAGCAGGTGGTCGAGGTGGTGTTGCATGTGGACGACGTAGTCCTGGATCACGAAGCCCAGGGTTTCGGGTGGATATGGGCCCACGTGGCAGAGCGTGTCTAGCGCGGAATCCGGTATCTGTGCCACCACACGGGCGAGGAAGGCGTTGAAGCGGAACCAGAGGTCGACGATGTGGCCCCACGGCATTTCCTGGTAGGCGTGGAGGTCCACCCAGTCGTTCTGGGCATAGCCCGGTCCGGTGTATTCGCCATGCAGGGCGGCGCGGACGAAGCGTTGGTGGTTGTTGACTGCGGAATCGACCAGATGCCCGAGTTCCTCTTTCGGGGACCAGTGGGCGGGATTCGCTGGTTTGACGGCTGCTTCTTCCGGTGGGAAGGCTTCAAGTTGGGACAGTTCCCTCGCGATTGTGTCGCGAAGGAGGTCGGCGAGTTTCTGGGCCATGCTCAATTTTATCGGAGGATCATCGCGTCTTCGAAAAGCGTCGCCAAATCCTCGGCTGCTGCAGGTCGCGGCGAGAGCTTGGTGACGCGATGCTGGGGCAAGGTTCCCTGGACCAAGGCCGGAATGTCGGAGGAGTCGTACCCCAGACCCTTGAGGCCGTTGGGCAGCTTGAGGTCGGCGATTAATTGGGTAAGGGTGTCGGCGAGGATTTTGCCCGCGTCCTCGGGTTTGGCTTTCGAGATGTCGGCACCAAGGATGAAGGCGGCGTCCAAGTGGCGCTCGGGCGAAGAGACGCTCGTGAAACGGAACACGGCGGGGGCGTTCAAGATTACCGAGATTCCGTGGGGCACCATGGGGTGGTCCACATCGTAGCCGTTGGCCCGGAATTCCTTCACCAAGCCGGCGACGGGGTACGACATGCCGTGGGGCAAGTGGACGCCAGCATTTCCAAAGCCGATTCCGGCATAGGAGGATGCCAGCATCATCGCGGAGCGCGCTTCTTCGTCGGAGGTGTCGGCGAAGGCGCGTCGGATGTACTGCGAGGTCAGGCGGAGAGCTTCCATGCTCCAGAGGTCGCTGATGGGGTTGGAGCCCTGGTAGGCGGGTCTGAGGATGGGCCGCTCGGGTCGCGGACGCTCCACAAATGGAATTGCGGTCCAGGATTCAATGGCGTGGCATAGGACATCGAGACCGGAGGATGCCGCGACGGCTGCGGGCATGCTCCGTGTGTTGTCGGGATCCACGATGCCTAGGTACGGCTTCAAGCGGCGGTGCGCGATTCCGGTCTTGGCTCGAAGCGGCTTGTAGTCGAAGATGGCGACGCCTGTGGTCTCACTGCCCGTTCCAGCCGTAGTGGGGATGGCGAACAGCGGTTTGACAGGGCCCGGAACCGGCAGCCCCTTGCCGATGGGCTGATTCACGTAGTCGAGGAAGTCGGCGGGCCAACAGGCGAAGAGGTTTGCGATCTTGGCGGTGTCGATGACGGAGCCTCCTCCGACCGCTACCACGGCGTCGTACGGGTGTTCGTTGGCAAACTGGATCGCCTCGCGCATGGAGTCGTCGGAAGGCTCAACGCGGCAGCGATCAAAAAGGGAATACGGGACGGCGTTTGACTCCAGGGATTCCAGGGTGGTCAGCACCGGGTGCAGGTTGCGCAGGTTGGGGTCTGTGAACACGAGGGCGTGGCGGACCTTGAGTTCGGCCAGGTCGGCCCCAATCTCGCGTGTGGCGCCGGAGCCGAAGCGGATGGACGACGCGGCCATCTCGAAAGCGTATTCGTGGTTCATGGTTTGGTGAGTAGTGGTTCCCTGGTTGTCCATTGTAGATGGAGGGGTGAATTCCTGGTACAATGAGGCCATGGTAGTCGCCGTTGCACCGTTTTCGCGCAAGAACCAGGCAGCGGTCGAGGACGCCGTGCGGAGGGTGGAGGCGGCATACGCGCCGGACGTGGTGCGGATCAAGCACTATTTTTCCGATGATTCGATGGGGTACCCCTCGATCTATTTTCTCCTCGTGGTGCGCGACGAATTGGCGTTCTCCGAGAGATTTCTAACTCTTGCCAATGGTGTCAGGAAGGCCTTGGACAACGAAACCGAGGCTTATGAGTTCGGACTTTCCACGCATTTTCGGTTCCGCACGGTGTCCGAGCAACTGGAATTGAAAGATCCGGCATGGGAGTAGGCGATCCAAGTCATCCAAGGGAATTGCTGGATGCTGCGCTGGCGCTGTGGAAGGCAGAGCCCCAAACCAAGGGCAACCTACGTCGGGCGACCTCAACTGCATACTACGCGCTTTTCCACTTTTTGATCGAAGAGGCTTGCAAGTGCTGGTCGGTAGCCGAACAACGGTCTAGGTTGGCGAGGATGTTCGAGCACCGCACGATGGCGGCTGCTTCGAGCCGCCGGATCGCGGAATACAAGGGTGCAGGCGCGGATTCGGTCGAGGGGCGGCTGTGCTCGGTGGCGACATCCTTCCGCCGCATGCAGGATTTCCGGCACCGGGCGGACTACGACTTGGATGCGACGCTGTCGGCGTTGGACGTGTGGGCATGCATCGACGAGGTCGAAGCGGCGTTTGCAAACTGGGCCCAGATCCGGAACGAGCCCCTCGCCCACGACTACCTCTTCTCCCTCCTCTTCCGGGACAAGGACCGCCCCTGATTTGCAATCGGTACCGGTTGTTGCTAAGATAGTGTTTGACAACGAGCCATCATCTGAGAGAAGATGGAAGTTTCCGGCAAGCGGGAGTAACTCAGCTGGTAGAGTGCAACCTTGCCAAGGTTGATGTCGCGAGTTCGAATCTCGTCTCCCGCTCCAAATTGTTTCGAGTCGTACCACCCCCCAACCACATCCTGAAGGTGCAGGTTTAGCGCTTTGCAGACGCAGGATGTCATTCGGGCGGCGATAGCCGAATTCGGCCCTTCGCTTGCCGTCCTCACCAGTTTCCAACGTGAAGGCATCGTGATCACCGACATGGTGATGCAGACCGACGCGTCCATCCCCATCCTTACCATTGATACCGGTCGGCTTCCAACCGCCACCCACCGCATGATCCACGCGGTCGAGGAACGGTATGGCATCACAGTGGAGCGCATCCAGCCAGACGAGGCCGAGGTTTCTTCGATGGTGTCGTCGCACGGTCGGAATCTGTTCTACGATTCTGTTGCCCAGCGCATGCTCTGCTGCAATGTACGCAAGGTGCGGCCTTTGGCCCGCCGGATGGCTGGTGTCGGGGCGTACTTTGTCGGTTTGCGCCGCGAACAGGGCGGCGAGAGGGCTGGCATCGAAGAGTTCGACCGCAGTGGTCCGCAGGTGAAGGTGAGTCCGCTGGCCGGTTGGACCGCCGCCGACGTGGAACGCTACACACGGGATCGCGACCTGCCCGTCCATGAATTGTACGCCGAGGGCTACACCAGTATCGGCTGCGATCCGTGCACCCGTGCCGTCGCGCTGGGTGAATCCGAGCGCGCTGGTCGCTGGTGGTGGGAAGACGAGGCCAACAAAGAGTGCGGTCTGCATTTCACGGCTGATGGCCGGGCCGAGCGCACCGTGGACGTCCTGTTGCGGGATGTCTTGACGAGGAGTGTTGCCGCTTGAGTTCGACTTTTACCCATCAAGGTTTCACTTTGTGGCTGACCGGCATGTCCGGTGCCGGCAAGAGTACGATTTCCGACGAGTTGATGGCACGCTTCCGCGCCGTCTCGGCCAAGGTCGAGCTACTGGATGGCGACGTGGTGCGCACCAACCTATCGCAGGGGCTTGGTTTCAGCCGCGAGGACCGCGACACCAACATCCGCCGCATCGGCTTCGTGGCCGAGCTGCTGTCGCGCAACGGGATCATCGTTGTCGTGGCGGCGATCTCGCCCTACCGCGCCGCACGCGAGGAGGTTCGGGCCCGTGTGACGAACTTCGTTGAGGTCCATGTGGATTGCCCTATCGAAGTTCTGGCCCAACGCGATGTCAAAGGTCTCTACAAGAAGGCGTTGGCGGGCGAGGTTGGCAATTTCACCGGCATTTCTGATCCCTATGAACCGCCAGTGAATCCCGACGTCCATGTCCGCACTGACTTGGAGACGCTAGACGAGAGCGTAGGCAAGGTGTGGTCGGAATTGATCCGTCGGGGCCTGATTTCACAATGATTGACCTGCACAGCCATACCGACCAGTCCGACGGTACCTTCTCCCCCGCCGAGTTGGTGGCCGAAGCCCGCCGCATCGGGTTGGAGGCGTTCGCGATCACCGACCACGACAGTTTCCGCGGCTACGACCAGGCTGTTCCGTTGGCGCGGGAGGCCGGGCTGGAGTTAATCTGTGGGATCGAGCTTTCGACGAAGTACGAGGGGTCTTCTATCCATCTGCTTGCGTATTTCCCCGGCCAGCTCCCGTCGCAGGAGTTCCGCGATTGGTTGGAGCTTGTCTTGGATGGCCGTCGCGACCGGAACCGGCGTTTGATCGAGAAACTGCGGTCATTGGGGATCGATATCACCCTTGCGGAAGTCGAAGCAAAGGGGAGGACTCTGACAGCCCGTCCGCATTTCGGCGCGGTGCTAGTGGAGAAGGGTTACGCCAAGGACATGCAGGACGCGTTCGACCAGTATTTGGACGAATCCGGCAAAGGCTACGTGCAGCGCCAGGAAGTGCCCATCGACGAGGGGATCGGGCGGGTGCTGAGAGCGGGCGGACTGCCGTCGTTGGCCCACCCGGTGCGCGTGTTCAAGGGTGACAGGGCGCAGTTGGAGCCGTGCGTCGAAGACTTGGTGGGGATGGGTCTAAAGGCGATCGAGGTGATCCACAGCGATCACTCGGCTGAGAATACCGCGTACTACCACACGTTGGCGGAACGCCACGGGTTGGCCAAGACGGGTGGTTCCGACTTCCACGGGCTGAACAAGCCCCACATTTCGCTCGGCACCGGATTGAAGAATAATATCTCGGTGCCTTACGCGATGCTCGAGTCGCTGAAACAACTCGCTTAGAACTGGTAGGCACGGGCAGATTCGAACCGCCGACCTTCCGCTTAGGAGGCGAACGCTCTATCCAGCTGAGCTACGTGCCCTTACGTTCTCAATTATAGCGTTTGAGGCCCTTCGCTCCAATGTCTTTGCGGTATTGCATTCCGCTGAACGAGATTTTGGAGACCGCGGCGTAGGCATTGTCGATGCTGGCCTGGAGCGTGGGGCCTGTCGCGGTGACGCCGAGGACACGGCCACCGGCGGTTACGATCCGGTCGCCGTCGCGCTTGGTGCCGGCGTGGAAGACCTGGGCGTTCACGACATCTTCGATTCCGCTGATCGGCTGGCCTGATTCGGAAGATGCCGGGTATCCTTTGGACGCAAGGACCACGCAAGTAGCCGGGTCGGGCGTCCATTGCAGGTGGTTTTCGGTGAGGTTCCCGGTGGCCGAGGCGAGGAGGGCCTCGCCCCAGTCGCTGGTGAGCCGCATCATGAGCGGCTGTGTCTCGGGGTCGCCCATTCGGACGTTGAATTCGAGCGTGCTGGGACCATCCGGCGTCATCATCAGGCCTGCATACAAGAAACCCGTGTATTGGGTGGCGTGCACGACCGGGTTGATGATGGTTTCCAAGATCTGCGACCGTTGGGCCGGGGTGAGGAGGCGTGAATCGGAGTAGGCACCCATGCCGCCCGTGTTGGGCCCTTCGTCGTTGTCGAAGATCCGTTTGTGGTCCTGCGAAGGTTCGAGGGGTACGGCGGTCTTGCCGTCACAGAGGACGATAAAGCTGACTTCCTCGCCCTGCAGGAACTCCTCGATGACCAACGGACAAGGCAGCGTTTGGATCGCATTCTCGGCTTCCTGCGGGGTCTGGGCGATGACGACGCCCTTGCCAGCAGCGAGGCCGTCGGTCTTGAGGACGACGGGGTAGCGGAAGTCCTTCAGGGCTTCGCGCGCGGCGTTGGGTGTCGTTGCAGTGTGGAAGCGGGCGGTAGGCACGCCCAAGCGTTGCATGAAGCGCTTCGAATGGACCTTGCTGCCTTCAAGCGCGGCGTTTTCGGCGGTTGGTCCTACGATGGGAATGCCGAGGGCTCGGAACTGGTCCACGACGCCCTGCACGAGGGGTGCCTCGGGACCTACAACCGCAAGGTCGATGGAGAGTTCGCGTGCTAATTGGACATAATCCGTTGTTACGTGGCACGTTCCTTCCAGTGCGATGCCGGGATTGCCTGGTGTCGCGTGGAGTTCTGTGACCGATGGTGATTTGCGGAGTCGCCAAGCGAGCGCGTGTTCGCGTCCCCCGCCCCCGATGAGAAGTACTTTCAATTTCCGTTGCCCGGCTACAATGGTAGCAATGGTGCGTGGTTGATGGTGAGCGGTTATGACGTCGTAGTGGTCGGCGGCGGTCACGCTGGCTGCGAGGCGGCGTGGGCCTGCGCCCGCATGGGGCTGCGTGTCGGCCTGGTGACGATGAATGCCGACCTGATTGCCCAGATGTCCTGCAACCCGGCTATCGGGGGTATCGCGAAGGGCCACTTGGTGCGCGAAATCGACGCTTTGGGCGGCGTGATGGGCTTGGTGGCGGACGCGGTTGGAATCCAGTTCCGCTTGCTCAACACGAGCCGCGGTCCGGCAGTCTGGTCGCCGCGCGCGCAGTGCGACAAGAAGCAATATCGAACCCATATGAAGTCCGTGCTGGAGCGCGAACGGAATATTCGGATCGTGCAGGCCGAAGTGGCTTCCCTGGTGATCACCGACGGGCGGGTTTGCGGCGTTCGGTTGGTTGACGGCCGTAGTTTCCCCTGTGGTGCGGTAGTGATTACGACCGGGACGTTCCTCAAGGGGCTTGCGCACATCGGGGAGTCGCGGTTTTCCTGCGGTCGTAATGGCGAACCGGGGTCCGAGGTGCTGGCGGAGCAGATCCGGTCGCTGGGACTGAGCTGGAAGCGTTTGAAGACAGGCACTCCGCCGCGTTTGGACGCCCGCAGTATCGATTTCTCCAAGTTTGAGCCGCAGCCGGGCGACGACGTGCCAGTTCCCTTCTCTTTCATGACCGAGAAGATTGATCGTCCGCAGATCCAGTGCTTCCTTGGCCGGACGACACTCGAGACGCGGCGCATCTTCCAAGAGAGCGTGGCGCGGTCTCCTTTGTATAGCGGGCAGATCGAGGGCATCGGTCCCCGCTACTGCCCGTCGATTGAGGACAAGTTCGTCAAATTTCCCGACCGGGAGTCGCATCAGATCTTCCTGGAGCCGGAGGGCCTCGATACCAACGAGATCTACGTCAACGGGATGTCGACCAGCATGCCGATAGACGTCCAAGCGGCGGCGATTGCTTCGATTCCGGGTTTGGAATCGGCGGAGATGATCCGTCCGGGATATGCCATTGAGTACGACGCCATTGATGCCCGCGAGTTGGACCACCGTCTGGAAGTGAAGAAACTGCCCGGATTGTTCCTTGCAGGGCAGATCAACGGCACTTCGGGGTATGAAGAGGCCGCGGCGCAGGGCTTGATGGCCGGTATCAACGCGGCGTTGGCGGTTCAGGGGCGGGATCCGGTGATTCTGCCGCGCAGTTCGAGCTATATCGGGATCATGATCGACGATTTGATCACGAAGGGGGCGGATGAGCCCTACCGAATGTTCACGTCGCGCGCGGAGTACCGGTTGCAGCTTCGCATCGACAATGCAGATGACCGTCTGACACCAATTGGCGCGTCTATCGGGTTGGCCTCCTCGGATCGGGTCGAATTCTTCGGTCGGAAACGGGAGCAGGTGTTGAAATTGACATCCGCGCTGCTTTCGGGGTCGAAGGCGGCGTGGGTTCGACGACCAGAGTCAAAGCTTTCGGAGCTTGGTCCGTGGATCGAGGGGATTCTGGGCTGTACGCCGGAACGTGGGGTGCTGATGACCGTCGAGACCGAGGTGAAGTATGCCGGGTATATCGACCAGCAGCGTCGTCAGGCGGAACGGCTTCTCGGATCGGATGCGCGCGCCATTCCTGCGTCTATGGACTTCAAGGGGATTCCAGGGATGTCTCGCGAGGTGTCGGAGAAGCTGGCGGTCGTCCGTCCGGCGACGCTAGGCCAAGCGGCTCGGATTCCGGGCGTCACTCCGGCTGCAGTGGCTGTTCTGGATCTCTATCTGACCCTGCATGTTTCACGTGAAACATCGGGTGCGCGTTCCGCCGTCGAACCAGTCGAATGTTTCACGTGAAACATTGCCAGTCCCCCTCCCCCGTGTTAGAGTGATCCTGTCAGGACAAGCGGTGCCAAATCCAAAATGAAAACCATAGCCATCACGAACCAAAAAGGCGGCGTCGGTAAGACCACCACGGCGATCAATCTCGGCGCATCGCTCGCCGCGAACGACGTGCGCGTGCTGTTGATCGATTCCGACCCCCAGGGCAATTCCACCACCGGCCTGGGAATCCAAAAGACCGAAGGACTCGCCACCACGTGGGATGTCCTCGTCGACGGCAAGGAACTCCGCGACGCCATCCAGAAGACCGAAATGGAAGGTCTGGACATCGTTCCGGCCGACAAGAACCTCATTGGTGCAAACTTCGAGCTGGCGGCACTGGAAAACCGCGAGACGATCCTTAGGACCCGAATTCAGGCCCTCGGTAACGCGTACGATTACGTACTGATTGACTGCCCACCGGCTTTGGATTTGCTTACCCTCAACGCCCTGATGGCCGCCAACTCTGCCCTCGTGCCCATCCAGTGCGAATTCTTCGCCTTGGAGGGTGTTTCCGAGCTGATGGACACCATTGAGCGCGTCCGCGAGTCGTTCGGGCACCCTGTCCAGATTGAGGGCATCCTCCTGACCATGTTTGACGACCGCACCAACCTGACAAAGCTCGTCGCGGCCGATCTGCGCGAATTCTTCGGCGACAAGGTCATGAAGGCCGTCATCCCCCGCAATGTCCGTCTCGCCGAGGCCCCCAGCCACGGCAAGCCGATTCTGCTCTACGATCCGGGCTCGCGCGGCTCCGAAGCATACATCCAACTCGCAAAGGAGATTCTGGCCAATGAGCAAGCCCGATCCACGCAAAGCGCTCGGTAAGGGACTCCATTCCCTGCTCCCGCAGCGACCCGCCCCACAGGCGGCACCCGCGCCACCACCTCCCCCTGTTCCGGAGCCCCCGGTGGAAGGTTCCGTCCTCGTGGTGCCCATTGAACAGGTTGCACCCAACCCGAACCAGCCACGCCGCGAGTTCGACGAGTCCGCGTTGCTCGAATTGTCCCAATCCATCGAGCGCGAGGGCGTCATCCAGCCCATTTTGGTGCGCCGTGTCGGCCCAGACCAGTTCCAGATCATCGCCGGCGAGCGCAGATGGCGCGCTTCGGGCATTGCGGGCCTTAAGGAAATACCCGTCATTCCCCGCGAGGCGACCGACGAGCAGGTTTTGGAGCTCGCCATCGTCGAAAACATCCAGCGCGAGGACCTGAACCCCATGGAACTGGCGCTTGCCTTCCAGCGGATGGCGACGGAACTCAACCTGAGCCACGAGCAGATCGGCGAACGCACGGGCAAGGATCGCGCCACAGTCACCAACACGATGCGGCTGTTGCAGTTGCCTGAGAAGATCCGGGACATGGTGGCAGCGAAGAAGCTGACGCCTGGGCACGCACGGGCCTTGCTGAAGCTCCCAACGCCCGAAGTCCAAGAAACGCTGGCTAACCAGATCGTCCGCCAAGGATGGTCGGTCCGTCAGATCGAGAATTTCACCAAGTTGCCCGGGGACAAGGGCTCCGGCGGGCCGAAAGCCCCCGTTCCACCTCCGATTGTCGACCCCAACGTGAAGGCTGCGGTCGCGCAGATGGAACAAGCGCTCGGGACACGGGTTCGAATTGTCGAGAAGGGCCGCAGTAGTCCGGGACAAAGCCAAGGCCACATCGAGATCGAGTACTACAACGACGTCGATCTGGAGCGGATCTACGAGATGATCGTCGGGGAGACCAACGAGTAAGCCATGTCGCTGCAAGAAGATCTAGTCTTTCGGGCCCTGGACGCGTTTGCCATCGAGCTGCCGTCCTGGGCCTTCGCTAATACCGGAACGCGCTTCGGGAAGTTCCTCGACCCGTCGGCCGCCTCCACCATCGGCGAAAAGCTGGCTGACGCCGCGGAAGTGAACAATGTGACGGGTTGCTGCCCGTCGGTTGCCGTCCACGTGCTGTGGGACTTCCCCGATGGCGTCCCCAGCGCAGCCCCGGCATCGAAACTGGCGGCGGATCTGGGCGTCCGGATCGGTTCCATCAGTCCCAACGTGTTCCAAGACCAGGAATACAAGTACGGGTCGCTCGCGAATCCCGATGCCGCCATCCGGGCCAAGGCTTTGGCGCATATTCTGGATTCGATTGAGATCTCGCAAGCCGTCGGCAGCCGCGATGTGACGCCGTGGTTCACGGACGGGTCCAACTACCCAGGTACCGCCAACATGCGGCAGCACAAGCGTTGGTTCGAGGAAGGTTTGGCCGCCTCCCATGCGGCGCTACAGCCCGACCAGCGTTTACTGATCGAATACAAGCCCTTCGAACCGGCTTTCTATCACACGGACATCGCGGATTGGGGCATGGCGCTGCGTTTGGCGAAGGCGGCGGGTCCACAGGCGCGCGTGTTGGTCGATACCGGCCACCACTACCAGACGCAGAACATCGAGCAGATCGTGGCTTGGCTTCTGGATGACGGGATGCTGGGTGGATTCCACCTGAACGACCGGCGCTTCGCCGACGACGACCTCACACTGGGCTCCATCGACCCCTACCAAGTCTTCCGTATCTTCCATGAAATCAAGAGCTTCGAGTGGGAGACGGGGCGCGCTGCCGATATCGCCTACATGGTGGACCAGAGCCACAACCTCAAGCCCAAGACGGAGGAGATGATCCAGACGGTCATGACAGCGCAGGAAATTATGTCAAAAGCAGCGCTGGTGGACCATGCCACACTTGCGACCCACCAAGCCGCGTGCAGCCTTATCGACGCCGAGGAATGCCTGAAGTCGGCATTCCACACCGATGTACGGCCGATCATCGCCGAGTGGCGCAAGTCGAAGGGACTGGCGGCGAATCCGTTGGCGGCATTCCGGGAGAGCGGGTATCTGGCGCGGGTGTCGAAGGAGCGGTCGGGCCGGACCCAAGCGGTGTCATCGTATGCCTAGTCCTGAACGGGTTTGTTTTTTACTGAAGGTTCGCCAAGACCGGCTGGCGGAATACAAGGAACGCCACAAGGCTGTCTGGGGGGACATGCGGCAGGCCCTCACGGAGACTGGCTGGCACAACTATTCCCTGTTCTTGCGGGATGACGGTCTTTTAGTGGGCTACCTCGAGACCCCGGACTTCGCCGCCGCCCTCGCCGGAATGGCGACGCGCGAAGTCAACGCCCGATGGCAGGCGTCAATGGGAGAGTTTTTTGAGGACTTGGACGGTCGGCGACCCGACGAGGGCATGTTCCGGCTGGAAGAGATCTTCCACTTGGCCTAGACTTCGCGGCTGCACCACAGAGCCGTCCGCTTGCGGTTGGTCCCGATCATCCGGCGCCTGATTCCCCCGACCAGCCCGATGCTGATTCCCAAAAGGATCAGCGTATTCGGCTCGGGGCTCGATGCCTCCGACGCCGTTGTCGTGAAGTTGTCCAACAGGCCGTATGACGAATTGGACCCGTCACCCAGCGTTCGAAATTGCACGGAATCAATTGCGTCGGTGGAAATGAACCCTTCGAATTGGACGCCACCGAGAGAGATCCTCCCGCACGTATCGGTGGACCCGCCAGCGGGAGCGATTCCCTCGAAACCGATGGTGCTGGTGTTCCCGGCCGATGCCAGAAAGCTGGTACGATCCGTGTATTCGATCAAGCCAGCCTGCGCTTGCGAACAGACATTCACAAGCACTAGGAGTCCTGCGGCGGCGTTGCTTGGTACTTCACATCGAGAACTGATGGACTCGAGTCTCCTGTGTTGCGTGTTTTGGCCTCCAACGACCATGAGACGCGCCTTCCCACTATCGGTGTAAGCGGAAAGCGCAGTGAAGTTCGGACACCGCAAGGGAACCTTTTTAACAGGCAGATTTGGCCCGGAAGGGAGGTAGCGTTTCCGGGGGTGTGGCTATGGGGTGAGGGGTCGAAGGAGCGTTAGCAGCTAATCGACGCTCTGCGCGTCCGGAGGCCCGACCAGGTGCCGACCGGGCTGGAAGAGATCTTCCACTTGGGGTAGAACTAGATCAGCTGCATGCCGGAATCGACATAGAGCACGTTGCCGGTGATGCCGCGGCTCCAGTCGCTGGCGAGGAACGCGGCCGTGTCGCCGACTTCGCCCGCTTCCGTCACGTGGCGCAAAGGGGCCATTTCCTTGGTGGCGTCGAGGATCGTCGAAAGGTCCTTCACCGCCCTCGCTGACGCCGTCTTGACCGCTCCGGCGGAGATTGCGTTCACGCGGATGCCCTGCGGACCCAGATCGTACGCCAAATACCGCATAGCGGCCTCGAGCGACGCCTTCGCCACGCCCATCACGTTGTAGTTCGGGCGCACGCGCACCGATCCGAGGTAGGTCAGCGTCATCATGGACCCGCCGCGCGTCATCAACGGGGCGGTCGCACGGGCCATCGCGACGAACGAATAGGCGCTAACGTTCTGCGCCAGCAGGAAGCCGTCGCGCTGGGTCTCCACGAACGGACGGCTGAGGTCCTCGCGGTTGGCGAACGCCAAGCTGTGGACAACGGCGTCCACCGGTCGGCCCAATTCCGCCAAGCCGGTGCCGAGGCCGACGATCTCCTCGTCCTTGGTCACGTCGCACGGCAGCATCTTGACGACGCGGAGATGGCCGGTACAGGCCTCAATCGTGTCGCGCTGCTTGTCGTTGAGGTGGGTCAACACCAAGTCGGCCCCCTCGCGGGAGAGGGACTCGGCGATACCGTACGCCAAACTCCACTTGTTCGCTATACCGGCGACCACAGCCAATTTACCTTCGAGCAATCCGGGCATGAACTACCAGAATAGCGCTACTTGAGTAGGCTGTTGCCGCGCAGCCAGTTTGCGAGCAGTTTCGGCCATTCGGAAAGCGCCGCGTCGTCGCCAGCCATGCCGACTCCGTGCGGGCCCTTCTGGAAGATGTGCATCTCCGCCGTGACGCCAGCCTTGCGCAGTGCGAGGAAGTAGACGATGGAGTTTTCCGCCGGAACGCCAGTGTCGGCATTGGTGTGGAAGATGAACGTGGGCGGGGTCTGGGCCGTGACGGCGTTTTCGCCGGACAGGCTGCGGGCCAGTGCCGGATCCGCCGGGTCGCCCAGCAGGTTCTTTTTCGAGCCTTGGTGCGTCCACGGCTCCACGAGAGAGACGACCGGGTAGCCGAGGATCGAGAAATCGGGGCGGCTGCCGACCTTGTCGATGGCGTCGGTCGCCGAGGCAATGCCAGCGTCGAAGTGCGTGGATGCGCTGACGGCGAGGTGGCCGCCGGCCGAGAAGCCCATGATGCCGATGTGGTCGGGGTTGATCCGCCATGCTGTGGCGTTGGCGCGGAGGGTGCGGATGGCGCGCTGGGCGTCGCCGATTTCCACCGGGTGGTGGTAGCGCGGTCCGAGTCGGTATTTCAGGACGAAAGCCGCTATCCCCAAGTTATTGAAGTAGTTGGCGACCTGCCGACCCTCGTGGTTCATGGCCAGTGCGCCGTAGCCGCCACCGGGGCAGATGATCACGGCCGTCATGCCGGCGGGCATGGTGCGCGGGAGGTAGACGGTGATGGTGGGAATGTCGCGGTCCTCGGTGCCCTGGGCCCCGGGTGCCTGTCCCTGCCAGAGGGGGAGGATCTGGCCGTCCTGAATAGGCATGGGCGGCAATTGCGGCCCCCTGCCCTGCTGCGCGAATGCGACGGAAGCCGCCATGAGAGTTCCAACTACAAAGACGAGTTTCATACCAGTTGCCGATCATATCAGGCCTTGGTAGAATCAGCCACACTGGCATGAAAATTCCACCGCGGCTGAAAACGGCCATCCTGATGTTGGCGCTGGCGGGCCCTCTGGCCGCCGAGAAAGACACATTGTGTCCGAACCCGATGCCGGTCGATCCCAGCGGCGCGCCGAGGGTCATTCGTCTTGACAGCAACCTCGAAGTGGACTCCGTGGTGGGTGTGTGTGTCCTGAACCTGGACAAGTGGTCGCAGCAACCAGGGAACGACCCCTACAAGTTGATTCCATATGTCGACGGGCTCGGGCTGCGCGGCAACTACCCTGTTGAGGTGCACCCGACAAAGGACTTGGTCTATTTTCATCTCAATATCAAGCCGCAGAGCAAGGAGAACTGGACCAACATCCTCGGTTCCCCACGTTCGTTGACGAAGGAAGTGACATTCAGCGTCGGCACGGAGGCCGGTTCGGCCTTCGATACGGCCGCGTTCGGCAAGTCCGCCGCCGTGTTGGTCGTCATCGACCGCTACTACGGCCTGATCGCGGTCATTTTCGTTGTGGTGGTGGTGATCGGCTTCCTGCGGCTCGCCACCACCACGAATATCCTGAGGGAGGAACTCACCGGACCCTGCGACGGGACCCTGCGCCCCTACAATCTCGGTCGCACGCAGATGGCGTTCTGGTTCCTGCTGATCTGCATGTCGTACATCGTGATCTGGCTGGTGACGGACACCTTGGACACGATTACACCGTCGTTGCTGGGGCTCATGGGGATTAGCGCGACGACGGCGCTGGGGGAGGCGATGATCGACACCAACAGCACAATGTCCTCGGCGCTCACGCGCACCACTTTGCAATCACAACTCGGCGCGGTCACGCAAACGATACAGGACCTGCAGAACGATCCCAACCCGGACCCGGTGCGGTTGGAAGCGGCGCGGACCCGCCAATTGCAGTTGACGCAGCAACGGGACGCCCTGCCGCCACGTCCCATGGTCGAAGCGAGCAAGGGGTTCATGCGGGACATCCTGTCGGACGGCGTAGACTACAGCCTGCACCGTTTCCAGATCGCGGTCTGGACGGTGGTGCTGGGGATGATGTTCCTCTCCTCCGTTTACAACGATTTCGCGATGCCAGAGTTCAGTGCGACGCTGCTGGGGTTGATGGGGATTAGCTCGGGGACGTACCTGGGGTTCAAATTCCCGGAGAAGCAGTAGGGGGTTACTGAAGCTTACCCCGCGCGTCCACCCGCCACACCTCTTCCACCACGCCGTTCCGCGCTCCATACACGTATTCGTGGAGGTTGACCACCACGCAGATGTGGTTCGGGATCACGCGGACCTTGTCGCCGATTTGGAACGTCCGTTCGGCGTTCGTCATGTCGACGAAGCCGTGCTCCTCGTTCATCTTGTGGAACAGGGCCCCGGGGCCTTCCATGATGCGGCCGTGGCCGGGTCCGCCGGACGAGAGCTTGTCCGACGAAAACGTCTTCGAGCCGCCGTCGATGATCATCTGGTTCGGGCGGGAGGTGGAAACCACGGTTGCAAGGACATATGCCGCGCAGTCGTCCAAAGTGCACGCCCCGCCCGCAACCGTATTCAAGTCGTTGAAAACATAGGTCCCTGGACGGATCTCGGTCACACCCTCCACTTCGTGCGAGTGGAAGAGCGCGGGCGTCGAGCCGCCGCTGATGATCTCCGGGGGCATTCCGGCAGCGATGAAGTCGTTGCGCAGGTCGCCGACGGTGCGCGAGAGGGCGGCGATCTTCTCGGGATCCTGGCTCTTGATGTGGCCCGGGTAGAATGCAAAACCGCGCCATTCGAGTCCCGGCAATGCCTTCACAGCCTGTGAAAATACCACCGCTTCCGAGGGCGAAACGCCCACGCGGTTCAGGCCGACATCGACCTCTATCAGGATTCCGAGTTGCACCTTCGCCGAGACCGCGGCGTCAGAGAGTCGGCGCGCACACTCGAGGCTGTCCACCGACACGGTCACCTTGCCTTTGGAACCCAGAACGGCTGCGACCGAGGCCAGTCGGCGCACTTTGGCGTCGCCGATAACCGGATACGCCACTAGAAGATCCCTCGGTTCGGCACCGAGCATGACCTCGGCCTCACCCGTCTTGGCCACGGTCAGGCCAACAGCACCCAGTGCCAGTTGGCGGCGGGCGATTCCGATCGATTTGTGGGTCTTGGTGTGGGGACGGAGGCCGATTCCATGAGCCGAGCAGTAGTCCTGCACGCGGCGGAGGTTGGCCTCCATGATGTCGAGGTCGACCACGAGGGCCGGGGTATCCAGATCTTCGATCCGCGTCATTTGAACTTTGTCCTGATCTTGCCCTGGGGCGTGGTGTAGATGAGCACCAAATTCTTGGGCTTTTCTTTTTCGATGGGGAAGAACAGCAGGCCGGTCACGGGCTCGGAGATCGACTTCTCGGGCAGGATCTTGCGCTTAAGGACGTCGAGAAGCGGGTCCTTGGAGTCGTTGTCGCGGACATCGACCTTGACTTGGTCCGGCGAAGGTGGTCGACCCATGCCGCCGCCGCCCATCATGATGCCTCCAAGTCCGCCTCCGAAGCCGCCCTGCTGCTTGCCCTCGGTACGTTTCACGACGAGGGAGCCCTGGCCTGCGATTTGTCCGGCCAGCAGGGGGCCGCTGTGGACACCGGATTGTTCGGAGCGCAGGAGGAAATCGTCCACGTGCAGCGCGACGGGGTTGCCGCCACGGGGGTTTACGGTCGCCTCGACCACGGTGAACATGCCGCCGAAATCGGAGCCGAAAATCTGCTTGAGGGTATCGGAATCAACCACGCTGACGCCGATGTCGACGCCGTCATTCGCCATGTTGCCGGTGGGCAGGCGCTTTTCGCCCGCGACGAGCAGGCCTGTCATCAGCAGTCCGAAAACAATTCGACCCATGCGGGAATTATAGAACCCCGCCGCCGAGGACAAACGCCGCGTAGCCGATCCCCGCGCCAATCAGCACACCCGCGATAACGTCGCTGAGGTAGTGGAGGCCCAAAACGACCCTGGAAACGGCCACGCTCAGTGCGCAGAACAGCAGCGGAGGAAACAGCGCCGGGAAATACAGGCTGGCTGGCGTTATGGCGCAAAACGCCGTGATCGTATGGCCGGAGGGGAACGAGAAGCGGTCCGGGGGAAGAAGTTTGGCCCAATAGTGTTCCTCGGTGGCGCAAGGGCGTTCCCGACCGGTCAAGTTCTTCACAATCAGGAACAGGATCAGGCCCACGATGACTGCGCCCAGCCCGGAAGCGTCGGCAAGCAGGCCCTCTTGGCCGCCCAACCAAGCCAGCAGGATGCCAACGGCGATCCACAACCAGCCGTCGCCCGCACGCGTGGCGACCAGCATCCAAATCCGGAACCAGCCGGGCGCGTTCCACTGGTTGAGCCGGCGCATGAGTTTGTGGTCGCCCGCATGGATCAGCCGGATCATTAACACCATTGTAATGTGCGGGATGGCCGGAGAGACGGCGGAAGCGGTCCGCACCTCCTCCCGTGTCAGAATCGTTTGAGGGAATGAAGACACTCGAGTTGGTGTACTTCGATGCCGGCGGCGGGCATCGCAGCGCCGCGAACGCGCTCAACGAGGTCGTCAAGCGCCAGGGCCGCGACTGGGAGATGCGGCTCATGAATCTCCAGGAGCTGATGGACGGCACCGACCTCCTGCTGAAGGTTACCGGCATCCGCTCCCAGGACGTCTACAACCTGAGCCTGAGGAAGGGCTGGACCTGGGGTTCCACTTACGTGCTCCCCTTCATGCACGGCTTGATACGCCTGTACCATTCAAGCCAGGTGAAGCTCCTGCAGGAGTACTGGAAAGACCGGCAGCCGGACATGGTCGTGTCGGTGATCCCGAATTTCAATCGGGCGATGTTCCAGGCTATGCAGTCGACGATGCCGGGCGTCCCGCTGGTGACGATTCTGACCGACATGGCCGACTACCCGCCGCACTTTTGGATCGAGCGGCAGAAGCAGTTCCTGATCTGCGGCACGGATAAGGCCTACCAGCAAGCGCTGGATGCCGGGCATGACCGGGACCACGTTTTCCAAACGTCCGGTATGATCCTCAATCCGCGGTACTACGAGCCCGTGGATGTGGACAGGACGAAGGGCCGCGAGGCGTTGGGACTCGATGCCGACAAGCCGACTGCGCTGATGATGTTCGGCGGCGAGGGGTCCACCAAGATGCTGGACATCGCGAGGCGCTTGAACGAATCGACGTTGGACCTGCAGATCATAGCCATCTGCGGGAACAACAAGAAACTGTTCGCGGACTTGCAGCAGATGCCACGCCGGATCCCGATGCATGTGGAGGGTTTCACGCGCGAGGTGCCGAAGTTCATGCGTCTGGCGGACTTCTTCATCGGCAAGCCGGGTCCGGGAAGCATCAGCGAGGCTGTGGCGCTGGGTCTGCCGGTGATCGTCGAGTGCAATTCGTGGACCTTGGCCCAGGAGCGCTACAACGCGGAGTGGGTGGAGGAGCAGGGGGTCGGGATTTCCTTGCGGAGTTTCAGGAAGGGAACGGTTGCCGCCACGGCACGGATGATCGATCCGGTGCAGCGGGCACGGTTCCAAGAGTCTGTGGGGCGGCAAAAGAACCGGGCGGTGTTTGAGATTCCGGATATTCTGCAGACGATTTTGGAGCGGTCTGGGCGGTAGGCGCGTGGTTATCGGTTCGAGGCCGAGGCGGCCGGAATCACGAGCCGCAGCTCTTCGCCATCCAAGACCGAGTACTCCGGTTTCTTGCCTTGGAGAAACCTTTGCAGGCACAGCGCACGTAGTGGGTGCTGGTGCTGCGGGCTCTGGAAACGCCGTAGTCGATGACGTCGCGGGATGCCATGCCGATCATGCGGAACTCGATCCGCTTGGCGAAGAGGTTCGGGGGGCGGTAGTAGTTCGGGGCTTCGGGCGGTTGGGAGGGCGTTTCTTGGGCGACGAGGGGTACCCCGTAGGACCACGCGGCATACACAAAAGTCACGGACAGAAGCGCGCAAAGCGTTTGTTTACACACTTCCATTGTCCCAAGGAAATGGTTACGCTGCGGTCAGATGCGGGTTGCGGGCTGGTTTATTGGTCAGTGCTCCATGGGGATGCCGAAGCAGTAGAGCGTGCCGTCGTAGGTGGCGACGTAGACGCGGCCATTCGCGATCGTCAGGCCGTAGTAGTGGGTGAACGAGGACATGGCGTCGCCGCTGTTCCACAATTCCTTGCCGGTTTTGGCGTCGAGGGCATAGAGGACCGCCTTCTGCGACATCTTGGCGCGGTCGTCGGCCGAATAGAGGCCCGGGCCGCCGTCCATGCGGGATTGCTGGGTGTATTCGCCGCTCGAAAGAGCCCAGACGAGGCCATTGGCGATGACGGGCGGGGTCGGGGAGATCAAATCGCGCGACTCCCACGCCGGGACGAGCGACGCCTTGCCGTTCGCTTCCTCCACCTTGAAGGCCGCGACGGAGCCGTTCGGGGTGTTGCCGTTCGAGATCGGGTATTTGAAGTCGGGATGGCGGGGTCCCCAGATGGGCGCGAGGACCCAGCGGGTGCCGTCGGATTCCTCCCAGCTTGCGAGGTTGCCCCAGATGCCGTGGGATTGGAAGTCGACATCCTCATTGGCGATGAGCGGGGAGCGGAACATGGGGGTCTGGTGGTTTTCGCCTCCCAGGGATTTGGAATCAAGGAGATAGAGGCGGCCCTCCTTGCCTCCGCCGACGATGAGGTCGCGGCCCTTGAAGGGGAAGACAACGGGGGTGACGTTGAGGTCTAAGTCGCGCTTGTAGATCCACTCCCAGTTGGTGGGGGTGTACCAGTCCTTGAGTTTGAGGTCCTTGGGATTGAGGGCGATGAAGGAGTTGGCGTACTTGTTGGTGGAGGGGTCGGAGGTGCCATCGCCGGTTTCGGCGTAGATGGTGCCGTCGGTGCCGACCGCCACGCCCGCGATGCCCCAGAGGCCGCCGGAGCCAGTTTCGAACTTCAGGGTCTTTTTGGTGAGGAGGTCGATGCCGTAGACGCCGTTGGGGAGCTGGCCGCAGCCTTGGCCGGTGGCGGTGTAAAGGGTGCCGTTGAGGACGGTTAGGGCGTAGGGTTTTCCATTGCCCTTGGGGAGAAGCTGGGCGGGCGGCGCCATGTCTTCGCCGTTGGTGAGGTTGAGTTGGCGGAGCATGCCGTCGCTGGCGAGGGTGTAGAGTGCTTGGACGCCGCCGCGGCCGGGACCGGTGGGAGCGGGACCGGTCGTGGGGACGGTCGCGATGACGGGGGTAGCGGTCAGGCCGCCGGGGCAGAGCCAGTGCGGGGTGAAGCCGGCGGGCGCAGGGATCTGGAAATGCTTTTTCCAGAGGAGGCGGCCGAGGTCGGCGTCAATGGCGAAGATGTTGTCGTCACTGCCCGCGACCACGGCCAACTCCTTGAATCCATGGGGCGTGATGAGCTGGCCGAGGATGAGGGGTTGCTGCAGGGCGTGGAGTGCCTTCTGGCCGTTGTCGAGTTTGAGCTTCCAGAGGAGCTTGGCGCTGGAGAGGGATTGGGGGCCGAGCTTGGTCTCCGCCTTCTGCCAGCCGGTGCGTTGGAGGTCGCCCGCGTAGGTGGTCCAGTTGACGGGGCGCTGGGCGGGCAGAAGGGATGCGAATAGGAAGAGGCTGGGGATGGCGGCTCGCATGGCGGTTTCGGGAACGATCATATCCCGTCCGGAAGTGTTGCGCAAGCCGCCCCGGCGCAGTTTAGGACAAGCGGAGCCGACGTTTGGCGCAGACGGCGGCGAGGAACGCCGACAGGCCCAGGCCCCACGTGGCGGGCTCCGGCGTGTCGGCGATTGCGACCGAGGTCACGGTGGAGGTCCCGCCGCCGACGAAAAAGCGGTTGCCTTGTACATTGCCGAGGTTGTGCAGAGTGACCTGTTCGGCGCTAAAAGTGTTGTTCACCCATTCCGTCCCGCCCGCGTCGGTCAGGGAGTTAACGAAGATTAGAAAAAGCTCGCCGCCCGCGGTCGCGTCGTTGTAGTGCAAATAGATGCCCGGATGAAACGCGCCGGGGTTGAAGGCGTATCCGCTCGTGGAGCCTGCCGAACTGTCGTAGGTGAAGCCTGGGTAGGGCGCGCCGACCAAGCCAGTAGTGACCACGTCGTAGGCACCGAGGGTGAGCGTGTCGGCGTCGTAGTAGAAATAGCCCGTCGCGGTGCCGTTGGACGAGATGCCGTTCTGGTTCATGAACGTCGCGTCGACGTCCCATCTGACCATTCCCGCGGTGGCGATGGACTGGAGGGCGCAGAACGCGAGTACCGTTCGGAACAGGATGGACCCGATGGTGTGCTTTGGTGGTGTCAAGAATCGATCTCCTCAGCCAATCAAGGCGCAAGACGCCCTGCGGAATCGTCATGGCCTCAAAATTTTCCTGCGAGGTCCGGCCCGCAAGTGCGCGCCAAACGACGTTCTTGGGATCAGGCCGCGCTAGCCCCTTCACAATGCCTTGCAACTGTGATATAACAGAACTCTTGAAACGTTAAAATGGCGCGACGGGGGGTCTTCCCCTGTCCGTTGACCTTGGCGTGTCAATTCAGGGAGTCTAAGAACTCAGTTCCGGGTGCCGTGTCGCTCCGGCGGCAAGGCCCCATGGTCGAAGCAGCAAGACGGAGTCTCAGGGGGTCCGTTCGATGAAATTGAAGAAAATCGCAGCATCGCTCATGTTTACGCTGCTGGCCTTGATGCCAGCGGCAAATGCCCAGACCGTCACCGGATCGCTGTCCGGTACCGTAGTTGACGCCGGCGGAGCCGTCGTCGTCGGTGCCAAGGTGCAGTTGATCAACGACATCACCAAGCAAGCCCGCGAGTTCGCCACCGGTTCGACCGGCGAATTCGAATTCATCAGCATCATTCCGGGCGGCTACAGCATCAAGATCGCCCAGCCTGGGTTCAAGACCTACGACCAGAAAAATGTGACCGTCAGCTCCCAGGAGCGCGTCGACCTTCACACGATCAAGCTCACGGTCGGTGACGTTTCGACGTCGATCGAAGTGCAGTCGGAAGCGGCCCACGTCGCGACGGACAGCTCGGACCGCTCCATGAACGTCAACCTCGCGCAGATTGCGGACACTCCGACGCGCGGCCGCGACTTCAAGGCGATCATCAAGACGCTGCCTGGCGTGCAGGATCTGAGCAACCACGACTCGCGCGGCTGGGGTGGTGACACTCCGACCGTCAACGGCGGCCAGCAGGGCCAGGTCGTTGTCACCCTCGACGGTATCGTCAGCCAGGACTCCGGCAACTACTCAATGAACAGCACGCTGTCGCCGAGCCCAGACGCCATCGGCGAAGTGAAGCTCCTCGTTTCGAACTACACGGCGGAATACGGCGCCCGCAACGGCGGCCAGATGAACGTCACCATCAAGAACGGCTCGAACCAGTTCCACGGCACGGCCTACTACGACTGGCGCCATGAAACCATCGACGCCAACGAATTCTTCAACAACAAGCTCGGCGTTGTGAAGCCCCGCTACCGCTACCAGAATCCAGGTTTCACCCTTGGTGGACCGCTGCTCATTCCCGGCGTGCGTTTCAACAAAGACCGCAACCGCCTCTTCTTCTTCTTCTCGTGGGACAAGCTGAACAACCACGGCGTGGCGGGCCCGAGCCGCTACACCATGCCGACCGCCGCTGAAAAGACCGGCGACTTCTCGGCCTCGGTCTTCCCGAACGGTTCCGCCATGCTGGTCCGCGATCCCAACACCGGCCAGGCTTGCACAGCCGCCGGCGGTCCGGGCTGCTTTGCCGGCAACAAGGTTCCGACGAGCCGCATCAGCGCTATCGGTGCCGCTATGTTGGCGCGTTTCCCGAATCCAAACACCGTCGACCCGACAGGTGCACGGCAGTACAACTCGATCTTCCAGTTCACCAACACGCAGCCCCGCGAAGACAAGATCCTCCGCGTGGACTACAACATCAGCACCAAAGACACGATGTTCGTGCGGCTGATCCAGGACAACTTCGAGAACGCCGGTTACGGTGCCATCCTCGGTGCCATCGGCGACGGCTGGGGCCAGTTCCCGCACAGCTACCACAATCCTTCGGCCGGTGCGGCAATGACCTATGTCCACACCTTCCGTCCGAACCTGATCAACGAACTGACGGCTGGCATCAACCGCAACCACCAGGGCAACTCGCCGACCGACGACGCATCGTTCGCCGCCAGCCAGCTGCCGCTGAAGGACGCGAGCGGCCAGACGTTGGCACTGCCGAACCTTTTCGGTGCCAACTACCTGAAGCTTTTGCCGCAGGTCAACTTTGGTCTACCGTCGGGCTTCAGCGCCCAGTCGGCTCCGACCGGCATTCCCAACCTGCCCGGTTTCGGTTTCGACAGCCGTTGGCCGTTTGATGGAACCGACGAGTCGCAGAACCTGAACGACAACGTCACTTGGATCAAGGGCGCGCACACCGTCAAGGGTGGTCTCTACATCGAGAAGGAAGCCCGGAACGTTTCCGTGTACTCGGTCTACAACACCGCTGGCACCTACTACTTCGGCTCCGATCTCGGCAACCCCGTCGATACCGGCAACCCCTTCTCGAACGCCCTCACCGGCAACCTGTACGGTTACGGCGAAGACAACAAGAAGCAGATCAACCATGCCCGTTACACGCAGGTGGAATGGTTCCTGCAGGACACTTGGAAGTTCAACAAGCGTCTGACCGTCGACGCGGGCGTCCGTTTCCAGTTCATCGGCACCCTGCGTTCGGAAGGCGCCACGCTGGGAGCTTTCGATACGGCCTCATACAACGCGAGCACGGTCGGACAGCTGCTGTATCCGACTTGCACCGTTCCGGTTGGAGGCAGCGTGAGCTGCCCGGCAGCCAACAAGGCCTCGATCAATCCGATCACCAAGAAGGTCTACCCGTACTCCCAACAGGGCACCTTCGACCCGGCTTCCTACCCTGCCAACGGCCTGCCGTTCTCTGGTATCAAGACCGCCAAGACGATGTTGTTCGACAACCCGCCCATCCAGGTGTCGCCCCGCATCGGTTTGGCATATGACGTCTTCGGCAACGGTAAGACGGCAATCCGGACCGGTTTCGGCATCTTCATCGGTCGCTCGTTCACGGTCGACACAATCGGTGCAACTGGTGCAGGTACGGGCCCGATCGCGGCTCCGCCAAACTTCGTGGCTCCGCTGATCCTCAACACCAATATCAGCAGCCTCGTGGGTTCCACTGCGGTCTACACCCCGCAGGCGACCACGGGTGGCTCGCTCAACCTGAAGCCCCCGGCCACCTACAACTGGAGCTTTGGCGTCCAGCAGGATCTCGGCAAGGGTTTCGTGCTCGACGTCTCCTACATTGGCAACGTGGCGCACAACCAATTCAACCAGGGCCGCATCGACTTCAACGCGGTGAAGCCCTACACGACTTGGACACCGACCGGTGGCGCGAATCCGAAGTACTTCGACCCGACCAGCGGTAATGGCGGCACGGCGGGTTTCTACTCCACCAACCTGATCCGCGCTCTTTCCGGCGGTTACAACTGGGGTGCCATCCAGGGCTACACGATGGACGGCGAATCCAACTACAACGCTCTGCAGGCGACGGTCAACCGCCGCTTCTCCAAGCGTCTCCAACTGGGTGCGAACTACACGTGGTCCAAGACCATCACCTACAACCGCAACCAGTTCGTCAACGACTACCTGTTGAAAAACGTCACTGGCAACCGTCCGCACGCCGTCAACCTGAACTGGGGCTACGACCTTCCGGAAGTCTCCAAGTACATGAAGAACGTCGTCACCAAGGCCGTGCTGGACAACTGGCACTGGTCTGGTGTGGGCACGTTCTTCTACGGTTCGAACCTGGCCATTGGTTGCAGCGTCAACGGAGCGCCGATTGGTTACTGGACCGGTACGCCGACCGGCGGTTTCCCGTTCCGTTGCCAGCAGAACGGCAGCTTGTGGTTGGACAGCAACGCGACGCCTTCGTCGGTGTGGACGGGCGCAAACGCGTCACTCGCCACCGCCGATCCGAAGCTGTGGTACAACTTTAATCCGGCCAGCTTCGTGCTGCCGTCCGCGACATCGTATGGTATCGGCAACGCACAGCCGACCATGACGTACGGTCCGGGCGTCATCAACTTCGACATGGCCCTGCAGAAGGAAGTGAACATCCCGATCCGCGAGCACAACACCACGTTGAGCGTCAAGATCGAGGCGTTCAACGTCTTCAACCACTTCAATCCGGGCAACCCGTCGACCGGCCTTGCAATCAACTGCAATGCGGTCAACGGTGCTTGCACAACTCCGGCCCTGAAGGACTACACCTCGACCACGTTCGGCACCATCACGTCCGCGCAGGTTCAAGCGCGGCACGCATCGGTGACGTTCCGGTTACGGTTCTAGGCTTTAGGTCATACGCAAACGGTGGTGGCACCATCCGGTGAAAGCCGGGTGGTGCTTTGCCGTGTCCGGAAGGAGGTTTTTTGTGGATAATGGACATATAGTGACATTGCCGGTTCCGGTGCCCCGCGAGGCGATCGCGGCGTTCTGCAAGCGTAACGAGGTCCGGAAACTGTCTTTGTTCGGATCGATACTCGGTCCGGAGTTTCGGCTCGACAGCGACATCGACGTCTTGGTCGAGTTCGACCCGGAAGGGGGCCGGGGTTCTTCGGTATGGCGCGGATGGAGCGTGAGCTTTCGGGACTATTCGGGGGGCGGAAGGTCGACCTGCGTACGCCAGAGGAGCTGAGCCGCTATTTCCGGGACCAGGTAGTCGCTTCCGCGCTGTTGCAATATGCGGGAGAATGACCGGATCTGCGTCCGCCATATGCTTTTCGTCTCGACAGCGACATAGACGTCCCAGCCGCCGCTGGCCTAGACCGAATACTCCTGTTTTGTAATTCCAAAGGCTTTCAGCCGGGAGGCCAGGGTGCCCGGGTTAATTCCGAGGAGGTCCGCCGCACCAGTTGTTCCTGAAATTCGCCCGTTGGCCTTGCGAAGGGCGGCCAGAATGTTGGCTCGTTCGCGGTGTCGCCATTCGTGCTCGGGAATGACGTCGGGATCGACGGTCGGCGAAACGGTTGGAGGTGCGGGCACCGCCCGAACCGGGCCCGAGTCCGGGAGTTCCAGGCTCAGCGGTCCGCCACGGGCCAGGATGACCGCCCGTTCCACCACATTTTGGAGTTCCCGCACATTGCCGGGCCAGTCGTAGTGCTGCGCCCGCTCGATCTCGCGGTGGGGAATCCGGAGGGGCTGCAGGTGGAAACGGAGGCAGGAATTGCGGACGAAGTGGGCGACCAGATCCGGGATGTCGATGGGGCGCTCACGGAGGGGTGGCACTTCAATCGGGAAAACGCCGAGCCGATAGAACAGGTCGAGGCGGAAGCGTCCCTCGTTGACCTCCTTCCGCAGGTCGCGGTTGGTGGCGGCGACGACGCGCACGTTGACGCGGCGGGTGGTCTCGTCCCCGACCCGCTCAAATTCGCCCTCCTGGAGGACGCGGAGGAGCTTCGATTGGAGTTCCAAGGGAATTTCTCCCACCTCGTCGAGGAATAGGGTTCCGGCGTCGGCGAGTTGGAAGCGTCCGACGCGGTCGCGGACGGCACCGGTGAACGACCCGCGGACGTGCCCGAAAAACTCGCTCTCGAAGAGCTCGCGGGGGATCGATCCGCAATTCACTTTGACGAGCGGCTTGCGGGCGCGCGGGCTGCGCCGGTGGATGGCGCGGGCGATCAGTTCCTTGCCGGTGCCGCTTTCGCCCAGAACCAGAACGTTGGCGTCCGTCGCGGCGACGAGTTCCACTTGGCGGAGCACACGTTCCAAGGCCGGGCTGCTGCCCAGGATCTCCCCGAACGAGCCCGTGGTACCGACCTCCTCCTGCAGGTAGTCCCGTTCCAGTTCCAGTTCGTGCCGGAGCCGTTCGTTGGCTTCGAAGGCGCGGGCATTGGCGATGGCGACAGCAGCGGCGTCGGCCATGGTACGCAGCCACGCGAAGCAATCGTCGTCCGCCTCCACGCGGCGGAATACCGCGAGGACTCCCAGGACTTCCCCCCGGAACACCAGCGGGTGACCGGCGAAGCTCACCAAGCCTTCGTGGTCGGCCCAGTCGGGATGGCGAACCCACTGGCGGTCGGCTGGCCCGATTTTTGCAATATTGGGGATCCGGACGGACTCGCCGGTGCGGGCTATGTGGGAAATCTTCAGGTCGCCGGACAGCTGGACGCGGTGGAAGGTGCCGCCGAGACGCGTCCAATCGGCGTCAGCGGAGAGTGGGGTACCGGCACTGGCGCTCAGATGGAGGGCGGCGGGCTCTGGATTGTCGCGGCGGCAGCAAAAGTCGCAGGTCTTGTCCGGCGCGGTCAGCCAAAGGCGGGCGAGGGCAACGTGTGGCTGTCTGGCGACAGTTTCGATGATTGCATTCAGGACGGCACCGGGCGCGCGCTGTTGCGCGATGGCGAGGATGATGTCGGGAAGGGATTCGAGTCGCAAAACCGACAATAGCATGAGAGCTCATGACTGGTTCGCGAAATTTCACGATCCATGAGATTCCGTGACCTCCACGGGGAGGACCTTCGTTTTCGTTTTCAATCACTTAGCTCTGGATCGAGGTTGGCAGGGGACTTGCACCTTTGGAGAGCGTCGCGAGAGCGACAGAAGAGGGAAGACGAAAATGCAAAGAATCGCAGCAGTGAATCCGGCGGAAGCCACGGGAAAGACAAAGCAGCTTCTGGATGGCGTCCAAGCGAAGTTGGGGATGACGCCCAATCTGATGAAGACGCTGGCGGCGGGACCGGCGGCGTTGGAAGGGTATCTGAATCTCAGCTCGGCGCTCGGTACGGGCAATCTGGACGCGAAGTTCCGGGAACAGATCGCGCTGACGGTTGCACAGGCGAACTCGTGCGAATACTGCCTCTCGGCACACACGACCATCGGGAAGATGGTGGGATTGAAGCCGGAGGAGATCGCGGCGGGACGGGAAGCGCACTCTGCGGACGCCAAGCGCGACGCCGGGTTGCAGTTCGTGCAGGCATTGGTGGTGCAGCGCGGTGAGGTCTCCGACGAGGCCGTGGCCGAGGTGAAGGCGGCAGGATACACGGACGGGGATATCGCGGAGATGGTGGCGAACGTCGCGGTGAACATCTTCACCAACTATTTCAACCATGTGGCGCGGACCGTGGTGGACTTCCCCCGCGTTGCCGTGGCCAGGCAGGCGGTGGCGGCGTGACGCCGGCTGGACTGATCGCGCCTCCATTTACCTTGGCGACGGCGACAAGGAAGGTCCAGATGGCCGAAGATGCGTGGAACTCGCGCGACCCTGAACGGGTCGCGCTGGCCTACTCGCCGGATTCGGAATGGCGCAACCGGACGGAATTCCTACGCGGACGCGACGCGATCCGGGAATTCCTTCGTCGGAAGTGGGCCAAGGAATCGGGGTACCGCTTGAAGAAGACGCTGTGGGGCTTCCAAGGGAACCGGATCGCGGTGAGCTTCGAGTACGAGTGGCATGACGGGGCGGGTCAGTGGTACCGCTCGTACGGCAACGAGTTGTGGGAGTTCGACGACGCTGGGCTGATGCGGAAGCGCCTTGCGAGCATCAATGATGCCGAGATTGGCGCGGATGAGCGCCGGATAGTGTAGCGGAGGAGCGAGATGTACATCCAGGAGTTGTGGCGGTATCCGGTGAAGTCGATGGCTGGTGAAAGGTTGGAGGGCGCACTTGTCTCGGAGAACGGGATTGAGGGTGATCGAGTTCTCCAGGTGCAGAACAAGGACGGCCGGACGGTGACTTCGCGGACCTTTCCCGGCTTGCTGGGGCTGCACGCGTCGACAGGGGTGGACGGGACGATCTTGGTTGATGGGCGGCAGTGGGACGATCCAGCGGTGCTGGCGGATGTTCAGCACATTGTCGGTCCGGGGGCGCGGTTGGTGCGGGACGAGAGCGTGGACCGGTTCGACATTCTGCCGCTGCTGGTGGCGACCGACGGCGCGATTGCGGAGTTTGGGCGCGATGTACGGCGGCTGCGGCCCAATATTGTCGTCGGCGGGGTCGCTGGAATGGAGGAGCGCCAGTGGCAGGGCGGGAGTTTGACGGTCGGTAACGGTGAGGGTTCGGCGGTGGTGATTGGGATGCATGACCTGCGGGGTCGGTGCATCATGACCACGTTCGATCCGGATACCCTGGGGCATGATCCGGGGGTGTTGCGGGATATCGTGAAGCGGTTCGGGGGGAAGCTGGCGCTCAATTGCGAGGTGTTGCGGGGTGGCAGCGTTCAAGTTGGGCAGGACGTGGCGGTGTCCATGCGGGATAGCGCTTAGACGGGACCTGCGCTAGGAGCTCTGCCGTCCCCACAACCGGGCGTCCCACCGGACGGGTTCCGGTGTACCGGCCTTGATCAGCTGGAAATCCGGATGGACTTGGTTGATGAGGACATTTCGTTCCCGCTGTGCCACCACGGATGGCACCACTAAAACTGGAGAACGGGCCTCTGCGAGCCACCGGTCACCAAAGTCCATCGCAATCGGCGAGTCCGGGAGGTCCCACCCTGGAAGCGTTGCAGGATCAAGGGCTTCAACTGCTACCCCAATGGAATCGAGATCTCGATGCAAGCTTGGCTTCTGGGACTGCTGCCGGCCGCGTTCACCAATACTTCGAGCAGTGCCCCGGCGAAGCTTTCGGAAGCGTAAATCACCCGGCGTCCCGGAGAATTCCATCTTGCACCGAAAAGCATCGCACCAGTGCCGTCGAAGATGGGATAGCGCTCGTCCGCGATGCGGAACGCCCGTCGTGGAAATTCAGACCGGAAGGCCATAGAGAATGCGGGCCATGACCACTTCTGCCTGCCGAGCACCAAGTTCGCTAAGGGCCGCGTCCAAAGGAGTCTTCCCACCGAGTTCCGGGTGCGGAGTGGTCAGGAACCGTCGAGTCTCGACCGGCTCCTGCCAAACCTCTTCCGCCAACGCGACTACCCGGGCCATTCTTTCCGTCCGCTCGCTCTCAGCCGGGCTTAGGTAAAGTCCACGGCGTTTGAATGTTGCCTCGGGAACGACCCGGTACATCAAAGCGCGTTGGTCTGCGGCGCGAGGGAAGACGTGGCGCGCAACATTTTCCAGAGCAATCTTCGGCAATCCCCGCTCGACCGTGTTGGCAAGCTCCAGAAGAGTCACGGACGGTCCGCCCAGGACGTCCGGTCCGCCCAAGATGTCTCCAACATGTCTTGGCTGCACGTCTCGATAGTATCATCTGGCAGCAACACCAAGTGACCGGGTCGGAGCCCGAACCGCGCGGGCTCCGACGTCTGACGATACAGCCACTACTTACGGCGGAGCTTTGCGAAACCGACAACAGCCGGGATTCCCCCGAACAGGAGGAACATGCTAGTCGGTTCCGGTGCCGCGTTGGAGACTTCGGTGAGGGTGACGTTGTCGAAGTAGCCGTCGTGCGTGGTGTCGGTCTGGTTGATGTCGATGGCCAATGAATTCCCCACGGCGAACGCGTTGAATGTGTCGGAGGTATCAAAGGTGAAGGAGGCCAGGCCAAAAGTTCCGGGTGCAATTGTCGGGACGGACTGCGTGCTGTGCAGGAACACGCCGCCAGCAATCAGGAATGCGCTGAAGCTGTACGCCGTGCCGCCGGTAGGAATACCCACGTCAAAGCTGAGGGTGTAGGTCGAGTTGGCGTCGACCGTGACGCTGAGGGACTGGAAGATGTTGCTGCCGCTCAGGCCGCCACCGAGGGTCGCGATCTTGGTGCCGTTGGGAGCGCCGCCGGGGAACTGGCCGGAATCCGGGGCGGCGTTGGCGGCGGAACCCTGGGTGATGGTCCAATTGCCGCCGCTGAGGAAGGCGAAGGTCCCGGTTGCCTCAAAGCTCGGGTCCGTGATTGCGATATTGCCTGCCATGGCGATCGCCTGCGATGCCACGGCAATGGCGGCTACGCGCGCCCAAGCGCCGAGCCGTGATCTTGTCAGTGTTTTCATGTTTGTCCTTGTACCGATGGGTTGCCTGCTGAGGGTACCCGGTATGGACGGCGCAAAAGACGGACTGGAAAGTTCCAAAAAACTGGGAAGAAACCGGTCAATCCTTTTCAAGGATACGGACAACCGCCCGCGCCAGCTCCTGGAACTCCAAGTGCGCCGCTGAGCCGGGGGCGAATTCGCCGATCGTGAGGCCTTTGTCGATAGCCTCGGCTAGCGCCACACGCTGGGCAATGCCGGGGAGGACCTTCTTGCCCATCGATTCAAGTTCGGGCACGAGCGCACGGCCGAGCACCGTGCTGGCCACCAGCTTGGAAGGCACGAAACGGACGCGGGGGCGCTTCGATTTGCGTTCGGCACGGACCTTCAGGGCCAGAGCCAAGGCGTCCTTGAGCGCGAGAAGGTCGAGACGCGAGGGGCCGCAGGGGAGCAGCGCGAGGTCGGCGGCCATCATGGCAGCCTTGGCGGTTTCGGGGGCTCCGGGCGGGGTGTCGATCACGATTAGATCGACCGATTTAGCGCGCTTGACGGCGGATACGATGTCCCCGGGGTCGCCGTCCTCAATCTTGCGGACGATTTTCGAAAGCATGCCGTCTCCCAGGGAGGCCCAGGCGACAAGGCTGTGCTGCGGATCGGCGTCGAGGAGCAGAACGGACTTGCCCATCGTCACGAACTCGGCCGCAAGATTCCCGGCAATGGTGGACTTGCCGATGCCACCCTTGCGACCGACGACCGCGATGACGTGCATGCGTCCATTATCCTTGATGATTCATGAACAGATTGGAAGAACTTCGTCGCCGCCATGCTGCCGCCGAGGACGGGGGCGGTCTGGAGCGCAGGGAGCGCCAGCACCGCGAGGGAAAGTTGGCAGTCCGCGAACGGATTGAGCTGCTGCTGGACGAGGGGTCGTTCGAGGAACTGGACAAGCTGGTGCAGCATCGGTGCCGCGATTTCGGCATGGACGGGCAGACGATACCGGGCGACGGGCTGGTGACGGGCCATGGGCGGATCAACGGTCGGCTGACGTACGTGTTCGCGCAGGATTTCACGGTGTTCGGTGGATCGCTGTCGGAGACCAACGCGCGGAAGATCTGCAAGGTGATGGATTTGGCGCTGAAGGTGGGCGCGCCGGTGATCGGGCTGAACGATTCGGGGGGGGCGCGGATACAAGAGGGCGTGCTGTCGCTGGGCGGGTACGCGGACATCTTCCTCCGGAACACCCTGTCGAGTGGCGTGGTGCCGCAAATATCGGCGATCATGGGGCCGTGCGCGGGCGGAGCGGTGTATTCCCCCGCGATCACCGACTTCACGTTCATGGTGGCGGATACGAGCTACATGTTCGTGACCGGGCCGGATGTGCTGAAGACCGTGACGCACGAGGAGGTCACCAAGGAGGAACTGGGCGGGCCGATGACCCACAACGCGACGAGCGGCGTGGGGCATTTCATCGCGGCGGACGACGCCGATTGCGTGCGGATGATCCGGGAGCTGATGGGGTTCCTGCCGCAGAACAACCGCGAGGACCCTCCGCGTCGGGTTTGCGAGGATCCGGTGGATCGGGCCGATCCCGAGCTCGACAAGATTGTGCCAGCGGAGTCAAACCAGCCCTACGACATGAAGGACGTGATCCGGCGGGTGGTGGACGACGCGGATTTCTTCGAGGTGCACGAGCATTTTGCGCGCAACATCGTGGTGGGATTTGCGCGGATCGACGGGCGGCCGGTGGGGATCGTGGGCAACCAACCGGCGTTCCTTGCGGGGTGCCTGGATATCGATTCATCCGTGAAGGGGGCGCGGTTCGTGCGCTTCTGTGACGCGTTCAACATCCCGATCATCACGTTCGAGGACGTGCCGGGCTTTCTGCCGGGGACCGCGCAGGAATTCGGCGGGATCATCCGGCACGGGGCGAAGCTGCTCTACGCCTACGCCGAGGCGACGGTGCCGAAAATCACAGTGATCACGCGCAAGGCGTACGGCGGGGCGTATTGCGTGATGGGGTCGAAGCATCTGCGGACGGACGTGAACTTGGCGTGGCCGAGCGCGGAGATCGCGGTGATGGGGGCCGAGGGGGCGGTCAATATCGTGTACCGGCGGGAACTGGCGGGGGCCGGTCCCGAGGCGCGAGTCGCGAAGGTGGCGGAGTTCAACGAGCGATTCGCCAGTCCGTTCGTGGCGGCGGAGCACGGGTTTATTGACGACGTGATCGAGCCGAGGGAGACGCGGCCGCGGCTGGCGCGGGCGCTGCGGATGCTGGAGACGAAGGTGGACACCACGCCGAAGCGGAAGCACGGGAATATCCCGTTGTAGGACCGGTCAACCTAGAAACTGATCGAACAAAACACTCCTTCGCGGTTGTGGCTCGGTAACATTTCTGGGTTCATGACTTGGCGGCGTTGACGGTGTCGCGGACCATCTCGAACGACTTCTCGGCCCAGACGCGTTCCGTAAGTTCCTCGTGCGCGCGACGGTAGCCCTCGTCCCCCATCCGCTTGCGGAGTTGCTCGTCACCAAGCATGATGCGGAGCTTTGCAGCCAAAGCCTTGGCGTCGCCCGAAGGAATCAGGAATCCGTTTTCGCCATCGCGTACCAGATGCGGTATTCCACCTACGTCCGAGGCAATCACCGGGACGCCGGCCGCCATAGCCTCGATTAGGACGCGGGGAAGCCCCTCGCAACGGCTTGGAAGGACGAACACCGTCGCTTGGGCGATCAACTGCATGGCTTCGAGGTGGGTGACAGCCTTGAGGATCTCGATCCGATCCTTCACGGAGGCGGCCTTGTCCATAGGGACTCCGCCATAGGAGTACCCCAGCATCTTCAAGCGGACGCCGGGGAATTCCGGGGCAATCTCGGCGAAGGCTTGGAGAAGAAGGTCGACGCCCTTTAGGTACCAGGGGGTCCCGACCAGGAGTACGAAGGGCTCCTCCGAGGGTCCTGGCCGTTCCTTGATCCTGGACACGGGAACGAAATCATGGAAGACGGATACGGGCACGTTCTTGAGCCAGGAGTAACCGGCCAACTGGTCGCGGGAAAGAAGGTGGAATCGGTCCGCGAAGAAGCCCGAAGCGTGAAGGCAAAAATCGGAGAACAGGTGGCTGAGGCGTTTGCCGAAGCTGATGCTTGGGGCGTCCGTCAAGTGTACGAGCTGCGGGGAAGTCATGATCTCGACAACCAGCTTTGAGCCCGTAAGCATCTTGAGCAGGGAAGCCATGGCCGCTCCCATTTGGTGCGAGTAGACCACGATGCAGTCGTACTTGTGTTGCCGGTTCAGCTCCAGGCCTTTGTGAAGGTAGAACCGCCAGAGTTCGAATTGACGGCGGAGGCCGGAGTACTTCCATCCGAGGAACCAGTGGTACCGGAATCTGCCACGTGTCATCGCGGGGTAGGTACCGGGGCCGAAATGCCCTTCCAATTTCTCCGGGGTGTCAGTCCAGATCGGCTGGAGGACGTCACCTTCGAGGAACTCGGAAAGTAGGCCGAACCTGTCCGCCTCCACGTCCAAGGGAGGGGGCACATAGGTCGCCAAGAGATATAAGACTCTCATTTCATTGACACAATGCGAGCCTCACAGCCCAAGCACGCTTCATCATAGCACTCGCCCGCAAGCCAGATTCCGCCGCAAAAAGTGGGCGGGACGCGACGAAATAATGCGGGATGGGGCCGGGTTTCCGCAATTCGGCCACGGTGTACAATAGGAGCCGTGGCGGAAGTTCGAGAGGAAAACATCTACACGGACGGAAGCTATGCGTCCCTGACGGGAAGCACATGGCACCTGGAGGATTCGCCTTTCAAGGCGGATGCCATTCGGAAAATGCTGGCGCGACACCCGAATTTCGCACCCAAGACGGTATGCGAGATTGGTTGCGGAGCCGGGGGCATCCTGCGGGAACTCCAGAAGACGATGCCGGCCGGCAACTCGTTCACGGGATATGAGATCAGCCCCCAGGCCCACGCGATGAGTCTGCAGTTCGCCAACCCCAACCTCAAATTCGTTCTAGGTAGCGCGTTCGAGGATTCGGAACAGTACGACTTGGCTCTTGTGATGGACGTGATCGAGCACGTGGAAGACTGTTTCGCCTTCCTGCGGCAGACCCGGGCCAAGGCGCGCCGCACAATCCTGCACATTCCACTGGACGCCCACGCGAGCGCCATCCTACGGGGCCGGAACGCTTGGGACGACGTGGGCCACATCCATATCTTCACAATCGAGACCGCTTTGAAGACCTTGGAACACTCCGGCTACCGGATCCACGATTGGTTCTTGACGGAGGGAGCGATCACGGTCGAGACCGCCAACAGGGGGACACGGCTGGCCAACTTGCTACGGCGTCCACTGTCGAAGCTGGATCCCAAGCTGTCGGCCCGGTTCCTGGGTGGCAACTCGATTCTGATCTTTGCTGAGTAGCGCGCAGCCCTGCAAACGCTTGCCGGACGTGGTCGAAGCGTGCTCTTCCACTTAAGTCGATGAGAATCCTATACGTCCACGCGACCTACGTGCCTCCTCCCATCAAAAGGGAAGAGGACCGGTTCTACCTGCTGTCGCGGCGGCTGGAGGGGGAAATTCTGCAACCGATCTGGGCATCCACGGCTGCGGAAATGGACGTCTACTTCGGGCCAGGTTCCTATCCAACCCGCACCTGCGGACGATTCCGGTACCATTGGTTCCTCGGTTGGCAATACACAGGGTTGCGTCGAAAGCTGGAACTACTGCGCTTCTACATCTCCAAGGGCTTGGAAGTTCACCGGGAGAGACCCATCGATTGCATCGTGGTGTATTCCCATCAGCTTTCCGCAGTGATGGCGGCAGTTCTGAAGTTCCTGACCGGGTCCAGACTGGTGGTGGAAATCGCGACCAGCCCTGAAAACGTACATTTGGTGAACCGGCCAAAGCCGAGCCTCGGGGACCGGCTGAAGCATTTCTACTCCGACCTGACGCTGCATATCGCCGTCTTCGCAGCAGACCGGCTGCATCTGCTGTCGCCGCGTCAAATGGCGCCGTACCCGCTTCTGAGGAAGGTGCCAGCATCGGTCTTCCATGAGTTCGTCCGGGTGAGCGCCGCGCAACAAGACGGGGCCGAGGTGCGGTCGCCCTACATCCTGTTTGTCGGACAGCCGTGGTACGCGAAGGGCGTCGACCTGCTGGTGGAGGCCTTTCTCAAGCTATCGAAGGATTATCCGGAGGTCCGACTCAAGCTCCTCGGGCATCTACCGGAACACACGGCGGACCCGAGAGTGGCGCCTTGCGATCGCATTGAGGTTTTGGGTGCCTTGCCGAATCTCCGAGCACTGGAAACAATCAGCGGTGCGGCGGTCTTGGTGCTGCCGAGCAGGTGCGAAGGGATGGGCCGAGTGCTGATCGAGGCGATGGCTGCCGGCGTGCCCGTGATTGGGGCTGACGTGGGTGGCATACCCCACATGATCCGGGAAGGGGTGAACGGCTTCACGTTTCCGACCGGCAAGGCGGACGCTTTGGAAGCACGGCTGCGCCAAGTGTTGGGCGATCCGGAACTGGCCGCACGATTGGGATCCGAGGGCATGCGGATGGCGCGGGAGGAGTTCAATGAAGGTGTTTGGGTGGATGCTTTCGCGGATATGGTGGAGGCCGCGGTCGGGCCAGGCTAGTGGACACTCCCTTGCGGTTGTGGCTCGGAAACCATACTGATTCTGCGGAGCCGCGACGCGCCCCCTATTCGGCTGGGAGGCAGGCGATGCCAAGGCTACGAAGTTCCGACGGAGTGCGGAAGCTGAACAGGATGTCGGAACGCCGCGTCAAAAGACTGGTTAGCGGGCGGACCGCAGGTTCGAGCGGCGCGGCAAAGTAGTTTGCCATTGAATCGGTAGGCACGACCTCGTAGGCGTGGCGGCCGGAGCGCGCAAATACATCGAGAACACCCTCGGACGGAGCGACGCCGGGACTCAGTTCCACCACAAAGTCGGCGGTGATCTGCGGCAGGTCCGGCTCGATGCCCGCGACCACCATTTCCTCGGCACCCTCAACGTCCACCTTGATCAACTTGGCACCGCGGAGGGCGTTCTCCGGTAGGAGCTTGCCGAGTGGATGCGCCTCGACCACCTCGGTGGTTCCGCCTTCGCGGAGAACGGAGGCCATCCCGCAATTGTCATCCGGGCCGGAATGCAATGTCAGGGTGCCATCCTTGTCGGCCACACACGAATGAATGGCATGGATAACGGACCCCTGCGCATTCCGCTGGACGTTGGCATTCAGCTTGGCAAAAGTGCGGCCAGCCGCTTCGAAGGAATAAACGCTGCCATTCGGACCAACCCGCGAGGCGGCCAGGAGGCTGAAGTACCCGATGTTCGCTCCGACGTCGACAAAAGTGTCGCCGGGCTGTAGGTAGGCAGAGATGACGGCGTCTAGCGGCGGCTCCCAGTAGCCGAAAAAGTAGATGTAGCGCTGAATCACGTCGCTGGTGTTGCCGGCGAATGAGAACCCGAAGTGTGCTTGCTGGACGAAGTCGAGGGCGCGCCAGTCGAGGCGACCGTTGACAATGGAGTTCCAGATGTCGCCACGCGAGCCTGGGAAGGCGCTCATCGCGAAACGTACGGCAGGCATTGCCGCGATGGCAAGACGACTCTTCAGGGAATCAGACAGAACAATCTCCTCCGGCACTTGCGGCGGGGTTTTGGGATGCCCGCAAGTGCCAAGTTTAGCATCCGGTCAAGAGCGGTAACGGGCTATTTCAGCTCAGTCATGAGTCCGGGCAGGCTCCATTGCATGTTGAGGCTCTCCGGGGCCCACTTGTATTCCGCAGTCATGAACTTGCCGACTTCGTCCTGCGACTTGCCTTCGCGGACCAGCGCGGAGACCCGGGCGCGCATCTTCTCGATGTTGTCGCGGTAGGTTTTGAGGCCTGCGCGGTCCGTGACCTTGCCGTGGCCCGGAATGACCGTGTCGAAATCAACGCCCATCGCGGCGTCGAGGGTCTTGGTCCATTCGACGACGCTGCCGCCGCCGGGGTAGTCGATCAGCGGACCGACGCCTGCCATCAGGTCGCCCGTGTGGATGACCTTGAGGGAGGGGCTGTAAACGATGGCGTCGCCGTTGGTGTGGCCGCGACCAAAATGACGGGCCCGGACTTCTTTGCCGCCGAGGAAGATGCTGGCTTCCTGTGTGTAGACGAACTGGGCCGGGGTGACGTTGGCGGCGGCGTTCGACTGCTTGTGCTCGACGATGTTCTTGCGGGCCTGGGCCGTCGAGATGACGATGGCGGAGGAGACGAACTGGACGTTGCCACCACTGTGGTCCTCGTGGTGGTGGGTGGAGAAGATGTATTTGATGGGCTGGGGGGTGACGGACTTGACGGCGGCGACGATCTGGTCGTGGTCGCGCTCGTACTTGTCGTCGATCAGGACGACGCCCTCGTTGGTGACCAGCGCGGCGACGCCCGCACCATGACCGTCGTATAGCGCTGGCGCTTGTAGCGGAACGGTTCGAGGCCGTAGCGGCGGCAGAGGGCGGCGAAGAGGCGTCGCTGCCAGCGGTCCGGCAGGGTGAACTGAGTCTCGACCGTTTGCTCGACCTTGGTGAGGGAGGCGATGGCCTGTTTGATCCTGTCGATGGCCGCCTTGGCCGCGAGTTTCTCGCCCTGGGTCGTCGCGCCTTCAAAGAGCGCGGAGATCTTGCGGAGCTTTTCGCGCAGTTGTTGCTCGGAGGTCACCTTTGCAGGAGTCCTTCGAACTCGGCGAGACTGTCCGGGATCGACCTTGCGGGCGCGATTGCGGCGTAGTAGGTGGCGGTGAGGGTCGATTTGCCCCCGATCCACTTGTAGCCGGGGACGCCGTACAGGCTGCCGCGCTCGATCATTTGCTGGCGGGTTTCGGGGAACGGCGAGACGCCGAATTCCATGCCACGGGTGAGCGTGCGTCCGAGCCACGGGGTGTGGGTGCGGCCGCGGTTTTCCTCCCAGATCCCGAGCCACGGGAATTCCTCGCGGTTCCACACGTAGCCGATGGCTACGTTCGAGGTCGGGGACCAGCCGACCCAGTAGGAGCGGTCGATGGCGGGGTCCATCAAGTGCGCAGTGTAGCCGCTGGAGGGGCTTTCGGCCGGGAATACGCGGAGGTCACGGGCGCTTTCACCCTGAGGCAGGAAGGGCCACGCGAAATCGGTGGTCTCCCCGATGGCGCGGGATTGGGTCGCGGGCACGCGGAATTCGGTTTTACCGTTTTCGAGGAACGGGGGGCCGAGGGTCACGTGTTGGGTCCAACCGATGGGACGGCCGAGGCGCGAGAGATTTTCCACGGTTTCGCGGACGTGGACGCGGCGGCCTTCGAGGCGCAGTTCGCGGGAGAAGGAGAGCTGCGAGTCTTCAAGGACGCAGCGGGCGATGAAGCCGTCGGGGACGGCCTCGAACTCATAGGGGACGAGACCACCTTCGGCGTGCGCGAAGACGCCGGCCTTGCCTTCATCTTCCGACGGTGGGCCGAAGAGGTCGAGGCAGAGGTTGTGGCCCATGATGCCGGCGAGGAGCTTGCTTTCGACATCATTGCCGAAGATGGGGTACTTCTCGGGCGTCCATTCGGTCATTTCGGCGGTCTGCCAGGGCGGGAGCCAGAGGGGATTGACACCTGTGGATTTGTCGAGGATCTCGGCGATGTGGCCGCCCTCGGCGGTTACGGTGAGACGAATGAGGTCATTCTCGGCTTGGAAGGCGCGTCTACCATGGAATTGGGTTTCGGTCATTGTGATCAAGTTGCCGCGAATACCATTAGGCCATGGCCCGACCCTGTTTGACAATAGGGCCCGTTTGACAATCGACTCCCGTTGGTATACGCTCACGGGAGCGCTTGAGTCGTTTCAACCCACGTTTTTTCAAACCGGTTATGAGCACCCACAAATATCCAGCACTGCACAATGCCATGTGGCCCGGCCTCGTCGGCAAGGGGCCCGATTCCGAACCTCCCATCGATCTCGACACGATGCTGAACCTGACCGCCGCGGCGGAAGTGGACGGCGTGAAATTCGACGGTGTCGACCTTTTCCTGTGCGCCCCGCACACGGACATTGATTCCTCCGACGACGACCTGAAGGGCCTGGCGGACAAGCTGGCGTCCAAGAGCCTGTTTGCCGGCTCGCTGGTCGCGCCCGTGTGGCCCCCGGCCGGTGGCGGCTCGGCGATGGGCTCGGCGGACGACGTCGAGCGGTTCCTGACGCAGGTCCGCAAGTCGTGCGCCATCGGCCAGAAGCTGAACCAGCTGGGCATCCGGAAGTCCGGAGTCGTGCGCATCGATTCCGCGACGGGCGTCCATGACTGGGCCGCCGATCCCGCTGGCAACACGGCGAAGATTGCCGCGACGTTCCGCGAGGCAGGCAAGATTGCCGCGGGCTATGGCGAGCGGCTGGCCGCCGAGGGCGAAATCTGCTGGGGCGGCATGCAGAGTTGGCGGCGCAATGTGGAGTTGCTGGAGTTGGTCGGGATGCCGGAGACGGTGGGCTTCCAAGCCGACATGGCGCACACGATGCTCTTCACCATGGGCTACAACGCACCGGAAGACCGGCTGCTGGGGGCCGATTTCGACAGCCTCTCGAAGGACGGGCAGTCGGCGGCATTGCGCGTGGCCTACAAGAAGATGGCGTCCGCACTGCGTCCGTGGACGTTCGACTTCCACGTGGCCCAGAACGACGGCACGGTCAAGGGCGAAGGCACGCACGACAAGACCGGTCGGCACTGCCAGGCGACGGATCCAAACGGCAAGCTGGATATCGTGGTCGACGCCGGTGCTTGGCTGCGCGACGATGATGGAAACGTGACGCGCAAGTTCCAGCACATTTGCTGGGACGGTTGCATGTTCCCGAACTCGGTGATGCTGGAACAGCAGACTTGGAACGACGTGTTGAAGACGATGATTGCTGTGCGGGATGCGCACGGCTGGGACTAATCGCAATGAAGAAGAAACTGAACATCGGCATGATCGGCTACGGCTTCATGGGCCGTACCCACTCGAACGCCTTCCGCAAGGCACCAAACTTTTTCGACCTCCCGTATGAGCCGGTACTGAAGACGGTCTGCGCCCGCAACGCCGAAAAGGCGCAGGCGTTCGCGTCGCAGTGGGGCTACGAAGGCTATGCGACCGACTGGCGCGAAGTGGTGGCGTCGCCCGACATCGACCTGATCGACATCGCGAGCCCCAACGACACCCACCACGACATCGCGATCGCGGCGGCCAAGGCGGGCAAGATCGTCATGTGCGAGAAGCCACTGGGTCGGAATCCAGCGGAATCGGAAGCCATGACGGAGGCCGTGGAAGCGGCGGGCGTCCCCAACATGGTCTGGTACAACTACCGGCGCACCCCGGCCGTTACCTTGGCCAAGCAGCTGATCGACGAGGGGCGCCTCGGAAGAATTTTCCACTACCGCACAGTCTTCCTACAGGATTGGACCATTTCTGCCGATCTACCCCAGGGAGGCGCCGGCCTGTGGCGTCTGGATGCCAGCGTTTCCGGCTCCGGCGTGACGGGCGACTTGTTGGCGCACAACATCGACACGGCAATGTGGCTGAACGGGCAGATCGACGAAGTGACGGCGACAACGGAGACGTTCATCAAGTCGCGCACGCATACGCTGACGGGCGAGGTGACTCCGGTCAACATCGACGACGCCAGCCTGTTCCTGGCGCGGTTCGCGAACGGGTCGTTGGCGACGTTCGAGGCGACGAGGTACGCGCGCGGCCACAAGGCGCTCTACACGTTCGAAATCAATGGCGAGAAGGCGTCCATCAAGTGGGACCTGCACGATCTGCACCGCCTGGAGTACTTCGACCACAAGGACGAGGGCAAACTGCGGGGCTGGAAGAGCATCCACATCACGGATAGCGACCATCCCTACATGAAGCACTGGTGGGTGCCGGGTCTGCAGATCGGGTACGAGCACACGTTTGTGCACCAAGCGGCGGATTTCATCAGCGCGCTAGGCGAAGGGAAGTCGGCGAGCCCGACGTTCCGGGAAGCCTTGGCGACGGATTATGTGACGGACGCGGTGCTGCGGTCGGCGAAGTCGCGGCAGTGGGAACAGCCCAAGAAGGCATAGGAGAAGGACAATGCGCAAGATTCTGACTTTGGTTTCGGTGGTTGTTGCGGGAACGTCGTTGCTGGCCCAGCAGCCGCCTGCGGGACGCGGACCGGGTGCTCCGGGCGGTGGGCGTGGTCGAGGTGGTCCGCCGGTGGCGGCGCTCGAGGAAAAGGGCTTCAAGGCCATCTTCGACGGCAAGACGCTTGACGGGTGGGATTGTAATCCGGCGTTCGTGAAGGTGGTGGAGGGCGTGATCGTCGGCGAGACGACCAAGGACCACCAGCCGCCGCAAAACGAGTTCTGCATCTACCGTGCGGCGCAGCCGGGCGATTTCGAGTTGAAGTTGCAGTACCGGTTGACGGGCGCGAGTTCAGGAAATTCCGGGATTCAATACCGCAGCGTGGAGATGCCGGAAGTGGCGAAGTGGGTGTTGAAGGGGTATCAGTTCGACATCGACTCCAACCAGGTTTATACGGGCCAGCTGTACGAGGAGCGGGGTCGCGGGTTCTTGGCGCTGCGCGGGATGGTTTCGTACATTCCGAATGGCGAGAAGGTGGGTTCCGTGGCGTCGACCGGCGACAGCGACCAGCTGAAGGGCTTGGTGAAGCTGAATGACTGGAACGATGTGCACATCATTGCGCGGCAGAATACGCTGATCCATATTCTGAACGGGCATGTGATGTCGGTGACGGTGGATGACGACACGGCGAACCGGAAGATGAACGGGCTGATCGGGATTCAGATCCACAAGACTCCGAATGACATGAAGATTGAGGCCCGGAATATTCGGTTGAAGACGTATTAGGCCGGACGCGGAACATGAGCGAGGTGAACCCATCCGTCCCCGAGACAGGGCAGCTGATTGACGGAGTCGCGATGGGTAGCCTCCTCGACGTCAAAAGGAAACGCACAAATGAACTGGCAAGGCATTCTCAATACAGTCCAAACAACCGTGACGGGCGTGGGGCTCCAAGTTATCGGAGCTATCGTCCTCTACATCGTCGGCCGCTGGCTCATCAGTTTCGCCGTTGGCTTGGTGCAGAAGGGACTGGCGCAACAGAAGATCGAGCCGACCCTTCTGCGGTTCCTTGGCAACACCGTCGCCGTAGTGCTCAACATCACATTGGTGATAGCGATCCTCGGCTATTTCGGAGTCCAGACGACCAGCTTTGCCGCGTTGCTGGCCGGTGCGGGACTGGCGATCGGGTCGGCGTGGGGCGGGTTGCTGGCCAACTTCGCGGCGGGGATTTTCCTGGTGGTTCTGCGCCCGTTCAAAGTAGGTGATTTCATCTCGGCGGGCGGGATAACTGGCACGGTAGAGGAGGTGGGCCTGTTTGTCACTACCGTCGACACGCCGGACAACGTCCGCACTTTCGTCGGCAACAACAAACTCTTCTCGGACAACATTCAGAACTTTTCGGCCAACGCGTACCGGCGGGTCGAACTCTCGGCGCAGGTTTCGGGTGCCGCCGATCCCAAGCAGGTTATCGCTGCAATGAAGGCGCGGCTCAAGCAGATTCCGAATGTGGCGGTCAAGCCGGAACCGGAGGTCGTGATCGCTTCCTTTACGCCTGCTGGTCCAGTGTTCGCGGTTCGTCCCTACACGCACAACGACACTTACTGGCAGGTGTACTTCGATACCAACTTGGCGATTCGCGAAGTGCTGGGGGATGGAACGTTCCCGAGTCCGATGCCTGTGTTTGGAATCCAGCAGGTGGGCGAGACGGCTCCGCGGGTGTAGGGGGGGTGGTTGGTGGATTGGGGCGGGTGATCTTGCCTGGCGATGGGATGGTTATGTTTCCAGATCTGACCTTGAACCTCGAGTTCCAGAAGGACGATGAGAGCGGTTGGTTCACTGTTCATGTGGTGGAACTTCCCGGCTGCGTGTCCCAAGGTGCGACCGTGGACGAGGCGCGGGCGAACATCGCCGATGCGCAGGCGGCGTATTTGGAGGTTGTACGGGAAGCCGCCTTGGACGGGCAACAGGAACAAGGTTTGGACGTCGCGGAAACCGCATTGCTAAGCGAGGGAGCGCTCGCGGTGGACTGTAACCGGCCCCAGGAGGACGAAGCGTGGGCCTACTTGCAGCGGGGCCCAATCCCCGAGTTGCTTGTTCGTCTGGATGACAACTTTCTTTGGATCCAACCGATACAACCGTGCTGATGCGTCGTCACTCTAATCCCCTTGCTCGTCTTACTCCTGCTTGAGCAGAGGATGACATCACCGACTTCAAGGGAGTCAGTGTTTAGGCTTTTCATCTGAGCCTCACTAGACCAACAAAGCCCCCAACCTCTTCCCTGCCGTCGGGAACTTCCCGATCCCCGCCCCCACAACCTCGTCCGCCACGGTCACATACACGTCCCCGACCGTCCCCTGAACCTTGGTATGCGCGCCTTTGGCCAGCTTCTTGCTTCCGCCCGCCACGATTATCGCCAAGCCGCTGTTCTTATGCGAATTCGCCTCCGCGTGCTCGTGCGTGTAGATTGTCGTGACGTGGTCGAACAGAGTCCCGTCGCCCTCCGGCACACTCTCCAGCTTCGCCACGAAATATGCGAACTCCTCCACGTGCCAGCGGCAGATGTCGCGCAGCACGCGCTGCCCGTCGGCCCCGTCCGCGCCCGACGTCTTGCCTTCCGCATGCGTGTAGTCGTGGTGCCGCGCCGCGGTATATCCCAACCACGGGAACCTCGAAATGCTCTGGCACTTCGTCAACATGTACGACGCCACGCGCGTCTGCCGTGTCGCGAACGCCTGCACCAGCAGGTCGCTCTGCAGCTTGGCGATGCGCGGCCAGTCCTTCATGTCGCCGTCGAAATCCGGTGCCGCGACGTGCTGGTATTCCGGCGGCAGGCCCGCGATCGCGCGCTCCAAATCGCGGATTCCCGACAAGTGCTCGTCCACCCGCGCCTTGTCGTCGCCCGGCAGCCGTTGCTGCAGCGACTTCGCGTCGGCCATCACTGCATCCAACACACTCTTCTTGCGGGAAACCCAGCCCGCGTCCTGCGTCCCGAACAACCGGTCGAACAGGCGATGCGGGATCATCTCCGGCGGCAGCGCGCGCTCAAACCCGGCCCAGCTCATATTGCGCTGCATGCTCTCGCCGAACGACTCCTGCGCCACGCCAATCTGCAGACTCCGGAACCGCGACTCCGTCCCGATCTTGTTCGCAATAATCTGGTCAATCGACGGGCCGCTCGGACCCCGCCCCGTGAAATCCGTACCCGTCATCAGGCCCGACATCGAATTCGTATGCCCGTTGCCTTTGCCGTTTGCCTTGGCGTTGTCGACGCCGCTCAGCACGTGCACGTCCTTGCGCGAGGCCGCCAGCGGGGCGAGGCACGGCGTCATCTCGTAGTCAACGCCCTCCTCGGTCGGAATCCAGTAGCGCTCCGGGATGCCGTTGCCGTTGAACCAGAGCACGAAACGGGTCTCGATCGGCTTGGCGGCAAGGCCCGAGGCGGGCTCGGCCGCATAGGCCGTGCCGACCGAATTGAACATGGACACCAGCGGCGGCAGTCCGACGGTGATGCCGGCTCCGGCGGCCGTCAGGCCCTTCAGCATGGTGCGGCGCGATGTGCGGACACGGTTCGTGATCACTTGCGACATGAGCTTTTGTTCCTAAACCTATTTTGAACCAAATTCACGCAGGAGGGTCAACGAAATGATCATCTCCTGATACTTGAAACCCGAGCTGCGGAACGCCTCGGCCGCCTTGGAGATCACCGCGCGGTCGCCCGGCGCTTCCAAACGACCGGCGGTGTACCGGAAATACTGCTTCACCATGCACTCCTGGCACTCGCCGGTCTTGGCCAGAACCGCGCCCAGCTGCGCCGGCGAGGTGAAAGTCCCGCCAGGCAGCCCGGCGACGTTGGCGTTGGTGTCGATGTCGAGGTCCACCTTCTTCGTCTGCGGCCCGCGACCCTTGCCCGGCGCCGGGGGTGCCTTGAACTCCAAAGAAAACTTCTCGCGGCGGGCCCCGATGGCGTCGAACTTCTCGAAGCCGAACCCGATGGGGTCGATCAGCTTGTGGCAGGTCGCACAGGTCGGGTTGATGGCGTGCTCGGTCATGCGGTCGCGGTTGGTCTGCGGATGCGCCTCGGTGACAGCGGGGAGGTTGGTGTTCACGCCGGGGGGCGGGTCGGGCACGTGCTGGCAGAGGAATTGCTCGCGGATGAAGATGCCGCGCGAGGTGAGCGAGGGCTCGTCGGGCTTGGAGGTTAGGGAGAGGAACAGCCCTTGGCCGAGGACGCCCGCGCGCTCGGAACCGGCTGGGAACGGCACGCGGTCGAAGTCTTTGGGCGGCGCAGTGACGCCGTAGATGGGGGCCAGTTCGGGGCTCACGTAGCCGTAGTCGGCGGTGAAAAGCTCCATGAAGTTGCGGTTGTTCCAGACGAGGTCGTTGAAGAAGGTGCGCGCCTCCTCGGTCATGGCGTGGGTGGTTTCACGCGTGTACAGGGGGAACTTGCGGCGGTCCTTGGCTGCGGCGTTGAGGCGGTCGAAGCGGAGCCACTGGCTCAGGAAGTCGTCGAGGGCGTCCTTGGCGCGGGGGTCGGCCAGCATGCGCCGGGTGGTTTTTTCGAGACCTGTGGGGGTGGAGAGGGCGCCGCGCTGGGCCTCGGCGAAGAGCTGGGCGTCGGGCATGGTGTCCCAGAGCGCGTAGGAGAGGCGGCTGGCGGTGGCGTAGGGCTTGAGCTTGGCGTCCGGAGCGGCATCAAGGCGGAAGAGGAAGTTGGGGCTCTGCAGCATCGCCTCCAGAACGAGTTGCGCGCCCTTGACGAGGTCGGATTCGCGCGCCATCAGGGTTTCGTAGCGCTTCTGTTCGGCGGGGTCGAGGGGACGCCGGAACGCCTTCAGCCCGAATTCCTTTACGAAGCGGGCTCGGCAGGTGGCGGACGGTTTGCAGGGGATCAGGTGCCGGATGTCGCCGCCTTGGAAGGCCGATTTGGCCAGCTTTTCCGCAGACGCCGAGTAGGATTCGACCAGCAACGGCGACAGGCTCTGGCCCTGGGTCTGGTTGCGGTAGCCGTTGATGAAATCCTCGGGCGGGAACTGGTTGGCTGGATTGGTCTGGTCGTTGAGGAGGTCGCGGACGGTGTGGTTGTACTGGCTGTGGGTGAGGCGGCGGAGTTCGGCGTCGTTACGGGCCTCGCCGACACCCATTTTCTCCTGCTCGCGGTAGCGGGTGGCGATGGCGAGGTCGGCGGGGGAGAGCTTGGCCAACTGATCGACCCACGATTTGAGCGTGGATTCGTCCGCGCTGCCGGGCTTGATCTTTTCGCCGCCCGCGTGGGGCGTGCGCATGGTCGGTTTGCGTAGGAGGAGGGAGTTTTCGGGATGCTCGCGGTCCACCAGAACCACCAGGGACTTCCCGAAGGCTTCGATTTTGACGGCTGGCGCGTCGGCGTCGGGGAAGTGGAGGCGGGTGGGCGACGCCACGCCTTCCGCTGTGTGGCAGGAGCGGCAGCGGGCGGCCTCAAGGACCTTGTAGGCGCCGGATTGGAAGGTCTGCGCCCGCAAGGCGCTGACAGCAAGGCACATCAGGGCGAAACGTCTAAACAAAGAAACTCCTCGCGGGGACGACCGGTTTTGAAGACCGTAAGCGTTCACTATACATTGATTAGAATACCGCGTCGAACCATCGCGGTCCCGTATGCTATCCTCCGGCCAGAGCGTCATGCCAAACCCCAGCGCAGCCGAAGCCGTCAACCTGAATCGCGACCGAATCTTGGACATTGCGGCCCGCCACGGGGCTGCGCGCGTGCGTCTGATCGGGTCCGTGGCAAGGGGGGAGGCACGTCCAGACAGCGACGTCGATTTCCTTGTAAAGTGGAACGATTCGGCCAGCCTGCTCGACCACGCGTCGTTGATGCTGGAACTCGAGAACCTGCTGGAGCGCAAGGTGGATATTGCTAGTGACGGCTGGCTCAAACCCGCGATTCGGGACTCGGTTTACCGGGATGCGATCGACCTATGAGAAGTGACCTGTGAGAAGCGATCAAGACCGACTCGGTGACATTCTTGAGGCCATCGCCAAGATTCAAGAGCGCACCTCCGGGGGCGAGGACGACTTCCAAGGAGACGAAATGCTGCAAGTCTGGGTGATCCACCACCTCCAAGTCATCGGGGAGGCCGCGCGCGGCGTGTCGGCACTACTCAGAAGCCGCCATCCCGAAGTACGGTGGTCTGAAATCATCGCGCTCCGGAATCTGCTGGTTCACGAGTATTTCGGTATTAGCATGCGTGAGGTCTGGGTGATGACAGAGCGCGATCTTCCCGTCTTGAAAGCACAGGTCGAGGCAATCCCAGACAGTCCATCAACGCCGAGCCCGTAAACGTTCACTATCCGCCGCGATAGAATAACGCGTGATGCCCCTGGTGGTCGCCGTCCTCCTACTCTTCGCCCTGCAAGCTCCGGCCCACGCCGCCACGCAGCGCGAACTCGCCGAATGGATCCTCCGTTGGGAGGGCACGATCCTGACCGACGGCTCACATCTATTGCTGAACGACGTCTCGCAATTGCCGACAGGCGACGTCAAAATCGCCTCCATCGACCTTACCGCCGGCGTCATGCACCCCATCGAGCTCAAAAAGCTCTCCGACATTCCCCAGCTCCGCGAACTCTACCTCCCCGGCCCCGTCTGGAATCCCGGCGGCAGCAACGAGGACCGCGCCGGCGTTTTCAAGGCCATCGGCACCAACACCGGCATCCGACGCCTCGCCTTCGGCTGGCACTACAACGCCAACATCGAAATCGGCGACAAGGATTTCGATGACCTCGCCACCCTCGTCAACCTTGAGGAACTCCGCTGCACCCAGTGCCGCCTCGCCAAGTTCGACCTCTCCAAGTTCCCCCAACTTCGCAACGTCGACCTCACCTTCAACCCCTTCACCGACGACGGCATGAAGGGCATCGCCGGCCTCGCCCACCTGCGCGTACTACTCCTGCGGGACACGCTCGTCACCGACGCGGGTTTGCAATACCTGAAGGATCTCCCTGCCCTCGAAGACCTCGACCTCTCCGGCACCCGCATCACCGACAAGGGCGTGGAAGCCCTGCGCAACGCGAAATCGCTGAAGCGCCTGAACCTGCAGGGCTCCACCGCCACCGATGCCTCCATGGACGTCCTCGCGGGCCTCGACCACCTGCAAGACCTCACGCTCTACCGCACCCAGATCACCAATTCCGGCCTCGCCAAACTGCAGAAGTTGAAAAGCCTGACCGACCTCGACCTCCGCTACACCTCCGTCACCCCCAACGGCCTCGACGCCCTGCGCGCCGCGCTGCCGAACGTGCGCATCCGCTTCGTGGGGGCCGTCGCTCCGAAACCCGCCGCACCCGGTTCCGCCCGACCTTCGTCGTCTACCGAGGACGCAGTTTCGGCCTGGGTGAAGGCGCTGGGTGGCAAGACCGTCTCCGCCAACGGCCACATCGTGGCCGTGAACCTGGCCTCGACCGCCGTTGCCGACGCGCAGTTGGCAAACCTGGTCGGCCTCGCGGGGCTCGAAAAGCTGGAACTGCAGGTGACGCAGATCGCCGACCCCGGCCTCGCCTTCGTGGCCAAGCTCACCAACCTGCGCGAACTCAACCTTAGTAATACGACCCTGGGCGACACAGGCCTCGCGTATCTGGAACCGCTTACCAAGCTGCGCAGCCTGCGCATGTCGAACACGCGGGTCAAGGGGAGCGGCCTTGCGCGCCTGAAGGCCTTGCCGGAACTCCGCGAAATCGACCTTTCGGGCTCGCGGCTTGACGACGCCGGGGTGGCCGAACTCGGCAACCTGCCAGCGTTGACCAGCTTGCGGATCGGATATCTGGACATCAGCGACGTCGCACTGGCGAACTTGGCGGCGCTGAAAGGCCTCGAACGGCTCGACCTCACCGCCACCGACATCACCGACGAGGGGCTGCGGCAGATCGCCAAGCTCACCAACTTGCGCGAACTGGATTTGAACCACGCGCGCTTCACCGACGAGGGCCTCGCGGCGCTGCTGACGCTCGAAAAGCTGGAGCGCCTAGAGGTGCTGCGGACGCGCATGACCAACGCGGGGGCGGTCGCGATCTCGCCGCTCAAGAACCTGAAGGCGCTGAAACTGGACTACACGTCCATCGACGACAAGGCGCTCGATTCGCTGAAGACCCTGCCCAAGCTGGAAGAGTTGAGTTTCGACACCACCAACATCACCGACGACGGCGCGAAGGTGCTGCAAACGATGCGCAGCCTGAAGATCCTGAACCTGTACCACACGTTCGTGACGGAAAAGGCCGCGAATGAATTGAAAGCGGTGCTTCCGGATTGCAAGGTCGTCTACGACCGCGATTCGGGACTGCCCACCCGTCGTCCCAAATAAGAGGCCCCCATGAGAAAAACCGCCGTCCTGTTTCTTTGTGCCGTTTCCGCCTTTGCCGCGGACATGAAGGGCCCGAATACCCAATGGATCGTCGACCTCGGGGGTTCCGTGGCCCGCGATGCGCGCGGCAGCGTCACCGGCGTCAACCTGCGCGGCACGTGGGTCACCGACAACGACCTGCGGCAATTGAACGACCTCCCCGACCTCGCCGTGCTCGACCTCGGCCTCACCCACATCACCGACCAAGGGATGTCCGAGATCAAGGGCCTCCGCGGCGTCACGGACCTGAACCTGTATTTCGCGGAGTACATCACCGACGAGGGGTTGGCCGCGATCAAGGACTGGAAGAAGCTGAAGCGCCTCAACCTCCATGGGACCAAGGCCGGCGACACGGCGCTGGAGCACATTTCGGGGATTTCGACGCTGGAATCGCTGAACGTGGGGGCGACGCTGATGACGGACGTCGGGCTGGAGCGGTTGACGCAGCTCACCAAGTTGACGGAACTCACGATGGGCGGCAACGAGTTGGGAGACGCGGGACTGCAGGCGCTGCGGCAGATGTCTGGACTGACGTTTCTCGACCTGAGCGGCCGTCAGGGGACGGACAAGAATGTCTGGACCGTGGCGATGACGGACGTCGGGCTGGACGCGGTGTTGACGCTAAAGAATCTGCGGGAACTGCGGTTTTCGTGCAATTCGGTGGGCGTGGGGATCGAGGGCCAGCGGCTGGGCGAGATTAGCTTCCTGACGGTGACGGAGAAGTGGATGGAGAAGTTCGCCGGCCTGCCGAAGCTGGAGAGGCTGAAGGTGCAGGGCTGCAACCGGGTCGGGGACGGCGCAGTGAAGGCGCTGGCGGGGATGCCGAATTTGCGGGAGGTGGATTTGCAGGGGACGTCGGTGACAGCTAAAGGCGCGGAGGGGTTGAAGGCGGGGAAGCCTGGGGTGGTGGTGTTTTTCGGGCCTTGGGAGGCCAAGTCGGCGAACTATCGGAATAACTAGACCGGGGCCCGCAATCAGGCCTCGGGCAAGCTCTACTTCACTTAAGCCGCCTGTGCGCGGGAATCTGGTCGTTCGCGCGTGCCATCGACTCTGCGTATTGCCTGTACCGTTCCCCAATGAAAGAGGAATCTAGTTTTTGCAGTGCTTCGTTGGCGATAGTAAGCCCAACTCCTGAGAATTGTGCCCTCAAGGGCTTAACGCTAGCTTCTCCGAGTGCAGCCATCACCGAGAGCGCCGTTGGATGTGCATACTTTGACAAGATTTTGACGTTGGTGTTATAGAATTCACCGAGGCTGGCGATAGCTGCAGCATCCCTCGCTTCTTTGAACTTGTGTGAGTCTTTTGTTCTGGGCAAGCCCGCTTCTGCGGCCTCGAGCCTTGTTCGTGTTTCGTCATCGAGCCCCGGAATCTTCCGGTTCAATGCGACCAGATCGCGAATCGCGTCGTCGGAGAACTCTAGTGCGTTGTCCTCTGACATTGCGCAGTACTCGACCCAAACTCGAAGTTCAACAAGGTTTCGGGCCAACCAAGCAACGACCGCGAGGTCACCCCGTCGTTTTGCACGGGCCAAGAGATCCCGATTGCGTTCCACAGCGTCTTTGAGGCGGACATAGAGAATTGCCGGAAGAGTCCTATTGTCCTGTGGGTCGCGCTTCCAATCTAGGGGTTCCATGATCCAATGGTCCATAGCCGTTTGTCCCGATGTTCCGTATCGCACGAGTGAAACGAGGCCCAACCACTCGCGCCAAATCATCTGCCCTACGCCGCCCGACCCAAATCCGCAAACCGGATCGGCACCTCAACCCCATCCTTGAACCGCGCTGCCAGAACCAACTCGACGTCCATTGCCTCGATGAACTTCCGCAGCGTCCCCAAATAAAGTTCTGCCCGCTATTCCGATTTCGAAGCCTCGGCTTGACTCGCACCCAACAGATCCGCCATCGCCTCCGACGTCAATCCCCGCGCCTTGCGGACTTGCCCCGGATGGAGTTCCTCGGCCAATTCCCGAACACCCGCAGCGATGGCGGCCTAGGTCTCGGGTTTGAGTTGCGACTTGATTTCGGACCAAGACTTGCGCTTCATAGGTTCCCCTTCATCAACGGCGAATCCATCTCCAACTGTCTCAAATGTTCGTCGAACAGCGCATCCGCCCGTGGGACGAACATCCCACGAGGCTTCCCCGTCTTCGGGTAGGTCTGGGGATCAGGCTGTCGTCCGAACGAGAACGGCCTGTTCCTCGCGCTCCAACGCTTCGTGGACGACCATCTTCAAATAGGTCTGGTATCGCAGGCCACGTCGTTCTGCTTGGACCCTCGCACGCGCGATGTCGGAGGGATCGATCCGAATGGACACCGTCGGCGTGGCACCAGACGGCGAACCCCTCCCAATCAAGGCTGCGAGATTCGTGGTCCGGCCTTCGACGACGGCCTTCTCCATCCACCGAGCCGTCTCTTCGCGGTGGTCGAACCACCACTGTGCTTCTTCCGCCTCGGACTCGAACTTTGGCAGCTTCATCTCGTCGTTCATATCGGCTCACCTTCTAAATACAGTTCCTGCAGCCGGACTGGCGCGTCGTAGGCTGTGACCGCTCGCAGCAAGCCGCGCCGCTCGGTGAATACCACCACAACCAGTCGGCCCGCCGCAGTCCGCCCTACCGCCTTCACGCGCTCTTCGCCCTCGTCTTGGATCTCCACCATGAGCGCGTCGGGGTCCACGATCGCCTGCATGGCTTCACAGGGCGAGACCCGATGCCGGGCCAAATGAGATACGTTCGCATCATCCCAATCAAACTTCGGCCATTCAGGTTTCCGCGAATCGCGCATCGGGTCTGTAACTACAGTGTATACGCAATGGATACTTCAAGGTGCTGGCCCGCAGAGGCCTAGTCGATGAAGGCGTCAGCCACGCGGAACTCGCGTGTCGGCGCGGCGAGTGGCGTAACGGACCTTCTGGACAGATTGTGGCGGAAGCGAAAGGGATGGATTGACTAGCTTAGGTGACCCCCAAACTCCCGCTGCAGTACACGTCCACCAAATCGTGGACACCATCCCGGCCGGGGAACTGGACGACGTCCTCGACTGCTTGGCGGAGTGGAGTGACTCGGACAAAGAGCTTAGTGCCGAAGCTTGGGCGGGTATCCAGGAGGGATTGGATGATTTGCAAAACGGTCGTACCATTTCCCATGAGGAGTTTCGCAAGAAATACGACCTGTGAAGTTGGCCTGATCTTCAGATCACGGGACCCAACCCACCACCCGCGTAATAGTTCGGTAATACCCACCCCCACCCCACGCCCCCGCTAGCCTCGCGCCCCCCCGCCATGGCATCCTGAAATCTTGCCCTCCATCCAAGCTCCCACAGGCACCGCCTCCACCGGTTGGGCCGTCGAAAACCCCCACATCGCCGTCGACCTCGTGCTCGATCCGGCCACCCACCGTCCGGTGCCGGCCGCCGTTGACTCCAACTCCGGCACCACGGTCGGTCGCATCCCCGGCATCAACCCGGCCAGTCTGGGCGACCCCTCGTTCATGGCCGTCCACAACGTCCGTCTGCCGTACATCTGCGGCGAGATGGCGAACGGCATCGCCAGCGTCCCCATGGTCCAGGCGATGGGGAAGGCCCGGCTCCTCGGCTTTTTCGGTGCCGCTGGCCTCCCGCTGTACGAGATCGAAAAGGCCATCGCCCAATTGAAGGCGACCGTCGGCGACGCCAGCTGGGGTTCCAACCTCATCCACTCGCCCCAGGATCCAGATCTCGAAGAGCGCTCGGTTGACCTCTACCTGCGCGAAGGTGTCACGCGCGTCTCCGCCTCGGCCTTCATGGCGTTGCGTCCCAGCATCGTTCGCTACGCCTGCACCGGCCTGCGCACCGCGCCCGACGGCAGCATCGTCCGTCGCAACCACGTCTTCGCCAAGATCTCGCGCGTCGAAGTGGCCAAGCCGTTTCTGGCACCAGCCCCCGACAACATGCTCGCCGCGCTGCTCGAAAAAGGCCAGCTCACCCGCGACGAGGTCGAATTGGCCCGCCGCATTCCGGTCGCGGAGGATTTCAGCGTCGAGGCCGATTCCGGCGGACACACCGACAACCGTCCGCTCACCGTACTGCTGCCCGCCATCCTCACTTTGCGCGACGAGATGGTCGTCAAGCACGGTTTCACCAGCCCGATCCGCATCGGTGCGGCTGGCGGCCTCGGTTCCCCCGGTGGCGTCGCCGCCGCGTTCGCGGCCGGAGCGGCCTACGTCCTGACGGGCTCGGTCAACCAAGCCGCCATTGAATCCGCCCTCAGCCCGCTCGGCAAGAAGCTGCTTTGCCAAGCTGCGGCGACTGATGTCATGATGGCCCCCGCCGCCGACATGTTCGAACTGGGTGTCAAGGTGCAGGTTCTGAAGCGCGCGACGTTCTTCGCGGCCCGTGCCTCGAAGCTTTACGAGCTCTATTCACGCCACGATTCGCTGGAATCCATCCCCGCCGACACCATGAAGGCCTTGGAGCGTGACGTCTTCAAGCAGCCGGTCGCCCAGATCTGGGCCGACACGGAAGCGTTCTTCCAGAAGCGCATGCCGCACGAGATCGAAAAGGCCTACCGCGAACCCAAGCACCGCATGGCGCTCGTCTTCCGCTGGTACTTGCACTTTGCCAGCCGCTGGGCGATCACGGGCGAGTCCACACGCCAAGCCGACTACCAGATCTGGTGCGGACCGGCCATGGGTGCGTTCAACCAGTGGGCCGCAGGCAGCTTCCTCGCTGCCGCCGAGAATCGCACCGTTGTGCAAATCGCGCTGAACCTGATGCATGGGGCCACGTCGATCACGCGCGCCCACCAGTTGCGGACCTTCGGCGTCGACGTGCCGCAGCAGCACTTCAATTTTGCTCCCCGCAAGTTCGAGGAATAGCCCGGCGACCGCTAGACGGCTTGGGCGCGCGCTGCCAGATACTCGGCGACGGCGTCCTCAAGGGGAGGCATCGCGGCGATGCCGCACTCGCGCAGACGGGCGTTGTCCAAGGCCGAAAACTTCGGACGGCGCGCCGCCGTCCGGTATTCGCGGGCGTCGGTCGGATGCAGGTCGGCTTTGATGCCCGCCTTGTCGAAGATGATGCGCGCATAGTCGAACCAAGATACTGCGACGCCGCCGCCGATGTGGAAGACGCCGTCGAGATCGCGCTCCAAAAGGTCAATGGAGCGGCTGGCCAAGGCCGGGGCGAAGGTCGGGGAGGCCACGTTGTCCACCACGACGCGGATGGGCTTGCCATCGCGTGCGAGGCGCAACATTACTTCCGGAAAATTGCCGCGGGCCGTCTTCAAGGCGCCGACCCCGAAGACGCCGGAGGTCCGAACGACAATCGGGCGCTCCAAGTATGCCTGGGCGTAAAGTTCGCCCGCCAATTTGGAAACCGCGTAGGCACCAAGCGGATGCACTTGGTCGCGCTCGGTGTAGGAGCGACCGAGCAATCCGTCGAAAACGTAGTCGGTGGAGAAATGGACCAAGCGCGCGTCGCACTGGCGGCAAGCCAGGGCCAAGTTGCGCACGGCGAGACCGTTCGCCTCGAGGGCAGCCAAGGGCTCGCGCTCGGCCACGTCGACCTGGTTGTAGGCGGCTGCGTTGAAGACCGCGAAGGGGTCGAACTCGGCAATGGCCTTTTCCACGCGCTCGGCGCTGGAGATGTCGATATCGGCCCTGCCGAAAGACGCCACCTCATAGCCGCGACGCTTGAGTTCGGCGGTCAGCTCCACGCCCAATTGCCCGAAGGCTCCGAAAACCACTACACGTTTTGACATGCTTGCCCCCAGTCTACCAGCGGGGGGAAAATAGGGCCAGCAGGATCGCGGCAACTCCCGTCGCGAGGCAGATGCCAGCCCACACAACCCACGAAAGTCCGAGGAACTCGGGCTGCTTGGCCAAGACCTGGGCCGGAGCTTTCTGCCGCGCCATCGAGCGTTCCAGCTCCAGACGTTCGCGTCCGGCCTTGTCCGCAATCACGATTGTGCCGGCGTTACGACTGGCCGTGACTTCCAGCAACTCGGTGCGCAACGGTTCCGGCACATCCTGGACTGACCGGTAGAAGCCGCTCTTGCCGCGTGCGGCGATCATGACCGCCGATGTCCGCACCACGCCAGACACCCGCCGTGCAATGCGCAATCCGCAATCCGGACAGCCAGCCTCGCCGTGCTCGAAGAGCGGGGCAAACTCGAACTGGCAGCGCGGGCAGACCATGGAGGAGCTATTCGCTGGGCGGCGGGGAGACGCGGGCCGACCCGCTGACGGAGCCGAAGTGCGCGAGTATGACTTGGATGAAGCCGAGTGCCGCCTTCGAAAGAGCCTTGTCCTTGCGGTAGATCAGACCCAGCTTCCGGATCATCGGTTCGGGGGACAACGGGCGCGTGACCAGTGTTCCGGCCTCCACGTCCTCCACGCAATTCGAGGCTGCTAGGAAGCAGATCCCTAAGCCCGCCTTGACGAACCGCTTCATGGTCTCGGTGGAATCCAGTTCCATGGAGATGCGGATGTCGTCTTCAACCCGCTCGAACCAGCCGTTGAGGCGGCTGCGTGTCATGCCGGTCTGCGGAAGCAGGAGCGAGTAGGGAATCAGGTCTTCACAGGAAATCCGTTCCGAGGCCGCCAGAGGATGTCCGGCGGGGAGAACGCAATGGATTTCGTCGCGGTAGATGTCGACGATCTGGACGCGCTTCTCGGCCACGGGCAACTGCGTCAGGCCGAAGTCGGCCACATTTTCCATGACGGCCTCGACCACGCGAGAACCATACGAGCGGTTTACCTGCAGCTGGACGCCGGGAAACTGTTCCTTATATTCCGCGAAGACGGACGGGAGCACATAGATGCAGGTGGCCTCGTTGGCGGCGATTACCAATTCGCCCCGCGGCGTGGTCTCCAATTCGTTGAGGGCGTACTGCGCTTGGCGGCGGATGTCCATCATCTGTTCGGCATACTGCGCGAACAACTTCCCCGCCGTAGTGAGGGAGATGCGGCTGCCGAAACGTTCAAACAGCTCCGCCTTGAGCTCGTGCTCCATCTGACGGATCTGTGCGCTGATAGCCGGTTGGGTCCGGTAACAGGTCTGTGCCGCCTTGGAGAAGCTCTTCAGGCGAACAATTTCGAGAAACGTGTGGATCTGGTCGAAATCCATAGCCTGAGTCGGGGTACCCTCTGCCATCCGAGACGGCAAAGAGTAACGGTTACGATTCTAACAGATCTGGGCATTGCGTTACACGCCAAGGTCCGATAGCATGGGGCCATGCGGATTTTTCTCGCGACGTTGGTCGCGGCAACGGCCCTGATGGGGCAACAGGCACCGGCGTCGGACGACGCGAAGGTGGCACGCGGAAAGTATCTGGTGGAAGAAGTCGCCAAGTGCCAGGATTGCCATACACCGAAGATGGACAACGGGGACCTGATCAAGTCCCAGTTCATGAAAGGCGCGTCGCTCGGTGTGATTCCGGTCTCGCAGTCGGCCAACTGGAAGAACAAGAGTCCGGACGCGACGTCGACAAGCACCTTGTGGAAGCGCTGGACCGACGAGGGGATGATCAAGTTCTTCGAAACGGGCAGGAATCCCCGCGGCACCAAACCTGCGGCACCGATGCCGGCCTATACAATGAAGCGCGAGGACGCCGAGGCGATCGTCGCGTACCTGAAGTCCCTGCCGTGACGCGCTTCGCCATGGCACTCGCGGTCGGGCTGACTTGGTCGGCCTTGAGCTGTGCCCAGACGCCCTCGCAGGTTCTGGTCGTGGTGAACAAGAAGTCGGTGGCATCTCGCGAGATCGGGGAATACTACCTTCGAAAACGCGGCGTACCACTCGCCAATCTGTGCACAATCGAAACGGATCCCGTCGAGACGATCCAGCGACCGGTCTACAAGAAGGATGTCGAAGGCCCGATCGGGCGCTTCCTTGAAGCCCACGGGCTCCGGGAGTCCATCCTCTACATCGTCCTGACCACCGGGGTGCCGTTACGCGTGTGGACCTCGAACGGCAAGAGCGACACGATGGAAAGCGACGAGGCGTCTGTCGATTCCGAATTGACTCTGCTCTACGCGAGGTTGCACGGCGCAAACCCGGCATTGGACGGCCCGTTCTCGAATCCCTTCTTCATGCAGCGGGACGCCCCGTTCCGGCATCCGGTGTTTCCGATGTATTTGGTCACGCGGCTGGATGGCTACTCCATGGCAGATATGAAGGCGCTGGTGGACAGGTCGCTTTTAGCCCTGAATCAGCCGCGCGGAAACGGCAAATTCGTGGTGGACCTGAGAGCCAACGAGGATACACCCGGCAACCATTGGCTACGGACAGCCGCGCTCCTCATACCCCGGGAGCGTTTGATGCTGGAGGAATCGGGCCGGGTGGCGGAGAACCAGAAGAACGTGATCGGGTACGCTTCATGGGGATCGAATGATCGGGACCGGAAGCATCGGTTTCTGCATTTTCAGTGGCTCCCGGGTGCGATTGCGACCGAGTTTGTGTCGACGGACGGCCGCACGTTTCGGCAACCGCCGGACACGTGGGAATTGGGGAGTTGGGCAGACAAGGCTTCTTGGTACGGCGGTGCACCCCAGGCGCTTGCGGCGGACTACATCCACGAAGGGGCAAGCGGGGTATCCGGGCACATCGACGAACCATTTCTGGCGTACTGCCCCCGACCGGACTTCGTGCTACCGGCCTACAATGCCGGACGGAATCTAGCGGAAAGCTTTTATATGGGGATACCTGCGCTGAGCTGGATGAACGTAGTGATCGGGGATCCGCTCATGCACCTTTCCAAATGAAAACGCGCGGCCCGGTTGGTGCCGGGCCGCGCGTTTTGGTGTAGAGATTTGGTACTACGCCTTGCGGGGAACGAAGTTCAGGGAGGCGGAGTTCATGCAATACCGGAGGCCGGTTGGACGCGGGCCGTCGGGGAAAACGTGCCCAAGGTGGCCGTCGCAGCGGCTGCAAACGACTTCCGTACGCTCCATGCCATACTTCCGGTCAACGTTTTCGGTCACGTTTTCCTTGGCCAGCGGCTGGTAGAAGCTGGGCCAGCCAGTGCCGGACTCGAACTTGGTCTTCGCGTCAAACAGCGGCGTGTCGCAGCAGACGCAGTGGTAGATGCCGTCCGCGTGGTTGTTGGCGTACTTGCCGGTAAAGGCACGCTCGGTGCCGGCTTTCCGGGTCACATCGAACTGCTCAGGGGAAAGCTGCTTCTTCCACTCGGCGTCGGACTTCGCGATCTTTTCCACTACATTGGCTCCCGTGCGGTTTCCCGCGTCATCGAACTGTACGATCTTCACGGTCTTGGTTTTTTCGCCCGTGGCTGCGCTGGCAAGGGACTCGGCCACGGAGGCCATCCCCAAGCCCGCAGCCAAGTAGCCGAAGAACCCGCGCCGATTGCTGTTGGTTTGGCTCATGGTTTCTCGATCCTCCTACTTGTACATCTCGGGGTACTTCTTCTTCAGATCCTGAATCAGCGGCATATCCATGTGGGCAATGTACGGCTCGTCAGGGTGGCCGTCAAGGTAATGCTGGTGGTAGGCCTCTGCAGGGTAGAAGGCCTTCAGCGGGACGACCTGGGTGACGATCGGATCCTTGAAAACCTTGGCGGCGTTCAGCTGATGGATATACGCCTCGGCGGTCTGCTTCTGTTCGTCGTCGCCGTAGAAGATGGCGGAGCGGTACTGGGTGCCGACGTCATAGTGCTGCCGGTTCAGGGTTGTGGGGTCGTGCGCCACCGAGAAGTAGATCTTCAGGAGCTGACCGTAGGAGATCTTGGCGGGATCGTAGGTAACTTTGATCGCCTCGGCATGGCCGGTCTTGTCGCCATGCAACATCTCGTAGTGGGCCGTCTCCTTGGAGCCGCCCGAGTAGCCGACCTGTGTGTCCACCACGCCCTTGACGTGCTCAAAGACGCCTTCCATGCCCCAGAAGCAGCCACCGGCGAGGATGGCGACGGCCTTCTTGGCGGCGGGCGCGCCCGTCGTGGCGGCCGGTGGATCGGGGAATGAGGACGCGGCCATCAGGCCGAAAGTCAGCAACGGAACCGCAAAGAGGGCTCGAGTGCCAGCTAGGCGGGAAAAATTGGGAATTCGCATAACAACCTCCAGTCGTTGTATCCAGGGACCCGGACTGTCTATTCCAGACTCTATGTCTATCTTACCTGTTTTTGGCCAGTGTGGAATGGGGGTCCCTGTCGGTAATACGGAATGGAGGTGCAGGTCGGATTGCCCGGCTGTGCCTATCCCCTGCCGCCAACTGCGGCCCGAAACGCCTTCGGCTTTGCCGCGGACTTGTTCGGCGGTGCGGGCACCACCTGCGGTCCAACGCGGCGCTCCTTGCTCGGCTGGACTGCAGTATCGGTCGCGATGGCGGCCATCGGTCCCAATTTCGCCAAGGGGAGCCCCTCCAGCTCAGCGGCCAGTTGGAGCATCTGGGTCGACATCTCGGCCAACTCACGGTTACGGGATATCGGCACACGCGCCCGGCTGCCGCCGGTTGCGAGCGCCTCGATCAGCGCCTGCGATTGGCGGACTCGTTGGAGGGCGGTCCATACCTCCCCGACAGCCTTAGCAAGCGCCTTGGTGTCCCGCCCGACATCGGCGGCACGAAGTCCGACCTCCTTGCTCGCGGCATCCGCGTCCCCGGCCAAGCCGCGGACCTCGGAGGCTACGACGCCGAATCCGGCACCGGCCTCTCCCGCATGCGCAGCCTCGATGGCGGCATTCAACGCCAGCAGGTTGGTCTTGAATGATATGGTTCTCATCGTTTCGGTCATTTTTCCAATTGCCTCCCCGGCACCTTCCAGTCCTTCCACAATCCCGAGCGCCTCGCCGAGGTGTTCCTCGGCCTGCCGGACGGTTTCTGCTGTTGAGGCGGCACAATGCTGGATCTCGTCCGTCCCGATTGCGCCGCCGTTGTCCGGATCCAAGTGAATCGCCCCGCCCAATCTGGCGGCTACTGCCCGCACGCCTTTTGATACAGGCGCGAGACGGCGGCGTAGGTCGACGACGTGGGCCACCGCTGTCCGGTAACGGTCCTCCAAGTCGCCGAATCCGCCCAGCCAACTATGAATGCGCTTCCTCAGAAGAAGTGCTCCGCCGACAGCACCCAGCAGGACAAAACCGACCACGGCCCATGCAGCGCCGAGCAACGAATCCCCGGATTCCTCGTTACGTTCCGCCTCGTGGCGCGCTCGATTCAATTCGGCCGCAAACACCGCTCCAAGTCCCAACTGGGCTTGGGCCAAAGCGTCGAGCTTGGCTGTCTGCGAGGCAAAGGCAGCCTTCGAGATGGAGCCGACGCCGTCCGGGGCGTTGACCAGTTGTTCGATTCGCGCGAAACTCGTACGCGCGGAATCCGCGGCTGCAGCGGCCTTTGGGAGTCCCCGCAACTTTCTCACGGCCCGAGCCAGCATCTCCTGCGCCGTCCGACACCGCTCTACGGCGTCGGCGGTTGCTTGTCCGGGGTCAGTTCCGCGCGGCAACAGGAAGAGTTGCCAAACGGCGGACAGGGCGGTTCCCGCTTGATCGGCCATTTCTGTCGATAACTGAGGGGACCGCGGCGGATCCATCCCCCCGGATGGCTCCTGTTGCCGGACCATGGCGTCGACGATTCTGGACGCCCCCAGGATGGTCCCCGCCTCGATCGCGATTGCGGTCTTGAGTTCGATTCGGTGCCGTTCGCGTGATTCGACGTCATGCGCGTGCTTGGACCACAACTGGACTGCGGCATGGACTGCTCGGGTATCGGTTCCCCGGGAATCCAAATCGGCAAGCGCTTGCGTGAGAGCCTTCGATGCTTGGTCCAGATCCTCTGCGGAAGTTGCTCTCACTGCCGCCGCAGCTGCGGAACCGACGTGCTCAAACGACTGCCGCAATTGCTCCCGGCGGATGGCTTGGGCGCGGGCCGACGACGAGAGCCACCAAGCTTGTTGCGCCATGGTTCCGGCCAGGACGCAAACCAGCAGCGCCGCTGCCGCGTCAGCCGCCACCAGTTGCCCGAGTTCCCGCTCGACACGCTTCCGCACGAAGCCTCCCATACGTCTTATCGTCAGGAATCGGAAAACCTGTAGAGTTTTTTTCGGGCGGTATAGTGGAAGAGTGTTCGGACGCGTCATTTGGATCGTACTCGACAGCGTGGGCGTCGGCGAGATGCCCGACGCGGCCGCGTACGGCGATGTCGGCAGCGACACGCTGGGCAACATCGTTCGCCAACGTGGGTTGACGGTTCCAAACTTGTTGCGTTTGGGGCTGGGCAATCTCAAACCCATGCCCGGGTTGCCCGCCGCCGCAACGCCGCAGAGTGCGTACGGTCGCTGCACTCTTGCGTCGCCCGGCAAGGACACTACCACCGGCCATTGGGAAATGGTGGGAATCCACCTCGAAAGGCCGTTTCCGCTGTTCCCGAACGGTTTTCCCCCGGCAGTAATGGACGAGTTCGAGAGCCGTGTGGGACGCTCAGCCATCGGCAACAAGGCCGCGTCCGGCACGGAAATCATCAAGGAACTGGGGGCCGAGCACATGGAAACCGGCTCCCCTATCGTCTACACGTCCGCGGACAGCGTGTTCCAAATTGCGGCCCATGAGGACGTGATTCCCCTCTGGGAGCTATACAGGATGTGCGAGATCGCGCGCGAAATTCTGCGCGGCCCGTATGAGGTCGGTCGTGTGATCGCGCGGCCATTCGAGGGCGAGCCTGGCGCGTTCCGGCGCACCACGAACCGACACGACTATGCCGTTCCCCCGCCGTCCGGCATGTTGCTGGACCGGCTGGAGGAAGCTGGCGTCGAGGTTCAGAGCGTGGGGAAGATTTTCGATGTGTTCCTTGGACGGGGCATCGGCGACCATGCCTCCACAAAGTCCAACGCCGACGGCATGGCTAAGACCCTCTCGGCGACGCTGGAGCCGTCAACCGGGTTGATCTTTGTCAACTTGGTGGACTTCGACCAGTTGTATGGCCATCGCAACGACGTGGAAGGCTACGCGCGGGCCTTGGAAGAATTCGACCGTTGGTTGCCGGAGTTCGAGGCCGCCCTCCAACCTGGGGACTTGGCGATCCTGACGGCGGACCACGGCTGCGACCCGACTACGCCCTCGACCGACCACAGCCGCGAATATACACCCCTGATTTGTTTCGGACCAAAGGTCCGCGCGGGAGTGGATCTCGGCCTTCGGGCCACGCTGAGCGACATCGGCAAGACCGTCGCCGAAAACTTCGGCACAACGATTGAGAAAGGTTCTAGCTTCCTACAAGATTTGATATGAGAACACCCTTGATGGCCGGCAACTGGAAGATGTACAAGACGCCCTCCGAAACGCGCGCATTCTTCGACGCCTTTGAACCCTTGGTGGCGGACGTCACCGACTGCGATATCGCGCTCTGCCCGCCGTACCTGAGCCTTGAGGCGGCCGTGGCAGCGACGGAGGGCAGCAACATCGCCATCGGTGCGCAGAACCTCTACCCCGGGAAGGAAGGTGCCTTTACAGGCGAGATTTCGGGGCACATGCTTTCAGCCGTCGGCTGCAAATACGTGATCGTGGCCCATAGTGAGCGGCGCGAGTACTTCAACGAGTCCGAAGCGGACGTGGTGAAGAAGGTGCGGGCCGCGTTGGAGTATTCCCTGACCCCCATCGTTTGTGTGGGCGAGAAGCTGCAGGATCGGGAAAGCGGCAATACCGAGACCGTGTTGGGCGGACAGTTCGATGGCGGCTTGGCCCCGTTGACGCCAGAGGAATTTTCGAAGGTTGTTATCGCCTACGAGCCGGTTTGGGCAATCGGCACCGGTCGAACCGCGACCCCTGAGATCGCTCAGGCCACGCACAAGTTTCTGCGCAGCAAAGTCGAAGCCAAATTCGGGGCCGAGGCCGCAGCGGCGACCCGGATTCTTTACGGCGGCAGCGTGAAGCCCGACAATGTGAAGAAGCTGATGTCCGAAGACGACATCGACGGTGCCTTGGTCGGCGGCGCGAGCTTGGATCCGAAATCGTTCGCGGCCATTGTCAAGTTCCAAGCCTAGCTGGTACCAGTCGCAAGCGCGTCACCTCGGGGCGGCAGTTGAAACGGACACCCTTGATGCTGCCGACCCCGCGGGAGACGTGTATCCATCGTTCGCCCCAAGGTTTCAACCCCGCCACGTACCGGCGATCCGAAACCGGCGCGGGACTCGCGCCCGTAAGCGGCACAACGACCTGTCCGCCGTGCGTGTGTCCGCTCAGCATGACGTGCCATGGTTTGTTGGCGAAGCGCTCTTTGCTGTCCGGATTGTGCGACAGCAGGACCACCGGTTCATCCCGTCGAACTTCGCCGAAGGCCCGCTCGGCATCGACACGGAGGGACCAAATGTCGTTTGCGCCCACCAAGCGCACCGGAGTTCCCCTCGCGTCGGCCTTCACCGACCGGTCGGCAAGAACTTGAATCCCGCTGGACTCCACCATGCTGGCCACCTCCCCTGTCCCATGGAATCCCCCTCCGTCCCTTGACCAAGATCCGCCATCGTGGTTGCCGAGGACGGCGTAGGTTGGCCTTGAACGGGCCAGCTTCGACAAGACCGACACATACCAGCGGCAATCAAAACCCGTAGCAACGGTCACGAAGTCTCCGGTGATACAGATCAGGTCCGGCTTGGCCTCCACGGCCATATCGATCGCCCGCTCTATCAACGAAGTGGGAACATCGTGGGATGCATGGAGGTCCGACAGGTGCAGAACGTCAACCGGCCTCTCCAAATGGGGTACAGGGCAGGTGTGTTCGGTGAATTCGAGCCATCCCGGCTCCACCACGTATGCCCAAGCTGCGGTCGGGATCCCCAGTATCGGCAGGGTCGCGAACGCCCGCCTCGTCATCTTCATGCACTACTATCGGCGGGACAAACCGGAAACTTTAGGCGGTCTCGACCCGGCGTGAGAAATTTTTTTCGCCACCTCGTCAACGCCCAGGCTCACCCTCCGACTGGATTGCCGACTTCACACGGGCCTCAATGAACTCCGCTATCGCCAACGTCAGTGCCCTGGGATGCTCGGTCTTGGCCATTGCAAGCGCTTGAACACGGGAAATGGTGCGGTCCGGCACCCGGAAAGCGCGGAAGAGTCCTTGGTGGTTCCGCAACGCGCCCTCCGGTAGGATCGAATAGCCGAAACCCGACTCCACCATGCGCAGGATTGCCGCCGTGTCGTCCGCTTCCATAATCACCCTTGGGCGCGCTCCGATCCCCGCCAGGAAGCCGTCAATGAGCGTCCGCATGTTGCTCCGCCGCGGGTAAAGGAGGAACGGCGCGTCGTCCAAGTCGGCCGGTTGGATCTTGCCAACGTGCCAGGCGCGGGTCCTCGTGTCGGCATGGCGCACGATCAGCAGTTCCTCTTCGAATAGCGGCTTTACAACGAGATCGTCGGTTGGGAAGGGCAACGTGATGATTGCCAAGTCGAATCGGCGGTCCAGCAGACCCGCCACCATTTCCTCCGTGGCCGAGACAGTGATGTGCATCGGCGTCTTGGGGAACGTCTGCCTCAAGATCCGCAGCGGTGTTCCCAGTTGGTGGATCAGGGCAGTGGCACCGGTGGCGAAATGGAAGGGGCGATGGTCGGCCTCCGGCAATGACTCGAACTCGAACTCAATGTCGCGGATCCGGCGCAGCACGATCCGCGCATGTTCGGCCAAGCGCAGCCCGGCCGGTGTCGGTTCCAAGTGTTTTCCACTTCGGGAAAAAAGATCGGTGCGGAGCTCCTCGCTGAGGCTCCGGAGCTGCATGCTGATGGCACCAGGCGAGATGTAGTGCTTCTCCGCCGCACGTGTCATGCTGCCGCAGTCGATCACGGCCAGGAATAGCTCCAATTGGCGGATTTCCATGATCTTCACTCGCCTGCGTGCGGTCCGCGATCACAAGCGGAAGAAGGTGCTGTTTGGGCGGTGGGCCGACCATGTGTTGCGACTCTGGGTTGACGGATCCGCATTGCACAAATGTATCGCCAATCCGGCCACGGCGCAATGCCCCCAGTGCACCGGCCCTTGTCAAACCGGACGGAGCACGGCCCGGACAAACGTCGTGGTGAACTCGCGTGTCAATTTGGAATGCACCGGAGCCAGCCGCCTGATCGGAACGCATTCGAAGTGCTCGAACGCAAACCCGTTCTCTTCGACAGCTCGCCGAAAGGCCTTGATGCTCAAATGGTGCACGCCTGTCTCGCGAAACGTGCGCGGGTTCCCGGACCAATACAAATTGCGCCAGCGTATGATGGCCGCCTCGGACAGGATCAAATGCGCCCAGGGGAAAGGGCAGATGTGCGATCCGTACGGGTGATACCAACTTGGTCCAAACCCTACCAGCACCAAGCCTCCCGGGTTCAGGGTCCGGCGAAAGACCCGTAGCATCGCGCCGGGGTCCTCGAAGTGTTCAAACGCATCAAACGTGGCGACAATATCGGCGCGTGTGTCCGGTGCCAACTCCGTGACAAAGCTACATTGCTTCTCGACACCCGCTTCAGCCGCAAATCGGGCCGCGGTGATCAAGCCTGCCGGCGAGATGTCGATTCCGATCACTTTGGTCGCACCCACAAGGGCCATTTGGACGGATTCCCGCCCGTCACCGCATCCATAGTCGATGGCTGATTTCCCGCGGAAGTATTCCGGCCAGTTCTTCCCCACGAGGTTGTTCAGTTTCCGTTCCGCGTTCTCGAGCCAAGTTTCATTCGGCGGTGTGAGAGACGGGTCCTCCGGCGCAGGCGGCCGGGGCCCTTTGCGAACTTGCCCATGCCCGCGCGGACTACAAAAGCGCGTGATTAGGCGGAACTGGATATCTTCAAGAAGACTCATGCGTGGAAACTCCACCTCGGCGGGTTGGGCGCTTTCTGCAAGTCGCGCATGCCCAAGGTTCCTCCAGTGTACCAACCGCTCGACCCGGGCCAAAGTGCTGCCGCTTGGTCAGGCGTCGTCCTTGTCAACACCCATATCCGCATCCAATGTGATAGTTTCGTCAGTGCAATGATTTCCCGCCGCGATTTTACCCGCACAGCCACCGCGCTCGGCATTTCCGGAACAGTGCCCAGTCTCCTACGTGCCCAGACATCGGCTCTCCAAGCCCGCATCAAGCTCGATACCGACCGCAGGATTGGCGAGATCGACCCCAAACTTTACGGCAATTTCGCCGAGCACCTAGGGCGCTGCATTGAGGGCGGCCTCTTCGAGGAAGGCTCGCCACTGGCGGATTCCCACGGCTACCGCAAGGACGTCATGCAAGCGATCAAGGATCTGGACGTCACATTCCTGCGCTGGCCAGGGGGCAATTTCTCCTCCAACTACAACTGGAAGGACGGCATCGGCCCGCGCGACCAGCGTCCGGCGCGTCTCGAAATGGCTTGGGGCACGATTGAAAGCAACCGTTTCGGCACGCACGAGTTCCTCGATTACACCGAGGCGCTTGGCATCGAGCCTTACGTCTGCGCCAACCTCGGTACCGGCTCCTGGACCGACGCGCAGCAGTGGGTCGAATATTGCAACACCCCGTCCGGTACCGCGATGGCCAAGCTGCGGCAGCAAAACGGGCGCGAAAAGCCTTGGGGCGTGAAGTACTGGGGGCTCGGCAACGAGATGGACGGCCCGTGGCAGATGGGTCACCGCACTGCCGAGGACTATGGCAAGTTCGCCCTCGAAGCCGCCAAGCTGATGAAGTGGACCGACCCGTCTGTGAAGCTAATTGCTGCAGGCTCGTCGAACTTCGGCGCGAACATCGACTGGGTGGCGTGGAACCGCGAGGTGCTGGCGTATTTGAAGGACCACATCGAATACCTCTCCCTCCACACCTACGTGGGCAACGCGGCGAACGACTACTACGACTTCCTTTCGATCTCCAACCAGCTCGACGACCGCATCAAGACGGCTGCGGGGACGATCCGGGCGGCGCTCGGCGGGGCGCGTCCGGAGAAGCCGATCTACATCGCGTTCGATGAATACAACGTCTGGTATCGGGCGCGGGGGAACAGCCAGCGGGGTCGGCGGATTCTGGAGGAGCACTACAACTTGGAGGACGCGCTGGTGATCGCGACCATGCTAAACACGTTCGTGAACAACGCGGACACGGTGAAGATCGCCAACATGGCGCAGATCGTGAACGTAATCGCGCCGATCTTCACGAACGAGAAGGGGATGTTCCTGCAGACCATCTTCCACCCGCTCCAGTTGTTTACCAAGAACACGCGCGGGGCGGCACTGGAAACGTGGATGGATTGCCCCAGTTACGAGAGCAAGCGGTTCGGGAAGACGGCGTATCTGGACGTGTCGTCGGCCATCAATGGCAAGACGCTGACGGTGAATGTGGTGAACCGGCATCTGGACAAGGACATCGAGATCGACCTGCAGTTGGAGGATGCGACGTTCGCGGCGACGGTCGAGGTGGCGCTGGTGACGGGGCCGGACATCAAGGCGGAGAATGATTTCGGCAAGACGACGGTGCAGACGGTGAAGAGCAGCGTCAAGGCAAACGGGGCAAGGTTGCGGCATCGGGTTCCACCGCATTCGTATACGATGTTGAAGGCGGTGTTGGGGTAGGCGGGGGAGGGGCTCACCCGAGAGTTCCCAATTCCCGCGCAGTCAGGAGCGTGTCCGGGTGGTCGGGAGCCTCGGGGGCTTTTAACTCGCTGAGGTTTGCCAAAGTTGTGGCAAGATTGCTCATCACGGTCTGCGTGAATGGGTGTTTGATTCCTAATTGCTTCTTCGTGGCTGCGGCGGCTTGTTCGAGAAGAAAGCGCGCGGAGTTCAGATCGCCCTGCCGCAGCATTGTTACCGCCAAGTTCTGCATCGCGCGCCAAGTCCCGAAGTGATCCGGGCCAAGTCGCTTCTGCGTCCTGTCCAGCACTCGTTCGCCAATCACCCGTGCTCCGTCCAGATCGCCTTGATTTGCGAGGGTTCGGGCCAAGTTCCCCAGTGCCGCAACGGTGGCGGGGTGGCCCGGGCCGAATCGCATTGTCGACATCTCGACAACCATCTCCTCCAGTGCCCGCGCGGATGCATGGTCTCCTTCCGCGGACAAAGTGGCCGCCAAGTTGCTAGCGGCGCTCAGTACCACTGGATGGCCCGGTTCCAGGGTGCGCTGGCTTGTATCCAAGACCTTTTCCTGCAGCCTTCGAGCGGCCCTGAGTTCCCCGCGATCCACAATGGCAACGGCCAAGTTTAGGAGAGCCAATAGGGTCTCAGGGTGGTCAGGGCCGAACTGATTTCGTCTCTCGTCCGCGATGGCGCGGGCACGAATGACGCGTTCACCAGGGAACAACGCCTCGATTTCGCCAGCCTGCTCTCTTAGACCAACCGCCTGTAGGGCATCGATGGCCGGTGCCGCTAGGTCGGTCCAGATCTGAGTAGCTGGAACCCCGATGGATGCGGCTTTTTCGTGTCTATCCCAGAACCGCTTGGCCAGAGCGGTAGCTTCGTCGACGGTCCAGCCGAGCGAGGGAATCGTGTCCATGATGGTTCCCGCCAGCGGGAGCAGGACCTCCGTCAGGTGCAATTTGATCCGGAACCAAGAGTCCAGATCAGGCACGCCGATCACAAAATCAGGAGTGATCGTGGCGGGGATCCACCAAATCTGCTGCAAGGGCAGACTGGCCAAGGTCTCGCGCCGAAAACTTAGCATGGAAAGCAGATCCAGTACCCGGCCCCCCTCCGGGTAGGCCCATTCCATTCCGGTGATCGAGGCAATTCGGACATCCGGCAGGCGAAGTCGATCCACAAGGTCACACACTGTTTTGTATGGGTCGCCACCCCGCGGCAGTTCGATATCTGTGATTGGCAGTCCGGCATCGCGCAACCGCCGGAGAACTTCAGTGCGCGAATAGACCGAATCCCACTCGACACGCGCAAAACCGTAGTCGGGCTTGGAACACCAGAGCCTTAGACGCGCGACAACTTCGGCAATCGACTCCCCCTCCATTTACTCCGTGCCACCCGGTGCATCCGCTGGCAGGTGCTCTTGATCCTTGAGGATGTCCACAACCAAAGGATGAACTCCGTACCATCCCTTCCCATTGAACTCCTGCACCGCCCGCGCTCTCAGAAGTGAGTAGATTGCCGGATCGGGTACATCTCGGTTCAACTGCCCGTTGTAGATCGCTACCAAACGCTCCGCCTTGATGGGATACGGGATCTGCTCGGCATCGAACGGACTTTGGCCCAGTCTCATCCGATAGTCCCATCGCATCTTGTTGATCGCCTTGGTGGCGTCCTCCGCCTCGATAGTCTTCGATGGTGGATTCCTGAGTACCGCCGCATAGCTCGCCTCCTGGACCATGGTGAACAAGTCCCGGAGGTTGCCGCCCGAAGCGACAATCAGCCTTGTCATTTGGCCTTTCTCAAACAATCCGGGTTCTACCCTCGCCTCAAGAACCGACCGGACGGCTGAACGGCCCACCTCAAACGGCGCGTGCAGTCGGTCGAATAGCGGCGCGTCGTGGATCATGTTCTTGTCGAAAGGAAGCTTCTCGGCCTCCGGGGAGTAGGCGAGCCAGACCGGAATAGTGAAAATGATGCTGACCCGCAAGCTGGAGAAAACGCCGCCGTAGTCCAGAAAGAGCTCCCGTAACGCTTGGGGCGAGATTACTTTCTTATCGAGATCCTCCACGATGAGAAGCCATTCCTTGCCGGATTTCTCCTCCAATGCACGGGAACAAGCGTCAATCAGGCGATTGCAGAGGCCCACCAGCGTCGAGAGCCGTTGCAGACTGTACTCCAGGGTCTCGGCTTTTCTCTCCGCCGCATATTTTATTTGGCCCTTGACCGATGCCAAGATACCCAGCAACTTGGCCCACAGGGAACCTTCCTTGACTCCCGCGCCTACCTCCCCGAGCACGTGCCCGCCCAGTGTTTCGGTAGTCTTGACCTGCGGCGGTTGCACCCAATTCATGATATCCGCAACCAAATCGGCCGGAACCTTGCCCCCGAAAGGGAGCGCTTCCAACTCCTTGGCCCTTTCTACCAAGCTGACCAGCATCAGGAGGAGGACATCGAAGACTTTGAAACTTGAGGGGTTCAGTTCATCAGCGACACTGATGCGAACGGCCACCTGCTGAGCCTTCACCCGATCGGTCAATCGCCAAATCTCGGTCGACTTCCCAACGCCAGGATGTCCCATCACAAAGGCTTGGAACGGGATGGTTCCGAATGACTCCTGGAGCTTGCGGGACAGAACTGCCACAGTGTCTTCGCCACGAACCTTGAGCAACTCGGGACGGTAGAATCTGGTCAACTCTTCAGGTGTGGATAGTGGTTCCGACCGCAGGGTCAGATAAAAGCTATCCAGATCCTTCGCGGGACCGTCGGGAATCGGGAAGCGGCGCATGTCACCCCCATTTTACCCTCAACGCACACCTAGGAGTTCCGGTAGTCCACCAACTCAATCCCCCGTCTCTCCAGCACCCGCCGTGTCTCGGGAGCAACCAAGGCCGACAGCTCCACCTCGCGGCTCAGCTTCAAGCGCGTCTTCGCCGCCCGCAGTTCCGGGCCCAGCCGTCCGGGATGGCACATGAATTCCGTCAGGCCCTCCGGCATGCGTTCCAGCGTCGCCGCCATCGAACCGGAATCCAATCTCCCGGTGACTTGGAAGCCGGTGAAATGGTCGGTCGTCCTCAGACCATCGAGTTTGCGCGCGAATTCGGGCACCATAGCCCGCATTCCAACCGCCACCAAGCGCTTGGTCAGCTTGGCACCGGCGTCGACCCCGAAATCGAAGGGTCGCCGCACCCAGTCGATACCGAACTCGCGGGCTACGCGCGACACCGCGTCCAACACAGGAGGCAGTAAATGGGTGTGCTTGTGCGTGTCGATGTGGCTGGGCCGGATTCCGGCGTCGACGATCTTGCGCACTTGAGCGCGGGCTTCCTCATAGACCGGGATCTCGCGCCGCCACAACGCGCCCAACAACTCCTGCACGGTCGCAGGCAGTTCGCGCGTGGGATCCAGCACGCTCCGCCCCTGCACCATCACCAGATGCACCCCCACATCCAGCGACGGCACCTCGCGGGCCAGCGCAACGGCCTCCTCGAACGCATCGCCGTTCGCCATCAGCGTCGTCGCGGTGAGGATTCCGTGGCGGTGCGCTTCGACGATTCCGGCGTTCACGTCGCGCGTGAAACCGAAATCGTCGGCGTTGACGATCAGCCGGATCGACATGTCTAGAACAAGGTCAGCCGGATGGAAATGAACTTCTTGGGGTTCTTGTGGACGTCCACCAGCAGGCTGTCCAGCTCCTTGGCCACGGAATTGGCCGAGTTAAACAACTCGGGGTTCACGAGCAGCTGCCCCACGGTACCTTTGCCCGCGTTGATGTTTCCGATGGCGGTATCGAGCTTGTTCGCGATCTCGGTCAACTGCTTGGCGAGTTGATCCTCTGTCAGCAGCTTGCCCGCCGTGCCTTTGCCCGAATTGAGATTCTCGAGCATCTTTTTGGCCTCGGCGATTGTGGTGCGGGTCTCGTCGGCGATGGCGGGGTCGTAGAGGAGTTTTCCGGCAGTCCCTTTGCCTTGCTGGACGTGCGCCATCATGTCGTCGGCGCGCTGGATGAGGCGCCGCATGTCGTCGTAAAGTTCGGGACTGTAGAGGATCTTGGAGACCGACCCGTTGCTGTTCTTGACGTCCTTGACCAACTGCTGGATCTCGCCGAGGGTAGCGTTGAATCTGTCATAGAGGGCATCGTCGTGCAGGAGCTTGCCGAGATTGCCTTCGCCCTTGTCGACTATGGCCAGCATGCCGTCAACACGGCCCAGGATGCCCTTGAACTGCACGAGCAAGCCCGACGCCTGCGCCATGATCTCGGAGATGTCCTGCGTCTCAACTGCCTTCAGTTCGCCACCCTCGGGCACCCTTTTTGGGTGCGTGCCCTTCGAAATGTTGATGTACTTGTCCCCCAGCAAGTTGGCGGCGCTGATGGCGGCGTGGGAATCTTCAGGAATCAGGTCGACGTATTTGCGGGAGATCCGCATCTTGATCTCGACCGTGCGTTTGGGGTCGTGGGAGCCGGAAAGCTGCACCGAGGTGATATGCCCCACGAAGATGCCGTTCAGTCGGACAGGAGCATTCTCGGCCATCCCCGCCGAGTCCTCCATGTAGGTGCGGAGTTCGAAGTCGCCGGTGAGCATGTTGCTCTGGCTGGTCAAGAGGAAGATCAGGAGACCAAGGATGACCATCGAGATCGAGGCGATGATGCCGACCTTCAACTGCGCCCACGAAACTCTTTTCTGGGATGCCATATGGTCTTTATTTCTCGGGGCGTTTTACAAACTTGGATATATAGGGGTCTGCCGACGCTTCCAGTTCCGCCTGTTTCCCCTCGAACACCAGACGGCCTTCCTTGAGCACCATAAAGATCGTGTTGTCCGCAGCCTCGGGGCAAGGATCCAAACGACCGCTATCTGAATTGTAGCGGAAGTTGGCCACCAGGTTGCCATCCTGGTAGCGGTGGGTCACAACGAGCGCCGTAGTGTTGTCCACATCGCGCTCTTTCACGATCAAGGCCATGATGGTGTGGGCCGTAATCGGGTCGAGACCGGCGGTGGGCGAATCGTAGAGGAGCAGCGGAGGTTTGGTGACGACCGCCCGCGCGATGGCGGCGCGGCGGCGCATGCCACCCGAAAGCTCGCTCGGGTACTTGAGCAGTGTTTGCTCCAGTTCGACGAAGCGGAGGGAATCCTTGACCGCGGTTTCCATGGATTCCAGCGGCATCCGGGTGCCGCGCTGGTTGAGCAGAGGATAGGCGACGTTCTGGGCGATGGTCATCGAATCGAACAGGGCCGATTCTTGGAACAGCATGCCGACCCGCGCCCGGATGCCGAACAGGTCTTCTTCCGGCTTGTCGGTGATGTCCTCGCCGAGCAGCGTGACTTTCCCCTTGTCGGCGTGCTCCAACCCCATCGCGGTCTTGAGCAGGACGGTCTTTCCGCTTCCGGCCGCCCCCAGGACGATTCGCGTTTCGCCTTCGCGAACGCTGAAGCTCATTTCGTCCAACGCCGCCAAATCGCCGAAGGACACCCGCACCTTGTCAAAACACATCAAGGTCTTTACTTCCTTCGTTTCCACTTGAGCCATCAGTTTCCCGTGTACTTCACGAAGATCAGGCCCATGAAGAGGTTGAGGATGAGGATCGTCACTGACGCCGCCACCATCGCCTGTGTGGTCGCGCGGCCGACGCCCTGGGTGCCGCCGGTCGCCTTCAGTCCATAGAAGCAGCCAATCAGAGAGACCACGAACGAGAAGACAAATGGCTTTAGTAGCCCTTGGGTCAAATCCGTCCAGTCAAGCGCTCTCCACGCCTGCGACCAGTACTGCGCCCAGTCCAAGTCGTACACCAGTTTGCCGATCAGCCAGCCGCCCAGCATGCCGACGAAGTCGTCGATTACGGTGAGGCAGGGCAGCATCACGGCCGTGGCGAGCATTCGCGGCGTCACCAGCTTCTGAACAGGGTCGGTGCCGAGCGCCCGCATGGCGTCGATCTGCTCGGTCACCTTCATGGAGCCGAGTTCACTGGCGATACCGGAAGCATTCCGCCCGGCGACCATCAGCGACGTCAATACCGGTCCCAGCTCGCGCACCAAGATGATGGACACGACGGTACCGGTCCGCCCGGTCTGTCCGTACTGCTGCAGGGCGCGGCCCATCTGGAGCGCCATCACGGCACCCGAGAAGAAACCGGTGAGGAGGACGATGGGAACGCTCCCGACGCCGATCGAATCCATTTGGATCTTGATGTCGTCGGTATAGTGGGGTTTGCGGACGATGTTCCGCATCGCCCGGCCCGTGAGCAGGTAGAACTCCTGGATCGCCTCTAGCGGGTCCTTGAGAAAGTCGAGCACGATTCAGCCGGGTTTCGGAAGACGAGGATTACGAACCGATGCTAGCACACGCGGACCGGGTATTGGCGGCAAAGGCCACAGGGTGGAAGAAATGAAAGGCCTTACCGATGTTCCCGGCATCCGGGTCGGGCACGTGACGGATGCCGATGCGCACACCGGTTGTACGGTGATCCTGTGCGGTCCCGACGCCGTGGGGGGCGTGGATGTGCGCGGTTCCGCGACCGGATCGAGCGAATTGGATGCCTTGAGTCCGGGCCATGTCACGGCGTTTATCGACGCCATCGTGCTCGCTGGGGGCAGTGCGTTCGGCCTTGAAGCTGCCTGCGGGGTCCGGCGCGCGCTCGAAAAGCGGGGGATCGGCTTCGATACGGGGGTGGCGCGCGTGCCGATTGCCCCTTCGGCGATCCTGTTCGACTTGGGGATCGGCAAGCCCGATGTCCGCCCGGGGCGGGAGATGGGCGAGAAGGCGGTGGCAGCGGCGTCGGACGGTCCGGTTCAGGAGGGCAATGTCGGGGCCGGAACCGGTTGCACGGTGGGCAAGCTCTTCGGTATGAAACAGGCGATGAAGTCGGGAATTGGCAGTGCTTCCTTGACGTTAGGGAACGGGGCGATTGTGGCGGCCTTGGTCGCGGTGAACGCGTTGGGTGACGTGATCGACCCCGAGACCGGGAAGGTGGTGGCCGGCGCGCGGAAGTCGGCCGACAGCCGGGAGTTCGTCGGATCGGCTGCGGCGATGCGGCACGGGGTCGGTGGGCCGCAGTTTCGCGGTAATACGACGCTGGCGGTGGTCGCGACCAACGTCAAGCTGGACAAGGTCCAGACCAACAAGTTGGCAGCATTGGCCAGTATCGGAGTGGCGAGGACGATTTCGCCTGTCAACACGATGGCCGATGGCGACATCACATTTGCAATTTCGCTCGGACAGGAAAAAGCCAGCATCGACGCCGTTGGTATCGCGGCGTCGGAGGCCTTGGCAATGGCCGTGCTGCGGGCAGTGCGGAGCGCTCGGACGGCGGCGGGTGTGCCGGGGTTGGGGGTTTAAACCGCGCCTACTGCGCCTTCATCGGATTCGCCGCCACCGTCCAGCCCGGCTTGGTCGCGCCATTGGCACCCGCGTTCTGCTGCTTCAACCATTCCAGCAGCGGCGCGAAGTATTCCACGATTGCCGATGCGTCCAGCTTGTCCTCGCCCGTCAGTTGCTTCAACGCTTCCGGCCACGGCTTGGACTTGCCCAGGCTCAGCATCGCCGCGAACTTGGTGCCCGCTTCTTTCGAGCCGTACACTGAGCATCGGTTGAGCGGTCCCTTGTACCCCGCCTCCCGGCACATGGCGCGGTAGAACTGGAACTGGTAGATCGCCGCCAGGAAATAGCGCGCATATGGCGTGTTTGCCGGGATGTGGTACTTGGCACCGGCGTCGAAATCGCTCTCCGACCGGTCCACCGGTGGCGCGATGCCTTGGTACTTCTCGCGCAACGCCCACCAAGCGGCGTTGTAACCCTCGGGCTTGGTCTCGCCCGAAAACACCTGCCACCGCCACTTGTCCACCAAAAGGCCGAACGGGAGGAAGGAGATCTTCTCCAGCGCCTTGCGGAGCAGGATCGGAATGTCGGCGGCGGGCGGCGGCACGGTCTGGATCAGCCCGATGGTCTTCAGGTACTCCGGCGTAATCGAGAGCGCAATCGCGTCCCCGATGGCCTCGTGGAACCCGTCGTTGGCCGAATCCCGGAGCAGCGGCGACTGCTTGCGGTAGGAAAGGTCGTAGTAGAGATGCCCCAACTCGTGGTGGACGGTCGCGAAGTCGTCCGTCGTGCCGTGGATGCACATTTTCAGCCGGACGTCCTCGTTGGAGTCGACATCCCACGCGCTGGCGTGGCAGACAGCGTCATGGTCGGTCGGCTTCACCAACATTGACCGCTTCCAGAAGGTTGGCGGCAGTGGCTCGAAGCCCAAGGACTTGAAGAAGCTCTCGCCGTAGGTGGTGATCTCCTTCGGCGTAGTCTTGCGCTCGGTGAAGATCTGGCCGAGATCGTAGGTGGGCGGGGCGGAGGCCGGGGCGACGAGGTCGAAGATGTTGTCCCATTGCTGCGACCACATGTTGCCCAACAGGTGCGCGGGGATCAGGCCGTCGGGACGCTGCGCCGTCGCGCCGTATTTGGCGACCAGCCGGGTGCGGACATAGGCGTGCAGCTCCTTGTATAGAGGTTCCACTTGGGACCACAGCCGCTCCATCTCGGCGGAAAACTGGTCGGCGGGCATGTCGTAGTAGGAGCGCCAGAGCACGCCCGTATCCTTGAAGCCCAGTTCGCGTGCACCCTGGTTCGACAGCTCCGCGAACCGGGCGTATTTGTCGTGCATGGGCGGGGCGATCTTGTGCCAACCGGCCCAGTAGCGGGCCAGTTCCTTGGGGTCGCGCGACTTCGCCATGCGTTCTTCGAGGTCGTCGATGCCGAGGCAATGCGACGTGTCCTCGTCGGGGCAGTATTTGCCTTTGCCGTAGGCGCTGCCGAGGCCGACCGAGGTTTGCGTCAGCTCCTCCCGAAGCTTGGGGTCCGACGGTGCCGGCATGTTGAGCGAGAGCTTCAGCAGGAGGAACTTGCGGCGGAGGTCGGCGGGCAGGGGCAGTTTCTCGTATTGGCGCGATTCCTTGACCAGTTCGGTGGTGCGGGCGATCAGGCGGTCGGTGAACAGGGCCGAAATGGCCTCGGTGTCGTCCGTGATGAAGGTCTCGTTGACCCAGTCGGCCCGCTGCTGCTCGATGCCGAGCTTCAGCAGTTCGGCTTCGGCCTTGTCCATGAAGGTCTTGGCTCCGGCCACGGTGGCAGGCGGTGCCGCATGGAGGACGGAAATCGAGAGGGCCAGGACGGCGACGGCTGCGAATCGGTTCAAGAAGGTCATCCGTTTCTGAGTTTAGCGGATTTCAGTACCCGAGCCGCGAGGGCATGGATCGCAGAGGCAAGAACAGTTGTAGCAACGGGTGGCCGCCCCCCCAGCGGCTATCGCAAGATAAAATGGAGCCGTGGAACACTTTGAGCAGACGAAGGTCAACCGTGGTGCCTATGAGGTTGGAAGTCTGCACGAAACCACCAACGAGCGCGACTTCTGGCGCGCGAAATCGCCCGCCGAACGAATGGTAGCCTTGGAGTTGACTCGGCAAATTGTCTATGGCTACGACCCGACTACCGCCAGACTTTCTAGATTTTTTGAGGTTGTTGAACGCTAGCGGTGCTCAGTATCTCGTAATCGGCGGCTACGCGGTCAACTACTACGGGTACTCGCGTGCCACAGCCGACATGGACATTTGGATCGCGATCAACCCGGAAAACGCCAGTAGGGTTGCGGCGACCGTCCGCGAGTTTGGCTTCTCCACCGCCGAGACGCAGTCGTTCCTGGAGCGCGGCCGCGTGATCCGGATGGGCGAGCCGCCGATCCGGATTGAAGTCCTGACATCGATCTCCGGTGTTGAGTTTGCCTCATGTTTTGAACGGCGAGTCGAGTCGGAATTGGACGGCGTCGCGGTGAATCTCATACATCTGGATGATCTGAAGTGCAACAAGGCGGCCAGCGGTCGTTTGAAGGATCTGCTCGATCTGGAGCAACTCGGCTGATATCACGTTCACCCTTATATCCTGAAAGATTATGGAGACCGCCCCTCCCGAACTGATCGCGAAGTACGAAGCCGTGATCGGGCTCGAAGTCCACGTCCAACTCGCTACCCGCACCAAGATCTTCTGCGGTTGCCCAACCAGCTTCGGGGCCGCCCCGAACAGCAACGTCTGCCCCGTGTGCCTCGGCATGCCCGGAGCGCTGCCCGTTCTCAGCCGCGAGGCCGTCGACCTCGCGATCAAGGGCTCTCTAGCCCTGAACTGCAAGGTTGCGCGCCAATCGCGCTTCGCCCGCAAGAACTACTTCTACCCCGACCTCCCCAAGGGCTACCAGATTTCCCAGTTTGACGAACCTCTCGCCGAACACGGCTGGGTCGACATCGTCGTCGAAGGCAAGCACAAGCGCGTCGGCGTCACCCGCGTCCACATGGAAGACGACGCCGGCAAGAGCCAGCACGAGGGCTTCCGAGACTCCGCCAGCTACACCTACGTCGATCTCAACCGCTCCGGTACGCCGCTGATTGAAATCGTCAGCGAGCCCGACATGCGCTCCTCCGACGAGGCCTTCGCCTACGTCACCGAGCTCAAGCAGGCCATCCAATTCATGGACGTCTCGACCTGCGACATGGAGAAGGGCCACCTCCGCTGCGACGCCAATGTGTCCGTCCGTCCGTGGGGCCAGTCAGATTTCGGCACCAAGGTCGAGGTCAAGAACGTCAACTCCTTCCGATTCTTGAAGTTGGCCATCGAGTACGAGATAGCCCGCCAGGTGGCGGTGGTCGAAGGTGGCGGCAAGATCTTCCAGGAAACGCGGCTCTACAATCCCGACACAGGTGTCACGGTCGGCATGCGTAGCAAGGAACAGGCGCACGACTACCGCTATTTCCCGGAGCCCGACCTTGTCCCGCTACGGGTGAGCGAAAAGTGGGAGGCTGAGGCGTGTGCGTCGATGCCCGAACTGCCGTCGCTGCGTCGGGCGCGCTTCGTGGAATCCTACGGGTTGCGCGAGTACGACGCCGACGTGCTCACCGCCTCGCGCGCCTCGGCCGACTACTTCGAGGAGGTCGTGCGCATCTCCGGCGAGCCCAAGCTGGCTGCCAACTGGGTGATGGGCGACCTAGCGGGCATGCTGAAGCCGCTGGGCAAGGAAATCGGCGAGTCGCCGGTAGCCGCGAGGCACTTGGGCGAACTGGTGGCGATGGTGGCCAGGAAAGAGCTCACCGGCCCGATGGCGAAGGACGTACTGGCCAAAATGTTCGAGACCGGCGAAAGCCCGTCGGCCATCGCGGAGCGGGAAGGGCTCAAGACCATCAACGACACCGGCGCGATTGAAAAAATAATCGACGAGGTGCTGGCCGCGAATCCGAAACAGGTGGAAGGCTACAAAGCGGGCAAGGTGACGCTGATCGGATTTTTCGCCGGACAGGTGATGAAGGCGACGCGAGGGCAGGCCAGTCCGCAAGTGGTCCAAGAATTGCTGAAGGCTAGACTTTCGTAGGGGAGACAACGACGACATGCTCAAAGTAGGCGACAAGGCACCGGAGTTCAAGGTTCTGACCGATACCGGCGAGGAATTCGACCTCGCGGCGCACCAGAGCGAGCGCATCGTTCTGTATTTCTACCCGCGGGCCGACACGCCGGGTTGCACGGTGGAGTCGTGCAGTTTCCGCGACGCCGTTTCGAAGTTCGTGGAGAAAGGCGTGACCGTGCTCGGAGTCTCGCCGGACACCACCAAGGCGCAGGCCAAGTTCAAGGCCAAGTTCGACTTGGGCTTCACGCTGCTGGCCGACGACTCCAAGGACATCGCCATCCAGTACGACGTGTTGAAGGAAAAGAACATGTACGGCAAGAAGGTGATGGGCATTGCGCGGACGACGTTTGTGATCGACAACGGGGTGATCGTGAAGATTTTCGAGAAGGTCAAGCCGGAAGGCCACGCGGAAGAAGTTTTGGCGGCGCTGTAGCTGCACGGGGGCTCGGGGGCCGCAGGGCAACTTCGATATGATGTGAGTTCCATGAAGCTCCTCGCCGCCCTCCTGCTCTTGACTGTCGGCCTCTTCGGCCAAGCCAACAACAAGCCCCTCCCGCAGCCCGGCATCCCCGTCCCGGAGGCCGACCAGAAGGCTCTGAAAGCCGGGCTGGACCGACTCGGCGCGCGCATTGACTCCCTCAAGGGCAACCCCAATCTGCCCGACATCCTCGTCTTCCACAAGGCTGTCCGGTACGCGCTTGAGGGCAACGAGTTCTTCCGCCAGGAGCAGATCTTCCGTGCCAAGGAACTGCTGCGGATCGGCATGGAGCGCGCCGACTCGCTCGCCAAGGGCGATGCCCCATGGACCCGCACGCCCGGTATCACCGTCCGGGCCTACGTTTCGAAGATCGACGGCTCCGTCCAGCCCTACGGCCTCGTGCTGCCCCCAACCTTCAGCCCCGACAAGCCCCACCACTGGCGCGTCGACACGTGGTTCCACGGGCGCAGCGAGACGCTGAACGAGGTCGATTTCATCTTCGACAGCCTCCGCACCCCCGCCGAGTTTTCAACCACCGACACTATCGTGATCCGGCTCTACGGGCGCTACTGCAACGCCAGCAAGTTCGCTGGCGAGGTCGACCTGTTCGAGGCGCTTGACGACGTGAAGAAGCACTACAGCGTGGACCAGAACCGCATCTTGGTCCGAGGCTTCAGCATGGGCGGGGCGTCGGTGTGGCACATTGCCGCCCACAACGCGACCGAATTTGCCGCCGCAGCCCCCGGTGCCGGATTCGCTGAAACCCTCGAATACCAGAAGGCCGCGAAATACGAGCCCACCTGGTGGGAGTCGAAGCTCTACCACCTGACCAATGCCACGGACTACGCCGTGAACTTTGCGCACCTCCCGATCGTGTCCTATGCGGGCGACCAGGATCCGCAGCGCCAATCCGGCGACATCATGGCGCGCTACATGGAGGCCGAGGGCCTGACCCTGTCCCGCGTTTGGGGCAAGAACATGGGGCACGGCTACACGCCCGCCTCCAAGGTCGAAATCGCGGAGAAGATCGAGGCCATCGCCGCCAAAGGCCGCGATCAGTGGCCCCGTCGCGTCCGTTTCACCACTTGGACCCTGCAGTACAACCGGATGCGCTGGGTGGTCGCCGAGGGTCTGGAGAAGCACTGGGAGAGGGCCCGGATCGAGGCGTCGGTCGAGGGCGACCACGCCGTGACCGCGAAGACCGAGAACGTGTCGGCGCTGGCCTTCGAAATGGGTGTGGGGGCGTTCCTGCTGAACCCGGCTTCCAAGGTTACTGTGAACCTCGACGGCCAGTCCGTAACTGTGCCGGGACCCTTGACCGACGGATCTTGGACCGCACGGTTCCGCAAGTCCGGCGGCAAGTGGGCGCTCGCGGGCGATGCCACGACTGGTTTGGCCAAGGTGCACGGTATCCAAGGGCCCATCGACCACGCCTTCATGGACAGCTTCGTAATGGTCCGGCCGACGGGTACGTCGGCGAATGAGGCCGTCGGGAAGTGGGTCAACTCGGAGTTGGATCGCGCCATCCGTCAATGGCGCGGCTTGTTCCGCGGTGATACCCCGGTGAAGGACGATTCCGCCATCACCGACGCCGACATCGCAGCCAGCAACTTGGTCCTGTGGGGCGATCCGCAGAGCAACAAGGTACTGGCGCGGCTCGCGGACAAGCTGCCCGTGAAGTGGACAAAGGACTCGGTGGTGGTTGGTGCCCACACCTACCCGGCTGGCACCAGCGTGCCTGTGATGATCTACCCCAACCCGCTGAATCCCAAGAAGTACGTGGTCCTGAACAGCGGCTTCACCTTCCGGGACTCTGCTAACGGCAGCAATTCTTGGCAGGTGGCCGAGCTGCCGGACTACGCGGTGATCGACGTCACCCAGCCGCCCGACCGCCGCTGGCCGGGCAAGGTGGCCTTGGCCGGGTTCTTCGGCGAGAAGTGGGAAGTGCTGGCGCACGACGGCAAGTAACGCCGGCGTCAAAAGAACTTCAGGATTTCCGCCGCCACCAGTTTGTGCCCCGCCGCGTTTGGATGGTTGCCCTGTGCCATCAGTTCGCTCAGATGCGCAGCATCTGTCGCGTGCTGAAACGCCGCCAAGCTGTCCGCCAACCCGACTCCGAACTCGGCGGCCAGACGGCGCACTTGGACGGCATGCTGCTCCAATGGATCTGCGGGGTCTCCGGAGTGGGCTGCTTGGTCGGGAGTTGGTGTCAATAGGATGACTTTGATGCCACGGGTCTGCGCCTTGCGGATCATGCCGGACCAGGCGTCGCGCGCCGCGTCCAGTCCGATTCTCCGGTCGTTGAGCGAGTAGTCAATCATTACGATGTCCGGCCTGTGGTCCAAAACGTCGGTGTCGAAGCGCCCGGCACCCTGGACGGAATTCTCGCCGCCCTTGGCGGTCACGATCACGTTGACCACCGCGTTGGGATACCGGTGCGCCAGTTCCATCCGCACCAAGTTGGGATAAGCCTCGAGTGACCGTACTTCCGGTGTCTTGAAATACCCCGCAGGAACGGAATGGCCGTGGATGACCACGTTGACGACCCGATTCCCTGGCCACTGTTTCCGCATTTCCGCAGTGACGTTGGACAAGTAGGCCCCGGCGCTTCCAGACTCCTCGGCCGTTGCTGCCAGTGCGAAGAGCGTCAGAGTCAGTAGGGGTAGCCGCATAGGCTGATCGTATCACCGCATCTGAAAACGCACTTTCTGGAACCATGCGCCCCACCTACGTGCAATAGTGATCGAAGACGCTAAACGACATCATGCTGGTTTGGGGACACGGACGGGACAATGAGCTGCTGGAGCGTTTCCGGTCGGGAGACCGGGACGCTTTCACCGCCATCTACCGGGCGCATCAACCGGCAGTGTTCCGTTTCGTCCTCCACATGGCTGCCGATTACGATAAGGCCACCGAGATCACCCAGGACGTGTTCGTTTGGCTGATCCACAATGTTGCGGCGTATGATCCCGAGCGGGGAGAGTTGGGCTCGTTTCTTATCGGGGTGGCCCGGAAGAAGCTGCAGCGCCAATGGTATGCGGACCGGCGGTGGGTGTCCTTGGAAGGCCAACCGGAACCAAGCAGCGACCATCGGGTCGGGCCGGAGCAGGACGAATCCGATTCTCAGCGTCTGCGGGCCGCCATCGCGGCCCTGCCCGAGCGGTATCGCGAAGCGGTGGTGCTTTGCGATCTGGAAGAGAAGAGTTACGAGGGTGCAGCGGCGGCGATCGGGTGCGCAGTGGGCACCGTTCGGTCGCGGCTGCACCGGGCGCGAGGCCTTCTGATGCGCAAGCTGCGCGGAACGAAGGTCGAAGAAGTTGTACAAGAAACGGAGAGCGTGGGATGGCCGGCATAAATTGCAGGGAGTGTCGGGAAGCATTGACTGAGCTGGCCCGGGGGAACTGGATGCCGGATGCCGCGGTGCGTCCGGTGGAGCGCCATCGGGACGGCTGCGAAGAATGCGCCGCTTGGTGGACAGGCCAGGACCGCTTGAGTGCCGCGATCCGCGCCTTGGGAATCGAGAGTGCCGGTGTCGAAGCCCCGGATCTTGAGGCCGCCCTGCTGGTGGAATTCGAGCGGGTGCTGGGAAGGCCCAAGGTTGTCGCGATGCCGCGCCGCCGGGCTTGGCCGTGGGCGCTTGCCGCTGTTGCCGTCGCCGCCACAGTCTTGGTGTGGCTCGGCGTGAAACCGCAGGTCCGCCGGGTCGTTGCACCGAAGGTGGTCGCGTCGGTGGATCCCGTTGTGGAAACGATTCAGCAACCCGCTCCCGCTCAGGTCGCAGCGGTCCAAAAGCCGGCAGTCCGCCGCAAGGCCGCGTCGCACGTTTCAGAGGAGGCCGAATCCGGCTCCGACGAGCCATTCCTCGAGATCCCGTTCACAGCCCCCCTCGCTCCCGGCGAGCGGGCCGACATCATCCGGACCGATGTTCCGGTTTCCGCCCTTGTGGCGGCAGGTTTCAGCATGCGTTTTTCCGACCCGGGCGCGAACGCCTTGGCTGATGTTGTGGTGGGCACCGACGGACGCGCGCGCGCCGTTCGCGTGCTCTCGATTTCCAATCCCAGTTCCGACAGGAGATTCCAATGAAGAAATACATCGTAATGGCGGCCGCGCTCGCTGCGGCAGCCTCGCTCCACGCGCAAAGCAACGCCGAATACCAGTCCGTCCTGCTCCCCGGCATCATCGGGGAGCGCACCGGAGCGTTCCAATACTTTGTCAACAGCGGTGCCCAGACGGTCACATTCGACGGTGTGTCGAACAAGCCGGTGACTGGCAGGCCGTTTTCCGCCACCGAGGTTCGTCATACCCTCCAGACCCTCGCGGACGGCACCCGCATCGAGAAGACCGAATCGAGCAAGTATTTCCGGGATGGCGAAGGCCGCACCCGGACCGAGAACGCGGACGGTTCGACAGTCTCAGTCTCGGACCCGGTGAGCGGTGCCTCGGCCGAGATGTCCGGCGGCCAAGCGCAAAACCGTAAGATCGTTCGGCGGGGTACGTTCCGCACAACCTCGACGGCCGCAGCGATGGGCAGCGATATGTCTGAGACCAAGAAACTGGCCTTGGAGCAGTCCCTGCAGATGGCGAGGGAGAAAGTTATTGCCGAAATGGCGAGCCAAGCTAAGGCCAACGCAGATTCCGGCACGACTCCGAAGGCGCTTCCCACTGCCGTGTTTGCCGTTTCAAGGGACAAACTGGAAGCGAAGAACAAGGGAACAAGCGAGGACTTGGGCGTCCAGCTCATCAACGGCATCGCCGCCAAGGGCACTCGGACCACCATCACCATTCCGGTTGGCCAAATTGGCAACGACCGCGAGATCAAGGTTGTTTCGGAACGCTGGTTCTCCGACGATCTCGGGATGCTGATCAAGAGCACCAACAACGATCCGCGCTTCGGCGAAACCACCTACGAACTGACCAACGTGCTGCAGGTGGCGCAGGATCCCTCGTTGTTCCAGATCCCCGAAGACGTGCACGGCAAGTAGGCACCCACAAACGGGGCGGGTGCAAGAGCGCCCGCCCTACTTGAATTCCGGTGGATGACGGGCCAGCTGTACTGCCTCGACAAAGCGCCGGGCCAGTTCATGAATCCGCTGCGGTTGCCGCATTTGGATGGCCTTCTGCGGCACCAAGTGCCCGCCGACCCCCACCGCGACCGCACCGGCCCGAATGAATTCGCCCACATTTTGCAGCGTCACACCGCCGGACGCAATCATCGGGACCTGTGGAAACGGCAGTCTTAGGGCTGCCACGTAGCCGGGTCCACCCATCTGCTCACAAGGGAAAATCTTGACGAAATCCGCGCCCGACTTCCAAGCCCGCATGATCTCGGACGGCGTCAGAGCCCCGGGGAGCATCGTCACCCCCACCCCCAGCCCATACTCCAGCACCTCTATGTCGAGACCGGTGCTTGTCAGAAAGCCTGCCCCGGCGTCTACGCACCGCTTGGCCGATTCCATATCCCACACCGACCCCGCCCCGACCAACAAGTCTGCGTCCGACCGCACCAGCGCCGCGATCACCTCGACCGCGCCTGGCACCGTCAGCGGAACTTCCAAGATCGGAATGCCGCTTGCAGTCACGGCATCCGCCGCCATCAGGGCGGCTTCGGCGGAGGAGACACGGATTGAGGGGATGATCCCAATCTCGCGGATGCGCGCCCGTACTTGCTCTCGGATCATAGATTACTCGTGCTCGTCAAATTCAGCTTCCGGTGTCGGAAGCTTGTCGCCCGGACGCGCCACCCACACGTAAAGGGTCGGCAGGAGAATCAGATTGAGCAGCATTGCCACCGTCAAGCCGCCCACAATCACGATCGCGAAGGGACGCTGCGAGTCGGATCCGATCCCCCGGGAGAGCGCAGCCGGAAGGAGGCCCAGAGTCGCCACCAGCGTCGTCATCACGATAGGACGGAAGCGCAACACCGCACCATCCACAGCCGCAGCCTCTACCTCGTGCCCGCGCGCCCGCATCTGGTTGATGTATTCCAACATGATCACGCCAGTCTGGACGCACACGCCGAAGAGCGCGAGGAATCCCACACCCGACGACACGCTGAAGTGCGTACCCGTCAAATACAAAGCCAGTAGGCCGCCCAGCGGGGCCATGGCGATGTTCGCCAACATCAAAGTCGCCCACTTGAACGAGCCGAACATGGTGTAGAGGATGATGAAGATCACCAGGATGGTCAGCGGCAGCACAATCATCAGGCGCTTCTGCGACCGCTGCTGGCTGGCATACTCGCCTGCCCAGTCGATCCGGTATCCGGTGGGCAGAACCACCTTCTTTGCGACGGTACTGATCGCCTCCTCCACCGCGCCGCCCAAGTCGCGTCCACGGACGCTGTACTTGATCGCCACGTAGCGCGAATTGCCCTCGCGGTAGATTTCGGAAGCGCCGTCGGCCACCTTCACGTCGCACAGCTGGGCTAGCGACACCCGCTCGCCCGAGGGTGCCAGCAACCGGATCTGGCCGATGGCGGCCTCCGTCGACCGGTATTTCGGAAGGTAGCGCACGGTCAAATCATACCGCTGCTCCCCTTTCAGCACCTGCGTGACTGCGTTCCCGCCGACCGCCGTCTGGATCGCGTCCTGCACGTCGGCCACGTTGATCTGGTACCTGGCCGCCTTCTGCCGGTTGACCGTGAGGTTCAGGTTGGGCTGACCAATCACGCGGAACAGGCCCAAGTCCTGGACGCCCTTGACGGTACGCATGACGCCGACAATTTCGTCGCCCTTCTGTTCCAAGGTCTTGAGGTCGTCGCCATAGACCTTGATGGCCAGTTCGCCCTTGACGCCGCTGACTGCCTCTTCCATGTTGTCCGCGATTGGCTGGGAGAAGTTCCAGATCACTCCCGGCAGCTTCTCGAGTTCGCGGTCCATGGCCGCGATCACCGCTTCCTTGTCCTCGGCGAACACGGGCCGCCATTTTTCCTTGGGCTTCAGGTCGACGAAGTACTCGGTGTTGAAGAAGCCTGTCGTGTCGGTGCCGTCATCGGGCCGGCCAGTCTGCGAGACAACCTGCGTGACCTCCGGGAAGGAGGCCAAAATCGTGCGGGCTTGGCTCACGAGGCGGTAGGACTCGGTCGGACCCGTGCTGGGTGCCAGCGTGCCGCGAACCCAGATCGCGCCTTCGTCCAAATGAGGGAGGAATTCCGATCCGATGGCCCCGCTGGTGGCCAAGTAGAAAGACCCGAATAGCGACGCCAAAGCGCCCGCGAACACGATCCAGCGGTGGGATACGGCCATTGTTACGGTCCACCGGTAGAACCGTGTCAGCCACACAAGGAACGGATTGTGCCATTCCTTGGTCGGCTTCCAGAACAGGAAGCTGGAGAGGACCGGGGCCAGCACCATCGAGAAAATCAGCGCCCCCAGCAGCGCGAAAGCCACTGTCCACGCCATGGGCTGGAATAACCGGCCCTCCACGCTCTGGAGGGTGAAGATGGGCAAGTACGCGGTAATGATGATGCCGATGGCGTAGAAGACGGGCCGCTGCACCTCGTGCGAGGCTTCCCGGATACGCTCCATGGCCGATTTCGAGGGGTCGTTGCGGCCCATGTGCCGGACGATGTTCTCCACCATGACCACCGCGCCGTCCACCACCATGCCAAAATCCAACGCGCCCAAGGACAGCAGGTTGGCCGGGATGTGCCGCAGGTCCAAGCAGATCGAGGCGAACAACAGCGCGAATGGAATGGTCAGTGCCACCACCAGCGCCCCGCGCAGGTTGCCGAGGAACAGGAACAAAATCAGAGCCACCAGCGCGATGCCCTCGGTCAGGTTGTGCAGCACCGTGTGGGTGGTGTAGTGGACGAGGTCGCTGCGGTCGAGGTGCGGCACCACTTGGACTCCCTTGGGCAGGATCTTGGTGTTCAGTTCCTGGACCTTGTCGTGGATCATTGAGAGAGTCGCGTCGGACTCCGCGCCCTTGCGCAGCAGAACGATGCCCTCCACCACGTCGTCGTTGTCGACAACCCGCCCGTCCGACCGATGCATGGCCTTGCCCATGCGGCCGAGGCGGATGCGGGCACCCTGTGTTACCGTGCCGATGTCGGAGATCTTCAGCGGCGTGCCGTTCTGCGTCTTGATGACGGTCGCCTCAATGTCCTTCACGTTGCGGACCAAGCCCACCGCACGCACGTTTACCTGCTGCAGGCCCTGTTCGATGAAGCTGCCGCCCGCGTTCACGTTGTTGATGTTGAGCTGCTGCTCCACCTGCGCCAGGTTCAGGCCGTAGGAAATCAGCTTGTCCGGGTCCAGTTGGACTTGGTATTCGCGCGTGGTGCCGCCGAAGCTGCTCACGTCCACCACGTTGGGCACGGACTTGAACTGCTTCTCAAGGACCCAGTCCTCCAGCGACTTGAGCTCCATCAAGTCGTACTGCGGATTGGTGCTCGTCAGAGTGTAGAAGAAGATCTGCCCGACCGGACTCCAGTCCGCGCCGATCTGCGGCTGCAGGTTCTGCGGAAGCTGTGCTTGCGTGAGGCGTTCCAGCACCTTCTGCCGGTTCCAGTCGTTCTCGGACTCGTCGTCGAAGATTAGCATCACGCTGGAAAGGCCGAACAGGGAGGTGGACCGGAGGTGCTGCAGGTGCGGAATGCCGTTCACCACCGTCTCGATCGGAATGGTGACCTGCTGCTCCACCTCTTCGGCGGCCCGTCCGGGCCACTGCGTGATCACCTGGACGTAGTTGTTGGCAACGTCGGGATAGGCCTCGATGGGCAGCCGCTGGAACGAGATCACGCCCCAGATCGTGAGCAGCAGTGCGATCACGACCACCAGGAACCGGTTGTTCAGGGCAAAGGCGACTAGATTGCGGATCATGGTGGCTTACTGTTCGACTGTGTTCTGCAGCACCAACGCATTCGTGACCACCCGCTGTCCGGGAGCAAGGCCGGATACGATCTCCTGCATGCCTTCCGGCAGCGTGGTCCCCGAAACAACTTCCAGCCGCTTGAAACCAGTGCCCTCGGGCGCATAGACCCACTCGCGGTCATGCAGGTGGAGGATCGCCGACGCCGGGACCACCGCATGCTTCTCCACGCCGAAGCTGTGGAAGGTCGCAGTCACGAACATGCCGATCTTCATCAGGCCCGGATTCTGAATCTGCAGGCGCACCTTGGCGGTATGGATGTTCGGGTCCATGACAGGGGCCAGGTTGTCCACCTTGGCCTTGAAGACCCTGTCGGGATAGGCGGCCAGCTTCACGTCCACCAATTCGCCTAGCTTCACCTTTGCGAGGTCGTTCTCATAGACGTCGCAGACCACCCACACCTCGGACATGTCGGAGATGGTGAACAGGTTCGGCGAATTGTCGAGCGTCTTGACTCCGGACGCAGCCGTCACGTTCTGCTCGGTGATGATGCCCGATACCGGTGCGAAGATGTCGACCAAGGTCGAAGGCTTGTTCGCGTCCACGCCCAGCACCCTTAGGTGTTCGAGCGAGGTCTCCACGTCGACCTTCGCCCTATCTTCGGTGTCCTGCGCCACTTCCAAATCCTTGGCCGCGATGGCACCCTTCTCGTACAGGAGCTTGGCGCGTTCCAGCTGCGCCTTGGAAAGGACTTCGCTGGAGAGGGCCTTGCGGTAGTCGGAAAACGCGAGGCTGATGTCGTTGCTCTGCACGCGCATCAGGAGTTGGCCCTTCTTGACCTCGTCGCCGATCTTGGCGTGGATTTCGACCACCCGGCCGGAAGCCAGCGAGATCACGGGAACGTTCCGGGAGACGTCGGGACTCACCACTCCGGTCACATTCAGCTCGGGTGCGGCGCTGCGCTCCCCGGCCGTCGCCAAGGGGAATTGCTCCGGGTGGTCGACCTTGATGCCCCCGCTGTCGGAAACGCGCTCGACCACGGCGGCGGGCGGGGCTTCCGCCGCAGGGTTCTTTTCGCGCGGCTTGGATGCGCCGCAGGCGGACGCCAGCACCGCCACGGCGACCAGTGCGTGGATTTTCAGCATCGGATTCCGTTTCATTGGATGACCTCCCGGCCTACCGCCATATTCAGTTGGCTGGCGGACATCATGTATGCGCCTACGAGGTTCAGATAGCTCAATTGGATTGTCCGGTAGTCGTTCTGCGCACTCAGGAAGTCCAGCAGGGACGCCCCGCCGCGCTGGTAGGCGAAGGAGACCGTGTCTCGGACCTCGCCCGCCTGCTTCAAATACGTCGCCTTGTAGGGGCGGAGCAGCTCCAAGCTGCTGCTCAGAGTCGCGAAGGCCGAATCAACATCGTTGTACACCTGCGCGGTGCCCGCGTCGCGGAGCTTCTCGCTGCGCGAGATCTCTAGTTGCGTCCGGGCCCGCTCTCCTTGGTTCTTGTCGAAGATGCGGAGCGGAACCGTCATGCTGAAGCCGATGTAGGCCGGAATCGGGGGATTGCGGGCGAAATCGACGCCGAAGGTCGGGTCCGAGGAGCTGTTGGCCACGGCAAGCTTGTAATCCGTGCCAGCCTTCTCGATGGCCTGCACCGCCGCCTTGAGGTCGGGCCGCGAGGCCAAGGCGATCCGGCGCAGTTCGTCCAGCGTCACGGGCTGCTCGTGGAAGTCGAAGTCACCCTTGACGTCGAACAGTTCCACGGGACTCCGGTCATTGAGCAGCGACAGCAACTGGATCTTGGCAGTCCGCAGGTTGACCTCCGCTGTCTGGACGTCGGTCAGATACTGGATGCGGTTGAGCTGCAACCGGGCCAGGTCCATCCGCGCGATGTCACCTGCCTTGAGGCGTTCGTTGCTGACCTCAAGGAGCCTGTCGTAGTCCTTCAGGCTCTCCTTGGTGACCGCCAGCGTTGCCTTCGCCTGTAGCATCTGCACGAAAGCGGTCCGGAGGTTGAACATCAGCGTCCGCTCCAAGTCAGTCAATTGCGACTCGGCGATTGCCGTCGCCTGCTTCGCACTCGCAAAGCGGAGGTCGCGCTTCCCGGCCCGTTCGTACAGGTAGCTGCCCGAGAAGTACGGCAACACGTTGGCCAGAGGTCGGTACACGTCGTTTCCCGACGAAGGGCTCGCGTAGCTCTTGAAAGGGTTGAACTGGTCCAGTGTCGCCGTGACATCGGGATTCGGCCGCAGATGGGCCGTGACTTCCTGCGCCTTGGACTCGTCGATGCCGATGCGTCCCGCCCGCAGGGTCGGATTCGCGGCGCGGAACTCGGTCTGGATTCCAGCCCAGTCCAAGACCTTCGGACTTGGTGCAGAAACTTGTGCGCTTGCCGCGCCGAACATCAGCAAGGCAAACGCAGCCACCTTCGATTGGACCCGTGGAACGGTCCGGAAGTTGTTGTTTCGCATTTGCAGTAAAACGTTAACGGACTGGCTGCTATAGCCATACCGGCGGCAACCCTAATCCCAGCCTACGGACTCGGCAAGCCCTGCGTCTATCCATCAAAAGCATAGGCCGGGAGGATCTTTCGGCTAGATCATACGTCTAGACCCAACGGACGATTCCGAACCGGTGCCAACAGCGATACATTGGGAACGGACAGATGCACGAAACCTTGATTGATCGTTGGCTGGGTGCCAGCCGCCCCCAAGTCTTGGGATGGGCAGGGGTATTGGTCGCGGGCATCGCCTTGGTCGACTGGCGCTTCGAGGAAAATATCTCCTTCGAGTTCCTCTACCTGTTCCCGATGCTGATGGTCGGTGGCTGCCTGAAGCCGTGGCAGATTGCTGGCGTCGCAGCCCTTTGCACCGCGCTGGGTGAGGTATTCGACCCGTTTCCCTGGACGCTGCCGGTCGGAATCTCGCGCGTGATCCTGACGTTCGCGGCGTTTTTCGGGGCCGGATTGTATGGTTTCGAGTCCGTTCGAAGCCGTCGGGCTGCCGCCGCAATCATGGCCGAACTGCAGACCGAGGTGGCGTTGCGCCGGAGCACGGAGGAGCAACTCGATTTTCTGATCTCCAGCAGTCCTGCTACTATCTTGACCTTGGACGCGGCTGGCAACATCCTCCTTGCCAACGCGGCAGCGCACCGGCTGTTCGGGGTGGCCAAAGGGACGCTGACTGGCTGCTCCATCGCGCGGTTCCTGCCCTCGTTGGCCTCGGTGCCACCCTTGCTGCGGGAAACGTCCGGCTTCAACACCGACATGGAATGCCGCGGACGCCGCCAGGACGGGGAGGTATTCCTCGCCCACGTCTGGTTCTCCACCTACCGCACAACTTCAGGTCCGCGCCTCGCCGCCATTGTCTTCGACGCTTCCGAAGAACTGCGCGACCGCACCGAGTTCAACCTCCGCCAGATTCTGTCAGGCTCCAAGGTGCTGGTCGGAGCCCTCTGCCACGAGATCCGGAATGTTTGCGGGGCCATCGGAGTGATCCACGCCAAGTTGGAACGCGACCGCCAACTTACAGGGAACGAAGACTTCAACGCGTTGGGCACGCTCGTCCGGGGACTCGAGAAGATGGCTGGCCTCGAATTGCGCCAGACCACGAAGCCCCGCAACGAAAGCGTGGACTTGGCCGCCGTCCTCGACGACCTCCGCATCGTGGTCGAACCGTCGTTCCAGGATTCCGGTATGTCCGTCAGTTGGGAGATCCCCACAGGGCTGCCACTTGTATGGGCCGACCGCGAGTCGCTCATCCAAGCCTTCCTGAACATTGTCCGCAACAGCGAGCGCGCCATGGAACACGAGCCTGTGCGCGAACTGAGCGTCCGGGTAACGGTCGAAACCCATACTGTGACGGTACGCTTTGTCGACACGGGCGCGGGCGTCGCCCAGCCGGATCGGCTTTTCCAGCCTTTCCAGCCCGGCGCACATGCTTCGGGATTGGGCCTCTACCTTTCCCGGACCTTTGTCCGCGCCTTCCAGGGCGACCTGCAGTACGAGCCGATCAACAATGGAAGCTGCTTCGCTGTGAGCTTGGCCAAGGCTCCCGACGACGAGAACTAGTCCCATTGGATGCCCCGATGCCAGCCACCAGAATTCTCCTGATCGACGACCACACCCTGTTCCGCATCATGCTGAGCCGCCTCCTCGAAACCGAGCCGGAGTTCCAGGTGGTTGCACAGGCTTCGACCATCGAAGACGGCCTAAAGGAACTGGCAGCGCTCCAAATCGACCTCGTCCTGCTGGACTACGACCTTGGCAACCGTGAAACCGGCATCCAGTTCGCCCGCATGGCGCGCGCGTCTGGGTACGGCGGTAGGATTTTCATTGTCACGGCGGGAATGAACGACGCCGACTATGTCCGGGCTCTTGGGCTGGGCATCTGCGGAATCTTCCTCAAGCACAGCGAGCCCGAACTCCTGACAACCGCCATCCACAAGGTGATCGGGGGCGAGACTTGGATCGACCCCCGCTGCATCCATGCGCTGGTCAAGGCCGTGGAGGGAGAAGGGCGCAAGTCGCGGAAAACGCAGTTGAGCGACCGCGAGCGGGATGTCCTGAAGGGCGTGTTTTCCGGGCTGAGCAACAAGGAGATCGGCGACCAGTTGAAGATTTCGGAAGCTTCGGTGAAGTCTGCCCTGCAGCAGTTGTTTTTTAAGACGGGGGTGCGGACGCGGAGCCAGCTTGTGCGGGTGGCTTTGGAGGAATACGGGGCGGCATGGGGGCTGGCGACTGAGTAGCGCTCGCGACCGCCACTTCAGGTCATCCGATTCCTGCTCCGGGAAACAGTCCCCCCAAAAAAACAGGCCCGCGTTTTCCCCGCCCCGGCCTGCTACCCTCGTACAAACCTATGACGATCCGGTACGCCTGCCTGCTTCCCCTGCTTTGCGCCAGCCTACTCGACGCGGCCTCTCCGCAAAAGGGCACCGAGATCCTCTGGGACAAGTACGGCGTCGCGCACGTCTACGCGAAAACCACGGAAGACCTCTTCTACTGCTATGGTTACGCCCAGGCGCAGAGCCACGGCGACCTCCTGCTGCACCTCTACGGCGAATCGCGTGGCCGCGCCGCCGAGTACTTCGGCCCGTCTCACCTTGAGGACGACAAGTGGGTCTGGACCAACTCGGTTCCGCAACGTTCGCAGAAGTGGCTGGAGATGCAGACACCGCAGTTCCGCTCGTACATGGAAGCGTTCGCGAAGGGCATCAACGACTATGCCGCGAAACATCCCGGGGCGCTCTCGGCGGAATCGAAGCGGGTCCTGCCGGTGACTGCGCTTGATCCCATCCAGCACACGCACCGCATCGTGCACTTCACCTACATGGCTCCCCGACGACTGGCGGCAGCCGGAGCGGCACCGGTGACGGAGGCGATGCTGCAGGAAACGCCGGAATCGGTCGGCTCGAACGGCTGGGCCGTCGCTCCGGCTCACACGGCGGCGGGCCACACACTGCTGTTGGGCAATCCGCACCTTGCGTGGGGCGGCTGGCAGACGTATTACGAAATCCAACTCACCGCGCCCGGCATCAACCTGTACGGTGCCAGCCAGGTGGGCTTTCCGGTGCTGCGCTTCATGGCCAGCGAGTATCTGGGCTTCAACCAGACCGTGAACGGACTGGACGCGGCCGACCTCTACCGGATCAAGACCACCGAGGGCGGTTATTCCTTCGACGGCGCGGTCAGGCCGTTCGAAAAGTCGCAATACACGCTGAAGATCCGGCAGGCGGACGGCTCGATGAAGTCGGAGACCTTCCCGGTGCTGAGCACCATTCATGGTCCGGTGATCCGGCAGCAGGGCGGGGAGACGGTAGCGCTTCGGGTGGCCGCGCTCGACAGGCCCTTCCTGCTGGAGCAGTACTGGCAGATGGCGACAGCACACAACTTTGAGCAATACCAGAAGGCGGTGGCGCGCCTCCAGGTCCCGTGGTTCAACATCATCTACGGCGACCGCGACGGGCACATCGAATACCTCTACAACGGCACCGTGCCGAGGCGGAAGTCGGGCGACCTGCGGTACTGGGCGGGCGTGGTTCCGGGCGATACTTCCGAGACCTTGTGGACCGACTACCTCACCTACGAGGAACTGCCCAAGTCGATTGACCCGCCCGTCGGCTTTGTGCACAACACCAACGACCCGCCGTGGAACGCCTCGTGGCCGAATTCGCTCGATCCCGACAAGTACCCGGCCTACATCGCGCCCCGCAACATCTCCTTCCGGGCCGAACGGTCCCTGCGCATGCTGTACGAGGACAAGAAGCTCACCTACGACCAGTTCATCTTGAACAAGCACTCCACGCGCGCCGAACTTGCCGACCGCATTTTGCCCGACCTGCTCAAGGCGGTGGATCAGTACGGCACCCCGTTGGCGAAACAAGCGACCGCGGTTCTCAAGGCGTGGGACCGGCAGGCGGAAGCGAGCAGCCAGGGGGCCGTCCTGTTCTACGAATGGGCGGTGCAGTTCATGGGCGGACCGGCGATGGGGTCGCAGACGGGCTTCGCGGTGCCTTATGACTTGAAGTTGCCGCTGGAGACGCCGCGCGGTCTCAAGGATCCGGCTAAGGCAGCACAGCAACTGGATGCGGCTGCCGCGAAGGTTGTGAAGGAGCATGGATCGCTCGATGTCCCATGGGGCGAAGTGATGCGCTTCCAGTTCGCCGGGCTCGACTTGCCGGGCAACGGCGGCTTCGGCAACTTGGGGATCTTTCGCGTGATCACGTTTGGCGACGTCCATGGGGCGACCCGTTCCCAGACGCATGGCGAAACCTGGATATCAGCCGTCGAATTCAGCAAGCCGATGAAGTTGAAGGTGCTGATGACGTACGGGAATTCCTCGCAGCCGGGGTCGAAGCACCAAGGCGACCAGCTGCCGCTGCTGGCGAGGAAGGAATTGCGGACGGCGTGGCATACGAGGGCGGAAGTGATGGCGAATCTGGAGAGCCGGGACCGGTTCTGAACCCGGTGGCGAAACTGACGCGACAACCAAGGACAGGTCCGGAAAACTGGCTCGAAGCGTTACACTGCTGGACATGGGCGTCGCTACGCTGATCTCGGTGGAGGAGTACCTCGATACCAGCTTTTCGCCTGATCGCGACTTCATCAATGGCGAGGTCCGTGAGAGAAACGGCGGGGAGCGAACGCATAGTTACGCCCAAGCCCGGATTGCGTCATGGTTTATCCGACGAAGCGACAAGCTGCGGCTCGATGGGCTCAAGGAACTCCGCATGCGAATGGCAAAGGGACGTATCCGCATTCCCGACGTCGTAGTCTCTGAAATCCCAATCCCCGACGAGGAAGTCTTCACCACCCCGCCCTACCTCTGTATCGAAATCCTCTCGCCCGACGACACCCTCTCCGACATCCAGGAACGCACGGACGAATACCTCGCCTTCGGCGTCCCCAACGTCTGGGTGGTGGATCCGTGGAAACACCGCGGGTGGCTCGTCACCCCCGGGGGCTGGGACCCGGTCGCTGACGGGATCATGCGCACCCCCGACGGACGTGTCGCCATGCCGCTAGTCGACGTTCTCTTGCCATAAAGCCCCAAATGGAGCTGCTTCGCCGGGGGGATGTCCTGGTCCAGCCGATCCAGGCTTTTGCCTCCAAGACGGTCAGGATTCCATCCCCGGGTTACTCCAGACTGCAACTCGTCCTGGACTCGAGCTCCAAACGCTAGCCGACGCGACATAATGGATGCGATGCGACGAATCCCCATCCTCATCGCCCTGGCAACCCTGCCCCTGTTTGCCGCCAAAGACGCCCTCGACCTCCACGCCCCGGAAATCAAGCTCTGGGCCAACGGCGCGCCCGGCTCGGAGGGCAAGACCGACCCCGAACGCTGGATCGAAGGCGGCACGCCCGACGCGTTCCACCGCGTCACCGACATCCACAACCCCTCCGTCACCGTTTTCCTGCCCCCCAAGGGCAAGGCCAACGGCGCTGCGTTCATCATCGCGCCCGGCGGTGCGCACCGCTACCTCGTCATGGACCTCGAAGGCAAGTTCGCCGCCGACCGGCTCAACGCGATGGGCTTCGCCGCCTTCGTCCTGAAAAGCCGCCTCGCCCGCGCCGAGGGCTCCACATACAAGGTTGAAGTGGAGTCGCAGGCCGACATCCTGCGTGCGGTTCGCTTGGTACGCAGCCGTGCCAAGGAATGGGGCGTCGATCCAGCGCGCGTTGGCGTGATGGGATTCTCGGCGGGCGGGCACCTCTCCGCCTTGGCGGAAAACCGGTTCGACGCGGGGAAGCCTGACGACGCCGACCCCGCGGAACGTGTCAGTTCCCGCCCCGATTTTGCGGTGCTCGGCTACCCAGGTTTCAGTGCCGGTCGTCCCCAGGTGGACAAGAACGCCCCGCCCACCTTCATCTTTATCAACGACGACGACCCGCTCGCCACCGGAGCCGCAGAGTACTACCTCGAACTGCGCAAGGCCAAGATCACGTCCGAATTCCACGTCTTCCGGCGCGGAGGCCACGGCGTCGGAATGACGGGACGCACCGCGGAATTCAAAACCATGCCGGAATCGAAGTGGCCGGACCTGCTGGAAGCCTGGCTCAACGACATAGGAGTAGTGAAGAAATGAGATTTCTAACCGTGTTTGCCGCCATCTCGGCCCTCTTCGGCCAGCAGGCCCCCAATCCCGACTGGGCGCGACTCTCCCGCTTCGCCCCCGACAACGCCAAACTTGCCGCACCCGGTGCCGACGAAATCCGCGTCGTCTTCATGGGCGACTCCATTACCGAGGGCTGGGGCCGCCGCGGTTCCGAATTCTTCCCCGGCAAGCCCTACGTCAACCGGGGGATCTCGGGCCAGACGGCGCCGCAGATGCTTGTGCGGTTCCGCCAGGACGTGGTCGACCTCAAGCCCGGCATTGTCCTGATCCTTGCCGGCACCAACGATGTCGCGGGCAACACGGGGCCCGAAACGCCGGAGATGATCCAGGGTTTCCTCATGTCGATGGTGGATTTGGCGCGCGCCAATGGCATCGAGCCCGTGCTCTGTTCCATCCCGCCCGCCGCCGACTTCCCATGGAAGAAAGGTCTGGAGCCCGCACCCAAGATTCAAGCGCTCAACAAATGGATGAAGGAATACGCGTCGCTCCACGTGATCCCGTACGTGGACTACTATTCCGCCCTGCAGGACGGCAATGGCGGCATGAAGCCGGAGTACTCGGAGGACGGCGTGCACCCGACCAAGGCCGGGTACGACGTGATGGCACCGCTCGCCGAACGCGGAATTACCGAGGCAACCAACAACCGGCGCGCGAGGTTGCGCCGGAACCTGGCGGGTCGGCCAACCTCGCCCAAATAGAAATCACCCTAAATCCAACTGAAGTTCCGTGTCGTAGTAATGGATGAATCCTACCGGATATCAAATAGGAGAATTCCAGACATGAACAGAAACTCGGTTTCATTCGCTATAGGTGCGCTCATGCTCCTCGCGGCGACGGCTTCGGCCAAGAACCCCATGGTGGGCGGCAAGGAGATGTTCCCGGCAAAGAACATCGTCGAGAACGCGGTGAACTCTGCCGACCACACCACCCTGGTAGCCGCGGTCAAAGCCGCCGGGCTGGTCGACACGCTGCAGACGCCAGGACCCTTCACGGTGTTCGCACCCACGAACGCGGCTTTCGCGAAGCTTCCCGCCGGCACGGTGGAAACGCTGCTGAAGCCCGAAAACAAGGACGCGCTCGTGAAGGTGCTCACCTACCACGTAGTGCCGGGAAAGCTGTCGGCAGCCGATATCAAGAAGCAGATCAAGGCGGGCCACGGCACCGCGACCTTCAAGACCGTCTCCGGCGGCACATTGAAGGCAATGGTGGAGGGCGGCATGATCGTTCTAAAGGACGAAAAGGGCGGCACCTCGACGGTCACACAGTCCAACGTCTTCCAGTCGAACGGCGTAATTCACGTGGTCGACTCGGTAGTGCTGCCCAACTAGCGGCGACCCGGCATCCCGGCACTTGACTCCCTTGCGGTGTGGCTCGGTAACATCCTCATTCCGCGGAGCCGCGACCGCGAGGGAGTGTCAGTTCGGGGGCCGGAAAATGCGTCGTGGCGCGGCCAAGTGCCGTTTCCAGGTTCCACGCCAGCATGTCCGCCCATGCGTGAAGGGCCCGGTTCCCAACGGTACCGTATCCTGAAATGGTGGAGCAACTCGATCTGAGGGAAAAAGGTGGCGTCCGTGGTGGCGTCCAACAGACGTCCGACAGGCGCCTGTTCATGCAACTTCTGGCTTTCCATGGTGTGAGCGACCCTTCGCCGCTGGTGGAAGTCCTCGAAGCCTCCGGCATCGAAGGCGTGCTTTATGAGGACGTCAACGACCCCCGTGGTGTTGCGCTACTCACTTGGAGCGACGATCCGTCCTTCTTCATCGACACCGTCCGCCCAATCTGCAACGAGGACCCTTTTTTCGAGCTCGACTTCAAGCCCGATTACACAATGTTGGGCCGCACCTACGCCCTCGGGCACGAGCCGAATCTGGAAGACTGGCTCATGAACCGTTCCCGTGTCGCCGTCACCGACCCCGACTGGCCTTGGGCCGTCTGGTATCCGCTCCGTCGCAAGGGTGAGTTCAATTCCCTGCCGCATGAGGATCAGACCGCCATCCTGCGCGAACACGGCACCATCGGCCACAGCTTCGGTACTGCTGGCTACGCCAAGGACGTCCGCCTGGCCTGCTTCGGCATCGACAAGGATGACAACGACTTCGTCATCGGTCTAATCGGCCAGGAATTGCACCCCCTTTCAGCCTGCGTCCAAGCCATGCGCAAGACGCGGCAGACCTCCAGTTTGATGGAAAAGATGGGCCCGTTCTTCGTGGGCCGCGCCATCTGGCAGAAGGCAAACCCGGAAACGGCGGCCTAAGTGAAGTTCCCGTCGACCCGATACTCCGGCGCGGCCCAGTATGCCTCCGCCTACTTCGCGACGATGGCGGACGCCGTCGCTCGCACCGACATGTCCCGGATTGAACAGGCAGCCGACCTGCTCGGTGAAGTGTTCGGTTCCGACCGCACCCTGTACGTTTGCGGTAACGGCGGGTCGGCCGCGATTTCCAACCACCTGCTGTGCGATTTCGCCAAGGGCATCCAGACAGACACCCCGCTCCGCCCGAAGGTCGTGAGCCTCAGTTCCCACGTGGAGTTGATCACGGCGATTGGCAATGACTTTGAATTTGCGGAGATCTTCGCCTACCAGCTGCGCACAGCGGCCCGTCCCGGTGACGCCCTGATGACGATCAGTTCGTCGGGGAACTCGGAAAACGTGGTGCGCGCGGTTGAGTGGGCGCGGGCCAACGGCATTGCCAGCATCGCGCTCACCGGTTTTTCTGGAGGCCGGTCCGCCGCGCTTGCCGACATCAACATCCATGTACCGGCGGAGAACTACGGGGTAGTGGAGGACGTCCACCAGTCCGTCATGCACATCCTGGCTCAGTACTTGCGAATGCGGGTTATGGAACCCGCTCTCGTTCCAAACCGGTACTTCTAGGCAGCTAGGCGCTATCATAGGAGATGCATGGGTAGAATGCTGAGTGCGCAGCCGATGCGGGCGCCTGTCGCGTCGCGACCGGCTAGTCTGAATCCCCTCTTCACGACCACGGCTCCCGCCCCGATCGTACAGGACGCCCCTGTCGGGTTCATCTCCACACAGGACGAGATTTCCCCGAGCCGCATTCTCGCGTTCAAATGCGCGATTGCCATGTTGTATTGCCGCATGGCCGTGATTCCTGAAGTGACAGCTGGCATTCTGGGTGTGAACCTGTACTTGTTGTACCTGGTCTCTCCGCCCGCGATGGTGGGTTGCCTCTTGACGGGCGGCTTCGGGCGCTCGTTCGAACGCAAGGGTGTCATGCTTTGGACTGGCTTCTACGTGTCAATGCTGGCCGCCGTACCTTTTAGCGGTTGGCTATCGCTGTCGGCAACCAAGGCGCTCGCCTATGCCCGTACGGATTTGGTGTGTCTGTATATTGTGGCGGGTCTGATCCTGACTTGGGACGAAGTGGGCAAGACATACCGGATGTTGGCCTTGTCTTCGGCCACCGTGCTCTTGATTACCTTCAAGTTTGCCAAGCCCGACGCGCTGGGCCGATTGACAATGGATGGCGGCGATCTGAACGAAGGCACCATTTCCAACTCCAACGATCTTTCCGCGCAGATTCTCTTGACCCTGCCGTTCCTTGGTTGGTACGCCTCCGAGCCGGGCCGTAACTTCATCGTCCGTTACGGCATCTATGCCGGCATGTTCTATGGACTTTGGGCTTGCCTTGGAACCTCATCGCGGGGAGCGATGCTCGCGATGTTCTTTGTAGCACTCTTCCTGATCTATCGTGCCAACGGCTACCAAAGGATTGGCGCGTTGATTGCCATTCCGGTCGTGGCTGTGGGTTTGTTTTTGGTGCTCCCGGCTGAGAACATCGCGCGCTTGGCAACCCTGTTCGGCGTTCAGACGAAGCAGGATTTCGACACCAGCGAGGCCGAGGACTCGTCTGCATCGCGGAAGTATCTCTTCGAGCAGAGCATCAAGTTCACGTTGGAAAACCCGCTCTTCGGAGTCGGGCCCGCCAACTTCTCCAACTACGAAGGCCTAGTGGCCAAGGCTGCGGGACAGAGGGGCAGTTGGCACGAAACGCACAATACATGGACGCAATGCTCGTCGGAATGCGGCATTCCCGCTCTGTGCTTTTTTGTCGCGGGTCTCTTGAGCGCCTTCTTTGCTGTCGGGCGGCTGTACAACAGAGCCAGGAAGATGGGTCACAGCGAGATAATGCGTGTGTGCGTGACCTACCAAGCGGCGATGGTCGGCTACGCCACGTGCCTGACCTTTCTGGCGTGCGCCTACCGGTTTACTTTGCCAACGATGGTGGGCTTGGGGGTCGCAGTTGCCCACGCCGGAAACAGGATACTGAACTTCTACGTTCCGCCCGTGCCAAATCAGGCTTAGAGCATTTCCACAGTACCTCCGCCAAGGCTCTTAGTCGGAATTTCTAGGCCTCCACGCCGCTGGCTCCATCCCGGCGGAGCTTCAGAACAAAGTGGTAGTAATGTCGGACGCGCCCTCCGAACACCAAGAGCAGCACCGCCACATAAACCAGCGCTCCCAGGCCGATATACAGCGCCAGTCTGCCCCGTGCGCTCCACTCGACGACGCCCGGAATCCTTGCCGCCAAAAGCACCGCGACAGCCATGAGCGCGGAACCCGCGCACGCCGGTAGCAAGGCGTTCAAATATTTGGCGATGCTGCACTCTAGCGCCCGCAGGGTCTTGACCATAGGGGCAACGATCGTGACGGGCGACATCGCCAGCCACGAAAGGGCCACGGCGGTCACACCCCACCGCGACGATATCCAAAATGCCGTGGGCATCAATACAAAGCCGATGATCGAATTCTGCATCGCCCACCGGGTCTTGCGCTGCGATGTCAGGACTTGTCCGTTGATGTAGTTCAGACCCCTTAAACCTCCAAAAACCGACAGCCAGCGCAAGGGTTCAATCGCGGACTGCCACTTGGCCCCCAGCAAGGATTGGACTGCTTCCGGTGCCACCAGGGCGAGACCGAATGCCAGCGGCAGCAGAATCATCGCCAAGCCCTCCGTGAGGAGCAGGTAGTAGCGCAAGGTCAGTGCTTTGTCGCTCTGTACCCGGGCGAACAAAGGTCCGGTCACCCGCATAAGCAGGCTCCCCACCTTTTCGACGGGCGTATAGGCCAAGTTGCTGGCGATCCTGTAGACCCCGACGCTGGATTGGCCCAGCGTCCGGCCCACCACGATGCTGTCCGCCATACCGACGATGCTGCCCGAAACCCGCTGCGCGGCCACTTCAATTCCGAACCTTAGAGGCTCCCCGACCTGGGAGCGCCTCGGGAACCGGAAGGGGGTGGGCTTCCAGTAGCACAACAGAGTTACCGCTACCAGGCGGCCCCCTAGGTTGCCCGCAATCAAGGACCAGTACCCGAGGCCGGAATACGCGCAGGCGATGCAAGTCAGCGCTGTGGCAATGGCCTGGATGGATTCTGCCAAGGAGAGTCGCTTGTAGTCCATGTCCTTCTGGAGGAGCGCCAACGGCACCGACTCCAAACCGGTTAGGATGAACGTCACGCTTGTGACCCAAACCAGCGACTTCAATTCCGGCGCATGGAAGAATCTGGCCAGCAAAGGGGCGGCCCCGAACGACGCAGCCATCGCCACCAGGCCGAACAAAGTCGCCACGCTGGAAATCTGCCCGACAACCGATGCTTCGAGTTCGGGCAATTGCAGTACGGCCATGCCGATGCCGAACTCGGCGATGACGTTGGCGACGACGAAATATACCCCGGCCATTTCGACAACGCCGAAGTCATATGGCGACAGCAGGTTGGCCGCGATCAAGACGGATGGCCAGGCAACCAACTGGGAAACCCACTTGGCTCCGGCCGTCCATGCCAAACCGTGGGCGAAGCTCCTGTCGAGGCGGTTACGGTCAACACCCTCGGGTGATGTGTTCATGGGGGAGTGGGTGGGGCTAACCGAGTGTCCGGATCAGCCGGTCCAACTCGGCTGCCTGTTCAGAGGCCTCGAACGTCTGCTGGAACCACGGACTTGGTGCTACCGGTTCCGAACCGAGGCTTTCCATGTAGGCGTGAATGCGCCGCTCCATCTCGTCCGGCCTGAGCTCCGGGTAGAGGGCGGTGTGCGGCACTCCGGACTTTTGGAGTATTCGTTCTACCGGAGAGCCCTTGACCACGAACGCTAGGATGTTGCGGCCCATCCGTAGGTATTCAAACAGTTTTCCCGGCACCTGCACGCCTGTGTGGGGCTGGACCAACAACAGGCCGTCGGATTCGCAGGCCAAAGCTTTCGCTTGGGCAGGGGGAACCGGTGGCTTCAACTCCAGCCAGCCGTCGCGCGTTGCCCGGTCGAGGAAATCTTTGGGCGGTATTTCGCTGGGCTCGGACGCTCCGATTTGGCGGATGCGGAAGGCATCCGCGCTGAGCAAGCCCTTCCGGATAAGCCGCTCGTACGCCAACAGCACCGGTCTGAGGTCCCTGCCGCCGTACAACTCGCCGACGTGGCTAACAATTCGCATGGCGCGCGGAGGCGGGGGAGCGCTTGTGATGCCATCCTCGCTATCGAAGCCGTTCCAGAGCGCGTGGATCTTCTTGTCGGGATCGCCATACGTTTCGGACCAGGAGTTCAGCATCGAGTCCGTATTTGCCAGCACCATGTCCGCCGCGCGGAGAATCTGCCTCTCAACTACGGGTGCGACGGACGCAAGAACCGCCGGCTCCCCTGCCGGGCTGACAATCGGGTCACGGAAATCGGCAATCCATTTGCGCCCGCTCCGCGAGGCCAGTCGCCATGCGGCAAGGTGTGTTCCGAGCGGCGGGGCCGATGAGAGGATCGTAATGGACCGGTCGCGGTGCTGGTCCAAGAACTTCACTCCGGCTTGGTAGGCGGCATCCGACCAGCCCAAGGCCAAGTCGCCCCTGACCAAGAATTTCCATCCAATGCGTTCAGCCTGCCATGCCAAGCCCGTCTTGGGGTGCGTGCGCAACGGGTCGGGCACGTAGTGCACGTCTGGCTCCCTCAAGTTGTCCTCGTCCACCGCTGCCGTCAAGACATGGCACTCGTATCCCAACCGCTTCATGTACTTGTAAAAGCGGTGTGGACGCGCACCGCCCACCGCCCTTGCGGGTGGGAAATGGTAGGCCAGCAGTAGTAGGATGGGTCTGCTCATCTCCCCCCGGGCAGGAATGTAGCCAATAATACTGATTTTACACGTTCGCCAGCCTTGCCATCCCAGTAGTCCGGTATCCGGCCCGCCACTCCGGTGGACCGGGTTTCCGTCCAAGCCCGCAGGATGGATTCGCGCGAAGTTCCTGCCAGGCGATTCGTTCCCTCATCGATCGTCACAGGCCGTTCCGTGTTGTCGCGCAAGGTCAAGCAGGGCACTCCCAATACCGTGGTCTCCTCCTGAACTCCGCCCGAATCCGTCAGCACGAGGGCGGCTCCCGCCTCGAGGCAAAGGAAATCGAGGTAGCCAAGCGGCTCCAAGAGGTGGATGTTGGCAGGCAGGGATGAATTGGACAGTGTCTTTCTGGTCCGCGGATGCACGGGCCAATAGAGAGGCAACTCGGCGGCGATTTCGCCCAGCGCGGAGAGGATTCCGGCAAGCTGCTCCGCGTTGTCCACGTTGGCTGGCCGGTGCAGGGTGACCAGGCCATATCGGGCATCCGGAACCAGTCGCTGCCGGACGTCGGACCGCAGGGCTTGCTCCAAATGGCTGCGGAGGGAGTCGATCATGAGGTTGCCAACCATGTGGATGCGCTCAGGGGCCGCACCCTCGCGGATCAGGTTCCGGCGCCCGCTCTCCTCGGTCACCATGAAGAGGTCGCTGATGGCGTCGGTGGCCAACCGGTTGATTTCCTCGGGCATTGTCCGGTCGAAACTACGCAAGCCCGCCTCGATATGGATGACGAAGATGCCCAGTTTGGCTGCGGCGAGCGCGCAGGCAACTGTGGAGTTGACGTCCCCGACCACGATGAGCGCCGCGGGTTGTTCGGCGACAAGCACGGGCTCGATGCGCTTCAAGATCTCGGCCGTTTGCTGTGCATGGGAGCCGGACCCGGCTTCCAAGTGGTAGGCCGGTTCCGGCAAGCCAAGGTCCTCAAAGAACTTGCCGGACATGGCGTAGTCGTAATGCTGCCCCGTGTGGACCAGGAGCGGCTGCAGGTCCGGGTCGCCCTTCAGCGCCGCAAAGACGGGTGCCACCTTCATGAAATTGGGTCTGGCCCCGGCTACGACAACAAGTTTGACTGGCATCTCAACTATGATTGAATCACGCGCGCCACGACGCGCTCCCGCGATCATGCGGAGTGCGCATAAGGAAAGTATAAGACATGTCGGCGGTCCTGCGCATCCTTGGGGTACGGTGTGGTGAGAAGATGGAAAGAAGCCCCTCCCGGGACACCTTGGAATGAGTAATTCACTGAAGAAGGCGGTACTGCAAACGCTCCGGGCAACCGGGGTGTTTTCCGTATCCACTTATCTCCGGCGGCGCGACAAGCTCGTGATCCTTTGTTACCACGGGATTTCCCTGAGGGACGAGCATCTCTGGGAAGGCGGCCTCTACATGCCGGTCGACCTGTTCTGGCAACGTTTGGCTTTTCTGAAGAAGTGGGGCGCGAACGTGTTGCCTTTGGCGGAAGCGATCAAACGCCTCCACAATGGAACGCTCCCCCCCAAAAGCGTCGTGATCACGTTCGACGACGGTTTTTACGATTTCTACCTGCACGTCCTGCCCGCGCTTCGGCATTTCAATTTCCCGTGTACGCTCTACCTGACAACGTGGTACACGCGTTACCGCCTGCCGGTCTTCACGCTGATGATGAAGTATCTCCTGTGGAAGAGCGGCAAGCCGGAGTTCGCCGACCGTGACGCCAGGGAACACGCCGTGGCGCGCTATGCCGAACAGGCCGACTCCGAAGGGCTTTCGCCGGAACTCAGGGACCGCGTTGCGCGCGAACTCGCGGAACGGATCGGCATGGACTACGACTCCATGTTGGACGAACGCTTGTTCCAGCTCATGACGCCGGAGGATGCTGCCGAGGCTGCCCGGTCCGGCGTTGACATCCAGTTGCACACCCATCGGCACAGAACCCCGCACGACAAGGCACTGTTCGTACGGGAGATACGGGACAACGCGAAGTTCGTCGAGGAGATCACGGGCAAGCTTCCCGACCATTTCTGCTACCCGAGCGGTGTTACTTCCGAGGAATTTCTGCCGTGGCTCCGCGAGTGCGGCGTGCAAAGTGCCACAACCTGCGAGCACGGAATGGCGACACGGGGCGACGATGTGCTCCTCCTGCCGCGCTATTTGGACGGTTGCGCGGTCAGCGAACTCGATTTCGAGAGCTGGCTGTCAGGGATCCGCTGACGCCCAAGCGACGGTCGAGCCGATGAGACGGGCACTGAAGCGGGCGATAGGGTTGCTGGCCACGATTCTCGTGCTTCCTTGGGCTGCGCTATCGGGTTTTGGCCGGTTCCACCAGGGTTTCATCTTCTGCGCACAAGCCCTTTCTCTGGTGCCGGGCATGCCGGGCAGCTACTTCCGTGTTGCCTTCTATTCGCTCACCTTGGAGGCGTGCGGGAGAGACAGCCACATCGCGATCGGCTCCTATTTTTCGCATGCGCAGGCGTCGGTGGGGAACAAGGTCGGCATTGGTGCGTACTGCGTTCTCGGCAAGGTTTCGCTTGGGGACAACATCCAGATCGCGTCGGCCGTGCACGTGCTCAGTGGCAACAAGCAGCACACACGGGACAGCGAAGGCCGTTTGACGGACGACGGCGCGGTCTACCAACGCATTGCGATCGGGAATGATTGTTGGATCGGGTCGGGGGCGATCATCATGGCCAACGTGGGGCACAAATCCACCGTTGCCGCGGGATCCATCGTCACGAGGGAAGTTCCCGGAGGCGTGGTGGTGGCCGGGAACCCGGCGCGCGTCCTTGGTGCCCGTACGGACGGACCGGCGGTATAGCCCCGCGTTAGACTTGGTAGGACTGTACCGCAATGCTCCGCATCTTCAATGTCGTCATCCCGGCCAGGATCCTCACCCTTTTTGTCGCCGAGACGTTGGCAGTAACGTTGTGCTTGCTGTTCGGGGCGTGGGCCGATCCCGACATCCTCGATTTCCGCTCCTTCCTGCAGTTCGATTCCGGGCTTCAACGGATTCTGCTTGTCACGGGCACCATTACGGGCGGCATGTTCGTGCGCAACCTGTACTCCCGTGTGCGACTGATCAGCCGCGTCGCGTTTGTCGAGGAGCTGTGCCTCGTTTTTGGGGCAACAGTCATATGCCAAGGCATGATCGACTACGCCCAACCGCAGTGGACGATTCCGAGAAAGGTCATGATCCTGGGCGGGCTGCTCTCCATGGCCTCAATCTCCGGTCTCCGGCTCCTGTTCGACTCCGCAGCCAAGGACGATGAGGCCCGTAGCAAGGTTCTATTCCTAGGCAGTTCCCCTACTGTGAATCTGCTCGCCTCCAGATTCCTCAAGCGCCCGGATTACGGTTGGCAGGTCCTCGGCTACCTCGAGACGCACGGTGCATCGCAAACCCCAGTGGATCCGGGCCTGATGAGGCTGGGAACAATTGAGGATTTGGAAGACGTTGTGAACGCCCTGAATCCCAATTCAATCGTCATCGCCCGCCGTTCCGACATCCAGCCGACGTGGACCGAGGAGTTTCTCGAACTTCGCTTCGGCGGCGTCCAAGTGGAGGAAGCGGCAACCCTCTACGAAACCACGCTGGGACGGGTCTGTCTCGAGGAGATCTGGCCGCACCGACTTATCTTCTCGACGTTCTTCGATCCTTCGACAGTGAAGCTAAAGCTGCGGGTCTTGATCTCGTTGGTCGTCGCCACGATTCTGCTGCTGTTGGTGGCTCCCGTGATGCTGTTGATCGCGCTGCTAGTGAAGCTGGGCTCCACGGGCCCGGTGTTGGCGCGGGAAAAGCGCATGGGCTTCCGGGATGTTCCGTTCAACCTGCACCGGTTTCGATGCCATGACGGCACTGGACGACCGACCGGGCTGGGCAAATTCCTTTTGCGATTCCGACTGGACGCGTTGCCCGAGTTGTTCGACGTGCTTTCCGGGAAGATGTCGTTGGTTGGACCCCGTCCCGAGCCCGTCGAGTTTGCCGAAGAACTTGCCAGACGAATCCCCTTTTACCGGCAACGGCACCGGGTAAAACCAGGTCTGACGGGCTGGCAGCAGATCCATAGCCGCGTGTCAAACGTGCCGGATGTCTTCGAACACCTCGAAATGGACCTCTACTACGTAAAGAACCTGTCGGTGTCGCTGGACGCGTTTGTCATGCTGCGGGCCCTGCTGGGTGCCGCCAAGGGTGCCTAGTCCGAGAGGGCTTAGGACTTGGCCGTGCTGGTGGGCTTCCAAATCCAAGCCGCAGGCAGCACGAACACAAATACGGCCAGAAGGGCCGCCGCATTCATCACCAGGAACGTGCGGGCTGGTGACGACAGCCGCTTGAGCGGGAACCCGGCGGGCACAAAAGAGTTCAACCCGGCCAACACCACGGGTAACAATTCCAGAATCAGCAGGACCGTCCGAAAGCCAGTCGAAGGCATCGCAAGAGTCGCCGCAAATGTGGCCAGCAGTGCCCAGGGGAGCAAAAGCCGGCTGAATTTGTGCGACAGGACATGCACGCGCATCCGGTTCCTCGAAGTAAACAATGCAGGAATCCGCACGAACACCTGCCACAGTCCGGCCAGTGTCCTGAAGCGGCGGCGGAATTCACTGCCGGCGACAGCCGGGTAGTCGTAGGCGATGGCAGCTGGGTCGAAGATAACTCGGTAGCCCTTGAAGAACGCGCGAAGGGGCATCACGGCGTCGTCAATGAGCGTGTCTGGCGGCAAGGGCTCCACCAACTCGCGGCGCATCGCGTAGATGCAGCCCGTCGTGTTGAAGAGCGAATCAATCTCCGATTGCCGGCTGCGGGCCCAGATCTCGTAGCGCCAGTAGAGGTCCATGTCGGCCTGTTCCCCACCGTCGCCACGAAGGAGCACCATCTCGCCGGTAACGGCACCGACGGTCGGATCGGCGAAGTTGGCGGCCAGATGCCGCAACGCCGAGGGTTCCAAGGGCTGGCGCACATCGGTGAAGAAAACCAAGTCTCCGGTCAGGACCGGAATCGCGAGGTTCAGGGCAGCAGCCTTGCCGCCGCGCTCGGCGCGCAGCAGCGTCACCTTCGGGCCGCAGGACTGCTTGGCCGCGAACTCGCCGACCAGGTCGTCGGTGCCGTCGGTGGAGCCGTCCGACACAATGACGATGTCGAGCTTGCCCGCCGGGTAGTCGAGCCCGGACAGGGTTTCGAGTTTACGCACCACCTGTTGGGCACCGTTGTAGACCGCAATGACGGTTGTTACCGTGGGCTCGAACGCCGGGTCCTTGGCGATCGGCAGTCCCTTTCGGGCCTTCCCAAACGCTAGAAGCACCGGATAACCAAAGATCATGTAGCAGACCGACAACACGGAAAACGCCGCTACCAGGTAGGCTGCCATGCCGTTCGGAAAGTCCATTTCTTACGCGGTCCTTCGTCCGAAAAGCGCTTCCAGCATGATTTCCACGTCCATCCACAAGGACCCTTGCCGGATGTAATACAGGTCGTACTCGATCTCGTCGATCTCAGTGTCGGAGCTACCGCGGTGCGTCTGCGCCCATCCCAGGATGCCGGGCTTGACCGAGAACCGATGGGAAAAGAAAGGCATCACCGTCGTCAAGTGGTTTGCAAACTCGGTGCGCACCGCACGGGGGCCCACCAATGCCATGTCGCCGCGGACCACATTGACCAGTTGGGGGAGGTCCTCCAAATGGAAGCGTTCGATGAACCGCCCTGCCATCGAGGGAGCCTTGCCGTCATTCCGACAGGTACGGAACCTGTGGAGGCGGAAGGGAATGTACTGGAATCCGGCACATTCAATGCTGTCGAATATGGGGCCCCCGTCGCCTGTCGCCCACATGGCGATGGTGAGGCAAAGCATCAGTGGACTGAGAATCAACAGGAAGAAGATGCCGATTAGGTTGTTGTACAACGCTTGGATGGCCATGGTGCGGGCGTCGCCGCGCAGCGAGGCGCTCAGCAGGAAATCCATCGGACGCAGCCGGACGCAGCAAACACGGGAGTAGAGACGTTCGTACAAGGAAGGTGCGTCCTCCACCGCAAGCCCGTCGAGCTTTGCCTTGAAGATGGCAGCAGGCGAAATCAGGGAACGCCATTGGATGGTGCCCACCAGAATATCGGTCGGTCGATGGTCTGCTATGAAGCGTTCCACGCCGGCCGCCGCGACAATCTGGGGGTTTCCCTTGGGCGTCCAATCGCAGGACGGATCCGGAACATAGGCCGCGACCTTCGCTCCGGTGGTTTCAAGAACGCGTCGCGCGGTCGAGTCGCAGCCGATCAGCAGGAACTGCGGCTGGGCTACGGGATGGCGCGTCATCCAAGTCCGCTCCAATGCGACAAATGCCGCCGAAACGAAACTGCCGGCAACAACGAGAAATGGTGTGCGCCTCACGAAGAAGCCGTAGGTCATCAGCGCATGCAGGAGGAGATTGATGCCTGCACCCAGACAGAATAGTTCCAGTAGAATCACCCAGGCACCGCTGAGTTCCTCCTCGTAGTCGTTCTTGAGCTGGGTTGCCACCCAAAACGCAAGTGACGACGCGGTGGTGCCTATCAGCGCTTCGCCGGGCTCCAAGCCGCCGCCCACGACGAATGTGTGGACTGCAAGGGCAACCGAGAAACCGGCCACCGAGAGCAGGAGTTCCACCAGCGGGCGGGCTTTGCTTGTCGGGTTCATTGGATTGTTGGCGCTACTTGCCGACCGCTACGCCCGGCCTCTTTTCGCCAATGGTCCGCCGCAAAGTGGCGGCCAAGGCCGAGAGGTCGACAGGATTGCGATCCTGCTTCGAAGAGCCATCGATTTGGACTAATCCGGCGTCGTCGAGACGCACGGTAAGCGACCACTCCGGTTCCGCACCGGAAAACTCTTCATCGCGAACGGTGTCGGCGTCGGTCCAAATCACGCGCGTCCAGCCTTCCTCGCGTCCAAACCGGGTGAGGACGTCCCACCAATCGGCATCGTCCCGGGCCTGCTCCAGGGCCGTGCCCATTTCACGCAACCGCAGGTTGCTTGCGACGGTCCGTCTAAAGACGCCCTTGAAAAGCAATGTTCCGGCCACCTCAAATTCAGCGTAGCGCAGTTGCTTGATACCGATCCAGCAAGCCAAACAGAAACCGGTGACAACCGCCAAATGGTAGCCGCCCAGGATGGGACGATATCCCAGCAGGACCGCGAAACAGCTACCGATGAAGGCAAACCCATACAGCACCAAGGCGCTTTGACGCACCGAGAGTCCGCGATTGAGCAATCGGTGGTGCGTGTGTCCCCGATCCGCCTGGAAGATCGGTTGCCCTTTGATTGAGCGGCGGGCTATGGAAAGCAGCACGTCCAGCAGAGGCACCGCCATGGCCAGAAACGGGACCAGGCTGCTGGCGACAGTGGTCTCGTGGCTGACCCAGACAAGGCTGTAGCAGCCCAGCAGGAAGCCGATGAGCAAGGCCCCCGAGTCTCCCAGAAAGACAGTGGCGGGATTGAAATTGTAGAACAGGAACCCGAGCAGTGCACCGCCCAAGGGGAGCGCCGCGACCGCGAGCATGGGGATGTCCTCGACCTCGGCGGCGGCGTAAAACGACATCGTCGCGAAGAAGCCCATGCCGCCGCAGAGGCCGTCGAGGCCGTCGATCAGGTTCAGGGCGTTGGTGGTGAAGAGCAGCCACATCACGGACAGCGGCAACCCGATCCAGTCTGGAATTGCAACGCCCGCCAACGACTCCAGTCGGATTCCGTAGGCCCAAGCCAGCCCCGAGGCGGCGATCTGCCCCACCAGTTTTACGCGCGGGCTCAGGTTGAAGAAATCATCCACCAACCCGGTGAGGAAGATGGCGGTGGCGGCCGGAAGGATGAAAAGGGCTCCGACAGCGGGCCCCGGCCGCTCTGGAAAAGGGAGCATCAGCAGCGTGGCGGCGTAGGCGGCGAAGATCGGGATGCCGCCCACACGGGGGATTGGATACGCATGGACCTTGCGCTTGCCCGGTCGATCGACGACATTGTATGCGCGGAATACATCCCGCACGATGGGCGTGACCAGGAGCGCAATCAGGAAAGATCTCGCCAGCGCGATCCAAAGGTCGACTGGATTCACTTCCTCCCCCTTGCGCGGGGGATTTCAAATGCGGCAGGGGGCCGTAGGAAAGTCAATTTAGACCTCCGCGCGCCGCCAAACGCGCTCGATTTCACCCAGAACCGCACGGTCGAGTATATGCTCGACCGCCACCGCGACCGTCGATTCGGTGCTCGAACGAATCTCGCCGAGGTAGATGGCTGAATCGGATACGACCTCGACCAGTGCACCGGCGAGGATATCGGGGGGGCTGGCGGGGAAATGGAGTTGGAGGCCTCGGCGGTTGTCCGCAAGGTTGGACAACAGGGCTGGAAAGGTCTCCCCGGCAGGGAGCCTGCGGACCATAACCCTTTCATTTTGTTCGTCCAACACTCATTGCCAGTGTATCGCGACCATCCCCCTGGTGCCGGTAGAGCAAAGGTTGCGATACCGTTAATCGATGACTGTACAAAGATCCTCCCGTCGTGGGCTGGTTTCAGCAGCACTCGGTGCCGCCGTGGCGTTCCGGAACACGTCGACGGCATTGGCGCAGAAGGCGTCGTTGTCGGCGGCCGGCAAACCGATTGAGGCCGTCGCCCGCGACGAAGACTTCTGGTTCCATGTGCGCGACGCGTTCACAATTGACCGGACTCTGATCAACCTGAACAACGGCGGCGTGTCGCCCGCGCCCCGAATTGTTCAGGATACAGAGATCCGTTATCTGGAAATGCAAAACATGAATCCGACATATTACATGTGGCGGATTCTGGATCCGGGCGTGGAGACGTGCAGGCGGCGGCTGGCCCAGTGTTTCGGCTGCGATCCCGAGGAGATCGCCATCACGCGAAACGCGAGCGAGGCGCTGGAAATCGTCCAATTCGGGCTCGATCTGAAAGCGGGCGACGAGGTGATCACCACCAACCAGGACTACCCGCGCATGATCACGTCGTGGCAACAGCGGGAGCGGCGCGATGGGATTGTACTGAAGCAGTTGAAGTTTCCCGTGCCTGTGCCCGGTGGCCTTGACTTTCTCTACAACTTGGTCAAGGATGCCATTACCCCGAAGACGAAAGTGATCCACATCTGCCAAATCACCAACCGCACGGGGCAGATCTTTCCGGTGAAGGAGATCTGCAAGCTGGGCCGGCAACGCGGCATCGAGGTCATCATCGACGGCGCGCACGCCTTCTGCCAGTTTCCTTTCAAGCATGAGGATCTGGACTGCGACTACTACGGGACCTCACTCCACAAGTGGCTCCTGGCCCCGATCGGAACGGGGATGCTCTATGTGCGGAAGTCGAAGATTGGGAAGATTTGGCCGATGATGGGGGCCGACGAGCCGTTGTCCAACGACATCCGGAAGTTCGAGCAGATCGGCACGCATCCCGCCTCGCAGAGGAACGCGATCGCGGAGGCGATGAACTTCCACGAAAGCATCGGGGTGGAGCGCAAGGCCGCGCGGCTGCGGTATCTCCGGGCGCGGTGGACGGACCAAGTGCGGGACCTGCCCAACGCGCAGTTGCTGACGAGTGACGATCCGGCGCAGTCGTGTGGGATCGGACTCCTCGGGGTGAAGGGCGTCGACGCGAGCAAGCTGGTGGGGTATTTGAACACCAAACGGATCTGGACGACGGCGTTCGTCTCGCCTGGCGAGTACCAAGGGATCCGGATCACGCCGAACGTCTACACGACCGTGGAGGAAGTGGATTACTTCGCCAAAGTGGTGCGGGAGGTGGTGAAGGCGGGCGCGATTCCGGGGTGACGGAGGATTAAGACTTGGTCGAGGCACGGAAAGCCGCGCTCTTTGCGCGAGCCGTCGAGGTGTTTGGAAACGAAGAAGTAGCAGCACGAATGGATGGACGGGCGAATGCCAGCACTCGCGGGTGAGACGCCCACAAGCATGCTGGGCTCGGAGGCAGACTTTGTCGAGATCCTGAACATCTTGGGCAGGATTGAGCACGGCGTCATCAGCTAGGAAAATGGAGCTAGCGGATAAATGAACATTAAACGTAGACTCTTCCTCGGAACAGCCATAGTGGCAGCGACCCTAAAGGCCGCCGAGCCCCCGATCAAACTAGGCGTGGTGACCCGTGTCCGCCCCGGCGAAACGCCCGATTCAACCATCGCCCACGTCAGGAAGCTCGGCTTTTCGACCTGCCAGATCGGCGTCAGGCCCATGACGATGGCGGATATTCCCGCACTCAAGGCCGCACTCGCGAAGTACAGCGTCGAGGCCACGGCCGTGATGGAACTGGGACCGGGGCGCATGGTGTGGAACTTTGCCGAGGGCCCCGCGACCATCGGCGTTGTGCCCCGTGAAACCCGTCGCGCGCGCATCGACGCGCTGAAGGCTGCGGCGGATTTCGCCGAGGCGGCCAGCATCGCCTCTGTCCAGACGCACATCGGCTTCGTGCCCGAGTACCCGGGTGACCCCCTGTTCCAAGAGGTTGTCGACGCCGTGGCCGAGATCGGCGCACATTTCAAATCCAAGGGTCGAACCCTGCTGCTGGAGACCGGCCAGGAGAGCCCCGTCACGCTGCTCCGGCTCATTCAGACCGTCAACTCGGGCAACCTATTCGTCAATCTCGACACCGCCAACCTGATCCTCTACGGGAAGGGGAATCCTGTCGACGCCATGGACGTGATCGGAAAATACGTCCGTGGCCTGCACGCCAAGGACGGACTGTTCCCGACGGATCCCAAGAATCTCGGCCAGGAAGTTGCCATCGGGAAGGGCCGTGTGGATTTCCGAACGCTGTTGAAGCGGCTGAAGGACTTCGACTACCACGGGCCGATGACCATCGAGCGCGAGATCGAAGGGGCCAAGCAGGAGCAGGACATCCTGGACTCGAAGCGTTATCTGGAAGGGTTGATCGCCGAGACCTATCGGTAGCCGCCGGGAGCGTCCAATATTACGCGATACGATATTACGCATCGCGTAATGTTGTGATATTCTTGAGGCCATGATTCGTCCACTCTCCGTTTTCCTCGTGGCGTCCGCACTGTTGGCCGCCCAAGCGCGTTTCGACGTCGCCACTGTCCGCCGCGCCGACCCGGCAAGTGAAGTCCGGCCGGACATCATCGTGCGGGGCGCGACGGTATTGGTGCGTCGAACGTCGCTCGCGGGATGCCTGGCATGGGCGTTCGACTTGAAGCAGTACCAAATCGTCGCCCCAAGCTGGGTTGCGCAGGAGAAATACGAGATCCAGGCCAAGGCTCCGGAGGGTACACCGGTCGCCGGGATGCGGCGTATGATGCAGGAATTGCTCAACGAACGGATGGGGCTTGCCAGCCACGCCGAAAGGAAATCCATGCCCGCCTTCGTCATGACCGTGGGCAAGGACGGCCCCAAGCTGAAGGAATCCGGGACCGGCGGAGACTTAGACATGTCAGGAAAGGGCAATGCCGCGGTATTTAAGAACGCGAAACTTGGGACCTTCGCGGAATTGCTGGCGCGGCAACTGCGAGTCCCGGTCCTCGACCAAACAGGCTTGGACGGGAAATACGATTTCACGTTGGACGTGGACGCCTACGTCGAGGCAAACCACACCAAGAACGACGAACTGGACGTGCTGCCGATGGTAATAGAAAAGCAACTGGGACTCAAACTGGAACGGCGCAAGGTGGATCTGGAAGTCCTCGTGGTGGATCACGTCGAGCAGAATCCCAAGCAGAACTAGCCGGTCCCATACAATGGGCTCCATGTATGCCGCTTACAATCCGCAGTTGACGGGTGGCCGGGTGCAATGGCCGGAATCGGCCGCCTTGGCTGCCCGGGCCGGATTTTCGGGCTGCGACGTTGGCTTGGTCAATGCTATCAAGGCCGGACTCGAACCGACCCGGCGCGAGCTGGCGCAGAACCACCTGAAACCCGCCGCCGTCGATTTGCCCGTCGACTTCCGTAAGGACGACGACACATTCCGGCAAGGGTTGGCCAAACTCGGCGACGCGGCGTCGTTTGCGGCGGCCATCGGGTGCCCTCGAATGGTCACCTACATCCTCTCTTCGAGTACTCTCCCGAAGGTGGAACAGCGCAAGATCCTGCTGGACCGGTTCCGGGCGGTTGCCGAAGTGCTGGCGCGCTCGCATGTGCGGCTCGGGCTAGAGTTCCTCGGGCCCCTCCACATCCGCAAGGCGAATCCGTACGAGTTCATCTGGAGGATGGACGAGATGTTGGAGTTCGCCAAGGAGTGCGGTTCCAACTGCGGGCTGCTGTTGGACGTTTGGCACTGGCACCACGCGGGCGCGACCGTTGACGACGTCCTCAACGCGGGCAAGGACCGGATCGTCCACGTCCACTTCAACGACGCCGCGCAACTGCCGCCGGAGGAAGTGCGCGACAACCAGCGCCTACTGCCGGGCGAGGGCGTAATCAATTTGCGCGGGTTCCTGCGGGCGCTGAAGCGGATCGGGTATGAGGACGCCTTGTCGGTGGAGGTCTTCGGACGCGGGCTGAAGGAGATGGATCCGGCGGAGGCGGCCAAGCTCGGATATCAAGCCGCCACCCGGGTGATGACCGAGGCCGGGGTGCTGTAGGCTTGACTCCCCACTACGACCTTGAGGAGATGGCCAACACCCGCATGCCGTTCGGCAGATTCAAGGGCTGGTATCTGACGGACCTGCCCGACGCCTACTTTGTTTGGTTTAGCCGCCATGGCTACCCCGACGGCAAGCTCGGCCAAATGCTCGCCGCGATGCACGAGCTGAAGATGAACGGCCTCGAGAAACTGCTGCGTCCCCTCCGGCACTCCGGCTGACGGCCAAGGCCGGGGTGGTATCAACAAAACGTGGAGCAAATCGCCAACCTTCTCACCGAACGACCAAATCCCGCCTCCGAACACATCGACCAGCTACCTACGCTGGACATGCTGCGCGTCATCAACGACGAAGACGCCAAGATCGCCGCAGCCGTGGCGGTCGAGCTGCCGAACATTGCGAGGGCGGTCGATGCCATCGTTGCAGCGTTCGAGCGTGGCGGCCGATTGTTCTACATCGGAGCGGGGACGAGCGGTCGGCTCGGGGTGCTCGACGCTTCCGAGTGTCCACCCACCTTCAACGTGCCCGGTGACCGCGTCCAAGGGATCATCGCGGGCGGGGAATCCGCCTTGTCGAAGGCCACTGAAACCACCGAGGACGACCCGGCTATCGGCGCGCGCGACTTGGCGGCGCGAGACTTCGGCCTTGGCGACGTGCTCTGCGGAATTGCGGCCAGCGGTCGGACGCCCTACGTGCTGGGTGCAGTCGAGGCCGCGAAGGCGCTGGGGGCGGTGACGGTCGGGATCAGTTGCTCCCCCGATTCGACGCTTGCGCGCGCGGTCGACATCGCGATCACACCGCTGCCCGGGCCGGAGGTGATCGCCGGTTCCACCCGGCTCAAGGCTGGCACCGCCACCAAGCTCGTGCTCAACATGCTCACGACGGGCACGTTCATTCGTCTCGGTTACGTGTGGCGGAACCTGATGGTGAACGTGCAGCCCAAGAACGGCAAGCTGCTGGACCGGGCCAAGCGCATCATCTCGACCGCGACCGGCGCGGATTACGACGCGGCGGGCGAAATGCTGGCTTCCGCCGGCAACAATGTGCGGGCCGCGATCCTTGCTTGGCAACAAGAACTGTAGTGGGAAAATAACGCAATGGACAAATTCGTCATCACGGGCGGCAATCCGCTCAACGGGACCATCGCCACCAGTGGCGCGAAGAACTCCGCCCTGCCCGTGCTGGCTGCGGCGCTCCTGACGGCGGAACCTGTCATCCTGCATCGCATTCCCCCAGTCTGCGATATCCGTACCATGGAGCGCCTGATGGTGGACATCGGGTCCGAGGTCGACATCGACGGCGAAACCGTCACCGTGCGCACGCCGAAAATTGTTTCGCCCGAGGCCCCGTACGAACTGGTGAAGACGATGCGTGCGTCGAGCCTTGTCCTGGGTCCCTTGGCAGCCCGTGCCGGCCGGGCGCGGGTCTCGATTCCCGGCGGCTGCGCCATCGGGGCGCGGCCCATCGACATGCACCTGCTCGGCCTGACCAAGCTGGGCGCGACCGTTTCCGAGGAATACGGCTACGTGGAGGCCGTCGCGCCCGGTCGCCTGCAGGGCGGCAACATCTTCTTCGACCGGATCACGGTGACCGGCACCGAGGACATCCTCATGGCCGCCGTCCTGGCCGAGGGCGAAACCGTGATTTCCAACGCGGCTCGGGAACCGGAAGTGATCGATCTCGCCGAATTGCTGGTCAAGATGGGCGCGAAGATCGAGGGAGCGGGAACCAGCGTCATCCGGGTGCAGGGCGTCGAAGAACTCCACGGGGCCGAGCACGAGATCATTGCGGACCGCATCGAGGCCGGCACCTTCATCATCGGCGGCGCTATGACCGGCGGCGACCTCACGGTAACCGGCTGCGTGGCCGATCACCTTGGCGCGTTGCTGGACAAGCTGCAAGCTGCCGGAGTCAATGTTTCCGTAGTGGATCCGACCACCATCCGGGTCCAGCCGGGCGGCACGATCATGCCGGTGGACATGGCCACCGAAGAATACCCGGGCTTTGCCACCGACCTGCAGGCGCAGTATATGGCCATGATGACGCAGGCCGAGGGCATTTCGATCATCACCGAAACCATCTTCGAGAACCGCTTCATGCACGCGCAGGAATTGCGCCGTATGGGGGCGAACATCCGGATCGACGGGCGCAAAGCGATTCTTGCGGGCCGCAGTAGTCTTACCGGTGCCGAGGTGCTCGCCTCCGACCTACGCGCGAGCGCGTCGTTGGTTCTGGCCGCACTGGTGGCGAAGGGCGAGACCGTGATCGACCGCGTCTACCACATCGACCGGGGATATGAGCGCATCGAAGAGAAGCTGACAGGGGTTGGGGCACAGATTTCAAGGGTGGAATAGGACCGTCGGGGTCGAGTCGGTCGATTTGCCAACGCGAGGGCATCGCGCGCGTATAAGCAGATGTCGCCATGGCCAACCTCATCCAGGATTTCCGTTTCGCCCTCCGCACGCTCCGCAAATCGCCGGTGTTCACCTTGGTTGCCGTGGCCTCCCTGGCGCTGGGCATCGGGGCAAACACAGCCATCTTCACGCTGGTGAACCAGCTTCTGCTCAAGATGCTGCCGGTCAAGGCACCGGAGGAACTCGTTCTGCTGGATTCCCACGGCTCCCACTACGGCTCGAACACGGGCTCCAACGCCATGTCCTATCCGATGTACCAGGACATCCGCGACCGCAACCAAGTCTTCTCCGGCATGTTCTGCCGCTACGGCCAGACGTTTGCCTTCGGCGACAACGGCAAGACGCAGGTCATTTCCGGCGAACTCGTTTCGGGCAACTACTTCCCGGTGCTTGGCATCGGGGCCGCCGCAGGGCGGGTCTTCTCGGTGTCCGACGACCTGATGCAGCACGGCCACCCCGTCGCGGTCATCAGCTACGACTTCTGGCGCTCGCAATTCGCCCTCGACCCCTCGGCGATCAACCGCAAGATCACCCTGAACGGCTACCCGTTCACCATCATCGGCGTCAGCCTGGAGGGATTCCACGGCATCGACCCCAGCCTATCCCCAGCAAATCCGGATTCCCATGAGCATGAAGGCGGAGATCACGCCCGGCCCGTGGTATTCGCTGAACGACCGCCGGAGCCGTTTTGCCAATGTCTTCGGCCGACTCAAGCCGGGCACGACCATCGAGCTCGCCAAAGCTGGCTTGCAGCCGCTCTACCATTCGATTCTCGATATGGAGGTCAAGGAAAAGGCCTTCGCCAAGGCCACTGACTACACGCGCCAGCAATTCCTGCGCGGTTGGGTCGATGTCTTGCCGGCGGCCACCGGGCGGTCGCAAACCCGGAAACAGTACCGGACGCCCCTTCTCGTGTTGACGGCGGTGGTGGGGCTTGTTCTCTTGATAGCCTGCGCGAACTTGGCAAACCTGCTGGTCGCACGTGCCGCTGCCCGCCGGAAGGAAGTCTCGATCCGCATCGCGCTCGGGGCCGGACGCGGTCGCTTGATCCGCCAGCTGTTGGTCGAAAGCGTGCTGCTGTCGGTGGCGGGCGGGGTCTGCGGTCTGCTGCTCGCGATGGCCATGACGCGCGGACTGTTGGCCTTCATCCCGACGGGATCGACTCCCCTGGCCCTATCGCCCATCCCGGATTGGCGCGTGCTTGCGTTCAACGCGTCGGTTTCGCTCCTCACCGGACTATTGTTCGGTCTGATGCCGTCCCTGCAAGCCACGAATGCCGATGTCGCGACCACTCTCAAGGACCAAGCCGGGGCCGTCGTGGGCGGCGGATCGGTGCGGATGCGGAAGGTTCTTGTTGCAGCGCAGGTCACCTTGTCGCTGCTGCTGTTGATCGGAGCGGGTTTGTTTGTTCGGACGTTGGGCAACCTGCATGGAGCCGACCCCGGCTTCCGCCTCGACCAACTCATCACATTCGAAGTCAACCCGCCCATGAACGGCTACAAGCCCGAGCGCAGTTGGCAGTTCTACCGGGAACTCCTCGAACGCCTGAACGCCCAGCCGGGCGTATTCTCGGCAACACTGGCGGTGGTTCCGGTGCTGGACGACAATGAATGGGATTCCTCCGTAACCCTACAGGGCTATGCGAGGAAGCAGGGCGAGGACATCAACCCGCACATGCAGTACACCGAGCCCGGATTCTTCCGTACTTTGGGTATCCCGATGACGCTGGGGCGCGACTTCACGACCGCCGACGTCGAGGGCGCGCCGAAAGTCGCCATCGTGAACGAGAAGTTCGTTAAGCGGTTCTTGAACGGACTGCAGCCCCTTGGCCACAAGATCGGCATGGGTAGCGATCCTGGTACGAAGACCGACATCACCATCATCGGCGTCGTGAAGGACACCAAATATGAGAACATGCGAGCTGAAATCCCGTTCGAACTCTATCTGCCGGGAAGGCAGTCCGAGTTCGTGATTGGCATGACGGCCTACGTGCGGACCAGCCGCCCGCCGGACCAAATGTTTACCGCTGTGCGGCGGATTGTGAGGGAGATCGACCCGACGGTGCCGGTTTCAAACATGAGGACGTTGGAAGAGCAGTTGGACCGTTCATTGAGCATCGAGCGGCTGGTTGCGACCCTCTCGGCCGTATTCGGCGGCCTCGCGACGTTCCTTGCGGCTATCGGGCTCTACGGCGTGATGGCGTATTCGGTGACCCGGCGGACGCAGGAAATCGGGATTCGGATGGCGCTCGGGGCCAATCGCGGGAATGTGGTCTGGATGGTGATGCGGGAGGTGCTGGGGCTGATGGCGGTGGGGATCGCCGTCGGATTGCCAGCGGCGTTGGCGCTCTCCAAGCTGGTGCGCAGCCAGCTATACGGCGTGGAGCCGAATGACCCGGTCGTCATCGCGGCGGCGGTAGTGCTGGTGGCGACGGTCGCGGGGTTGTCCGGTTACGGGCCGGGGCGGCGCGCCACGCGGATCCAACCCATGCAGGCGTTGCGCTGGGAGTGAGAGGCCGATCAGAGATCTTCCGGGGTGAGGCCGCTCTTCTTGGCCAAGACCCGCATCGCCGCAGGTCCCAATGAGACTTTGTCGTGGTACGCGAATAGGATGTCCGGCCATCCAGCACGTTCCAGAATCCTATGCGACGTTCCACCCTGACGTTTAATTTTCCAGCCGATGCGCAGCAACGCGGCCAGTACTCTTGGTGCTTTAACGGACGGCCAAGAGCGGAAGAAGTCTGATGCCATTAGGCGGCGATAAAAGAGACGTTCATTGGACCGGGCAAGGCTTCTCCATGGTCCAACCGATCGGCGATCAGGCGCAATGCCAGCGACTGCACAGCCGCCGTGGCCTCGTTTCGGGTGCGACCGTAGGCCGTCACTCCCGGCAACGCCGGTATGTCGGCCAGCCATCGACCGTCATCCTCGCGGAAGTACTCGATTGCGAGGGAGAAGCCCTCGCTTGGGAAAGTCTTCACCATCGTCCCATTATCGCCCAAACACTCAATGAGCTGTCCGATGAGGCGCATCTGTTAGGCCGGGAAAACCTGTCACTACATCGAGCGACCGGAACATGTCAAGCACTCTCGGAATCGTTGCCAGTTGCCGACGGCCGCGAACCGCCGCTTCACAGCCCCAACAGCGCCTTCGTGTGGTTCAAGCTGGCTTCCAGATCCTCGCGCTCCCGTTGTGCCGCTTGCGAACGGTCCACTTTCGGCATATCGAACGGCTTGCCCTTGTCCACCAAGTCCGTGAAGCGCTGGAAATTCCACGCCGGAACGTCCTTGTAGTTGTCCCAGAACTTCGGATTCCGATACGCGAACATGCGCGGCCCCATCACGATGGTTTCCATCGAGAGCGCCCGACCCGGACACAGCGCGGCGTACTTGCGGCAGTAGTCGTCAATCCCGACATTGCCATCGCCCATCCGCACCCAGCAGACGGCCGCGCCCTCAGGCGTCTTCCATACCGCGGAATCGCGCACGTGGCTGGTCAGCACGTAGGGATGCAGCGCTTCAAGGGTCGAATGCGGGTCTTCGAGCGTCCAGCAGGGGTTGCCCGAATCGAGGCAGGCCCCGACGAAGTCCTTGCCAGCCGCCTCAATCAGGTTGCGCAATTCCCAACCCTGCATGTCGCCCGCGTGGTTCTCGATGGCGATCTTGATGTTGGCATCCACGGCGCGCGACCGGGTGTTGCGCAGCACTTTGACCATGCTCTCGATATGCCTGTCGAGGCCTCCGACGCGGTCCTCCGCACTGCCCAGCACGCAACGCACGATCTTCGAGCCGACCAACCCGGCGGATTCGATCATCCTGCCCAGCTGTTCCTCGGCCGTGCCCAACTTGGCCTCGAACATCTTCGAGGTCGGGCAGATCGACTTCATGCCGATCTCGACGTCGATACCCTTCGACTCGGCGTACGCGCGGACCTTCTTCAGGTTGTCCGGCTCCAGATTGCCGATGAAGCGGATCTCGGAGAAGTGGACAACCTTGGCCTTCTGGGCGGCGCAGTAGTCGAGGTATTGGAACGGGGTCCAGCCTTGGGAGCGGATGCTGAAAAGGTCGATCCCCAGCTTCACCGGAGCGGGTGCCGTTTGTGCGGTTGCCTGCGCCGCCAGTGCCGCCACCCCTGCCGTTGCCATCGCATCTCGTCGTGTCATTTCGTTCCGAATTTTATCAGTACGTTTGGTGAGCCGCCGGGGCCGGTTTTGCGGCTATGCTGGAAATAGTATGAAGCTCAGGAATCCGATCATCGTCGCGGCCCTTTTCACTGCAGCTCTCCCTTCGGCCAAACTCATGGCTGCCGAGCCCTCGAAAGTCTTCGAGGCCCAGCTAAAGGACATGGAACACGAGGTCCTCCCTCTAGTGGAAGCCATGCCGGCCGCCAAGTTCAACTTTGCTCCCACCAAGGGCGAGTTTAAGGGCGTCCGCACCTTTGCCTTGGAGGCTAGGCACATCGCCTACGTGATGTACGAGATCTCTTCGGCCATGTTGGGGGAACAGAACCCGTCGACCACCGCGTCGAACGAGAATGGCCCGGACTCGCTCAAATCCAAGGACGAGATTGTGAAGTACGTCAAAGACTCGTTCGCCTACGCGCACAAGGCTGTCGCGTCGATCACGACGGCGAATCTTCTCGAGGACACGGCGGATCCGTTCAACCCCAAGGGCAAGCGGTCACGGATGGACTCGGCTTCGATCCTGATTTGGCACTCGTACGATCACTACGGCCAAATGGTGGAGTACCTGCGCATGAACGGGATTGTCCCGCCCGCGAGTCGGCCTACGCCGCCACCGCCGGTGAAGAAGTAGTTACTGGTCTCCGGCTTTAACCCAGTCCTCGTTGATCCGGACGTGCTTGATCGACTTTCCGTCCGGCACGAAATAGCTGTAGGTCACATGGATTGCGCCGTCCTTGGCCTGCATGACGGACGGGTAGTGGAACTCGCTATTGATCGGTTTGTCCGGACGACCGTCCAAGTGCCGTCGCCACTTCCATGTCGCGCCCTCGTCGTCGGAGATTGCAGCGACTAGGGAATGGCGCTTCGACTCCAAGTCGTTATAGACCATGATCCAGTGGCCGTTCTTAAGCACGATGGCCTCGAGGCTGGTACCGGGATTCAGAATCTCGGTGTCGTGCGCCGGGGTCCAACTGACGCCGTCATCCTTCGACGTGCTCATGTGGGCACGCTTGGGCGGCGGACCGTTGTCCCGCATGTAAGCGACCAGCGTGCCGTCCTTCTTGCGCACCACCGAGGGCTGGATGTTGCCATTGCCCACAAGCGGCTCGCTCGCCGTCCAAGTGTAGCCGCCATCGTCGCTGATGCCCATGATGCCGTAGGAGTAGCCGTCGGAATACATCGGCAGCAGGATGCGTCCCGAGGGGAGTTCCTGCGCGTGGGTGCGGGTGAACCAGCCCATCCGCGAGAAATACATGTCGCCAGCTTTCTCGATTTGCCGCTTGGCGTGCTCCGCTTCCTTGCCCGTACCCTCGGCGTCCTTGCCGAAAACCTCCTTGGTTTTTTCAAGGATATTTTTCGGGATCAACAGTACGTTGTCCTGGTGGGACCACTTGGGCGGCCCGGACTCCTGCTGGTAGTCGGTCGAAATTCGGTACTTCATAAGCGCCGTTTCCCACTGGTGGGCGATGATCACCGGCCAGAAAAGGAAGAGCCGCTGCTTGGAGTCGATGAAGAGAGTGGGGTTGGTCTCGGGGAAGCCGGGCGTGTCGGCGAGGACGAATGGCGCGGTCCATTTGCCGGTGCGCTTGATCCATCGGGCTGCGTTGATGAGTGTATCGTCGGCAGTGCGCTCGCCGGAGCCGTGGAACCAGCAGACGAGAAGGTCGCCGTTGGGCAGTTCGACCACCGACGAGGAGTGGTTGTGGATCTTTTCCAGTGGAAAGATCAGTTCGCCCTGGTAGAGGGGCTGGGCGGAGGCGGCGACGGCAGCCAGTGCCAGAAGGACCAGCGATTTCATGCTGTCCATTCTATCGGCTATCCTGCCGCTGGACAGTTCGAGCAGGCTTTACGCCTCGCGAACAACCATATACCGATCCATCTCCGGGTTTTCGATCCGCTGCACCTTGCCGCTCGGCTTGGGCCAGGTGATCTCCACCCAATCAATCTTCTCCGCTTTCCCGACACCCAAGACTTCCCGCGGATCATGCGACGAAAGATAGCTTCCACCGCTACTTTTCAGCCGGTTCCGAATCACGCCGCCAGCCGACCAGCGGATCTTCACCCCGATAGCGTCGCGGTTGCAATTTACGCCCTCAAGCTTCAAACCCAGCCAATGATTGCCCTCGCCAGCCTTGTTCTTCAACAGCACCGGAGCGCCGCCATTGGTTGCGATCAGCACATCCACCCGCCCGTCGTTGTTAAAATCGCCCGCAGCCAGTCCGCGTGCGGGGTAAGAGCGGGTAAATGCCGGGCCAGCGTCGGCGGTAACATTTACCAGCTTGCCACCTTCCTGATGAAACAGCAGAAGTGGCTCGGCGTACTTCACCTGCGCCGAGTAGTTCTCGATCATGTCATCAGGGTGGCCGTTCGCCAGAATCAGATCTACGGACCCGTCGTTGTCATAGTCGAAGAACTTCAAACCCCAACCGCTGAGCAAGCGCGTCGCCTGTGCGATGTTATTGGCGTGTGCCACGTCGCGGAATGTCTCGTCCTTGTTGTTCCGATAGAGCGAGAACATCTCTTGGTCGACGTTGGCAACAAACAAGTCTTGATAGCCGGTGTTGAAAACATCCGCCGCATCCACACCCATTCCCGACCGAGCGCGCCCGCCCTCGCTATAGCCAACCTCGGCCGCTAGCGCCATCTCCTCGAACTGCCAACGACCGTTCTTGTCCTTACCCCGGTTCACAAACAAGAAATTCTGGACAGTGTCATTGGCGACAAACAGATCCATCAAGCCGTCGTTGTTGACGTCGGTCGCGACCACCCCAAGCCCCTTGCCCAGAGCCTTCGCGATATCCGTGCCTAAGCGGACCTCGGTAAATGTGCCGTCGCCGTTGTTGTGGTACAGGAAGCTAGCCGTGCCCCGGAACACCCGAGGGATACAGTAATACTTCCGTCCCATCTTGTTATCGCCGCAAGACAGATGTTCCTTGTCCCCGTAGTCGACAAAGCTACAAAGGAACAGGTCCAGCTTGCCGTCGTTGTCGTAGTCGAACCAGACGGCGGACGTTGTCCAACCCGGCGTCTTGAGCCCAGCCTTCGCTGTAACATCGGTGAACGTGCCGTCGCGGTTGTTTTTGTAGAGCGTGCAGTTCCCGTAGGCGGTGACGAAGATATCCGGCCAGCCATCGTTGTCGTAGTCCCCGACTGCAACGCCCTGACCGAACGACAGCCCCCCGCCCACTCCCGCCTTCTCAGTCACATCCGTAAACGTGCCGTCCCGATTGTTCTTGTAGAGCGCGTTTCGAAGGGGTTTGACTGGCTTGAAGAAGTCCGAAGGGCCGCTGTTGACGAGGAAGATATCCATCCACCCGTCGTTGTCGTAGTCGAGGAACGCGCACCCAGGACCCAGCGTCTCCGGCAGGAAACGGTCCGGCGACATGGCGTTGTCGTGCACCCAGCGGATGCCGCTCACGGATGCTGGGACTTCCTCGAAGAGCGGGATTGGTCCGGCTCCGCTAAGTCCGGTAACGCTAGCGGCGGCGGCCAGCTTCAGCAACTGGCGCCGATTCAAAGTAATGCTCAAGGTTTCTGTTCTCCGGTGGCGGGGCGGACTCCAGGCTGCTTCTCCTGAGCCTCGGCGTTCAATTGGCGGATGATGGCGCGCTCCTTGTCGCCGTCCTCCTTGCGCCGCAGCCGGTAGTACACCGTGGCTAGCGTCACATGGGCCTCGACGAAGGTGGGTGATTCCTTCAGGATTCCTTCCAGCGCCTTGCGGGCCTCCTCCACCTTGCCGAGGCTGAAGTCAAGGGACGCCAATTGGTAGCGCACGCCGGGGTCTCCGGGACGGAGCAACAACGCCTTCCGCAAATACCTGTCCGCGTCCTGGTCGTTCTGGTCGGCCCGGGCGAGCGCGCCGAGCTGCAGGTTGGAGACGAAATCGTTCGGATTCCGCTTCAACGCCTCGCGGAAAGCATCCGCCGCGCCCTTCTGGTCGCCGGTGCGCAAGAGAGCCAGGCCGTGGAAGGAGTGGACATCCGGCAGTTCCGGATTCAGTTTAACGGCCTGTTCAGTGTCGGTCAAGGCCCCGGCAAAATCGGCGGAGTTGAGGCGCGTCGTGGCCATCAGAAGATGGACCTCGGCGGAATCGCCGCTGCGCATCAGCTTTTCGATCAGGAACTGGCCCTTTTCCGTCTGGTTGTCGCGCACCAAGGCGGTACCAAGAGCGTAGAGGACGGCCGGGTCTTCGGGCTTACCACCGGAAAACGGGGTCAGCAGGGTCACCACGTCTTTGTTGCGTCCCATGGAGAGCCAGCAGTCGGCCAGCAGCAGCGCCGGTTGCAGTTCCCTCGGCATCGCCTTGTGGACCTTTTCGAAGACAGGCGCGGCCCCGTCCGTATCGCCGGACTTGTAGTAGGCCAGCGCCATGTTCAGCTGGACGGCGACGTTGTCAGGTTGGGCCTTCAGTGCCGACCGGTACTGAGCGATGGCGTCTTCATACCGTCCCACCCGCGCGTAGGCCGCACCGAGGTTCGAGACCACCATCGGATTGCCGGGTCGCGCCTTGAGGTACGCCTCGTAACCCGCAATGGCTTGGTCGATCTGGCCGGACTGGTGTGCAGCCATCGCTTGCCGCAGGGCGTCCTCTGGAGTCTGGGCCTGCGCCAGCAGACCCACAACGAGCGTCGCGGTGAGAACTCGGGCTATCGGCTTTAGAAATCTCATTGGCCAGCGATGTTGACCTCGAAGGCGGTTCCCGCTGTTTCGGCCCCCTGCTTCGCCGTCACCTTCACCAAATACGTGCCGGGCGGGATCGACGCTGCGGGAATGGTCATCACATAGGGAATTTTACCTTGCGCGTCGGCCGGAGGCAGCGGCAGCGGAACTTTCGCCAACGATTTCCCTCCCTGGGTGAACTCCGCCTCCACCCCGGCATCCGCCTTGATGGCGCGATTCGGGTAAACCGTGAAGAACAGCCGAAGGGCGGCACCTTGGGACGCGACCACCGTGTGGCCCAGCGTCGGCGTGATCGACCCGCCTTGGAACTGGAACACCTCCGCAGGGTCCAAGTCCTTAACTGCGGGTGTATACGATCGCACAAGAACCGGTTGCGAAACCGCCAGACCGCTCTGCGTGGCCACAATCGTGAACTCCGAGCGCCGGAACCCGGTCTTGCCGCTCTCGCGGTCCATCACCGCTGTTTCCAGTGTGTACTTGCCCGCAGGCAGCTGGAAGGTTGTCTTCTCGATGAAGTTGCCGGCCTTCGCCTGCTCCGCCGTGAGCCGTAGGGACCGGTCGCGCGAAAGTTTCCGCACTACCTCGCCCTTCTCATCCTTCACGAGGCTTGCCAGAGAGCAGTGGACGCTCATCGGTGGCGTCCCCGTCTCGACCTTCGTCTGCAACGACTTCAGCGGCACCTCGACCAGCAGCGACACCGACGACCCGCCCGCCCCGGCTTGCAGCGGCACGGCTCCGGCGGCAAATTCAACGTCCGTCGAGAGCTTCCCGTCCGAGATGGTCTTGAACAGCGGCACTTCGAACGGCTCCAACTCCGGCGCGCGACCCATCGTCGGCGGAAACGCGAAATAACCGGTGCGGGCCTGGACCACCGCATCCTTGCGCGCCACGGAAGCTCCTAGCTTGCGGAACGACCCGTCGTAGTTTGTGATGCCGGGGTTGAAGGTGACCTCGTAGTAACTGGCAATCTCCTCGGCCACCTTGTGGACCGGGGCCCGCAAGTCGTTGCTGTCGCCGATCAGGAAGCCGCCTGTGGATTCCGCAAGTTCCCGGACACGCAACTGGGTGTTGGCGCGACCGGCGCTTTCCGCGTTGTCCGCAGCCATGATCTCGTTCTTGCTGGCACCGCCCGAGGTGCGCATCATCGTGGTGGCACTTGCCCGGGCGGCATTGTTCAACTGGGCCGCAGCGCCCGCGTTGCTTGCCATCCCCACGCCGCGCGAATCCACCGAGTAGAACGTAACGTTCGCGCGGTTGGCCAGGCCGACGAGGTTGTCGAACATCGTGTCGAGTTCGGGTCCCAGGTACATGCCCCCGGTGAAGAACAGCACCGATTTCCTGCCGGGCAGCGAGGCCAACCCCTGCACCATCTGCTTTAACGCCTGGAGGGACAACCTCGTGCCGGATGACACGGCCTGCTGATCCATCCGCAGAATATCCAGCATGATCTGGGCCAGCGCGGCCTTGGTGACGTCGGCACCTGGACCTGCGGGCTGGTCACCGGCCTGCGCGGCGGCAGCGAGGATGTTCGAATCGGGCCCGACTGCGTCTCCCCCCAGCTGGCGCTTGAGTTCGGCTTGGATGCTGTCGGATTCCTGCACCATCTTCGGGGCCGAAGTGCCCGCGGTGGCCTTGTCGATCGCGGCCGCGAGCGCGGTCCTGTCGGTAGTAAAGGCCTGAAGCACCAGCAGCCTCGTGTTGATCGCGACCACCGAATAGAACACGTTCGGACCCTGCTCCGATTTCACTAGGTCGAGGGCGGCGGTGCGGGCCAGCTTGCGCTCGTCCGGGCCCCCCAAGGGCTCGAAGGCCAGCGTGACGAGGCGCAGCTGCCGCAAGGCGTCCAGCTTCGCGGGAGCGCCTGCAGACGCGGTGGCGGCGGTGCTGGAAATCGCCTCCGAGCCTTGGACGTGCCGGAACGAAAGCAGCGTCTGCTTGGCACCGTTTTCGGTGACGGTCAGTTCTTCGCGTTTCAGGTCGTTGATCGGCTTCCCCTTCTTGTCGCGCACGACGAGGTCGAGGACGACTTGGTCGACGTTGGTCTTGATGGTCGGAGTCTGGGCGGAAGCCGATACCGTGAGGAGGACGAGCAGGGCTGCGAAATACCTATTGGGATGCGCCATCGATTTGCTTTCTGAGTCGGCGGAATTCTTCTTGTTCGTGTCTCGCGTCTTCCTTGCGGCCGAGACGGGCATAGGCGGAGGCGAGGCTGAAATGTGCGTCGGCGCTGTCGGGAGCGAGCTTTACCGCCACGGCCAGTTGGTCGGCGGCGCGTACGGCATCGCCGGATTCCAGCAGTGCCCGCCCCATGGCCACGTGGGTGGCGAAATCGCCCGGATCGGCTTGGACGGCGCGCTCGGCGAATTGCGCGGAGGTGGCCGCGTCGCCGTTCTTGAGATAGATCGCGGCTAGGCCGACTAGAGCCGGAATGTGCGCGGGCGAAAGTTCGAGGGCCTTCTTGATCTCGCCGACGCCACGTTCCGGGGCCTGTTGCATGAGGAACGCGCCGAAACGGAAATGGATATCGGCTTGGGCCGGGTAGGCGGCGATCAATTCCTCGAACTTGGATGTGGCGGACTTGGGGTCGAGCTCCATCGCCGCGCCCATCGCGTCGCCGACCTTGGAGACCATTTCCCGGTCGGCCTCCGGCACTTCCGCGGGCAGCCAAGGCTTGCGTAGGCCCGCGATACCGGCCGCGACGCTGATTTGCGGCGTCAGTCGGTCCATTCGGGTCAGTTCGGTGAGCACCACGATTGCTTTTTCGTACACCCCGGTCTTGGTCAGGACCAGCGCCAAATGCATGCGGGCGGCCTTGGCGAGTTCCGGCGGGGCCTCGAAATGCAGTTGTTCGGCCCGCAGCAATGCCCCGCGCGTGGCCGTGTAGTTCTTCAGGCCGTACTCGCAGATGCCCAGCATGATCCAAGCCGCGCCCAAGTCGGGTTTCAAAGCCGTCAAGCGCTGGAATGAGGCCGAGCACTCGGGGAACTTGTCGGCATCATAGGCGATGGAGCCAAGGTTCCACCAGCCCTCGTCCCATGCCGGGCGCAATTTCAAAGCCTTTTCGTATGCGGCCATCGCCTCGTCCAGCTTGCCCGCGTCGCGCAGGGTGGCGGCCTGTTTGGACAGGTTGTCAAACGCGGAGGGCTGCGGGGCGGGTTTAGTGGCTTGCGCAAACAGAAGGCTTGCGGAGAGAACCAGCGCTGGAAATTTGAACAGCATGTATCGGTCTGATTCTATCGCGGGAACAGGAGTACCCTGGAACGCCGAAAAGGGTGCCCGGGTAAGGGCACCCCTCTTTCGGCTAACTTTGCAAGCGATCTAGAAGTAGAACTTGATCGCCAACTGGACCACGCGGTGGCCCTGTTTCTCGGTCACGGTGCCGAAGAGCGGGGTATTGACTTTGCCCGTCGTACCGTCGAAGCCGAGGTTGAGGTTGCCGCCATTGAACGACCACAGGGGGTGGTTCAGGAAGTTGTACGCGTTCAGCCGGAGCTGCAGCTTCTTGTTCTCGCCAAACTGGATGTTCTTGAAGAGACCCAGATCGGCGTTGAAGAAGGACGGGCCGTAGATCGCCGGCAGTACGCTCGGGCCGTTCTGGCCAACCTTGGTCGGGATGGCGAAACAGCTCGGGTTGATGTACTGGTTGGCACCGAGGCCGGACGCCGGGTTGCACGTCAGGATCGGGTTCAACTGGATGTTCGTGGTGCCCAGGATCGAGGAGTTGCTCACGTTGAACGTGGTGCCGGGAACCTTGTAGCCGTTCAGGTTCATGCCGAAGTTCTGGCCTTGGAACCCGGTGAGGTTCGGACCGCTTTCGACCTGGGCGATGCCCGAGAGCTGCCAGCCGTTGGCCACATAGCCGAGCGCCTTGTTGCGCGTCGGATTCCCCAACTCGATCGAGTAGGCCGCGTTGAAGATGTGGGTGCGGTTGGTGTTCTGCACGCCATAGTTGTTGGCCAGGTTGAACGAATCGAGCGACGGATTCACGATGCCCATCGCCTTGCCGAACGTGTAGTTCATGTTGATGACGTAGCGGCCCTTGGTGCGGACCCACGTCGCCTGCATGGCGTTGTAGTTCGAGTAGGTGCCGTTGGTGGCGAGGCCGAGGTCGGAGAAGCCCTTCAACGGACGGAAATCGTTCGCTGTGAGGCTGTTCGGATCGACGCCGCCATTCTTGGACGAGAGCAGCGCTCCCACCGGGACGAGGTTGATGTTGCTGCCTGCGCCGTAGGAGTACGCCAGATCGCGGCTGCGGTTGCCGACGTAGGCCACTTCAAGCAAGCTGGACCACGGCGTACGCTGTGCCACCGTGAAGCTGTAGCTGTCGGTGTATGGTTGCTTGTTGTCCTTGGAATCGACGGCGGCGGGCGAGAGTGCCGCTGCCGCGAAGTTGAGGGAGTCAAGCTGCCGTGCCAACAGCGGGCCGCCGCCGATGCCCTGGTTGTTGCCGAGCGAGACGCTTTGCACGCCCGAAGCAACGTCCAAGCCACTGGTGAACTGGCCGGAGTGGTAGTAGAACCGGCCCCAGCCGCCGCGGAGGACGGTCTTGCCAGTTCCGAACAAGTCATACGCGAAGCCGAGGCGGGGCTGGATCAGGGCGGCCCGACCGGGGAAGCCGGTCAGCGGCACGCTCGGATCGCGCTTGTGCCACACGAAACCGCAGTAGTCGGTCGGGGCGCAGGTGGACTTGTACTTCGAGTAGTCGAAGATCGAGTAGCCCGCACCGGTACGGTCCGACCACGGCGTGAAGTGGGTGATCCGAAGTCCCAGATCGAGGGTCAGACGCTTGCTGACCTTCCACGAATCCTGTGCGAAACCTTCCCACGTGGAGTAGGAGATGTCGTTGATCCGGTTGAAGCTGGTTTCGGAATAGCCGTTGAGGTTGCCCATCACGAGATCGGCGTATTCGTTGCCGAGGGTGTTGGAGTTGCCGTTCCACACCTGCAACTGGCCGTTGGTGTTGTTGTTGGCCGGCTGCGAGTTGCGGATCCATTCCCAGAACACGCCCGCCTTGATGGTGTGCTTGCCCCAGACCTTGGAGACCGTGTCGCTGAAGCTGGGCAGCCACTTGTCGGCATAGAGGCCCTGGCTGGCGCCGCCCGCTTCAAACCCGCCGGGGTTGAAGACGACCGAGGCTTCCTGGTTGGTCCAGCCGAGTCCGCCGAAGGACGGAATCTGCGGGATGCCGTTCTTGTAGAGGCCCTTGTAGTTGTAGCCCACCTTGGTGCGGTCGACCTTCGAAGGGTCTTGGAAGACGTTCGGAAAGCCGATGTAGGTGTAGCCGAAGACGAATTCGTTCGTCATCGACGGGCTGAAGACGTGGGTCACCGACGCCGTGATGGAGTCGGACTTGTTCCGGCCCTCGACCGGGGTCGGGTACGGGACTTGGTCGTTCTGACGCCACCAGAGGCCCACCGGGAACTGCTGCACTTCGCGCTGCATGTTGTAGCGGACGAAGAGCTTGGTGGAGTCGCTGATGTTGTAGTCGACGCGGCTCATCCACTGGGTGCTGTTCTGGTTGAAGGTTTCCGCCTGGACGTAGTTGTAGCCGCCGTTGGAGTTCGGAGCGGCGTTCGGCTGCGGGTAGAGCTTCATCAGCGCCTGCATGTTCGGGTCGAGCACGGAGGTCGGGATGATGCCGCCCGGGTACTTGGCCAGGTTGGCGGCGTTGAGCGAGCCTGGAGGGCCGCCGGAAGCTGTGATGTTGCCTTCCTTGGCGATTTCCGACGGCGAGAAGTTGCCGCCGATTTGGCCCGCGGTCGGAACCGTGGAGCGCAGGAGGCCGGTATCGAGCACCTGGTAGAAGTACTCGTAGCCGGTGAAGAAGAACAGCTTGTCGCGGTTCTTGTTGAACTTGGTGCCCGGGATCAGGACCGGCCCGCCGATCGTGCCGCCGGGATAATAGTACTTGTTCTGCGGCTGGGTCTGGCCGTTCTTGTTGAAGAGCCAGTCGTTGGCGTTCAGCGAGTAGTTGCGGGCGTAGAAGAAGCCGGAACCGTGGAAGTCCTTGCCGCCGGATTTGGCGACGGAGCTGATGACGGCCGGGCCCTTCTGGTTTTCAGCGCTGAAGTTGGAGGTCAGCACCTTGAACTCGGAGATCATGTCCGAATTCGGGTTGACGGGCGTGGCGCAGTTGCAGCCCGGATCGGACACGTGCGCGCCGTCTGCCGTAATGTCGAGCGAGTTGCTCGGCAGTCCATTGTAGGAGAACGCGTTGTTGAGCGGGCTCTGGCTGCCGCCGTCGCCGTTTCCGTTGATACCGATGGTCTCGCCGGTGAAGCCCGACTTGTTCGACGTGCCGTTCTGGATGCCGAAGCCCGGCATGATCTTAATGAACTCGGCGGCGTTGCTGCCGACCGAGACGTAGTTCTGGAGCTCCTTGGTGGTCAGCGTGGACGATTTCTCGCCCGAGTCGACCGGGACGACCGCGTCGGCGGCGCTGCTCACTTCGACTGTTTCCGTTGTGGCACCGACTTTGAGCGTCACGTTTATGTTGCGCTTTTCGCCGCCGCCCAACGCGATGTTGTTGACCTTGGCGCTTTCAAAACCCTTCGCCGAGATCGTCAACTCGTAGTTGCCCGGAGGCACCGACGCAAAAGTATAGTAGCCCTCTCCGTTCGTGGCCGAATCGCGCAGCGAGCCCGACTGCATGTCGCGCAGTTTGACGCTGGCTTGGGCGATGAGTGCTTGCGACGGATCCGACACCACGCCGGTCAGCGTTGCGTAGATCGATTGCGCCGGCAGGTTCGTGGCCAGCAGTGCCGAGAGAGCGGCTCCGACCAGGAGCCTCTTGTACCCGTTTCGGGTCCAACCCTTCATAGGCGATTGTTTCCCTTCATATTTATATACCCCTTACTTGGCGACCCATGTGACAACCGGATGAACCGGATTTCGGGCCGTTCTCGAATGGTATGAAACGCCAAAACCGGCGAGAAGGCTAATCCGGTTAACGGGGCGCATCCCGTTTGTTTTCAATGACGTTAATGGTACTGGTCCTACCCTCGGACAGGGGGTGCGCGGCGGGTCTTGCGTGGAGGTGCGCGGTGCGGCGGTTTTGGACGTTTGGGCGGTGCGAAATGGCCCTGGAAAGGGCTGGTGATGGGGTGCCTTGGGCGGGTTCACCGCCGCCCAGGGAGCACTCCGGTGGAGTTCTGGGCGGCCCCGCACGGAGACACTCGGTTAAGCTATTGAAAACACGAGATAAATGGTACGTTGGTTAATGGGGTTAACGGGACTGCGGAAACACGTTAACGGCGACTGCCTTGCGTGCGTTGCGCCAGACCGTGGTCCCTGTGTATACTCCAACTGACGGCTTGGCTACGTGCGCCCCGTTTTCCGATGCGAACCTCGACCACCCTAGACTCCGAAAAGCTCGAACTGGACGCCGTTCTCGCGTCGGGCATTTTTACCCGGGCGCCCAACTTGGAGAACCTGCTGCGCTACGTTTGCGGAAAGTACTTCGAGGGCCTTGCCGACGAGATCAAGGAATACAACATCGCCGTCGAGGCGCTCGGACGACCACCCCAATTCGACCAGAAGCGTGATTCCATCGTCCGGGTTGAGGCCCACAAGCTTCGGAAGCGGCTCCGGGAGTACTACGAAAAGGAAGGCGCCGGGCACCAGATCCAAATCGAAATGCCGCCCGGGCAGTACACGCCACGCTTTGTTCCTACCGTAAAGGACGTGATTGCCGAGGCCGTCGTTCCCGAAATCATCGCCCCGGTTGAGGAGTCCCGCGAATTGGCAGTGGTGCACGATGTGGTTGAGGTGCCCGCCCGGCCTGCCCCGATCCCCCCAATTGTGCCACCACTGCCTGTTGGTGTAGAGCAAACGCAACAGACCCGGAAAGTCGTCCTATTGGCCTCCGTTCTTGTGGTGGTGGGGGTAATCGCGGCGCTCACGTTGCGGACGCCCGAAACTGTTCCCAAGGTCGCGCCACCACCAGTTCCCGTCGTGCTGGCACCGGAAGGAGAGGAGATCCGAATCCTCGCGGGGGTCGACGGCGGCTCGTATGTCGATGCGTTCCAGAAAACTTGGATGCCTGACCGCTACTTCACCGGCGGGAACGTGGACACGGCCCCGCGAACCCGTCCGTTTCGTGGCACCGGGGACCAGGAACTCTACAAGAAACGCCGGGAAGGTGCCTTCCGCTACGACATTCCCCTGAAGCCGGGACCTTGGGAGCTTCGGCTGCACTTCGCCGAGGCCGTGTTCGGCAGTGAAAACGTGGCGGGCGGCGGGGAGGCATCCCGAGTGTTCTCTGTCATCGCCAATGGCAAGCCACTGGTCCAGGAGCTGGACGTGCTTCGGGACGTCGGCCAAGGCAGTGTGGATGTCCGCGTGTTCAAGGATCTGCAAGCCGCCGCGGACGGCATCCTTCACCTGGAGTTCCAGCCAGTCAGCAACGCTCCGTTCGTAAACGCTATCGAACTGGTGCCGGGCATTCGGGGACACATTCGGCCGATTCGCCTCGCGGCGCGCGACCGGGCCGTCAAAGACCACGCTGGCCGCACTTGGGAGCCCGACAAGGTTGGCCTTAGCGGGATGTTGATCGCCCGGCCGGAAGCCAACGTGGTTGGCGCGGACCCCGAGCTCTATCGCGGAGAGCGGTACGGCAATCTGGCGTATTCGATTCCGGTAGCCGAGGGCGGTCGATACGGCCTGAATTTGTACTTCGCGGAGAACTGGTTCGGGAAGGGGATGCCGGGCGGAGGCGGCATCGGCAGCCGCATCTTCGACATCCAAGTCAACGGAATGGCCGTGCGGAGGAACTTCGATATCTACAAGGAGTCCGGCGGCCAGGGGCGGAGCATGGTGGTTTCGCTCCACGGTGTGGAGCCCAACCCGCAAGGTATGATCCTGATCAACATGCCTCCGGCGCGCAACTACTCCTGCATCAATGCGATTGAGGTTTTGGACGAGTCGAGGTAGGGCGGCTGGAACCTGGTCGGGTGGCTTTCTTAAGGGTACTCGCTATGGAGTAAGATGGTTGCGTCGATATGGAACTGCCAAACCAAGAATACTTGGGCTATTATCCAGACGCTGAGCTCGTGTTGGCCGTTGTTTGCCCTATCGGGACTCCCTACAAGCCGGTAACAGACGCCTTGAGCGACTACCTTCGTCATTTTGGCTACCAAACTGAGCTGATCAAGGTCAGCGACTTTTTTGAAGAGCTGCTTGCCGAACTTGGCGGCTGCGCCACCCCTTCCGGAGATCTTCCGAAGGACATTGCGCTCCGTAAAATCAGGGCCGGTAATGAAATCCGCAGACTTTCCCGCCAGAATGACGTTATGGCCTTGGTTGCTGCGGGAGTGATTGCCGACAAGCGGCGGACCGCAACACAGAAGGTCGGTCGGAAGCAGGATCAAAAGCGGAGCCTGCCAAGGAGTCGCACCGCATACATAATTTCGACCGTGCGCCGTCCCGAGGAAGTCACCACGCTGAGGCGGGTTTACGGGGACGGGTTCTTTCTGGTGGGCGTGAATGCATCAAAAGGATCACGGGAGCGCTACTTAGAACAACAGGGGATTGTCGGAGACGAGGCGACACGAATCATGGAAACAGACGCCAAGGAGAAACTGGACCCGGATCACGGACAGTCAACTCGTGACGCATTCCAGATGGCCGACGTCTTCCTCTCTGCGGACTCCAAGGACGAACATTCCGGTGGGCAGGTTAGCCGATTCTTAGACTTGCTCTTTGGGTGTCCCACGATCACTCCCTCACCGCAGGAGCAAGCCATGTTCATGGCCTACGCTTCGTCGCTTCGGTCGGGAGATCTGTCTCGCCAGGTTGGTGCAGCCATCATTGATCCACAGGGAGATCTGATTTCAGTTGGATGCAATGAGGCTCCGAGGTTCGGAGGCGGTTTGTATGATCCGCCCAGCGAGCTGGCCACCAGCCATCGTGACATCGAACTCGGCGAGGACTCCAACGAACGTGAGAAACGGGCGATGGCTGAGCGCATCGTCGAGGCGCTTGGGGCCGGTGTGGACGGCATCGTGGTCCGAAAGAGCTTGAAAACCGCAGGGTTCTTCGATATTACCGAGTTTGGTCGCGCGGTCCATGCTGAAATGGAGGCGTTGCTCGCGTGTTCTCGCTCAGGTCGGAGCGCTCGGGATGCCACGCTATTCACCACAACATTTCCGTGTCACAATTGCACGCGCCACATCCTTGCGGCCGGGATTAAAAAAGTGATCTATATCGAGCCATATTCCAAGAGCAGGGCATCGACACTTCATCCTGACGAAATTGCAGTTGATCACGAGGAAAATGGCAAGTTGCCGTTTCTCCCGTTCGTCGGAGTCGGCCCGCGGCGATATTTTGATCTGTTTTCTGTGTCCCTCAGCACCGGATATCCGGTGGAACGAAAGCAAGACGGAAGGGTGTCATCCTGGTCGCGCAAGACCGCGCCACTCCGAATGCAGGTTAAGCCGAGTACCTACCTCCAACGCGAAGATCTTGCATACGCCGAGCTCAATCGTATAAGATCTAGACATGGCTAGCAACAACCCCACCCACGCCGATTTCTGGCGCAGAATGGACAGGGCCACCCGCCATGTGGGCAAATACCCGGATTGGGTCAAAGGGAGCCCTCGAAACGAGAGGGTCGCCTTCGTGGGTTCTGAACCATCCACGGTCGGCACTGTCCAGCGCAGAGAGTCGTTGCCACCCATCGGCGACACCCAAAGACTTTTTCGAAAAGGTTAAGGCTTGGTTCCAGATGCCCGTCCAGTCGAGGCGGGACGTCCGACTGCGGCGCGTACGGCTTTCTCGATCGCCGCCGCGTCGAATTCCTCCTCGATCAGGGCACTTGAGTAGAGGATCAGGCCGTCCTTTGAAAGCACGTACACCCGGCTCGGCCAAGCGTCGTAGGCCTTCTCCGCCGCGTCGTCCAACGTGTCCACCACCGCCGGGAACTTCAGGTGGAGGCTACGCTGGCACATCATTGCGTATTCGCCCTTCTGTGCGGCGGACGTTACCGGTGCCAACGCGACATGGTCGCGTTCGTTCACGGTGGATTGCCATTGCTCCGTCGAATGCGCCTCCCGGATGTAGACCTGTAGGAACGAAATCTGCTTGCCGAGGGTCTGCGATAGCTCGTTCAACACCGGCGCGGCCTTGCGGAAGTTCGGGCAACTGTAGCTGCCGAAGACAAGGACTGTCGGCTTACCGGTTTCGGGGGCCGTGATCTCGACAGTGCCACTGTTGTCGGCACGCGTCAGGACCATCCTCGGCGCACGCTTGCCTGCAGGCAGACCGGAAGCTTGGGCCTTGGGGGTGTACTTTGAGGCGAGCGCCGCTTCTTTTGCCGCGTCGGCGGGTCTGCCGGACTTGGTATAGACCTCGGCCAACTTGCCATGGGCCGCGCCGTAAGTCGGCGATTCCTTCACCAAGGCCTCGAACAACGGCCTGGCCTCCGCAGTGCGTCCTTGTGCGAGCACGGCCTGGGCGACTCCGAACTTCGCCATCAGCGAATTCGGCCGCAGCGTCAGAGCCTTGCGCAAGAGCGCCTCGGCCTCGCTGTTCTGCTTGCGGCGCGTCAGGATGAGGCCCGATTGCAGGTTCGCGTCGTAGTCATTGGGGTCGTCGTCGAGTTGCTTGCGAAAAGCCGCGAGGGCCCCGTCGGGATCGCCGGTGAATACCAGTGACTGGCCGTAGTAGGACTGGATGTGCGGCAGGTCGGGTTTGAGTTCGATGGCGCGCTCGAAGGCGCGGACGGCAGACGGGTAGTCGCCGGACGTGAAGACCGCCATGGCCATGGCGTAGCGGCCTTCGGGTGAGGAATCGTCCTTGAGGATGGGATCGAGCACCCGCTGCGCGTCGGTGGTCCGACCAACCTTCAGATAGGCGGTGCCGAGCGCGTAGGCGAGAGCCTTGTCGCCGGCGGCATCGGTCGCCAGGGGTTCCAGCAGCGTGAGGGCTCGGGTTGGCTCGCCTTGTTGCAGAAAGCAATCCGCCGCGAGCAGGGTTAAGTTGCGGTCGTCGGGTAGGGAGGCGTGGAGATCCAGCAGCAGCGGCGAGGCCTCCGACAGGCGGCCGGATTTGTAGTACGCCAGTGCCAAGTTGCGACGGAGAAATGGGATGGCCTGAGCGGGCACCCCCTTCAGGGCGGTCTGGTATTCGCCGATGGCCTCGTCGTAGCGGCCGAGTCCGGACAGCGCAGCACCGCGGTTGGACCGGGCAGCGATATTGTTCCCGTCGAGGGCCAGAACTTGGGCATAGGTCTTGGAAGCACCGACAAGGTCGCCCGCACGCTGCTGGTCGACGCCTTGACGGTACAGGGTCGCGGCGTCCTGGGCACAGAGCTGCGACGCGACGAAGGCGAAGATTGTAAGGAAAGCGCGCATCGATTCCAATCCTCTCACAACGGAACGAATGGCGAAGGCCGAAAACAATTCCCCCATCAGGATTATTGAGAGCGGTATAGTAAAGGTGGTTCTAAGTCAGAGCTTGACCCTGCCGCGATGAACCTTGCTGCCCGGCGGCGGCTCTGGAGCACGAAATGACGATTGCATCGGACAGACCTGGCTCCGATCCGGAACTGGTAACGAGGGTGTTCGACTCCTTGAGCGCGCACATCGCGGTTCTGGACAGCCACGGCACCATCATCGGCGTGAATCGCGCCTGGGAAAAATTTGCGGCGGAGAACTGCGGTACTTCCCCAATGTCGCAGACCGGGGTGGGGTCGAGCTACTTGGCCGTTTGCGAACGGGCCGCCCGCGATTCCGATCCTGATGCCGTTCTGGTATTGGAGGGTCTTCGTGGAGTGATTTCTGGATCCCTTCCGTCGTTCGTCCACGAGTACCCGTGCAACTCCCCGACGCGGGAGCAGTGGTTTCAAATGCAGGCTTTCCCGCTGTCGGGGCCCAATGGCGGAGCGGCGGTTGTCCACAACAACACCACCCCCCAGAAGCTCGTCGAACTCGGGCTGCGCAACCAAGCGCTCGCCAGGGCCAACCGGCTGCGAGAGATGGTGGCCGCCCACGCCGCCAAGATCAGCGACACGCAGATCGCCATGATGTTCGCGCTCGCCAAGCTAGCCGAGAGCCGCGACGGCGCGACCGGAAGGCACCTGGAACGAGTCCGCGCGTCCTGTGGCGCGCTGGCTTTCGAGGTCAGCAAGCTTCCCGGCTGCGCCAACAAACTCGACAACGCTTGGATTCGCGACTTCATGAACGCGAGTCCCCTGCACGACATCGGCAAGGTTGGCATACCGGACGCCATCCTGTTCAAGCCTGGACCATTGACGGCGGAGGAAAAGACTGTCATGGACACCCACACGACCATCGGGGCCCGGACGCTGCGGGCCGTGGCCCAGAGGCATCCAGGCAACGACTTCCTCGAGTTCGGGGTTGAGGTAGCTTGGTCGCACCACGAGCGCTGGGACGGCAAGGGTTACCCCCGGGGCTTGTCGGGAACCGAGATACCCCTGAGTGCGCGGATTCTTTCGGTGGCGGACACGTACGACGCCGTCCGTTCCAAGCGCGTCTACAAGGGAACAGAATCCCACGACAAGGCCGTAGGGATTATCCTCGGCGAGCGGGGGAAACAGTTTGACCCCGATGTCGTCGACGTGTTCGTGGGGATAGAGGACCGCTTGCGGGAGGAGTTTGATAGGAACAACGACTCCGGCCCGGAGTAGCAACTGGTTGGGTTGTGGGAAATTTGGTGGACCTGAAGGGATTCGAACCCTTGACCTCTTCCATGCCATGGAAGCGCGCTCCCAACTGCGCCACAGGCCCACTTGCGGGGGCGATCAGTCCCTAGAATACCATAGGCGCCACCATGCGCCTCTGTCTCAAGACTCGTCTACGCCTTGGCCTCCGCATTGGCCCGATTCAGCAGTGCCTTCATATAGGCAAACCCGTACGACTGCTCGGCATACCGTCCGCCCGTCAAACCCGGCGTGTGGTCCAAGATCACGATGCCGTCGTAGTTCACGTCCCGCAGCGCCTTCATGATCTTGTACATGTCGTAGTAGCCGTTGTCCATGAACGTCTCCACGAAATGCGGCAGCGGCGCGCTGACGTTGCGGAAGTGGATCTTCCAGATCTTCTCCGCGCCGAAGTAGCGGATCATCTCCTCGGGATCCTTGCCGGTCAGCGCTTTGCCGCCTTCAAGCCAAGTGCCGCAGCACAGGCAGATGCCGACATTCGGGCTGTTGGCGATCTGCAGCGCCCGCTTGTAGCCGTCGAAGTTGCTGAAAATGCAGCGGGGAACACCGGCGAGCACGGGGACGGGCGGGTCGTCCGGGTGGATGCCCATCCGCACACCGACCTCTTCCGCCACCGGCGCCACCTGCTTGATGAAGTAGGTGAAGTTCTCCCAGATTTCCTCCTGGGTGAAGACGCGGCCGTGCGACAGCGGTTCCCGGAACTCCTTGCCGTCCCAGACGCCAACCTTGTTGGGGCTGTTGAGGTCGAACTCCCGCGCCGAAGTGCCACGGATCTCCGTCCGACCGCTCGACCAGATGCCGTTGCCCATGTGGGCGTACGTCGTGTAGTAGATGCCCGCCGCGCCGAGGTTGCGGAGGTACTGCTTGTATTCCTCGATCTTCTTGTCGCGGCCGGGGAGATTGAGCGTCACCTCGGGCATATTGTGGACGCTGGTGTTGCCGATGTTCCACACGGTGATTCCGGCGTCGGCGAAGCGCTTCTTGATCTGCTTGAAGCCGTCGGCCGAACGGAGATCGGGCGTGGACCCGACGCTGACGTACTCGCAGCCGACCTGCTTCCAGAATTTGAGTTCTTCGTCGGTGGGCTTCGAGGATGCCTGGCCGCAGAGTTTGATGCCGGGTTGGCTGGGGTGGACGACGGCTTCCGCCCTGCGGGTCCCGCCAAGAAACGCGGCGGCCCCGACCGCGCCTGAAAGCCATTTGCCGAATTCACGCCTGTCTTGAGTCATGTGGATGCTCCGACATGGATTCTATCGCAGCCTGTGAGGCCGCTGCAGCTCAAATCCCGTATTCTGCCTTGAGTTGCCGCAAGTCCGCCTCGAACTGTGCCGCCATCCTGGTCGTGTAAATCCGCATGATGCTGCCCTCGTTCTGAAGTTTGACAAGCTTGCGCAGATCGCTCATCCGCCGCATCCATGTGATGCCATCGGTGACGAGGATGAACGGCGTATCCGGGCGCTTCACCCGGATGATCTTGTTGGCGTCGCCCACGACATCCGTCATTTTGGAACCTGTCGCGCCGTAGCCCTTGGCCTCGATCAAGATCAAGGGCCGGTGTCGCTCTGGAATCGCAAAGTCACATTTTTCGGATGCATTCCCGATACCCGTGAACTGACAGCGAGAATCGAACTTGTCACCGAACACACCCTTCACGATCCCTTCCGTGAAGTCTTCCAATCCGCGACCGCGCTTTTGGCCCTTGATGGCCTTGCCTCGCCCACTACGCAAGCGCTCGACCAGGATGTCGCTCCACGTCGGTCTGAAATTTATGGCGGCTGCCATCGCGGCGTGGAGGTCAAGTTCCCCAAGGGCGGCCAAATAGCTCGAGCGCTCCCCCAGGAAGCTCTTGGATCCAATATTTCCCGGGCCGAGGAGCGCGCCAAGACGGTCCTGCAGTTCGTCCTTGGAGACGCCCAGGAAGAGCTGGGAAATGGTGAATCCAGCTCTAAAGTTCCCGTCGAACAGCGCAGCGACATCCTCGTCCGTGTACTCGTCCTTCACGGGTACCGATCGGAGCCGGGCCATTACTTCCAAGGCGTGCTCGTCCTGCCATGGTGCCTCCAAGGTGCTTAGCGCCCCGGCGATGTCCTCCAGCTTCTGTTCGACAATCTGCATCTCACTGCCCCACGATCAAGTATTCATGGACGGATGCACGTTCGACGCCCTCGTGCGTTCCGAAATGGTAGCGGTGAGGCTTCTCATAGGCCGTCACTTGGCGCTTGTAGCGCCGCAGCAGTGCCTCAAGCTCCCTCCGGTCCGGATACCCGTTGGAACTGTAGGAGAGAACGATGATGCTGTTCCGGTACTGGGAGAAGAGCCGGTCGAATGCGGCGATTGCTGTCTTGCGGTAGCTGAACGGCGTGAAGGGCTTCTCGATCTTCTTGACCTTGGTTGCCTCCATGATGCGCTGGTCCTTCCAATAGCACGAAAGGCCCTCCAAAAAGTGATACCGCTTCATGTAGCAGTTGTCGTCCGCCCGGGGTACGTATGGCGGGTCCAAATATACCAAGTCAACACGGGCCGGGTCGTTCTTCCGATTGGACTGCTCAGGGCTGGATGCCGGGGCAAACACGTCGGCCCGTCCGGCCGTATTCACTCTTCCGTTGTTGAATACGACCTTGTTGAAAACCTGCGCCTGCTCCAGAAAGTGCGCCTCGAGGGATAAACGAAGATCCCGCCGACCATCGTTGTAGTGCGAAAGGTCGCCCGAAACCGTGAAAACGCCGCGCGGCTGCTTTTTCAGGCAGGACCGGATCAGGGCGGCTTTGGCGAGCGCCCGCTGGTGGGGATGGGCGAGTTGATCGAGGTTGCCCGAAACCCGGTCTAGAAAACGGAGGTCTTCAACCGAGTAAAAGATTCCCGCAAAGGTCTGTTCAATGAAGTTGGGTCCATTTGCGCGGGGCTGCTGCAAGGTCCGCACGGCCGATTCATCCAACAGCCACTCGCTGTTGGCCACGGTCGCCTCTGCCAAGACGGATGGAAAGTTCAGGAAATCGGATGCCGCCACTTCCTTGCCCATGCACTTGAGCAGGTATGCCACGCAACCGCTCCCGACAAACGGATCGGCAGCTGTCTCGAAAGGCAACCCCCTCAAAACACCGTGGATCCATGGCAGGAGGCGGTGCTTAGACCCCATGTACCGGAGTTCTGGGTAGGCCGCCATGCGGCCCGGTAGTGGAATTGCAGAGAAGCTCTCGCGGCTGTAAGCCAGGACGGGGCTGGGCGGAGGTTCTGGAAGTGGGAGTAGCGCTTGCAAGCTTGCCATGGCGGCACCTCCATTATGACGCCAAGTGCCTAGCGATCCAACACGAGCTGAAAACAGTTCGGACTGGAACCAATCTATCTGGGAATTGAACTTAAGAGGGGAATTCGCGGAGGACCCACGTTTGGTTGGTTGCGGGGAGAGGATTTGAACCTCTGACCTTTGGGTTATGAGCCCAACGAGCTACCAGACTGCTCCACCCCGCAAAACCATCATAGCGCAAGGTCGTCGAATCGTCAAATTCTGGACGCCGATTTCTTGCTCCCCGTCCCGTTTTTATTCCACGACATGCTCGTTGAGGAACCAGGCCTGCAACTCGCCGGTCGCGATCACCTCGCCAACCAGCATGTCGTTGGTCGCGTCGTCGCCGACTCCGCTGCTTGGTTGAGGTTCGCGGCACTTGCCAACCGGACGCCTTCCGACAAACCGATGCGAAGCGACTTGCGCACGCTACCGTACAGTTGGGTTGAATTCGTATTTAGACTCATGTCTAATCTGATGAATCCACGGGACCCGCGGATTCGAATCGCGCCGCGACGGCGTTACACTGGACTTTCAGTACAAGATCCACGCAGACCGCCGGAGACACACCGCATGACAACCAGTGAAGCCATACAGTACGCGAAGGAAAACGGAGCCAAGCAGATCGACGTCCGCTTCGCGGATATCCCCGGTCTCCAGCACCACATCTCCTACCCCATCGGGGAATTGACAGAATCAGCCTTTGTGGACGGTTTCGGCATCGACGGCTCCAGCATCCGCGGCTGGGCCGCGATCAACGAGAGCGACATGCTCCTCATCCCCGATCCCAGCACGGCCTTCATGGACCCGTTCATGGAAACGCCGACCCTGGTGATGATCGGCGACGTCCGCGACCCCCTCACGCGCCAGAACTACGAACGCGACCCCCGCTGGATCGCCCGCAAGGCCGAACTTTACCTGAAGAACGTCGGCGTCGGCGACACCGCCTTCTTCGGTGCGGAGGCCGAATTCTTCATCTTCGACAACATCCGGTTCGACCAGAACGCCCACTCCGGCTTCTACTTCATCGATGCCGAGGAGGGTCGGTGGAATTCCAGCCGCCAAGAAAATAACCTCGGCTACCGGCCCCGGTACAAGGAAGGCTACTTCCCGGTTCCCCCGACCGACCACTACCAGGACCTGCGCTCGGAAATGGTCAACACCATGGAGCGTTGCGGCTTGGTGATCGAATGCCACCACCACGAGGTCGCAACCGCCGGCCAATGCGAAATCGACCAGCGCTTCAACACCTTGGTGAAGTCCGCGGACAACATGATGACCTACAAGTACATCGTGCGCAACGTGGCCCAGCAGTACGGCAAAACCGTGACCTTCATGCCCAAGCCGATCTTCGGCGACAACGGCAGCGGCATGCACGTCCACCAGTCGATCTGGCGCGACGGCAAGCCCCTGTTCTCGGGCGATGGCTACGCGGGAATGAGCCAAATGGCGCTGCACTACATCGGCGGTCTGCTGAAGCACGCCCGGGCGCTCTCCGCGATCATCGCGCCCACCACCAACAGCTACAAGAGGCTGGTGCCGGGCTACGAGGCCCCCGTCAACCTCGCGTATTCGCGTCGCAACCGCTCCGCCGCCTGCCGGATTCCCATGTACTCGGCCAGCCCCAAGGCCAAGCGCGTGGAGTTCCGTCCGCCGGATCCGTCGGCCAATCCGTACCTCGCCTTTGCCGCCATGCTGATGGCAGGCCTCGACGGCGTGCTCAACCGTATCGAGCCGGGCGAGCCTCTGGACAAGGACATTTACGATCTTTCTCCGGAGGAAATGAAGTCGGTTCCCTCGATGCCCGCATCGCTGGAAGAGGCCTTGTCGTGCCTCGAAGACGACCACCAATTCCTTCTCCGGGGCGATGTTTTCACTGAGGAGCTTCTGGAAACGTTCATCGACTACAAGCGTCGGCACGAGGCGGACGCCATCCGTTTGCGTCCGCATCCGTACGAATTCTCGCTGTACTACGACATCTAACGGGCATCTAGCCGCGCGACAAAGCCCCCGGCGCATTGACCCGCAGACCGGGGGCCCATCGCGACCGTAAGGTCCCTCGAGTCGCCAGTCGCCCGGTCGGGAGGCAAAGAATCTCCTTCCTGCAGCGCGGTCCCGGTCGGTTCCGCGCTTGGACAACGTGCTCCCAATCGGACGGCCCGCGCCCCCGGCGCCTCACAAACTCCCAACAAACTCCTTACGGCTTCCTAACGTCTTGCGCCCTATCCTGCAATTTGGATGGAGCGGAAGACAAGGCAGAAGCGCGGCTCCGGGCAGGAGCCCATGCATCCAATCGAAAAAATCTATTTCCGTAAGCGCCTTTGCAATTCGTACACTGGGTCTTTCAACCCAAACGCCGGGCACCGCGTCAGTGTCCACATTTTGAATCAGGAGAGACTTATGCGGAAATCTTTATTCGTTCTAGCCGTCACGGCAACAGCCTTTGCGGCAACAGCCTTCGGGGCTGGTCTGGAAACACCCCGTCCCGAGACTGTAGTCGCCGACGACCAGGCCCAGGCACCCGCCCCGGCTCCGGCTGCGGGCGAGGCCCCCAAACCCGCCGATGCGACGCCGCCTCCTCCGCCGCCAAAGTACGGTGGATGGGCTTTCAACGTGATGGGCGATGCCTACACGACCCACAATGGCAATGGCCCGACCCAGGATGTCAACCAGCTCCAGAACTTCGACCTGCACCAGGGCGCGCCGCGCTTCTCGCTCGGCAAGTTCACCGTGGACAAGTCGGACGGTGTTCTCGGCGTGCACGTTGACGTGGGCGTTGGCGAAACCATGCGCCTGATCCACGCTACCGATCCGGCTGCCATCCAGCACAAGGGTTTGCGCTACTTCGAGCAGATGTACGCCATCTACAAGCCGAAGAATTCGCACGGCACGGAGATCGACTTCGGTCAATTCGTGACGTCGGCAGGCGCGGAAGTCATCGAGAGTTCCTCGAACTGGAACTACACCCGGTCGCTGCTGTTCGCCTGGGCTATTCCCTATTACCACTTCGGCCTGAAGACCACCACCCCTGTCACCAAGGAACTGACCGTCGGATTCCAGTTGATCAATGGCTGGAATAACGTGTGGGGCAACCACACCTTGCAGAATGCGGCGTTCACGGTGGCCTACACGAAGCCGAAGTACACCTACAGCTTGAACTACTACGTCGGCAAGAGCGACGTCGGTACTGCCGTCGGCGTTCGCAACCTGCTCGATACCACGATTCTCCTGACGCCCAACAGCAAGCTCAGCGTCTATGTGAACTTCGACCGGGGTCGCAACAACCGCTTCATCGGTGGCTACGACCAGTGGTATGGTCTCGCCGGTGCCGCCCGCTACCAGCTCACCAAGATCTTCGCGGTGGCCGGACGCGCCGAATTCTTCAACGATCCGACTGGTTTCTCAACCGGCCAGAAGCAGCAGTTGAAGGAAGGTACGCTGACCGGTGAAGCCAAGCTGAACGACCACTTGGTCACCCGCTTGGAATACCGTCACGACGCCTCCGACCACGCGTTCTTCGATCGCGGCAAGCTGGCTCCCTCCACCGGCGCGAACACGCTGACGTTGGGAATCGTGACCCTCTGGGGCTGGAAGTAACCCTTCCTTCAACACCCGAATCAAAAGGAAAAGGCGCGGAGCTTCGGCTCCGCGCCTTTTTCTTGCCCAGTGCCCTTGTTTTGCCTGTGAGCAGATGGCGGAATGAACCGCCGGTGCTTCCTACGGACCAGCCTCGCCGCCTGCAGCGCCTTGGGCGCGGCCGATGCTCCGAAACCCAACATCCTCCTCCTCATGTCGGACCAGCACCGGGCCGACCGCGTCGCCGCCTCCGGCAACCCTGCGATCCACACTCCCAACCTCGACCATCTGGCCAAGGGCGGCATCCTGTTCGGGAACGCCTGGTCCTCCACACCCACCTGCACTCCTGCCCGCGCCGCCCTGTTGACCGGAATGTCGCCGTGGAACCACGGGCTCCTTGGATACGGCGTGGTGGCCGAGCACTAACCGGTGGAAATGCCCCAGTTGTCGCACGACGCTGGCTATTACACGACGGGCATCGGCAAGATGCACTGGCATCCGCAACGCTCGCTGCATGGCTTCGACCAGACGATCCTGGATGAATCCGGGCGCGTGGAGTCGGTCGATTTTCGCAGCGACTACCGGTCGTGATTCGCGTCGGAAGCGCCGGGAAGCAATCCCGACGCGACCGACATCGAATGGAACGGCTACGCCGCCAAGCCGTACTCCCTGCCCGAGCGGCCCCAGCACATGGGCGGGGGAGATCGCGGTGCGGTTTCTGCGCGAGTCCCGCCGGCCGCAGCCGTTCTTCCTGAAGGTGTCGTTCGAACGCCCCCACAGTCCGTGCGATCCGCCCAAGCGTTGGTGGGACCGCTACGACGGCCCCCTGCCCGGTCCGCGGACAGGAACATGGGACGAGGCGTTCAAGACCAGAAGCGACAACGGACCCGCGCCCTGGCACGGTGATTTGGGCGGCGAGGCGGTCCGCGCCGCCCGCCGGGCTAATACGGGGCGGTCAGTTTTGTCGATGAGCAGATCGGCCGAATTCTGGAGGCACTGGAACAGCGCGGGTGGCTGGACAATACGTTGGTCGTGTTTCTGGCCGACCATGGCGACATGCTGGGCGACCACTTTCTATGGCGAAAGAGCTACGCGTACGGTGGGCTCGGCGCGGATTCCAATGATCGTCCGCTGGCCAAATGGGTACGGGGAGGAGAACCGGGGCAAGGTACTACGGAATCCGGTGAAAATCCGCGACGTGCTGCCCACGCTGCTGGATGCCGCGGGCGTTTCGGCACCCCGACCTTTGGACGGCACCAGTTTGTTGAACCTGGCACCGAATCCGAAGGCGGAATGGCGGGAGTGGATCGACCTGGAGCACGATGTCTGCTACGCCGCCTCCAACCACCGGAACGCAACTGCGGATGGACGGCGGAAGTATATTTTCCATGCCATGACGGGCGGGGAGCAGTTCTTCGATCTGGAATCAGACCCGTACGAGCAGCGGGACTTGGCCAGGGATGCCGGGAAGAGTGCCGAGGTCGCGGTTTGGCGGGAGCGGTTGGCAGGGTACTTGGCTGTGCGGGCTCCGGCGTGGGTGCTGTACGGGAAGTTGCAGGCGCGTCCCAAGAGCCAGTTGCATTCGCCGAACTATCCCGGCAAATGACCACGACAAAAACGCACCGGACTACCAAGAACCAACGTATTGAAACTTGATCTTGACTAGTTTCCCGTCCAGTTGATAGGTGTGCACCCACAGTGCATTGCCCGAAACATCTGCCGCGTAGTTGCCCGCTTCGAGGGTGGCACACCGTCGAAATCCATTTTGACACCACAATGCAATATGCCGCCCATCCGGCATGATTGCCTGAACGTGAGCCTGTGGAATCTGTACCGACTGGATTCTTGCTGGCGATCCGGGATTGGTGACAGTGTTGCAACTGGCCGTGGTCGCCGTCCCGGCACAGGACGTGCTGGATTGCGTCGCAGTTCCGGGGACAAAGACACCAACGCTCCTGGTGCTCTGGCCGCTCCCTACCACTTGGATCGTGATGGGCCCCGAAGGTTTTGAAGACACGGCCTTGGTCCCTGCTGCTGTTGCCTCCACAATGGGTTCAGGCCGAATCGTCGGTCGTTCACTCGCTGGCCGGGGATCGGTCATCCAAAGCAGTAAAACCTCGTGCCCAAGATCGGGAGCCCGCAGTCTCGTATCAAGATTCCATTCGAGAGTCTCGCCGGGTTTCCACGGTTCCTGGTTCCAGAGGGTGAACAAGCAGCCCGTTGGAGAACCATGAACGCACATCCGAACCATCGGCAGCGTCTCCTTGGTGTCATTTGTTGCGGTCGCCCGTAGGCGTTCGCCGCGCCCCTCATACTCAAGCTCGGTATGAACCGTAATCGGGCCAAGTCCGTTCTGGGAAAGTGTGAAGTCGGCCCCGAACAGGGCAACTGCGAGCGACCCTAAAGACAGTATTCGACGCACCATGAACCTCAATTTCCTTATCTGTTGCACGTGCTGCCAGAAATGCGCGTAGTGGAATTCTGTTCGTCAGGCTAGTCGCAGTCGAGAAAGGTGGAATGTCTCGGCCGGAATCTGCGCTAGATCGTACTGCGCCTGCTGAAGCAGCCAGCACTCGGCGCTGCCCCCAAAAACCTTTGACAACCGTACAGCCATCTCCGGGGAGATGCCCGTTCTCTCGGTGACCAAGTCTGAAAGTGCAGCGTCAGAAATGCCCAAGGCTTCCGCAGCCGATGCCACAGACATGTTCAGGGGCTCAATGCACTCGCGCAGAACAAAGCCGCCGGGATGCGGGGGATTCTTCATTGTCATTGCAGTGTCTCCTGTTCAATGATAATCCACATAGTCAACGTCCGATGCGTCACCGTCTTTGAATCGGAACACCACGCGCCAATTGGCGCGTACGGTCGCGGCCCAGAATCCAACCATCGGCCCTTTCAGGGCGTGGAGTCGAAAACCTGCTATGTCCAGATCATCAATACTCCGGGCAGCATGAAGACGCGAGAGGATATCGAGCAGTTTGACCGAGTGCGCCGCGAACACTCCCCGAGCATCCCCTTCCTCGAACAATCGACGAAGCCCCTTGTGACGAATGGATCGGATCATCGGATACCGCCATCCCGATCACGATTGCTCCTGGCAGGCCAACCCGCCAGGCGTCGAATGAAAATGGAAGTCGCGTGTCCCTTGGAGTGCTCGGGGATGCGTGCCACACCGCCTATTTCCAGTTCAGGGCCAGGTTGACGAAGGTCGCCAGCGGAATCCCCACAGGGCCCTTCGCCAAATGCGGCTTGGCATCGTCGATCCACGCGGTACCGGCGCAATCGATGTGCACCCATGGCGTGTCCCCGACAAACTCCTTCAGGAATGCGGCAGCTGTGCACGCCCCGCCCCAACGCCCGCCGCTGATGTTCTGGATATCCGCGTAGACGCACTTGAGCTGCTCACTGTAATCGTCGTCGAGCGGCATATGCCACATCTTCTCGGTAGCAGCCTTGGACGCTTCCATGAAGCGCGCCAGGAACTCGTCGTTGTTCGTGAAGACGCCGGAACTGATGAAGCCGAGCGCCACCACGATGGCACCGGTCAGCGTCGCCGCATTCACCAAATGGGTGCAGCCCAAGTCGCGCTTGGCGTACTCGATGGCATCCACCAGGATCAGGCGGCCCTCCGCGTCGGTATTCAAGACCTCGATTGTCTTCCCGGCATAGGATTTCACGATGTCGCTGGGCCGCTGCGCGTTGGCTCCAGGCATGTTTTCCACCGAAGGAATCACTCCCGTCACAGCTACCGACGGTTTCAGCCGCGCGATCGCCTGCATGGCACCAATGACCGCCGCGCCCCCGCACATGTCGTACTTCATCTTCTCCATGCCGTCAGACGGCTTGATGGAGATGCCGCCGGTGTCGAAGGTGACAGCCTTGCCGATCAGGCCCAAGTGGTCCGAAGAAGTGCCGCCGCCCGCAGGCGTGTACTTCATCACGATCATCACCGGAGGCTGCAAACTGCCCTGCGCCACGCCGAGCAGCGCGCCCATTCCCAACTGCGCCATGCGGTCCCGGTCGAGGACCTCGAACGACAGGCCCTCCGCCTCGGCCACGGCCCTCGCCCGCTCCGCCATCGCCAGCGGAGTCAAGGTGTTGGGCGGTTCGACCGCGATGTCGCGCGTCAGGTTCACGGCCTCGCCGATGACCCGACCCTTCTCGAACGCGGCCTGCAACTCGTCCGTGATCTGTTCCACCACGATGGTCGCAGAACCTATCGCCTTTGCTCCCGGCTTGGGCGTCTTGAGGGCGTCCGGCTCCCAGGGACCGGCCAGGATTCCCCGTGCTGCGGCTTCCACGAACGCGGGACCCGACGCTGCACCGTCCAGAACAATGCCGACCGACTTGACGCCTTTGTCCTTCAGGTGCCGCACTGCCGCGCCGAAAATTTTCTGGATTCCCGCCGGATCAATCTTCTCGGCCTTACCAGCCCCGGCGACCAAGACCCGCCGCGCCGCGAAACCGCCGGAAACGTACAGGAGGGTGAACTCCAGAGTTTTGCCCGAGATTTCGCCCGACTCGTAGAGGTCGCCGAACGCGGCGGACAACTCCGCCCGCCGCCCACCCTCGGTCTCAATCAATACCAGTGCGTCGCACTCGAACTCCGCCGGACGGCCCGAAGCCAGCTTCAAATCCATGAACACTCGTCTCCCTGTTTATACAACGGTAACTGCGTCCGATTCAACGCATTTTGCTTTCGCGGACCGCCGCACGCGCCTCGGACTCCGCCGTCTTGGCCCGCTCGGACTCGCGCTTGTCGTGGAATTTCTTACCCTTGGCGACCGCTATTTCACACTTGATCCTACCATTTTTCAGGTAGAGTTTTGTGGGGACAATGGACAGTCCCTTCTCTTTGATGGCGACCCTCAGCTTGTCGATCTCGCGCCTGTGCAACAGGAGCTTGCGGGACCGCACGGGGCTGTGGTTGAACTGGTTGCCGTGGCTGTATTCGCTGATGTGGGCATTCAGCAGCCACGCCTCGTTGTCTTCGACCGTCGCGTAGGCCTCGCGCAACTGCACCTTGCCCGCTTTGGCGGCCTTGACCTCGGTGCCCGATAAAACGACACCGGCCTCGTAGCGCTCCAACAGAAAGAAGTTGTGGCCCGCTTGGCGATTGTCGCTGAGTACTTTTCCTTCGTCCCTTGCGTTCGCCACGCCGTCGTCTTCCCTTGTGCCGCATCCGCGGCGCTTTCCTCTTGAACGCGGGCGACCCGCCACGCGTCAGACATTACGATGATAAACCCCGCCGGTGTGCCGCTGGGACCCGCGCGGGCCCGTCACCATCAACCGGATCCAATTGGCAGACCCGCAATGAACCGTTTCCAACGTATTACAGCAGTGTTCCTGTCCGTGTTGCTCGCCCTTCCCACGGGGCCGCTGATGGCCAGGACCAAGAAGGGTGACAAGCTTCGTACCGAGGCCCGCGCCGAGGAGGTCAAGGGAAATCTCGACCATGCCCTCGAACTCGCCGAGCAGGCGATGGCCCAGGATCCCGGCGATCCCTCCTACACCCTTCTCCTGCGGCGCGTACGCTTCGAGGCTGGTGCCGCGCACGTCAAGGCCGGCCAGAAGCTGCGGTCCGGCGGCAAGCTCGACCAAGCCCTCGCCGAATTCGAGAAGGCCTACGGACTCGATCCGGCCTCCGACATCGCAGCGCAGGAGATGCGCCGCACCAAAGAGATGATCGAACGCAACAAGTCCGGTGCCGCCGGGCCAGGCACCGCGTCGCTCACCCCCTCCGAAGTCGCCAAGCAGGAAAGCCAGGAGCACACGGACCTTTTGCAGGCCCTCCCCGAACTCCGCGCCTTCAATAATGACTTGATCAACCTGAAGATGACCAACAAGCCGCGGGTTCTGTTCGAAACCGTCTGCAAGGTGGCTGGAGTCAACGTCCTCTTCGATCCCGAATACGCCCAGCAGCAGACCCTCCAGCAGGTCCAAATCGACCTCACCCGCACCACGCTGGAGGAATCGCTGGACCAACTCGCCCTCACCACCAAGTCGTTTTGGAAGCCCCTTTCCCCGAACACCATCTTCGTCACTGTTGACAACCCCACCAAGCGCCGCGAATACGCCGAGCAGGTGGTCAAGGTCTTTTATCTCCAAAACATCACCGGACCGCAGGAAATCCAAGAGCTGCTGACCGTCCTCCGCACTGTCGTCGACGTCCAAAAGGTTTTCAACTACACTGCGCAAAACGTGCTGGTGGTTCGCGCCGAAGCCGACACCATGGCCCTGGTGGAAAAGCTCATCGCCGACCTTGACAAGCCGAAGTCCGAAGTCATCGTCGACATTCTCGTGATGCAGGTCAGCAGCACCTACATGCGCAATCTCACCGCTGCGATCGCGCCAACCGGCATCAACACCAGCGCCAACTTCACCCCGCGTTCGAGCATCACCAACCCGGCGGCTGCCTCAACGACAACCACAACTCCAACGACCACGACGCCCACCACCAGCACGACGTCCACGGTTCCCCTCACCAACCTCGGACGAATCCGCACCAGTGACTACTCGCTGACATCACTCCCGGGCGCCCAGTTTGAGGCCGTCCTCAACAATTCCGGCACGCGCGTCTTGCAGGCTCCCCAGATTCGCGCCACCGACAAGATCAAGGCGTCCATCAAGATCGGCGACAAGGTGCCGACTGCCACCGGCAGCTTCCAGCCTGGCGTTGCGGGCGTCGGCGTGAACTCGCTTGTCAATACGCAGTTCACCTTCCTCGACGTCGGCGTCAACGTGGAAATCACCCCCTATGTGCACGACGCCAACTCCGTATCGCTGCACGTGGATCTCGATGTCTCGCAGGTCAAGGACCGCATCGACCTTGGCGGTGTATCCGAGCCCGAAATCAGCCAGAACAAGGCCACCGTCGACATCCGCATGCACGACGGCGAGGTGAACCTCCTTGGCGGCATCATCCAGCAGACCGACAGCAAGGCCAATACCGGCATCCCCGGATTGAGCGGCATCCCGGTTCTCGGACGCCTCTTCAGCGCGGAAACGGTGCAGAAGGACCGCACGGAACTCGTGATCGCCTTGGTCCCCCACATTATCCGCTCGCCCGACATCACCGGCAGCAACCTGAAGGGCGTCGCGGCGGGCAATGCCCAGCAGATCAAGGTCAGCTACGCCCCGAGGCGGGTGGCCCCGGCGAAAGATTCTGCCGACACCACCTCCGCCGCGCCGGTTCCGTCGATGGTTCCGCCGCCGGTCACGGCACCGCCCACGCCAGCCAACAACGCGCCCATCGAGACGCAGCCGGCACAAGTCAACAACGCGCCGCCGCCTCCCGCCCAGCCAAACGCCATTCCCGGCGTGCCGGGTGGTCCGCCGCCTCCCCCGCCCGGCGTTCCGGGTTTGGCACGAGTCACCTTCCAGCCGCCCAACGGCGTTGACATGACCCTCAGCCAGATCCGCACCGTCACCATCTATGCGGAAAACGTGCAGAACATGACCCAACTGGCCGCCAGCCTGCAGTTCGACCCCAAGATCATCCGGGTCTTCAACATCGCGCCCGGCGACCTTCCCCAGCGGGGCGGCAACGCGTCCGCCATGACCAAGAACATCCTGAACGATTCGGGCACGGCCGAAGCCGGTATCCCGGGTGGGCCGGACGTCCTGCCCATTTCCGGCACAGGATCGCTCTTCCAGATCACCCTGCAGGCGGTGGGGCGCGGTGAAACCCTGCTGAACCCGATCAACATCGCCCTGTTCAATGCCAACGGGCCGATTCCGGCGACGCGGCCGACCGCGCTCGTCGTCAACGTGAAATAGCCATGTGGTTCTTCGAGCCCAAGACGTCGGCCCGCAATCGCCGTGGCATGTCGTTGGTGGAGTTGATCGTCGGCTTCACCATCCTGCTGATCCTCACCTCCATGGCGGTGCCGTTGGCCCGCGGCAATGTACGCCGCATGAAGGAACGGGAGTTGAACCGCTCCCTGCGCGAGATCCGCGAGGCTATCGACAAGTACAAGGACATGGCCGACGCCGGAAAACTGGGTCCGGCGGACGGCATCGACACCTTCAATTACCCGAAAACCCTCGAGGCGCTCGTCGAAGGTGTGAAGGGTGCGGGCCAAGGGGCCGACACCAAAATCAAGTTCCTGCGCCGGATTCCGCTGGACCCCATGACCAGGACGCGCGAGTGGGGCATACGCAGCATGCAGGACGATCCCAAGAGCCAGGGCTGGGGCGGGCAAAATGTTTTCGACGTCTACACCAAGAGCACGGAAAGGGCTGCCGATGGAACACCATACTCCGAGTGGTAGCAAACGCCTGCGCAGGGCCGGTTTCAGCCTCATCGAACTGATGATCGTGATGGCGATCATGCTCACCCTGCTGTCAATGGCCGTCCCCTACTACCAAAAGGGCATCGTCCGCGCCAAGGAAACGGTGCTGCACAACAATCTCTCGGCCATCCGGAACGCGATCGACGAGTATTCCTACGACAAGCAGAAGGCCCCGCAGCAATTGCGCGACCTCGCCACCGACGGCTACCTCCGCGATGTACCCAAGGACCCCATGACCGGCAGCGCCGAAACGTGGAAAATCATAATGGAGGACGCCGGGCAGGCGGTCAGCACCAGCGAGCCCGGGATCTTCGACGTCCGCAGCGGCGCGAGCGGGAAGAGCCTGGAGGGCACGGCGTACTCGGAGTGGTGATCTCCTGCGTACGGAGCGCGACATTCTCGGCGTGGATCGTTCCGGGACGTGTTCAAATGGTCGGAGACGCGATACAATATTGGGTGCTATGAACTGGAGCCGCTTGTGCATGCTGGTGGGTGGGTTTTCTTGGGCCGGCTTGGTTCTTGGACAGACGATTCCATCGTGTATTCCGAGTAACACCACACCGCAGGTTCACGTGGAAGGGCTCTCGGAGCGTGTCGGCGACCTGACCATCACTTGTACGGGAGGTTCCGGCCTTGTCCAAGGCTCGGTATTCTTAACGCTTAACACCAACATCACCAACAAACAGGATGATAGTGGGCTCCCCTTGAACCTTGCGGTATCGACCAATCCTGGATCTGCCTCCCCGGTTGGAACCACCGTTCGACTGTACTCGTCGTCCACCCTTCTCGTGGTCGCGTCCTACACGGTCCCCACGCCTGCCTCCCAGCCGGTTGTGTTCTCGGTGAAAGGGCTCCGCGCGGCTCCGGGTATGTTGAGCAACGGTGTCGGGTCATCCACCGTGACTTTGACTTTGGTTAGTGTCGGCCTCAACATGGCGGGTGCCGGTTTTCCCTTGCCCATAGCTTTGGCCACTACCTCCCTGTTGACGTCGAACATCGGCAACGGCATTCCGTGCGTGGAGTCGCCACTGCCTTCCCCGTTGGACTTCTCAACGTTCGCCACGACGACATCGTCGTCAACGATTCGGCTGACGGAGGGATTTCCTGGTGGTTTTGCCCCGAAGGAAGCTGGCTTGGGTGCCGGTGCGGATACCGGAACCAGGATAATTGTGCGGTTCTCGGGCTATGGGTCCAACGCGCGCATTTTCGTTCCAGATAATATTGTGGGCAGTTCCGGTACGGTTTCAACGTCCGCCGGGGGCTACGGTACAACTGTCAGTTCCGGCTCATTCACCGCGGGTGGGAATCAATTGCTGTTCTCACGGGTGAACGGCGCGGATGCAAACGGCATCGGTGGATCCGCTGTGACCACGATCGCGTACCTGCCACCAGGTACCAATCAATTCACCTCGGTCTCGGAGGTGCCGCTGTCGGGCGGGGCCGGCTACGTCCTTTACGAAGTTCTTGACGGAAACACGAATCTAAAGGAAATCGCGCAGATACCCGTCTTCCTCGTAGTACCCCAAACGCCGTGCGGACTCGCCATTAGTCCACCTTCGTTCACCGTTAACTTGGCTCCCGTATCAAACGTGTCAGTGGGAACCTCTACTGATGCTATCCCGCGCTACTTGCCCGTGGCTATAGGGAGCGACTGTCAAGCAAACAACGATTGCTCGGCATCCTACTTCCCCTTGCTCTCTGTCGATTCGACACCAATCCAACTTGTTGGATCCGCCCAGGGCAACGCCAAGACAGCGGCAGTCCAGATTTCCAACGCGGGTGGAGGTGTCCTGCCATTCAAGGTGACTATTGCGTACCTCACGGGTGCCAACTGGCTGACGGCAAGCCCAGCCTTCGGCCAAAACAATACTGCGGTCTACCTTACGGCGGATCCCTCGGCCCTCGCTGTCGGGATCTACGGTGCCACGGTGACCATTGACTCGGGAGCTTTCGGGACCGCCACAGTGTCCGTTACGTTCACGGTTGGGGCGGCGGGAATCAAGATAACCGGCCTGGCCAATGCGGCCTCGTTTAAAAGCGTGCTTTCTCCGGGTGCCTACGCCGCCCTTTTCGGAGTCAACCTGGCTGGAAAGAATGTCACGGTCACGTTCAACGGTCTTCAGGCATCGCTGGTCTACACCAGCGCTACGCAGATCAATTTGATTGTTCCGGCCGCGCTCGGCTCCGCAGTGGCCGCCGACGTCGTGGTGGCGACCGAAGCGGGCAAGAGCGATCCTTTCAAAGTGACGCTGCAGCCGAGTTCGCCGGGAATCTTCAATCCGGGGATTGTCAACTTTACTGACGGTGCGACGAACGATTCGAACCATCCGGTCGCGCGGGGCGACATCGTCCTCATTTTCGGGACAGGTCTCGCCATTCCTGTCACAGGCCAAGTCACCGTGAATATAGGCAATCAGACGAATCTGATTCCACAGTTCGCTGGAGCCCAGGGGAGCTTCCCAGCCCTCCAGCAGATCAACATTGCGGTGCCACAGACGATTCCGGCCGCGCCCAATCCTGTTCCCCTGTCCTTCTGCGTACCGTTGCCGAACTCGGCACTGGCCTGTTCCAACGTGGTCAACCTATACATCAAATAGAACCAAGCCCGTGCAACCGGGCAACTTCGGCAAACGTGACATCACCTCCTATGCGTCTTCCGTCTCCCGCCTTCGCTTTGTGCACAGCCGCGCTCCTGTTTGGCACCCAAGCCTTGTTGGCTGCGACGGTGGGTAGCAATTCTCCTACGCCCGCCATCCAGGTTGCTTTCATCACCGCCTTTTATCGCGGCCAATTTTCCGCGCTGGTGAATGCTCCCACTGCTGATGTGACAGCCCTTGGATCTCCCGGTTTGCAACAGCTGTTCGCTGCCAAGGTTGCGAATGGTGCTACATGGTCTCAAAACACGGCATACCTCCAAGGCCAGACGATTGTGGACCCTGCCAACCACGTGCAGCAAGCCACGTTTGCCGGCACCTCGGGTGCAAGATCGCCCACCTGGAACGACAAGGGCGGGAATACGGTGGACGGCACCGTCACATGGGCGGACCAAGGCGTAAATCCGAGCGTCTACGCGTTGGTCTTGGCGAATCCAAATGCCGCCGATGACCCGCCCTTGGTCTGGCAGGTTTGGGGAGCCATTTACAACTACTACACCGCAGTCGGGGTGGGTGCCGCGGGTTACCCCACGATGGACACGGCAACCTGCCCCACCAACAGCTTCGGCACTTGCGTCTACCAAATCTTCACCAGCAATTACGCTCTGTTCTCCTACAGCAATGCCAACATGAGCGTGAAAGATCCCTATTTCACGGCATGGTCCGCCGGAGGTGGTATCGGTACGCTGGGTGCGCCAATCGCCGTGCCCGCGGCTGTCACCTCCGTCTCGGGGGTCGCGGGGAACCAGCAATATTTCGCCAACGGCGTGGCGGTTTCCTATCCGGCATCCTCCTCCACCGCACCTGCCTATGCAGTCTCCGGTGACTTTTTTGGCGCATACAACCTGACGGGAGGAGCGGCCACCCTCGGGTTCCCCACTTCCTCGCCCATCACTGTGAACGCGGCGGGGCTGGTCCGACAGACCTTCGAGAACGGCAGGATTGAGCAGACTCCGGGTGGCACACCCATCGTCTTATACTCCTTGACGCAACTCAGCATAACCGGCGCGGCAACCGGACTTTCGCTGCAACCCGGCGATACCACCACTCTGCGCGCGATCGCGATCGATGCGCACGGGTTACTCGCCACGGGCCGTGCGCTCTCATGGTCCACAAGCAACGGTGCCGTTGCCACCGTCCAAGGCGCTGGCGATACCGCTACTTTGAAGGCGGTAGCGGGCGGAGTGGCAAGCATCTACGTGACCGGCGAGGGCAAGACGAGTCTGCCGATCAACATACGCGTTTCTTCTGTCTGCTGCGCAGTCGGCGAAGGGACCCCCAGCTCGGCCACTGCGCAGGCATTCCAAGCCGCCGTTTACCGGAATGCACTTTCCGTCAAACTTCCGGTCGCCTCCCCTGCTACGCGCACAGGTGCAGGGTACGTCCAAACACTGGTAGCCGCCGACGGATCCGGCACCATCTACCTGATCGCGCAGGCTGACAACTCCGGGACCGCATGGCTCTTGACCGGTGGCCTCTACGCGGCTTATCTGACCAACGGTGGATTCACCGGAACACTGGGCTATCCGGCCTCCGACCCGCTGCCGGGAAATGTGCAGAAATTCGTCAGCGGTGCCGCATTGGCCGGCATCCCCGCCGTAGTGGTTCATTCAGCCGTAGCTGCCAAGTGGTTTCTCTTGGGAGGCATTTCAGGCCAGCCCGGGGCACCGGTCGGGAGCGCGAGCACATTCCTTAGCACGGGTGGCCGGTCAGGGGTTTCGCAATCCTTCACGGGTGGCACCATCTATGCGGTCACTTCCGGAACCCTGGGGTCTTACCTCTCTTCGGGATTGATTCTCGCCCGATATCTAGCATTGACAGGCCCTGCCGGTGCGCTGGGAGCACCTACCGGAGACATTGTTTTGTCCGCGACAGGAGTGCTTTCACAGACGTTCGAGGGTGGATCCATAGACCTGCAGCCAGGAGCCGCCACCGCCGTCGAGCATCTGAACCCGCGTCACCCGGCCCTGACGGCGTCTCCTGCCTTGGTGGTCCCCGGGGGACGCGTACACATCGCCGCCACCGGCTTCGCGCCCGGTGCCGCCTTGGACTTCACAATTACCGGCCAGCCAAGTTTTTCGACCTTAGCGCAGTCCGGCGTGTTCCAGTGGGACATCCTTGTTCCACCTGCTGCCAAGTCCGGAACCGTTTCCCTCCAGGTCGTCGCCAAGAGCGGTGCGGATAAGGCGAGCGCATCTTATGTCATCGCTCCGGTTGCTGCTGCGCTGCCGACATTGACGCTGGTGTCGGGCGACCGGCAGTCTGCCTACCCCGGCAGCGCGCTGCCGGCCCAGTTCATCGCCGTCTTGAAAGATTCCGCCGGAGCACCGCTTTCCGGCGTGCCCGCGTCGGTCACGGTTTCCCCGGGGGCAAGCTACCAGGCTCCGGCAACTACCGATGCCTCCGGCATAGTCCGCGTAGCTGTGCGGATGCCCTTGGCGGCGGGAGTGGTTGTTGGTTCCATTTCTGCGGGGGGCAAGACGGTGGATTTCAGCGCTTTGGCGGTACCCGGCTCCATTCCAAATTTTCCCCAGTTTACACAAAACAGTCCTGCACTGCTTGGTCCGGGCCCAGCCACGCTGGCCCAACAGGGAGGCCTTGTAGCCACCCTCGCCGCGCTCATCCGTTTCCAGCAGAACACCGGCACCCTTGCATCGCCCAACGGCCTTGCCACTCCGGTTGCCCTCAATGCCTGGCTAACCACGCCCATCGGGTTCCAAATCTCTGAAAACGGCAACCCCATCGCGGACCCGTGGGTTGCGGCGCAGTTCGCCAAAGGATCCATTGTGTTGGAGGATCCCGGCTTCGACAACCTCCGCGATCGAATCAACGCGGGCACTCCCGTTGGCCTGCTGATCAACCTTGGCGCGGCGGGACGGCCGCTGGGCAGCGCTGCGGTTGCAGCCGCGGGAATCGCCGCCGACGGCTCCATTTTGATCTCGGATCCGAATCCGGCTTCCGCGCGGCCGTCGCTGGCAGACTACCTTGGTTCCCAAGGCAGCATAGCGGCGGCTTTCCGAGTTGTCCCTACGCAGGCACCCGGACCCTTCGTCGTGGCATCGCCGATCGCGGCTGGCGCGGCGCTCAGTTCTCCGGTCGGTATGTGTCCCGCCATGGACCTGCAGGATCCTTGGACGTCGGCGGCATCGCCCGCGCTGCCCACAGGAATCCGCTATGCTTTTTGCGACGGCAGCCAAGCCGCCTATGAGGTCGACTTCACGGCGCAGAAAGGCGCGCAGGTGGTCGATTTGTCCGCGGCAACCAGTACGGGGATTCCCCCAAACTCCGGTACCGCCCTGCAACTGACGAGATCCGGTACAATCCAGACTGCTCCCTTGGCTCCAAGCATCACATCGGTGACTGATTCAGCCGGCTACGGGACGGTGATCTCGCCCGGAGGCCTCATCTCCATCTTCGGGACCGGATTGGCGGGTGCTGCCACGAGCCCGCCACCCAATGTGACCCTTTCCGGGATCCCCTTGAAGGTTCTTGCGGCTTATCCTTTCCAAGTCAACGCGATCCTCCCCGAGAGCGCAGCGCCGGGTACCGCAGTTCTCGTTGTTTCAGGTCCTGCCGGCTCGGCCAGCCGAAGTGTCGTCGTTTCTTCCACCTCACCTGGAATCTTTGTTATCGGAACCGGTGGTGAACGGGTGGTCGGGGCAATCTTGAACGCTGACGGTTCCCTCAACGGCCCTACCAACCCGGCACAGCGCGGACAATATGTTTCCGCCTACTGCGCCGGACTGGGAGCAACGACCCTCTCAGGCGCATTCCGGATCGTTGCCACGCAGGTTACGGTAGTAATTGATGGCACCGTGGCTCCCGTTTCCTTTGCCGGCCTGCTTCCGGGATTCATCGGCCTCTACCAAGTCAACTTCACAATTCCGGCCTCGTTGGCCCCAACCTCCACCGCCACCCTGATCCTCAGGCAAGGCGCTCGGGATGGCAACGCGGTACCGCTGGCCTACCAATAATGAAATTTCCATCATATTTGCAGTTTCCTCTTGCGCAGACTTCACAGGCGCGATATAGTTGATCCATGGGGCTAAGGTCCCAGAGCTAAACCACCGCACCAAGAATCCTTGCTTGACAAGGGTTAGGGGTTTGGTGTAACCTTGTTATCGATATAACAATTCAGTTCGGGTAGCTGGCACAATCAAAATAAAAAGCTGGCACCCTTCAAGATGTATCGCCTTTGCTGACCGCTCTAGGAAAGCAGGCGCGCCATGCCCCTCCGCCCGACACGGAGAAGTCCCAAGTAGTACAATTGCATCCGTTGTAGTTGAGGCTCAGGTTTCTGAGGACTTCCCGATTCATTCATTTCCAGCAGTACAAATCACAAGGAGAAACACATGAAAGGTTTTAGCATCAAGCTTTTCGGCATCACTGGTGCCGCAATGATGTTCAGCAGCTTGGCATTCGGCCAGGCCACCTGCGCGACCGCCATCACCCCGACCACGGTCAACTTCATTCGGGCGGAAGGCCAGACTGAATTGCTTCCCACGTTCACGTTTAGCTGCACATCCGGCGCGCCTGCCACGTTGTCCGTCCAGTTCTACCTGTCGCCCTCGGTGACCATCACCAGCACGGCCGTGAACACCACCACAAGCGAAATCAACCTGTCCTCGACTGGCGCAACGACCGCGGCTGCTCTCGCCGTTCCGGCCAACGCCAGCACGGTGAACGGTTCCAGCTTCACCATCGGCGGCATCGCGGTGGCGGCCGGTACCACCACCTACACCGTCTCCAATGTCCGTGTGAATGCCACCAGCATCCCATCCCCAAACGGTGGGGCCCCGGTCGGAATCACCATTCAAGGCTTCGCGTCGGGCACCGGTGTCACGCCGGGCGCGATCAGTGCCGGCGGTGGAGCCCCCGTTCTCGCCTATGTCTCCAACGGCCTCCAGGCGACTACCGTGTGGGGTGATGCCGCAACCTCGGGTCAGCAGAACAAGATCCAAAGCGCCCAGACCGGAACCCCCGGCAGCTTCTCCTACTCTAGCTCCTTCGGCGTGTGCGGCTCGCTCAACAACAGTGGATCTTCCAGCGCCGCTCCGTCATTTGTCGTGAAGTTTGCCGAGAATTTCTCAAACGCCTTCAAGACGCTTGCCGACGAGGCTGCAGGTGCGACGCTTCCTGAGACCGCCACCTCGCTTAATTCCGGCACGCGGCTTAAGATTGCTCTGAGCAATGTTCCTGCGGGCTTGAGTGTCTACGCCCCGATCACGGTTACCAACGGTACCCTGACCCTTACCGGCCAGATCTCGGAAACTGCCAAGACGAACAGCACCTCCAACAACCAAACCCCGGTGACCACGCCCGCTCAGCTTAAGATCGGCACTCTCACCCAAGGTGCCAACAGCTACCAGGACGTTGCTTCCAGCGGCGTCTACCAGGTTCCTGTCACCAACGGCACTGCCACAATCATCTATGAGGTTACTGCCGAGTCGACTGGCGCTTCCGAACTCGCCAACGTCCCGGTCTACCTGCAGGCTGGCACTGCCGCGATCACGGCGGGCTCTCCCGCTCTGACCGTAGCCGCTAGCTTTGCAACGGCTAACCCCGTGACCTCGGTTCCGAGCTTCGCGCTTGGTACCTCCACCACCTCGGTTACGCTCCTCTCGTTCACGCAGTGCACCACGAGCCTCCTCTTCCCGTTTGTCAGCAATGCCAACGGGTTTGAGACAGGTTTCGCAATCTCCAACACGACCATCAGCGCTTCCCCGACTGGCTTCGCCAACACTGGCGTGAAGCAGAGCGGCAACGCCCAGTCCGGCACCTGCACTCTGGCACTTTACGGACAGAGTGTGGCTGGTCAGACGCCGATCATTGTAGCGGCTCCCAACACGAACGAAAATGGCCAGGCAGCATATAACCCTTCCGAAGCCTATTCCTTCACGCTCACCTCGGCCCTCCCCGCTACCGCCCCAGCCTTCACCGGCTTCGCGATTGCCCAGTGCAACTTCCAGTATGCGCACGGCTTCGCCTACATCACCTACGGTGGTCTCGGCACGCCGAACGCGGTTGCCATGGGTTACTTGGCTGAAGTGCTCACCGGTCGTGGCACGAACAGCGCTGAAGGCGTCTCGTTCTAACCATCCTTCAACACCAACCCAAAAGGGGGGAGGGCTTCGGCCCTCCCCCTTTTGTATTTCCACCATGCACCTAACCGCCATCACCCGCACCGTCAGTTCCTCCCTCGCAAACTGCGAACTTACCTGGCTCCCCCGCGTCCCCATCGACGCAGCCCTCGCCCACCAACAACACCTCGCCTACGAGCTCTCCCTCCAAGACCTCGGAGCCGCCGTCCTCTCACTCCCAGCCCTACCCGACTTCCCTGATTCCGTCTTCGTAGAAGACCCTGCCCTCATCCTTGATGAAATCGCCGTCATTACCACCATGGGCTGCGAGAGCCGACGCGGCGAACGTCCCACCTTGGCCGAAGCGATCGCCCGATTCCGCCCCGTCCTCCACATGCGGCCACCCGGCATACTCGAAGGAGGCGACGTCCTCCGCATCGACCGCGACCTGCACGTCGGCCTCTCCAACCGCACCGACCAAGCCGGAATCGAAGAACTGGCTTTGATTTTGCGCCCCTACGGCTACCGCGTCCACCCCGTGGAGCTCCGCAACTGCCTCCACCTCAAATCCGCCGTCTCCAACATCGGCGACGACACCCTCCTGATCAACCGCGACTGGGTGGACCCCGCCTATTTCCCCGGCCACCGCCGAATCGACGTAGCCCCCGACGAACCTTCCGCCGCCAACGCACTCCGCGTCAACGACACAGTCATTATGCCCTCGGCCTTCCCCCAAACCGCCAACAAACTCCGCGCCGCCGGTTTCCAAGTCCGCGAACTGGACCTTTCCGAGCTCCTCAAGGCCGAAAGTGGCGTCACCTGCTCCAGCCTGCTATTCCAAGCCCCCTGAATCTAATTCCCCACATACCGCGAATACAAACTCCGCGCAACCCCCACATCCTGCGTCCCCTTGACAATCGCCCGGCCATCCGGAAACACGGTAATCTCAAACTCCCCTTCCTCCAACCTCAGCGCGAACTCGTTGACCCGCACCTTCCCCACCGCCTCCAACCGCAGTGCCAACGCCGCCAAATCCAAAGGCCGCCGCCGCTCATGGATCTGCACCGCATTCCGCCCGCACAAACTCACCGGAGCCCGCTTCTTCCCCTCCAAATACGCAAATTCCCTCCGACCGCACGTCGGACAATCAGCATCCCGACCCGGCATCGACGTCTCCCGCACCGGCCCGTTCCACAGATCCGCCGTGAAGATCTTCCGTCGAACCTGATCCCGCCGCCCCCCCAAAATCTTCAACGCCTCCATAGCCTGAATCGACCCGACCACGCTCGTGATCGGCCCCATCACCCCCGCCGTCTCGCAGGTCGGCTGCGCCCCCGAGGGCGGCTCCGGATAGATGCACCGGAAGCACGCCGAATCATCGCCGGGTAACGCCGGCAGTATCGGCATCGCGATCCCGTAAGCCCCCACCGCCGCCCCATAAATCCACGGCACCCCCTCCCTCACCGCGAAATCGTTCACCAGCAACCGCGTCTCGAAGTTGTCCGTGGCATCCAAGATCACGTCGACGCCCCCCAACAGCTCCTCCGCATTCTCCGGATTCAAATCGGAGACGAACGCCTCGACCCGGACACCCGAATTCGCCTCCAGCAAATGCCGGCGCGCGGCCTCCGCCTTGGGCAGCCCCGCCAGGGCATCCGCCTCCGTATAGAGGATCTGGCGCTGCAGGTTGCTCTCCTCCACGTAGTCGCGGTCCACCAGCCGCAGCATCCCGATCCCTGCCCGGACGAGCAACCCCGCCTGCACGGTCCCAAGCGCCCCGCAGCCCACGATCACCGCCGACCCGCCTCCGAGCCGTTCCTGCCCCGCAACTCCAAACGGCGTGTAACGCGTCTGCCTGCTATAACGTTCCAGAATTGACATGCTTCGCGCACATGGTAACAAACAGCTTGCTTGCATATTCGCGTTCTGCTCCTTCGCCGCCTACGCGCAGGAGTTCGAGGTCGCCGAGATCCACCGCAGCCAACCGGGCGCCAAGCCCGATTTCAATCTCCAGAACGGGCGCGTCAAGATCCAAGGCGTCCCGCTCAAGATCTTGGTCACGACTGCCTGGAGCGCCGAGGACGACATGATCTCTGGCGCTCCCGCATGGCTCGCCTCCGACACGTTCGACCTTGTCGCCAAGTCCGCCCCCGACACGACCGATGCCAACCTGAAACTGATGCTGCGCGCCCTCCTCGCCGACCGATTCAAACTCGCCGTCCACATGGAAGAGAAAGTGGTGCCCGTCTACGCCCTTTCCATCGGCAAACGCGGGCCAAGGCTGGTGGAAACAACTAGCAAAGACCCCGACGGCCAGTGCAAGCGCAACGTCGTCGACGGCATCCGCACCTTCACCTGCACCAACATGAGCATGGCCGACCTTGCCGACTGGCTCCCCGACAACGCCAAAGCCTACCTGGACCACCCCGTGGTCGACCTCACCGGCCTCACAGGCCACTACGATTTCACCCTCCAGTGGACCGGCCGCGGAGTCCTGAACGGAACGGCCACACCCGGGGCCGTTCCGGCGGGCGGCCTAACCGTTTTCGACGCGCTCAACAAACAACTGGGCCTCGACCTCGCGCCGAAAAAGCATCCGCTGCCCCTCGTCGTTATCGACCACATCGAGCGCATACCTACCGCAAACTAGCGGACGTTTCTGGGACCCCAATTCTTGGTAAGATGGATCAGTTGCGGCACCGCCAAGTATTGAGCGTTTTCGCCGTCTGTCTGCATCTCGCCTCGGCGCGGGCGCAGGAGTTGCCCCCGGCGTCTGCCCAGAATCTGGACGGCAAACGAATCGCTTCCATCACCTTCGACCCGGCACGCCAACCTCTCGAGCTGAGCGAGATCCGCGAAATCTTGCCCCTGAAGCCCGACGACCTCTACCGTCCCGCAGCCGTCCGCCGCGCTATTGAGCGCCTCTACGCCACCGGTCGTTACCGCGACATTCAAGTCGACGCCACGCCCGTTGCCGATCGCGTCGCCCTGCGCTTCATCACCACGAACAGTTGGTTCACCGGACACGTCTCGGTGGAGGGCTCCTTGTCCGATCCCCCGTCGCACGAACAACTGGCTGGAGCGGCCGGACTCGAACTCGGCCTCCCGTACGACCCCGCCCAGGTCACGGCTGGCGAGGAGAACCTTCGCCGCATGCTCCTCGCCAACGGCTATCTCAACGCCACCGTCAGCCACCGCGAGGAGCCTGACACCACATGGCAACAGATCAACGTCGTGTATCTGGTCAACTCGGGCAAGCGGATCAAATACAAGACACCCGAATTCAAAGGCGACATGTCGGTGCTTTCCGCCCACGACGCCACCCGCGCCACCGGATGGCCCCGTTTCCTCGTGCCCGGCTATCGCGGCATCACGCAAAACCGCACACGCACCGGCGTCGACAACATCCGGGCCAAGTATCAGACTGCAAACCGCCTGAAGGCCACCGTCACCTTGGACGGAATCCGGCCTGACGGGACCCCTCTGCTCACTGTCGACCCCGGCTCCATCGTCGAAGTCCATGCGGAAGGGGCCAAGGTCAGCCGCTCCACACTCAAGCAACACGTGCCGATTTTCGAGGAGCGCACCGTTGACGCCGACCTCCTCGCGGAAGGTGCAAACAACCTCCGCGACTACTTCCAAGCCCGCGGCTACTTCGAGGCCGAGGTTGAAGCGGCAGATCCCGAAACCCGCGACGGCAAGACCGTCCTAACCTATACGATCAACCTCGGCCAACGCCACCGTCTCGCGCACGTCGAAGTGCAGGGCAACCGGTATTTCAACACGCAGACCATCCGCGAACGCCTCTTCCTCGTCCCCGCCTCGTTCGACCTCCGCCTCGGTCGTTACAGCGAGGCCCTCCGCCGCCGCGACGAGCAGGCCATCGCCGAACTCTACCGCTCCAACGGTTTCAGCAATGTAAAGGTCACCTCCCGCACCGAGGACGATTACAACGGCAAGAACGGCGACGTCGCCGCCTTTTTCATGATTGAAGAGGGGCCCCAGCTCCGCGTCTCCTCCCTGCGCATCGAGGGTGCCAACAAGCTCGACCTCTCCCGTACCGCGAGCACGCTAAGTTCTCAACAAGGACAGGTGTTTTCCGAGTTCAACATCGCAGCCGACCGCGAAACCGTCATCCAAGCCTACGGTGCCGCCGGCTTTGCGGGCGTCACCTTCGAGTGGGAGTCCTCTCCCGGTGCCACGCCGAACACGGTGGACCTCAAGTTTGTCATCGGTGAAGGCGAACGCCAAACCGTCCGCGACGTCGCAGTCACCGGTTTCAGCACCACAAGCGCGAAATTGGTGCAGAAGCAGATCGGGCTCAGGGCGGGCGACCCCCTGTCCCCCGCCGCCATGGCCGAAACGCAACGCCGACTCTACGATCTCGGCATCTTCGCCCGCGTCAACATGGCCGTCCAGAACCCCGACGGGGACGAGCGCACCCGCACCGTTCTTTACGACCTGGATGAAGCCAGCCGCTACTCGCTCACCGGTGGATTCGGCGCGGAATTCGCGCGTATTGGCGGCAGCGCTGCGGTCTCGGATCTGTCGGACCCCGGCGGGGCGGCCGGCTTCAGCCCACGCGTCTCCCTCGACCTCGCCCGCTTGAACTTCCTCGGACGTGGCCAGACCGTAAGCCTCCAAACTCGGCTCTCCACCCTGCAGCGCCGCGCCGCCATCAGCTACTTTCTGCCGCGCGTTTTCGGCCTCACCAAATTCGACGCCAACGTTTCGCTCTTCTACGACGACACCCACGACGTCAAAACCTTCCGATCCAAGCGCGAGGAGTTCTCGGCCCAGTTCGTCCAGCACGAGTCGAAGTCGATCACCATGTTCTACCGCTTCAACTACCGGAACGTCGGGGTGTCCAACCTCAAGATCGACCCGCTGCTGCTGCCCCGGTTGGCACAATCAGTCCGCGTCGGAGTTGCAGCCTTCAACTTGGTGCAAGACCGGCGCGACGACCCTACAGACCCCCACAAAGGGGTCTACAACACCATCGACGTGGGCTTGGCCGCCCGCGCCTTCGGCTCGCAGACCAGTTTCGTCCGCATCCTCGGAAGGAACGCGACGTACTACCGTCTCACCGACAAGCTGACCCTCGCACGCGAAACCCAGTTCGGCATCCAACCCGCCTTCACCAATTCCAACGCGGGCGACGCGACAGACCCCATTCCGTTGCCCGAGCGATACTACGGAGGTGGTGGCAGTGGCCTCCGGGCGTTCCCTGAAAACCAGGCTGGCCCCCGCGACTTGTTGACTGGCTTCCCGCTCGGCGGCTCGGCGCTCTTCTTCAACAACATCGAATTGCGGTTTCCTCTCTACGGATCGAACATCAACGGCGTGGTGTTCGAGGACGCGGGCAACATCTATACCAGTCTTGGAAAGATGTCGTTGCGCACCGAACAACACTCCCTTGCCGACTTCAACTACATGGTCCACGCGGCAGGCTTCGGCGTACGCTACCGGACGCCGGTCGGGCCGCTGCGTTTCGACTTTGCCTACAGCATCAATCCACCCAGGTACAATGGCTTTCCGGGCAGCTACGCCCAGCTAGTGGCGTGCTCGGCCGTGGGAGCGGCAACGCCCTGCCAAGCGTCGATCCAGCAGATCAGCCACTTCCAGTTCTTCTTCTCGATAGGGCAGGCGTTCTGATGCGAGTAACCGGCCTTGTTTTGTTGGCTGCGATCTACGCAAACGCCGAGATTGTCGACCGGGTCGCTGTTTCCTGCGGGAGGCGTGCCATCACTGACACCGCGATCACACTCCGGATCCGACTCACGGCATTCCAGAACGGCATGCCCGTCCAAGTGAGCGAGGCCGCCCGCCGCGAAGCCGCACAACTGCTGATCGACCAGACCCTCATCGAAGTCGAAATGGGCATCGGCCACTATCGCGCAATGACCACCGAGCGACGTCAGCAGCTTCTGCAGGAGTGGGAGAAGGAGCACCGGAACTTAGCCAAGCTCCCGGAATACGCCCTCACCGCTGAAGAGTTGGAGCAGGATCTTGCCCGCCAGGAAGACCTCCTCAATTTCCTGAACATCCGCTTCCGACCCGCTGTACAGGTTTCGGATGAAGAGGTGCGCCGCTACTTCGAGAAGAACATCCGCCCAGCCGCGGGCCCGAACGCCACTTTGGCCGAGTACCGGGCTCGCATCGAGCAGCTCCTCGTGAGCCAGCGAGCCGATATCGATCTGGAGGCGTGGCTGCGCGAACAGCGCAAGCGCACTCTGATCGAATACATCGAAAAGGAGCTTCAGTGAAACTCCTGCGATGGACCCTTGGCATCGTCGCGGCCCTTATGCTCTTGGCCGGCATCGCGGGCGTACTGGTTCTCCGCAGCGATTGGCTCCGCGAGCGCATTCGCACGGCAATCGTCTCCGAAACCGAGCGCGCCACTGGCGGAAAGGTGGAACTCGGCCGTTTCCAGTATGACTGGACGTCACGCACTGTCACCGTGACCAAGTTCATCCTCCACGGAACGGAACCTGCCGGTACGCCACTGTTGACGGTGGACCGGGCGTCAATCGAACTGAGAATCCAGTCGATGTTCACGCGCGACGTACGTATCGGCAGGACCAGCGCCACCAATCCCCACGCCCACCTGATCGTCATGGCGGACGGCACCACCAACCTGCCTCGCCCCAAGGTGCCACTTTCCAGCAAGCGGGTTGCCGACACAATCGTAGACCTCAAGATTGCCAACTTTGAAACTACAGGCGGGACCCTATTCCTGGAAGTCGCAGGCCAGCCCGGCCAGTCGGTGCCCTGGGACGCGCGGGCGAGCGACGTTGCGGCGATCATCCAGTACGAGGCGTCCGGCGACCGCTACACCGGCAACGTTTCCGTTGGTCGAACGAAAGTCGAACTCCTTGGCCGGACCATCGATGCCTCCGTAGACGCGGTAGCTTCCATGGAACGGAACCGGATCGTCGCCAAAACGGTCACTGTCCGAACCGGGAAGTCCGAGATCCATCTCGCCAACGCGGTCTTGGAAGACTTCGCGACCCACGCAGTGCATGGGGAGTTCGATGCCCGGCTAGCGCTCGCGGAATTCGACACCCGCGCTTCGGGCACGCTCCAAGCCAAGGGAACGGCACGCTGGGTCTCCTCGGATGACTACAGTGCCACCGGACATGCCGACAGCGCCGATATTTCCGTGCCACGGCTCCGCAATGTCCGACTCTCGTCGGACTTCGAATTGGCACCGGAGCTGCTCACGTTCCACGGGGCGCAGATCGAGGCAAACGGAGGCCGCCTTGTGGCGGACGGCGAGCTACGCGATTGGGCTAAATTCCGCGTCAAGGGCAAATTGCTGAGCTTCGACATCGCGCGCGCAGCGTCCTTGGCCGGTATTTCAACACCGCCCTACGGCGGAGCTCTGTCTGGTCCGTTCGAGGCCGCCGGCACCATGGCGAGGCAGACCGTTTCCGCAAACTTGGCGGTCGCTCCAACCGCTACCGGAACTCCGATGCACGGCGAACTCGACCTCCGGTACGACTCGCAAGCGGGCCGGATCGACCTCGGCCACTCCTGGATCGAACTACCCGGCACGCGCGTCGCCGTTTCCGGAACCTTGGGTGAACGTTTGGAAGTAGAAGCGAGTTCCCACACTCCGTCGGAAGTCCTCGCACCGCTCGGCGGGAAGGCCCCCCAGATCGCCTTTTCGACCGCCTCGTTCCGAGGGAGCATTTCCGGGCCTTTGGGTGATCCCGTGATTGAAGGCCGCGTTGCGGCCACCGGCATCGCCTACCAGGCAGCGACCTTGGACTCGGTCGATGGCGAGGTGGAGATCCGGTACGGTCGCGCCTCAAGCAAAGACATGACCATCGTGGCCAACGGGTTGCGCCTGCACGGTAACGGTTCGGTCCCTTTGGCGAATTGGAAGATTTCGGACAACACGCCCATCATGGCCAGCGGCACGCTTGAGGATTCCGACGTCTCCGCGATCACCGCTTTGAAGACCCTCAAGTTAGCAATTGAGGGCCGCTTGTCCGCTACCGGGGCCGTGTCCGGCACAATCGGATCTCCTCTTGTGACCGCCGATGTCCTCTTGGCCAAAGGCCTGATCGCAGGCCAGCCGTTCGATTCCATCTCCGGCAAGGTCCAGTGGACAGGCCCCGACCGGCAGACTTTCGCTGGCATCTTGGTCTCCGGCCCCAAGCGCGTCAACATCTCGGCCTCGCTCGCCCATAAGACCGACCTTGAATTCAACCTCACCAGCAACACCATGGCGCTCAACGAAATCGCCATGGTCCGAGCCCGACAGCCCGACATCCAGGGCTTCGGCAAATTCCACGCCGACGGCCTGTTGAGGATCGCCCCGGAGTCCGCCGGCGATTTCCGCGCCGACCTCCTCCGCATCACGGCGGACGGGTCGGCGAACGCACTGGAACTGACCGGACGGAACCTCGGCGACGCCCGTTTCACGGCCCAGACGACCAACGGCGTCGTGAATGCCCGCTTTGAGTCCAACGCCGCCAAGGCCTCGATCCGAGGGGAGGGCACCGTACGATTGGGAGGAAACTACCCCGCCGAGGGCAAGGTCGAGTTCACTGAGTCCGCCCTCAACCCATTGATGGCTTTGATTTTAAAGTCGGAAGACGCGAAGGCGATCAACTTCGATGGCACCCTGGCAGCCACCCTGACCGTCTCGGGGCCCCTCCTGAAGCCCGATGAAATGACGGCTGCCATCGACATCCCCAAAGTCGAACTCCACGCCCTTCCCGGTACCGGTCTTGTCAAGTTCCTACCCGGCTTCTCGGTTGGCAACGTGGGGCCGATCCGGATGTCGATGTCGAAATCCGTACTGAAGGTGGAAAGCGCACACCTCAAGGGCCCACAGACCGACATTGTCCTGACCGGCACTGTTTCGCCCCTCCAATCGGATTCCGCGCTCGACCTCAAATTGCGCGGCGACCTGAACCTGGCCCTGCTCCACACAATCAGTCCGGATCTCACCTCCTCGGGTGTTCTCACTCTGGACGCGGCCCTGCGGGGAGGCTTCGGGGCTCCCGATTTTTCGGGCCGAGCGATCCTCCGCAACGGCGATTTCCACTATGCCGAATTCTCCAACGGTCTTTCCAGCGCCAACGGCGAAATCACATTCACCGGAACCCGCGCCAACATCCAGTCGCTGAGCGCCGAGTCCGGTGGCGGTAAGGTCGATGCGACCGGCTTTGCCTCTTGGACCAACAATCTGCTGGCTTTCCGCGTCGAGGCGAAGGCCCGCGAGGTGCGCGTGCGTTATCCCGAGGGTGTCAGCTCGGTCTCGGACGCATCCATCACACTCTCCGGTACCGACCAACGGAGTCAAGTGTCGGGCACTGTGACGATTCACCGCATCGCCATTAATCCCAAGTCGGACGCGGCCGAGATCCTGCAACTGACCGCACAACCGTTGAAGGTCGCTCCCCAGGGCGGTTTGTTGGCCAACATGAATCTGGACGTCCAAGTATCCACGGCTCCCGATGTCGCGATCCAAACGAGCGTCACCAAGAGCGTCAGCGCGGATGCGAACTTGCGGTTGCGGGGGACCGCGACCAATCCCGCCGTGCTGGGCCGCGTCAACATCACCCAGGGCGAAGTGGTGTTTTTCGGGAATAAGTACGACATCAACCAAGGCTCGATCTCCTTCTTCGACCCCACCAAGATCCAGCCCGTGCTGAATCTCGACTTGGAGACGAAGGCGCGCGGTGTCGATGTGATCCTGACCGTCGCCGGGCCGATGAACAAGCTCAATGTCAGCTATCGGTCCGACCCTCCGTTGCAGTTTTCGGACATCGTAACGCTGCTGGCGACCGGTCGGGCCCCCGTCGACCCGACTCTTTCCGGCCAAGGCCAGGGGTACCAGCAGTTGGGAGCGTCCGAACTGGTTGGCCAAGCCATCGCGAATCCCGTTGCGGGGCGGTTGCAGCGCTTTTTCGGGGTTAGCCGACTGAAGATCGACCCGCAGTTGACAGGCCTCACCGGTAGTCCCCAAGCGAGATTGACGATTGAGCAACAGGTGACACCTGAGATCCTGTTCACCTACATAACCGATGTATCGAGTACCAATGCCCAGCTGTTCCGCGTGGAATGGACGTTCAGCCGGAGTTGGTCGGCCATCCTGACCAGGCAGGAAAGCGGCTACGTGGGTGTCGATTTCGCTTACAAGAAGCGCTTCAAGTAGGATCACTCCCGGACCGCCAGCGAGAGCAGGGATTGGACCGTGTGAACCCGCGGGGCGCATTCCACCTGCACGCCGCCACCGACGACTTCTGCCAACCGGATGCCAGCCCGGCGGGTCTTCGACTCCTTCTTGGCCTCGTACATGCGAAGGTCGGCAGTTTCAAGCAATGATTCCGCGTCGCGGCCATCCTGCGGGAACATCGCCACCCCGGAACTGATGGTGATGAAAGGCGCACCGCAGGCCGTCATGCCCGCCTCCGGTCCAAGATTGCGAATCCGGTTTAGGATGCCCGAAAGGTTTTGGGGATCGGCGTCGCGCAGGACCAACACGAACTCATCGCCCCCGAGCCGCGCAACGTAGTCGCTCTTGCGGCAGCATTCGCTCAGTCCCAAGGCAATCTCCTGCAAAACCCGGTTTCCTGCGAGATGACCGTATTCGTCATTGGCCTGCTTGAAACCGTCCAAATCCAGCACCACTACGGCCAGCATTCCATGGCGTCCGGCGGCCTCCCGCAGCGCCTGCTCCAGAAGTCTCGACAGGGAGCCCGCGTTGAGCAAGCCGGTCAATTCATCCTTCTCCGCCGCGAACTCCACCCGGCTGAACCGGAGGGAATTTTCAATCGCTAAGCCAGCCTTGCCGCGGATCGCCAACAGAACCCGGAGGTGGCCGCTGTCAAACGCCTCGGGCCGGAGGTGGTAGAGGCTCAGCACGCCCACCACCCCCTCGCGACCGTTCAGCGGAACCGAGATCGCCGAGCGAAGGTTGGTCAGCTTGTGCTGGTCGTTCAAATACCCCGCCTCGACTGTGGGGTGTCCGTTCAGAATCGGTGAGTCGTTCTCCGCCACCCAGCCCGAGAGCCCCTGTCCGATCGGAATCTTCAGCGACGAGAACAAACGAAAGCTCTCCCCTTTGACGAACTGGGGGATCAAACGGTCACCCTCCACCAGATAGATGACGACGGCGTCGTGGGGCACCATCTTGCCCAATCGGAGAGCCAGCAACGCCAAGGTCTCGTCCAAACGCAAGGAGTTCCCCAGATCGTTGGTGATCTCAACCAGAAGTTGGACTTCACGCCTCGCATTGGCGATGGCGACTGTGAAGCTGTACTCTTGCGCCACTGGCCCGGACTCCGGGTCGTCCTCGTGCCCTTCCCCGTCCTCAAAGACATGGTGATCCGATCCGGGCAGCATCCCCGTTCCCTCGGAATTCCCGGCCCGGGTCATCGCTTCCAATTCCTCGTGGCGCCGCCGCAGCACTTCAACGATCCGCGGATCGAAGCTGCTGCCCGCCCCCTGTTCCACCATGTCCATCGCTTCCCTCATCGGCAGCGCGGCCCGGTATTGCCGGGGAGACGCCAAGGCGTCCAAGCAGTCCACCGCCGACAGAATCCGCGCTCCAATCGGAATCTCATCGCCCTTCAGACCGTCCGGATAGCCGCTGCCATCATACTTCTCGTGGTGGGACCGAACGATGGGCACCACCGGATAGGGAAAGTTCACCCGTTCCAGGATCTCGGCCCCGACAATCGGATGGATCTTCATCTTGTCGAATTCCTCGGTCGTCAGGCGACCGGGCTTTGACACGATGTACTCGGGCACGGCAAGCTTACCAATGTCGTGGAGCAGCGAGGCAACTTCAACTGCCTTCACCTCCTGTGCCGACAGTCCGATTTCTTTCGCCATCTCGACCGCGTAGACTTGGACCCGCTTCAGGTGCGACGCGGTCGTCTCGTCCTTGGCTTCAATCGCGAGTGCCAGTGCCTCGATTGTTCGCCAGTGCAGGCGTGCCATTTGCACGATGTGGCCTTGCTGATCCTCGATCCTCGCCAGGTACCTGCTGTAGGAGCGGTATAGCAGCACCGAAGGCGGAATCAGCAACAAAAGCGACTGCCAGCGGATGGCGCCGCCTTCCGCGTGCAGGCTGCCCGCAATCGCACCACCCGCCAAGTACTGCAGAACTGTCCCGGAGAGATCGCGGCGCCAGAGTTGAACGGCACCCCGCCCAGAGGCCAAGCCGGTCATGACAGCGACAATCGCCGTGTTCACCGCGAAGTACGCCAAGGCCGCAGTGACAACCGCTATCGACTTGGTACTGTCCACAGACAGCAGAATCCGGGCTCCAAGAACCGTGTGTGCGGCCAATAACGCAACGGGAACGGTGAGACTGGCGAACAGCGGCGCTTCCAAGGCGCGAATCCCCGCTGGTCGATTCAGGTTCTGCACCAGCATGCTGAGCACCCCTATCCACAAGGCGGTGGGAAACTGCAGGTCCATCAGCCCCGAGACAACGCATATGCAGTTCAACGAGATGGGCGCAAAGACCCCGGGTAGGCGGAGCCTGAATCCGCTTACAACCAGTGAAACCGCACAGTACACGCCTAGTCGGACGGGAACTTCACGGGTACGGTCCCACTCCATGGATGCGAAGCATAGGATAGCCATGCCTGTGCAGACTGCCAGCATCCAGAAAGCGCGCGCTCGAACAGGCATCTCCATGAAGCTGCGACATTGACCTCCACATGTATATCGGCGAATGAAGGGCGAAACTTTAGGGGGTTTTCCTATGCTGTGAATTTTCAGTGTGCGGGAGGTCGGGCCGGACACCCTTGCCCGGACTCAAAGCGGGGGAATACTACCCCAATCTCGCGTGGGAGGGAGTTGCGGCGGGGTCCGGAAATGGTATATTGATGCTGAAGGGAGCGGGTGCTCGTTACACCAGCCCCCTTTCGGCCAAGCTAGAGTTCCAGTTTGAACTTCAGCTTGATTCGGCGTTTCCGTAGACGAGCTAGGAAAGTCACCAGCATCAGAAGAACCATTCGGTCCCCCTTTCCACTCCGAGTGGATTTGCAGACCCCGCCCCTCATTGGCGGGGTTTTGCATTTTCGGAGCCCGTGGCCGCCCTTGACGGGGCGACCGCTCCTACCTCGGCGGCGCAAGGCTGTGCAAACTGCGACTCTACAAATCTTCGGAGTCGAAATTCCAGCGTAGCGGGAAGTTGGTTCGGACGCTATTGCCCGGTCTCGAACCTTGGAGATACCTCCGCCTACTTTCGGACGTACACAACCGTCCCGCTCGTTCGCCCCACTTCCCGATACCCCGCAATCCAACCCCGCAATTCCGCATACCGGTCCATCGCCAACTCCGGGTTGTACATGCTGAGCCCGTCGATCACGACGTCCGCGCCCGACCGCGCCAGTTCCTCGCGCGCCTCGCGCGTCCCTTTCGTCAGCACCACCGTCGACTGCGTCAGATGCCGATCCGCAGGAACCCCCGTCAGCGCCTGGGAATCCAGGTATGGCGTCGCCGGCTTCAGGCCCGTGTAGACGAAAAGCTCGGGCCGATATCCCCAGACATACAACGTCGCGTTCGCCGGGGCATTACGCAGTACAAGGCGGGCGGATTCCTGACTGTCGCGGTCCATAGCCAAATCGCTCCAGCCTTGGATCGAAACGTACCGCGGGGTGAAGCGGATCAACGGCACCAGGACGCTAGCCACGGCCACCGCCGCGACCACCTTCGAGCGCGTCGCGGCCAGCCCGCGAGCTGCCGGAATCGCCAGCGCGGGCAGCAGTAGGAAGAAGTACCGCGGGAAGAATCGCCATCCGAGCACCACGCCAAAATAGGCGACCACCACCCAAGCCACGAAACGCCAGTTCCGCTCGCGCCACCAAGCCGAGGCGGCTCCAATCACGATGACCGCGTGGAAACCCAGCCAGTTCAGCGTCCGCACCACGCCATTCGCGACCGGGTTCGCGACCACCGGACTCCCGGCATACAGCGCGGGCCAGCGCCAAGCCTGGTCAATCCACGCCTCCAACGCCCCGATGTGCCACATCCACAGGACGGCGGCCAGGTTCGGCAACAGGAACCCCCCAACCAGCGGCAGCAGTCCCGGCCAGACGAAGACCGCGCACGCCGCCAACACAAAGACCGCCTTGGTATTGAAAAGCAGCCCGACACCCGCCGCAACACCGCACCAAAACGGCCTCCGCCGAATCGCGAACAGGATCGCCACCAAGTGGGGTGCCAACAACAAAAGGTCAGCCGCCAACGGCAGCACGCTGGAATGAATGTCGAAGGTCAGGAAAAACGCGAACAACGCCGCTCCGACGTACCCCTCGCGCCGAGTCCATAGCCGCTCCGCCACCGCTCCGCCCAACAAACAAACGATCCAGGCATAGACCGCCCCCGCGATCCGTCCAACCGGCCCGATCGACGCCCCCCACAACAGGTATACGGCGGGCACCAGCGGGGGCTTGTCAAACCAGACGTCGCGGTAGAGCACCGAGCCCCGTTTCATTTGCAGCGCGGCCGCCAAAGGCAGCACCTCGCCCTCCCACAGCACGCCCGAATGGGCCAGCCGCGAGACCACCAGCAGCACCAGCAACAATGCGAAAAAGAGGTTCCGACGCAGAATCCACAGTATATTGGAAGTGCAAGGCCCGCTGGCGGACGGGCGAAGGAAGAGCGAAGAATTCGGGCCTCAAAATGGATATCAGGGAACAGCTCGACCTCCTCCGCCGCACCGCCGCCAACGCTGCGGCCCGCGCCGACGCCCGCCATTTGGACCCCGATCCCGAAGCCCCCTCCCGCATCACCCCCAAGGCCTTCATTGAGGACCTGCTTGCCGGCGAGGTGGTCGAAACGCCGCACGGCAAGCACTTCGAGACCGAAACCCGCTACGCCAACCACCAACGCCACGGCTCCTACGAGATCTCCGACCTCATCCAGCTCCGCCCGGACCTCCTCGACGCCCTGTCCGACGGCACCATCCCCGACTGCCACCCTACCCGCTGGGCCTTCCTCGACACCGAAACCACCGGCCTCGCCGGGGGATCGGGCACACTGGCGTTCCTGATCGGCGTCGGGATGATCGACGGCTCCGGCTTCCGCGTCCGCCAGTTCTTCATCCGCGACTACGCCGAGGAGAAGTCGGCACTGCACTCTCTATCGGCGCTCCTGAAGGGCTTCGACGTCCTGGTGACCTACAACGGTCGCTCCTACGACCAGCCGCTGCTCGAAACCCGCTACACGATGAGCCGCGCCCGCCACCCGTTCGCCAGCATGGAGCACCTCGACCTCCTCTACGGTGCCCGCCGCCTGTTCAAAATGCGCCTCGAAAACTGCCGCCTGGTGAATCTGGAAACCCAGATCCTCGGCGTGGAGCGCCACGGCGACATCCCCGGCGAGATGATTCCGTACGTCTATTTCGAATACCTGCGGACCAAACGCGCCCACCGCCTGATGCCGGTTTTCCACCACAACGTGCTGGACATCGTGTCCCTCGCCTGCCTCACCGGCCTGATCCCCGAGGCGTTCCGCGACCCCGAGAACATGCGCGCACGCCACGGCTCGGAAGTCCTGGGGATGGCGCGGTGGCTGGCCATGTCGGACCGCTTCGAGGAAGCCCTGCGCATGACGCGCCGCGCCGTCCAGATGGGCCTGCCCGACCGCCTGCTGTTCCGCGCGCTCTACGACGCGGGCGGGATGGAGAAGAAGCTCGGCTTGCAGGACGCCGCCGTCGCCACCTTCAGCGACCTGTCGCTCTCCCGCAACCCCTACCAGGCCAAGGCTTACGAGGAACTGGCCAAGCACTACGAACACAAGGAACACAATTTCGCCATGGCACTGGAGTGTACCCGTGCGGCGCGCCGTTCCGACGACTCCGAAGCCCTGGAAAACCGCCAGCGCCGCCTGGAGGCCAAGTCCGCGGGGAAGGGGCGGCAGGCGCGGCTGATTCCGACCGGCCAGCGCGCAGGGGCGTAAACGTTGGTCCACGGCGTGCTAGAATCCCCACAAGCCGCACCCAATCACCAAAAGAATATGCTCGAACAAGCCCTAGAAACATTCCAGTCGCAGGTGGAAGCCTCCCTGGACCGGGTCAACGCCCTCGGAAAGCGCCTCAAGAAACTGCGCACCGCCGCCGAATCCGGCGACCTGCGGGAAATCGGCAAATCGCTCTCCGACCTGAAGGAACTCGGTTCCGCCGTCAGCGACCACACCGGGGCCCTCGCGTTCGAGTTCGACGAAGCCGCCTACTTCCCCGAAGCCTTCCTCGCCGAACTCACCACCGCCGCCGAGGCCGCCGGTCTCAAGGTCTTCGTTCAGGACGGCAAGCTCTACTGCTACCCCCTCCTCGTCCGCGTCAAGACCGCCGACCGCGCCGTCCAAATCGGCACCAAAGTTGAGCGCGGCATCCGGCCCTCCGTCCTGGCGAAAAAGCTGGGGGACCTGCATTCCCGTCCGCCCCGCTTCAAACCCGCCGATTTCCTCGGCGTCCTCCACCGCGCCTGGCGGCATTGCGCCTCTGCCAACGAAACCCCGGTCCTCGCCCTCACCGAGATCTACGACGTCCTCACCCTCATGCCGGGAGCCGCCAAGGACTACACCAAGGACGACTTCGCCCGCGACCTCTACCTGCTCGACAAGAGCGGCGTGACCGAGACCGCTGACGGCTCCGCGCTCCAACTCGCCGCCAGCACCGGCACCCGAAAGGCGTCGTCCACCTTCGTTTGCATCGCCGAGGACGGTTCCGAGAAGCGCTATTACGGTATCGGCTTCACCTCCGGGGAGGCCGCCCGATGAGCCCTTGGCTGGACCTGGTCGAGCGCGAGTACCTTTCCGATTTCACCCTGGCGGGTGGCGGCTGCGTGCGTTTCCTATGCGGGTCCCCGCAGGAGGCGGCAACGATTTCCGCGCCGCTGGACGAACTTGCGGAAAGCCACGGCTACATCCGTGTCGACCTCGACGCCGAGCGCACCAAGCTGCAGCGCATCGACGCCGTCTTCTTCGAGGTGGCGCGCCAAATCGACTGGGCCAAGCTGGCGCACGCCTATGTCGGGGAGGGTTTCCGCAGCCAGGGCTGGCTGGTGGAACCCACGGTCTTTGGTTTCGACGTCCATCAGATCGCCATGGACAACCAGGTAGATGAACTCGAGGTCCGCGCCGCCCTCAAAGCGTGGCTGATCGCCCTGTACGACGACTTCGCCATGAGCCACGAGTTCCGTCTGGCGATGCTGCAATTCTGCCGTGCCCAGGTCGCCGGCCTCGACAACTGCGCTCCGGCCGTCTCGCAGTGGCTGAGCGGCGAGTTGCGCCGCTTGTCCGAAGTCAAGTCTGCCAAGGTCTACCAGAAGGTGGGCCGCCACAATGCGAGGCTCATGCTGCAGTCGCTCACGTACTGGTTGCGTCGCAACGGCCAGCCGGGCCTGGTGGTGACGCTGGACATCACGCGTTGCGTTGAAGTCGGCAAACGCGCCGAGCGGAAGGCCGGCTTCTACTACTCGGCGGCGGCCCTGACCGAGGTCTACGAGATGCTGCGGCAGTTGATCGACAGTTCCTCCGACATGCTCGGCACCTTCATCGTGGTGTTCGCGCCTCCGGCGTTCCTGGTGGACGAAAAGCGCGGGGTGGACCGCTATCAGGCCCTGAAGATGCGCATTTTCGACGATGCGCGCAACCGGGGCACCCAAAATCTACTGGCACCTATGGTGCGTTTGGGCGAATTGCGCTTGGTGGAGGCCGCGTAATGCAGGGCAACGAGCAGAAATTCGCGGCGCGGTCCGCTATCGAGGCGCTCCGGACGGGCGTCCCGAACAGCTACAGCGTCCGAGCCCTGGGTTGCGACCAGCCGAGGATTGAATCGGCGTTTGCCGCGCAGTTGGACGCCGCCGCCGGCACGCAACCTGCGAAGGGCAAGTCGGGCGGCACCGACGGGCTCCTCATCAAGGGCGACTTCGGCACCGGCAAATCGCACAGCTTGGAATACCTGCGCGAGTTCGCGCTGGAACGCAACTTCGTGGTGAGCCGCGTCTACGTCAACAAGGAAACGCCGATGCACGACCCGCAAAAGCTGTTCCAAGGCGCGTCGGACAACCTGTCGTTGCCCGTGCGCAGCGGCCCGGCGTTCACCGAGATCGCCAACCAGCTTGTGTTCAACTCGCAGGGGTACCGGGAACTGGAGCGCTGGGCCAACACCAGTGCGAATATGCTGGACCCCCGTTTCCCCGCATCCCTCGTACTATTCGAGCACTTCCGCGCCGACCACGAATACCGCGACAGCATCGTGCGGTTCTGGGCGGGCGGCAAGATGGGGGTCGCGGAGATGCGGTCCAAACTGCGTCAGATCGGGCAGCCATTCACCGTGGGGTACACCAGCCTGCGGGACTTGGCGGTCCAGCGCTTCCGCTTCGCCGCCAGGCTGATCCGCGCCGCAGGCTACGCGGGCTGGGTGGTGTTGGTGGACGAGGTGGAGCTGACCGGCACGTACTCGGCGCTGCAGCGGGCCAAGTCGTATGTCGAGATCGCCCGCCTGATGGACCCGGCCGCCGACCCCGGGGCTCCGATTCTGCCGGTTCTCGCCATCACCGACGACTTCACACGCGCCGTACTCGAGGAAAAGGGCGACCTGCACAAGGTCCCGTCGATGATGCAGTCGCGGGCTGTCTTCTCCACAGCTGACGTCGAGATGGCGGTTGCCGGAATGCGCATCCTCGCCGAGCGCGGCATTTCGCTGAAGCGGCCGGATTCGACCTCCCTCGACGAGGCCTACTCGCGGATCCGCGAACTCTACCGGGTGGCCTACGCCTGGGAGCCGGCCGCCACCTCGCCGGGTCGACGGGAGTCGAGTACCCCGATGCGCGCCTACATCCGTCGTTGGATCACCGAATGGGATCTGCGGCGGCTGAATCCGGGGGTCAATGTGGATGTGGAGACGGTGGAGTGGCGGATGGACTATCGGGAGCGGGTCGGCAAGACCGGCGGCCCCGAGGTCCGCAGCGACCAGAGCCTGATCGACGACGTGCTGGGGGATATCTAAGATCCCCTACATGTCGTGGAACCGGATCTCCACCGAGATCTTCACCGCGACCGGCTGCCCATCTTTCCGCGCGGGCTCGAACTTCCACTTCTGGACCGCGTCGACTGCCGCTTGGTCCACGTCCTTTTCCAAAGACCGCACTACGTGGACGTCCTTCGGGTCTCCTGTCGACGACACTGTCAGGCCGATCAACACCACGCCGGTAATCTTGAACCCCTTCGAAGGGTGCTCCGGAGTGACCTGCTTGGTCACCCGTGGCACAGACACGCCATTGCCAATCGGATAGGTCTGCTCTGCAGCCTGCGGCGGGGTCTGCGGAGGCGTTTGCGCAAAGGCGCAAAGGCCGAGGATCATCAATAGAATTGCGAAACGCACGGAATTGGGCACCGTCCCCAGAGTACTAAAAGGTCGAACCGTTTTAGACGAAGAGAAGCGGCCCGACGTTTCGCCTGTCGCCAAATTGATAGACACTTGTGCGTCCGTCGGCTATGCCACTGGGATGCCGAGGCGGATCTTGAGTGCTGCTTCGGAGACACCAAGTCGCTTGGCCAGAACATCAACCTGGGTGATGCCAAGAATGATGAGGTTGTTGATAAGGGCACTCGGCATCAACAGATCTGCGGCGTAGCGGTTTGCTTCGGCCTCTTGAGCCGTGTTCATGCCGCTTCGATAGAAAACGTCATCCTGGACCTCGCCGCCCATTCTGTCAACAGCTTGACGGTGTAGGACGAAGTGGGCGATCTCGTGGGCTATGGTGAAGCGCTGCCGGACGTGGGGCTCGTCGTCAGCGACCAAGATGCTGAATCCGGAAGGGCCGCCGTTCTCGGGGTCGCGCATCAGCTTCCCGGATACTCCCGGCTCCAACTGCTGACGCCACACCGCAATGCCGAAATGGTCTTCAGCTATTCGGACGACATCGACCGGGGCTTGCAATTGATAGCGGGAAAGAGCGGCCAACGTCGATTCCGGTGGGTAGATCAATGCTGTCGGGACCGTCATTTGCGAGCTCCTTTCGAGGGATAGCGTTTTATGGGTCTTTCAGCCGCCGTGGGCTGCGGTCCAACATCCGTCTGAGTTCCGGCAACGCCAAGGGGCTTCACTGCCTGTTTCATTTCAGCCAACGCTGCTTCCTGCTGCCTCGCAAGGCGATCCATGTGCTCGGCGGTATTCTTTGTCGCAACGTCGACCGAAACAGTGGCAGCGATTTCTCTTGCCCTAGCCTCTACCTTCTTGAGGATAGCATTATAACCGATCAGTCCTACCGTCGCTAGACCGATCGGCAGTACAGCCAAGATCACCGCGAGTGCCGACAGCACAATCGATAGATAGTCCGTGTAGCGGATCGACTGGTCCACATACACGGGTAACGTGGGGGAAAAGACAATCGGCGGAAGGTCAGCGGGCCCCCGAATTTGCATCGTGCCCCTGATCGTATCATGCTCCGTTCTCGTTCGAACTAACGCTCGGCCCCACCCGTACCGCTATTTTGGTATCGTGCTCGCCGCCATCCTCCACGCCCTACGACGCGCAGCGCAACGCGACCTCGGCACCTTCGCGGGCGTCAAGGTCAACAACTTCTTCCTCTTCGTCGCCCTCCTCATCGCGGGCGCAGTCTCCAGCGGCGTCCAGCCATGGAGTGCATACCCCTTCCTCGCCCTGATGGGATTCCTGCTGGCCTTCCCGCTTTCGGGCGACCCGCTCGACAAGATCCCCGTCGAGCGTCAACTCCTCTGGCCGCTCAAGCCGTCGCAGCGCCTGGCCCTGCGAATGGTCGGCTTACTACTCAGCCCGATGGTCTGGCTCGCCATCGCCCTGCTGCCGAAAGTGGGCCGGACCGGCGCGGCTGTCCTCCTCGGGTTCCAACTGGCAACGCTGGCGGTCCGCAAACTCTTGGCCCGATTGCCGCGTCTGGATGTAGCCCGCACCGTCCCCCTCTTCCCAGGCAAGCTGGGGCCCCTCGTCACCAGCCACTTCCGCCAGATGCTCACCCTCCTCGACACCTGGCTCGCCATCGCCATCGCAGTCGGCGCGTGGGTCTACGCTCTTGCCGCAAGCCCCGCCGACCCCGAGGGCCCACCCATCCTCGGCATCCTGATCGCCCTCGCGCTCAGTACCCAGGCACAAGCGCTCTTGGACTTCGACCGGCATTCCGGCACGACCTTGCCCCTCCAAGGCTGGGAAATCCTAGTCGCCAAGGACACCGCACACCTTGGCCTGCTGCTCGTCCTCACCCTGGCGCTCCATCCCGCCGCCGCCCTCGCCGCCTCCCTCACGGCCTTGGCGCTCGGACACCACTCCTCCGTCTTCCTCAAACTGCCCCAAAAACGCTGGCGCTTTGCGGGAGGCCGATTGCTGCCCGTCGGTGCCCTGCAAGCCCTCGGAACCGTTGCCGCCGGATTCGGCACACTGCGCCACGGCTGGCCCGTCCTCGCCGCAACGGCTTTGTTTTTTCTAGCCTCCTTGTATTTCTACGGCCGCCGCTTGGACCAGACCCCCAAACGGTAGTACCGTAACAGTTGATGGCCATTTCCCGACGCGAACTTTTCCATGCAGGTGCCGCCGCCCTTGTTTCCAGCACAGGTTTGGGTGCCGCCGAATCCGGGATGATCACCATCTCCCCCAGCCCCAAGGACCTCGAAACCCCGGTCGGCGACTTCATCAACGTCATCACTCCCACCGAGCACTTCTTCGTCCGCTGCCACACCATGACCCCGCAGGTCAAACTGGCCGACTGGAAGCTCGAAGTCACAGGCCTCGTCGACCACCCCGGCTCGCTCACCATGGCCGACCTGAAGAAGCTCCCGCACGTCACCATGCAGGCAGTCCTCGAATGCGCCGGCAACGGCCGCAGCTTCTACCAGCCCCGCATGCCCGGCGCGCAGTGGAAATTCGGCAGCGTCGGCAACGCGGTCTGGACCGGCGTTCGCCTGCGCGACGTCATGGCCAAGTTCGGCCTGAAAAAAGGCTCCACCCAGCTCCTGCTCGACGGCGCGGATGTGCCAATTGGCAAGATGCAGGATTTCCAGCGCACCATCCCGGTCGAGAAGGCCCTGGATCCCGACACCATTCTCGCCTTCGAGATGAACGGCAAGCCGCTGACCGCAGAGCATGGCTTCCCAATCCGCGTCATCGCCCCCGGCTGGGCCAGCGATTCCTGGGTCAAGTGGCTACAGAAGATCGACGTCCTCGACCACGAGTTCGACGGCTTCTGGATGAAGACCGCTTACCGGCATCCTGCCCAGCACATAGCCCCCGGCACGGCCATCGATCCGAAGGACATGGTTCCGGTGACCGATCTCAACGTGAAATCGCTGATCGCGACGCCCGACGCCTGGGCCGCTCCCGGCACCGTAACGATCCGAGGTGTGGCATGGTCGAACACTTCGCCTGTGACGAAAGTGGACGTCTCGGTGGACGGCGGCAAGTCCTGGCAGCCCGCCAAACTGGGGGGCAAGGGCACCAAGTACGGCTTCCGCGCCTTCAACTACGTCTGGAAAGCACCGGAAGGCAACCACGTCCTGATGGCCCGAGCCACCAACGCCGCCGGACAGGTGCAGCCCATCGACCCCGAGTGGAACCCCAACGGCTACCTCTACAACGCCGCCCAGCCCCGTCCGGTCACGATTTCGAAGGTGCCTACCTCCCCGAACGCCCCCACCGACCCCACCACGGCATCGGCCCCGGCTTCCTACAAGGCAGCCTGTACCCCCTGCCATGACGACCATTTCGTCGCCCAGCAGCGCCTCACCCGCGCCCAATGGGACCGCGAAGTGACCAAAATGACCGGCTGGGGGGCCGAGGTCAAAGCGGAGGACCGCGCCGCGTTGCTCGACTACCTCGCCGCCACCTTCAAGCCGTAACCTTGTGGGGCAGGCATTCTTGCCTGCAGCCGCCTTTCAGGCGGCTATAACCGGGATCTACAATGAACCGCCCCGTCTTTCCATGCGCCTCCTAGCCGTCCTCCTCGCCCTCGCAGCCCCGCTAGCCGCCGAAACGCGCTACAGCGGCCGCGTCTGGCGCAGCGAGGACGGCCTGCCGCAAAACCGCGTCCAAGCCATCTCACAAACCCCCGACGGCTACCTCTGGATCGGCACCTCCGGCGGCCTCGTGCGCTTCGACGGCGTCCGCTTCACCAACTTCGACCGCTCCAACACCCCCGCCCTGCTCGACGACAGCATTCTCGCCCTGCGGCCAGCCCGCGACGGAGGCATGTGGATCGGCACCGAGGGCGGCGGTCTCGTCCGCATGAACGGGCGCTCCTTCTCCACCTTCGGCCCCGACCAGGGCCTCACCAACGGCTTTGTCCGCGCCCTTCTCGAAGATTCGGCCGGCCGCCTCTGGATCGGCACCGACCGCGGCTTCTTCCAACTGGACAGGGGCAGGCTGCAGAGGCTCGACGGCAAGGGCGAGGCCCCCATCCTCTCCGTCCGGTCACTTACCACGGAAGCCGACGGGCGGATCATCGCAGCCACCAGCTACGGCCTCTTCACCGTAGTGGGCGATCAAATGGTCCGGATCGGCCCGACGACCAGCGACTTGGTCGCCGTCACCGCGGCACCGGACGGCTCCCTCTGGCTCGCCACCCCGAATGGCCTCGAACGAATACTGCGCGGCACGCCCGTGCCAACTCCGGTGCCAGTGAAGGACTCCGTCCGCACCGCGACCTTTGACTCCAAGGGTAACGTCTGGGTCGGGAGCGTTGGCAACGGTCTCCTCAGGATCGGAACAGACGGCCAGGAGCGCTTCCACGCCCCGGATCCCCTCCCCCACGAGACCGTTTGGACGGTCTTCGAGGACATGGAGCGCAACATCTGGGTTGGCACCCAGGACGGGCTGCTGCGCCTCTCCACCACGGTCGTCCGCACCATCACCCGTGCCCAGGGCTTGGACGACGATGACGTGGTCTCCGTCTATCAGGATCCTGCCTCGACTCTGTGGTTGGGCACGTTCACGGGTCGTCTGTACCGGCTGCAGGGTGATCGCGCCGTGCCCTTCCAACCTCCGTCGGGCGCACATGACTTCCACCCCCGCAACATTTACGTCGACGCCACCGGCACCCAGTGGTTCGGCAGTGGGGCCCAAGGCGTTTTGCAGGTCGAGCACGGCAAGACGCGCGTATTCACGATGAGTGACGGAATGCGCTCGAACAACGTCCGCCAAGTCCTGCGCGACCGCACTGGAATCGTTTGGATCGCGACCGGCAGCGGCCTCAGCCGTTGGGACGGCCACTCCATCCGCACCTTTTACCTTGAGGACGGACTGGCCTACGGCGGCGTGCGCGTGCTGGCGGAGGACCAAAAGGGTGACCTCTTGGTCGGCACCGACGGTGGCCTCAACCGCGTCCACAACGGCGTCTTTGTGCGTGACCCGGTCTTCGCCCGTCTGCGCAACGACCGCATCTGGGCCATTCTTCCGGACAAACTCGGACTCTGGCTCGGCACGCGCGGTGATGGATTGATCCGCGTCCGCGGCGACCGCATCACCCGCCTGACCACGAAGAATGGTTTGCCCGGCAACTCGATCTACCAGATTCTAGACTCAGGAAGCGAGGTCGGTACCGACAATCGCCTCTGGATGAGCGGCCCGGCCGGAGTCTTCTCGGCACTACGTGAAGACTTGGACTTGACCGCCGCCGGTCGTGCCGGACCCGTCGCTACCGTGTCCTGGGGCCTCGACGAGGGCATGCTCTCGAGTCAGATGAACGGTGGCCTGCATGGAGCCGGCTTCCGGTCGGCGACAGGCGAATTCTGGTTTCCGAGCGTGAAGGGTGCCGTCCGCATCGCGCCCGGTCCGCGCCAGGCGGTTCCTCCACAACCCGTCATCATTGAATCCGTCATGGCCGGCGACGAACAGATTCCCTTCGGCAATCAGGCTCTAATCCCGCCCGGTCGCGGCAAACTGCAAATCGACTTCACCTCGCCCAGCCTCGGCTCCCCCGACCGCCTTGCATTCCAGTACCGGCTGGAGAACTTCGACGAGGCTTGGACCCCGGCTACCAAGGTCCGCACGGCATACTACACCAACATCCCGCCTGGAAAATACCGGTTCCACGTCATCGCGCGCGGCGGAGCGTCTCCGGGCCGTATCGCGGAGGTCATTCTGCCCATAGTCTGGCAACCGCACTTCTACGAGACCGGTTGGTTGTACGCGGTGCTGCTGGTGCTCGCGGGCTTGGCCCTTTTCGGCAGCCTCTGGATGTACGCACGCGCCACCAAGGCCCGCTTCGCGCTGGTGCTGGCGGAGCGCACCCGGCTCGCCCGTGAAATGCACGACACCGTTATCCAAGGTTGCGTCGGAGTGTCGTCGCTGCTCGAGGCCGCCCGCAGCCTGCCCCCTTCCGCCGCAGACCGCACCCACGAACTTGTGGACCGCGCCGCCGAACAGGTCCGTGTCACCGTCAATGAAGCGCGCGAAGCCGTCTGGGACCTCCGCCATAGCGACCCGTCCGCCGAGCGCGATCCCTCCGCGCTCGTGCAGACCCTCGAAACCTTCGCCCGCCAGGCCGAGGCTTCCGCCGGGATTCCAGTCCGCGCCGAGATCTCCGGAACCCCTGTCCTGCTCGGCGAGCGTTCCGGTCGCAATTTGCTGCTGGTGGCCCGAGAGGCCATCCGCAACGCCGCCGCCCACGCCCATCCAACCAGCATTGCGGTCCGGCTTGCCTTTGGTGCCGAAGATGTGCGCCTCGAAGTCTCCGACAACGGCGCGGGCTTCGTGCCGGAAGCCGTCGGGGGCAGCGGCCACTATGGTATTGTCGGGATGCGCGAACGCATGGATCAGTCCGGCGGGACTTTGGACCTGATCAGCGCCCCCGGCAACGGAACGCGGGTCGTGGCACGACTTCGGCACAACGGGCCCGCAACGAGGACCAAGCAATGAACGTGATTCGAGTACTGCTAGCCGACGACCATCCCATCGTCTGCCTCGGTTTGGCGACCATGATCGACGCCCAACCCGACATGACCGTCGTCGCGCAAGCCATGAACGGTCGCCAAGCGGTCGATTTCTTCGAAACCCACAAACCCGACGTGGCGCTGATAGACCTCCGCATGCCCGTGCTGGGTGGCGTCGAGGCCATCAAAGCGATTCGGGCCAAGCATCCGGCAGCGTGCATCATCGTTCTGACCACGTACCAAGGCGACGAGGACATCCACAAAGCCCTGACGGCGGGCGCGCAGGGCTATCTGCTGAAGGGCATGCCCCACGACGATTTGTTGAACGCCATCCGCCGCGTCCATTCCGGCAGCCAGTACATGCCGCCCGCAGTCCGCGAGGCTCTCTCGAAACGCGCAGCCTGCTCCGAACTGAGCCCGCGCGAGCAGCAAATCCTGGAGTTGATCGTGAAGGGCCTGAGCAACAAGGGCATCGCGGACCGGCTGGGCATCACCGAAGGCACGGTGAAATGGCACGTGAACGCGATCCTCGGCCGAATGAATGTAAGCGACCGCACCCAAGCGGCCGTGGCCGCGTTGAACCGGGGCTTGGTACAAACGTAGGATGCTGAGTTTTCTACAATCTCTGCAGGTTGGAGGCATACTGTCCTTTCCTTCCGCAATGGAGGAGATTGAGCTTCGCCCGTTGAATGTCCTGATCGGTCCCAATGGTTCGGGCAAATCGAACTTCATCGAGGTCTTGGAGTTGTTGCGCGCAGCCCCAGCTGACTTAGCGGGGGTCGTGCGGGAGGGCGGTGGCGTTACCGATTGGTTGTGGAAGGGACCGGAGACCGTCGGTCAACTTGCCGTGGTGAGTGCCGCCTGCAACGTTCCGGGTCTAAGGAACCCACTGCGGTATCGATTGGAGTTCGGTGCTGCCGGGCAGCGGCTGGAGGTGGTTGACGAGGCAATTGAGGATGCCGCGAAGACGCGGACCGGAGCAGAGGATGTCCGATTCTATTACCGGTTTCAAAGGGGTCGCCCGCTCATCAACGCGAGGCAAGCTAGCGAGCCGCGTCAGCTGCAGCGGGACAGCCTCGATCCTCAACAATCCGTTCTGTCCCAACGCAAAGATCCCGATCTGTATCCGGAGTTGACGGCCTTGGGCCGCGCGTTCTCGGCAATCACGACTTTCCGCGAATGGAGTTTCGGCAGACGCCAAGTCTTGCGTTTGGCCCAGCCAGCAGACCTGCCGGGCGACTCACTTCTGCCCGATGGCCGCAATCTTGCGTTGGTCTTGAACGCCATCGAGCACACGGACACTGCTGTTCGATTGAACGGCATGCTCAAGCGGTTCTTGCCGAGATTTCATCACCTCTCTACGAGGATCAATGGTGGCATGGTGCAGATCTTCCTCCATGAGGGTGGTGTATCGGCACCGATCCCGTCGACCCGTCTTTCGGACGGAACGATGCGGTTTATCGCACTGGCCGCCATTCTGATGAAGCCGGAATCCGTTCCGTTGATCTGCATCGAGGAGCCTGAACTGGGCATGCATCCCGATGCGATTGGGCTTCTTGCCGAATTGTTGGTGGAGGCCTCCGCCAAAACCCAGCTCGTGGTGACCACGCATTCGGACGCGCTCCTCTCCGCGCTTTCCGACGAGGTGGAATCCGTCCTCGTGTGCGAAAACTTGCGTGGGTCATCCTCGATCAATAGACTGAGCAAGGACAAGCTGGATTTCTGGCTCAAGCAATACCGCTTGGGAGAGATCTGGAGGATTGGTGAGATTGGGGGGAACCCATGACCGGCATGGCTATCTATGTTGAAGGAGGAGGCACCGAGAAGGACGGGAAGGCGGCGCTACGTCAGGGCATGACCGAATTTCTGAGCCCACTACGCAAGCTTGCCCATGATCGTGGCCTACGATTTCACGTAGTTCCTTGCGGGCCAAGGGGCAAGACGTGGGAGGCTTTTCAGAACGCGTTGGACCGGGCTCCTGATTGGCTCAACCTTCTGCTGGTCGATTCGGAGGGTCCGGTCAAGACCTCACCTATTCGACATCTGGCCGAGAACCGGTGGCACGACGCGAGGGCTGGCGAAGACTGCGTCCACATGATGGTGCAGACAATGGAGACCTGGATCGTTGCAGACCCTGAAGCCTTGAAGGAATTCTACAAACAAGGCTTTGTTGTCAACGCACTGCCGAAGTCGGACAACTTGGAAATCCAGCCGAAGGATGACATTTCGAAGGCACTCAAGGCTGCCACCAAAGGCACACAAAAGGGCGAATACCATAAGACGCACCATGGCCCCAAGTTGCTGGAGCGGATCGACCGCGAGAAAGTGAAGAAACGTTGTCCAGCCTGCCATCGCCTGTTTTCAGCACTATCGGCCCATCTTGACCCGCCCCGTCCCTAATCGCCCTCGCCCCAAATATTTGCCCTCCGCCCCGTCGAGTGCCAAAATAAACTCAATGTTCAAATTCCCAGCGGCGCTTACCGGCACCCTCCTCCTTCTTCCCTCCTTGCTCGTCCAAGAGGGGTTCGCCCAGAACGGCGGCGAACTCAAGTATTCCCCCGGCTTCGACCTCGGGGCCATCGACCGCAAGGCCAACCCTTGCGAGGATTTCTACCAGTTCGCCTGCGGCATGTGGGCCGCCAAGAACCCCATCCCGTCCGACCAGGCCCGTTGGGGCCGGTTCTCCGAACTCGAGCAGATGAACCAGTCCGTCCTGCGGAAGATCCTCGAAGAGGCTGGCGAGGCCAAGAACCGCGACGCCAACACCCAGAAAATCGGCGACTACTACGCCTCCTGCATGGACACCAAGGCCATCGACGCCCAAGGCCTCAAGCCCCTCAAGCCCGAGCTCGACCGCATCGCCGCCATGAAGAACACGCGCGACCTGTCGATCGAAATCGCCCGCCTCCACCGCATGGCCGTCGGCGTCCTCTTCAGTTTCAGCTCCAGCCAGGACCTCAAGGACTCCACCGCCGTCATCGCGTGGGCCGACCAAGGCGGCCTCGGCCTCCCCGAGCGCGACTTCTACTTCCGCGACGACGCCAAATCCGCCGACACCCGCAAGGAATACGTCGCCTACCTCACCCGCACCCTGGCGCTCACCGGACTCTCCGCCGCCGAGGCCGCCAAGCAGGCCCAGGAGGTTTTTGACCTCGAAACCGCCATGGCCAAGGGCTCCATGGACGTCACTTCCCGCCGCGACCCCGAAAAGCTCTACCACGTCATGAAGAAGGCCGAGTTCCAGGCTCTCTCCGATTCCTTCTCCTGGACCGCCTACTTCGACATCGTCAAGCCGCCGTCGCTCGACACGCTGAACGTCGCGAGCATCGACTTCTTCAAGGCCCAGGAAGCTCTCCTCAAGAAGACCTCCATGCCCACTTGGAAGGCTTACCTCACCGTCCACCTCTTGCAGTCCCAGTCCAAGTACCTCCCCACCAAGTTCGACCAGGAGAACTTCAACTTCTACGGCAAGTTCCTGACCGGTGCGAAAGAGCAGCGCCCCCGCTGGAAGCGCTGCGTCGACGCCACTGACGGCGACCTCGGTGAAGCCGTAGGCATCGCCTACGTCGACCGCACCTTCGGCAAGGATGGCAAGGCCCGCATGCTCGAAATGGTGAAGAATCTGGAAGCCGCCATGGGGAAGGACATCCAAAACCTCGACTGGATGAGTCCCGCCACCAAGCAGAAGGCGCAGGAAAAGCTGCACGCCATCGCCAACAAGATCGGCTACCCCGACAAGTGGCGCGACTACTCCGCCCTCAAGGTCGTGCGCGGCGATGCCGTCGGCAACTCCCTCCGCTCCAACGATTTCGACTTCGCCCGCACCATGTCCAAGATCGGCAAACCCGTCGACAAGGCCGAGTGGCAGATGACGCCCCCCACCGTCAACGCCTACTACGACCCGCAGATGAACAACATCAACTTCCCCGCCGGCATTCTGCAGCCGCCGTTCTTCGACCGCAGCGTCGATGACGCCACCAACTACGGGGCCATCGGCGCAGTCATCGGCCACGAACTGACCCACGGTTTCGACGACCAGGGTCGCCAGTTCGACCCCGTCGGCAACCTCAACGACTGGTGGGCTCCCGAGGACGCCAAGGCCTTCAACCAACGGGCCGAGTGCATCATCAAGGAGTACGAAGGCTTCGAACTGCCGGGCGGCGTCCACATGAACGGCAAGCTCACGCTCGGCGAAAACACGGCCGATCTCGGTGGCCTACGGATCGCCTACATGGCGCTGATGGATTCCCTCGCGGGCAAGGTCCTTCCAAACAAGGACGGTTTCACGCCCGAGCAGCGCTTCTTCCTGGGTATCGGCCAAGTGTGGTGCACCAACGCCACCGAGCAGTCGGACCGGCTCCAAGCCCAGACCAACCCGCACTCGATCGCCAAGTTCCGGGTCAACGGCAATGTATCGAACATGCCGGAGTTCCAGAAGGCCTTCGGATGCCAGGCCGGTGAGGCGATGGTGCGGGGCGAAAAGTCCTGCCGGGTCTGGTAGTAGCCGGTTTTCAAGACGCCCGGGTCCATCTCGTCGGAGTCGGATTCGTCCGGCTCGTTGAGGTGGGCCTGGTAGCTCATCACCCCGGCCATCGCCACCGTTGCGGCCAACAGCAGCGTATAGACAATGATCCGAGAGCGCAGCCTTGGCTCAACGGCCTCGACCGTAATCCCGACGATCAGCAGGGCGCCAATCAAGGTCAAACCGAGCTTCCAAGGCCAGTAAACCAAGTCCAAGTGCGACTGGCCGCCAACCTGCGCCCATGCAGTCAACAGAACTTGCACCGAGACGACGAACTCGAGAATCAGAAATGGACGGAGCAGTCGGGATCGCATAGGGAAAGTGTGAACCACAGCGTTCGGAATCGCGTAACTGAATCAAGGATAGCCTGCGAAGGATGTCCAGGACACAAGGATAACCTAGAGTAAGAATGGCAGCCACTCCTCCAGGCAACAATGCGGGCCGCGTCCGGCTCATGCACGAAATTTCGAGCGCTGTCAGCCTCGCGTGGGATTCCATCCGCGGGCACAAGCTGCGCAGCTTCCTGACCCTGCTCGGGGTCATCATCGGCGTTGCCAGCGTGATCCTCGTCGGCTCGGCCATCGACGGCATGGGCCTCTACGCCCAGGAGAGCACGGCCAAGGCGTTCGGCAGCGAATCGTATCTGATCGCCCAAGTGGCCGGCGTCGGCGGCATGACCCGCAAGCAGTATTTCGAAAAGATCAAGTACAACCGGCAGATCAAGCTCGCCGAGGACCGCTACCTCCAGGCCGAAAACGGCGACAAAGCGATCTACAGCCCGTACCGGCAATCCCAGTCGGACACCAAGCGCGACAGCCTGATCTCCGAGGAGACTTCGATTCTGGGTGCTTCGGCGGATCTGGCGGACATCCGCGACATCGTGGTGGTTGACGGGCGGTTCTTCACCGAAACCGAAGAGCGCAACGTCTCCTATGTGGCCGTCATTGGCGACGACCTGAAAACGAATCTATTCCCCGGCGGTTCCTCTCCCGTGGGACGCCAATTCAAGATCAAGGGCATCGACTTCACAGTGGTCGGCGTCCAGGAACGCCTCGGATCGTCCTTCGGCCGCAGCCAGGACAACTCGGCCTATATCCCCATCACCGCGTTCAACCACGTCTTCGGCCCCGGCGGCTCGATTTCACTGTTTGGCCGCCCGCGCAAGGGCAGCGGCTATACGATGGAACAGTCGCTCGACCAGACGCGCGTAGCGTTGCGCACCCGCTTCCACCAGAAACCCGGCGAGGTGGACCGCTTCGACTTCCTCACGCCCGATGCCATCCGCGGCTTCATCGACAGCCTGCTGGCGATGGTGGCCGCCGTCGTTGTGCCCGTGACGTTGATTTCACTGGTCGTCGGCGGTATCGTCATCATGAACATCATGCTGGTCAGCGTCACGGAACGGACTCGTGAAATCGGCATCCGGAAATCGCTGGGTGCGCGCCGCTCCGACATCATGATGCAAATTCTCATCGAGTCTGTGATCATGGCGGGCGCGGGCGGTGCCATCGGCGTCTTGATCGGAGCTGCCATGACCACCGTCTTGACGGCCGCGTTCGGCGTGACCTTGCGGGTGACGCCGTTCTACGTCCTCCTTTCCGTGTGCGTTTCCGGCGCGGTGGGGGTGGCCAGCGGGTGGTATCCGGCGTCCAAGGCGTCCAAGTTGGATCCAATCGTGGCTCTCAGGGCTGAATAATATGGCGATGTCTACAAGCGAGAGCATTGGAATGGCCTTGACGGCCGTATGGGCCAACCGTTTCCGGTCCATGCTGACCGTCCTCGGCATCGTGATCGGCATCACGACCGTAGTAACCGTGGCCTCGCTGCTGAGCGGTTTGCGCCAGGGAATCGTCACGTTCTTCGACGAACTCGGTCCCGACAACGTCTTCATCTACAAAACCAGCGGCGACCCCAGCGCGAACTTCGCCCCTCCCAAGGAGCAGAAGCGCCGCCCGATCAAGAAGGAATACGCCGACACCATCCGGCGCTACGCCACCACACTTGAGGACATCTCGCTGGCCCTGTTTATTCCGGGAGCGAACAACGGCCATATCGTGACCGCCAAGGTGCCGGGCTTCGAAACCGACAGCCTCTCAATCGCCGGGACCACCCCGAACTCCATCGAAGTGGCACCCAAGGCCTTCGATCAGGGACGCTTCTTCACGCCCGAGGAGAACGACAAGGTTGCGCACGTCGCCGTCCTCGGCTTCGACCTTGCGCACGCCCTGTTTCCGGTCGGCGAGGCCGTCGGCCGCACTTTCATGGTGGACGGCGCGGAGTTCATCGTGGTCGGCGTTTTCGCGAAGGCCAAGGGCGGCTTCTTCGGCCAGAACGGGGCCGACACGCAGATCCAGATTCCCATAAAGACGGCCGAATCGCGCTACCCGCAGATCGACCGCTACATGATCACCTGCAAGGCCAAGCCCGGCATGCGCAAGGACGCGTACGACGAGGTCGAGGGCATCATGCGCCGGCTGCGGCACTTGAAGAAGGACGACCCGGACGATTTCGCGCCCTCGTCGCCCGACCAGATCATCGAGCAGTTCGACAAGATCACCGGCCTGATCGGGCTGGTCGCGATCGCGATTTCGGCGCTGGGCCTGCTGGTGGGCGGCATCGGAGTGATGAACATCATGCTGGTGTCGGTGACGGAGCGGACACGCGAAATCGGCGTCCGCAAGGCGCTCGGGGCTCGGCGATACGACATCGTCGGCCAATTTCTGGCCGAGGCGATGACGCTGACGGGCGTCGGCGGGGTGCTGGGAATCTTCTTCGCAGTCGGCCTGACGATGCTGGTCGGCGCGCTGGTTCCAGCACTGCCGAGCAGTGTTCCGACTTGGGCCGTGGTGACAGCATTTTCGGTGTCGGTGTCGGTGGGCCTGTTCTTCGGCGTTTGGCCCGCGATGAAGGCGGCCAAGTTGGATCCCGTGGAGGCTTTGCGGTACGAGTAGGGGGATGGTGCCGATGCCAAGGATGACCGATCAGGCTTTCGCGGAATTGTGCGCTGGGCAGCCCGGCTTGTTTTTCGAAATGACTGCCCATGGAGAGCTTGTAATCACTCCTCCGACCCATTCGAAGACCGGCACTCGGAATAGCAGAATCTCGGGCCAACTGGATGCATGGGCTTGGGAGGACGGCACCGGAATCGCCACGGAATCCTCAACCGGATTCGTGCTGCCAAATGGAGCCCGGCGTTCGCCCGACGCAGCTTGGGTCCCCCAGCACTTGGTGGACCAGTTGCCAATCGAAAGCCAGGATGGTTACTGGCACCTTTGCCCGACATTCGTTATTGAGTTGAGATCCGACTCCGACCGCATGCCGCCGCTCCGCGACAAAATGCGCGAGTACATCGAGAACGGGGCGCAGCTTGGATGGCTCATTGATCCCGAATCCCGCACCGTGGAAATCTACCGCCCGGGTCGCATGCCGGAATTGTTGTCCGGAGCCGATTCCATCCGCGGTGAAGGACCGGTTGACGGTTTCGTCATGGACTTGGGGCGCATTTGGAATCCGAGGGCCCGTCAGGGTTAGCCTCATGGCGTGGCTGTTGGAAGACCGGCACCTTCCTGCCCTGGCCATAGGTCCGATGACTGACGAGCAGTTTGCGGGGAGTACCAGCACTGGTTCTTCGAGATGACGGCGGAGGCCGATCTGATTGTAATGCCACCCGCACATACGCTGTCCCCGACCTCCCCGGGGTCATCACCGCAGGCGATTCGCGCGCCGAAGTCGAACTCCTGATCCAAAAAGCCATCGAATTCCATTTGGAGGGCTACGTGAAGTCGGCTTCCCAATTCCCGCCCCCGCCACCTTCGCCGGAGCCGTCGAAATCCGCCCCGCCGCCTGATCCCCGTCGACCGCCTCCCACTTGACACCATCCTGATCCACCGCTCATGATGCCTTCATGGCATCGAAAATCCAACTCGTCTGACCAGACGACGTAGGGACTCCAGTGGATTCATCCCAAGGGATCTTCGCCCGCCTCAGGGGACAGGGCACCGGAATCCCCGAAACCCATCTTTCCATTCACAAGTTTTTTCGCGCTTTCTTCCAAGCGTTTTCAATCACTTGCGGCGGGGATAGTTCGGATTCGGCCTCCCGTGCACTAGGATCATTGTCGGGAGCGGCACCACGCTCCCGACGAGGAAAACGCATGACTACGACGATCCAACTGGAAGCCCTGTTCGTCTACGAAATCGACCGCTGCTACGCCCGCATTCAGGAATGCGGGACACGCGAGGCGATGCTCGGGCCGGACTTCGACCCCAAGGTACGGGCCGCGATTGATCGCGACCGTGACCGGGCGTTCATCGCCCTGCGCCGCGCGATGAAGGCGCTGAAAGAACTGCGGGCGGAGACACCGAGCGAGGCGCCCGCGGAACCAACCGTCGAAGTTCCTGCAAAGACCGCAGAAGTCATCGAAATGCCCCGTCCCCAAATCGCCCGCAACGCCCTGTGCCCTTGCAATTCCGGCGACAAATACAAGCGTTGCTGCGGCAGGCAGGCGCCACCGCTGCCGGGGAACTTCCGGAATGCGCGGCAGCCTCGTGCGGCATGACCACCGGGCGATTCACCCCTTCCCAACTAGTGATATTCTTCTGAATGCGCCGCGTTGACGAACTGCGCGGCCTGCACCAGGAGTGTGTCCCGTGTCCAGACTAAGATTCCTTGCCGGATTCGCCCTTGCGGCGGCCCCGTTTGCCATCGCCCAAGCCCCCCCAACGCCAGCGGCTCCCGCGCCCGCCGCCGCACCCGGTCGCGGCGCGCCGACTCCCGCCATGCTGGCCCAGCAGGCCGCCTCGTTGGCCGACCGCCAGAAGATGCTCGACCTTCTCGGCATTAAGGAACTGCGCACCGGGGCCAACGGCAGCAATCCCGACGCCCCCAACGCCGCCAACTACGACGAATCCAAGGCCAATCCCTACCCCAAGCTTCCCGATCCGCTCGTCATGAACGACGGCAAGCCGGTCAAGTCCGCCAAGGACTGGACGAACAAACGGCGTCCCGAAATCGTCGAGCTTTTCGACCGCGAAATCTACGGCCGCATGCCGAAGAACACCCCCAAGGTCACGTGGGAAGTCACCAAGACCGAAGACGAGGTGAACGGCGGAGTGGCGGTGGTCACCAAGACCCTGGTCGGACACGTCGACAACTCCGGATACCCCGACGTCAAGGTTGAAATCGCCCTGACACTTTCCACCCCGAAGGACGCCAAGGGTCCCGTGCCCGTCATGCTGGAACTGGGTTTCGTGGGTGGTTTCGGACGCGGTCTCGCCGGCCGTGGTCCCATCCCCGGCGCGCCTCCCGCCCCCACCGGCCCCACGTGGCAGCAGCAACTGCTCGCCAAGGGCTGGGGCTACGCGGTGATTTCGCCCACCTCGGTGCAGCCCGACAACGGCGCGGGCCTCACGCAGGGCATCATCGGCCTCGTCAACAAGGGCAAGTCCCGCAAGGCGGACGATTGGGGTGCACTCCGCGCCTGGGGCTGGGGTGCCAGCCGCGCCCTCGACTACTTTGAAACCGACAAGGCCGTCGACGCCAAGAAGGTAGGCATCGAAGGCCATTCCCGTTACGGCAAGGCGACCGCGGTCGCGATGGCGGACGATTCCCGTTTCGCGATCGCGTTCGTCAGTTCCTCGGGCGAGGGCGGCCTGAAGCTGCACCGCCGGAACTGGGGCGAACTGGTGGAGAACGTCGCGGCGACCAACGAATACCATTGGATGGCCGGAAACTTCCTGAAGTACGCCGGTCCGAAGCACTGGGACGACCTGCCTGTGGACTCGCACGAACTGGTGGCCCTCTGCGCCCCCCGCCCGGTCTTCATCAGCGCCGGTGCCACCAAGGGCGATGGCTGGGTCGATGCCAAAGGCAGCTTCCTCGCCGGCGCCGGTGCCGGTCCCGTCTACAAGTTGCTGGGGAAGAAGGACATGGGGACGACCGAGTTCCCGGTCATCGAAACCGGCCTCATGGCTGGCGACGTGTCGTTCCGGCAACACACCGCCGGACACACGCCCGGCCCCAACTGGCCCGTGTTTATCGAGTTCGCCAGCCGCTACTTCGAGCCCACGCCTGCCACGAATAAGGAGGCCAAGAAGAAGTGAGGGTTGCGTGCGCGCTGCTGGCTTTGAATTTTCTTTGTGCTGTCCCGGGGGTGGCGCAGGACGCGCCCAAGCGTCCCAAGATCATCGGCGTCGCCCACATTTCCCTGTTCGTGCATGACATCGCCAAGTCAAGGGAGTTCTACAAGGACTTCCTCGGCTTCGACGAGCCCTTCCAGTTGGACAAATCCGACGGATCGTTGGCGCTGACGTTCATCAAGGTCAACGACCGGCAGTACATCGAACTGGTGCCGGAGACGAAGCCGGACACCGACCGCCTCGGGCACATTTCAATCGAAGTGGAAAGCGCCGAGGCGATGCGACTCTATCTCAAGGCGCACGGGGTCAAGGTTCCGGACAGCGTCCCCAAGGGCCGGATCAAGAATTCCAACTTCAACGTGAAGGATCCAGACGGCCACCAAGTCGAGATCGTGCAGTATGAGCCGGACGGCTGGACCGTGCGAGAGAAGGGCAAGTTCATGAATGGCCCCCGCATCTCGAAGCGCATGATGCACTTGGGAATCACGGTGGGGGATTTGGACGCGTCGATGGCGTTCTACCGTGACCTGCTCGGCTTCCAAGAGATCTGGCGCGGCAGCCGCGACGGCAAAGTCCTGAGCTGGGTGAACATGAAGCTGCCTGACAGCGACGACTACATCGAGTTCATGCTGAAAGATCGTCCCCAGACCCTGTCCACGCTTGGGACGGCGCACCACATCGCGCTGGAAACGCCGGACATCGAGAAGAGCAAGTCCGAACTGGCGGCGCGCGCCGAGAATGCGCACTACACCAAGCCGCTGGAAGTCCGGACCGGGACCAACCGGAAGCGCCAGATGAACCTGTACGACCCCGACGGCACCCGCACGGAAATGATGGAGCCGGGCACCGTGGACGGCGTTTCGGCACCGTCTTCGACGGCCGCGCCACCCAAGAACTAGAGTCAGCCGACTGACTCTAGTTCGAGTAACATAGGCAACCCTTTCTGGTTCAAGCACTTGCGGCCGCAAATTAGTGCAGCCCTGATTCTGCGGCGGTCTCGAACTCCAGTTGTTGTGCCAGCGTTTGGCTGCGCAAGCCATGGATCAGGTTGTGCCCGACGGCATAGCAGTAGACGCTGGCGGGCACAAAGCGCCATTTCCGACCATCGACGACGTCACTTGCGGTCTCCGTCCGAGTTGTTACCAACACGTCGTCCAATTTGTTCGCGTTTAGAAAGTTAGTCAGGCCCACCAGTTCCGACCGCCGGTCTACGACTCGGTCCGACCATTTCATCTCAACGGCCCAAGCTGGCTTCTGATCGGCCCGCAGCTTCACCATGTCGACCTCGCCGTCCCCCCAGCGCGCGTAGTAGAGCGGGTCCGGGCTGTGGAACCATTGCGCGAAGAGAGCCGTTTCCACGAGCCGACCGATCTCCTTGTCGTTCGGACCGATCGGCGAAAAGAGGGCGGCACGCATTGACGGGTTGGTTAGATACACCTTGAAGTGCGTAGCGCGCTGGAACCGCTTGGCGTTGTGATCGATGCGGTGCACGATCCGGATGAGGAACGCGGCCTCGAGGTAGTCGATGTACCTCTTGATGGTGTTCTTGGCCACACCCGAGTTCTGGGACAACTCGCCGAGCGAGATTTCGTTGCCGGAGTTGTAGGCAAGGGTGGTGAACAGGTAGTTCAGCTCCTGAACGTCCTCAATACCGTAAAGGCTGGGCAGATCGCGCAACAGGACCTTGTCGATAATGTCGCTCTTGATGAATCGGACCGGGTCGGCTTGTATTTCCGGCGAGAAGATGACTTCCGGGTATCCGCCGAAATTCAGGTAGCGCAGGAATTCGTCGTTGAGCCGGTTGATGTCCACCGCGACGAACGACGCCGGGCCGGTCTTCCGGGGAATGCCTCCCATAGGACCGTCGAGCATATCCCCTTTACCCAGCAAGTTGAGATATTCGAAGAACGTCAATGGAGGCAGCAGGAAGTCGGTAAAGCGTCCCGCGCCGGACTCCTGGCTCTTCAGGCGTAGGGCGGCGGCGGCGGACCCGGACGCAATGCACCGCACCTTGTCGAAATTATCGACGATGGATTTCAGCTGGACCTCCCATTTGCGGAGGTATTGGATCTCGTCGAAAAAGATGTAGACCGGCTCTGTGTGGTAGTCGATCCCTACGGCTTGGCCGTAGTATTCGAGCAGTTGTTCGATCCGGAGGCCGTTGTAGACCGGGCTGTCCACCGACACGTAGCAGATTGCTTCCGGCTTCACTCCGCTGGTCAGCAGCGACTGGATCCCATGGTGGATCATCACCGTCTTGCCGACGCGCCGTGGGCCCAGCAGGATCACGGCCCGTCGGACCGGCCGCTCGACAAGATGCATAAAGGAGTCCAGGTAGGCGCGCGGAGTCATGGCCTGTACGGTCTCGTAGACCGAATGGCCACTGGCCCACCACGGGTTTTCCGCCCGGATCCGTCGAATGATGTCTTCTGAGGCGATTGACTGCATTTGCCGCTCCAGAGCCATCATCCCACACCCAGAAAATTAGAGTCAATCAACTGACCCTAATTCTTCTGCATCGTGTAAGCCATTGCGTGTCAATCAGTTGCAAGAAACAATTAGTGCATCCCCAAGAAGAGCGCGGCCCGATCACCCGCATTGGGGTCTCCGGGCCGCTCCACTTCTCCCAAACGACCTAAGCCGCGATGCTGGCGTGGGGATCGATGACGAACTTCTTCGCCGCGCCCTTGTCGAAGTCCTGGTAGCCCCTCGGCGCGTCGTCCAGCGAGATCACTTCGACATTGCACGCCTTGGCCACCTGCACCTTGTCATGCAGGATCGCCATCATCAACGCCCGGTTGTACTTCAGCACGGGGCACTGGCCGGTGGCAAAACTGTGCGACTTTGCCCAGCCCAGCCCGATCCGAATCCCCAGCGTTCCAGTCTTCGCGTTGTCGTCCACGCCGCCTGGATCGTCCGTCACGTACAGACCCGGAATACCGAGCGCACCACCCGCACGGGTGATCGTCATCAGGGCATTGAGCACCGTTGCCGGACGCTCAACGACCGCGTCCTTGCCGTGTCCGCGCGCCTCGAAGCCCACGCAATCGACCGCCGCGTCCACTTCGGGCACACCGACAATCTCGGCGATCCGGTCACCCAGCGACGCGTCGCCCCGGAGGTCGATGGTCTCGCAGCCAAAACTGCGCGCCTGAGCCAAGCGTTCCGGAATCATGTCGCCGACGATCACGACGGCCGCGCCCAGCAGATGGCAGCCCGCCGCCGAGGCGAGTCCAACCGGTCCCGCGCCCGCAATGTACACCACGGAACCCGGCCCGACGCCCGCCGTCACGGCCCCATGGAAACCGGTCGGGAAGATGTCCGACAACAAGGTCAGGTCGCGGATCTTCGACATGGCTTTGTCTTTGTCGGGGAAACGCAGCAGGTTGAAGTCGGCGTAGGGGACCATGACGTATTCCGCCTGGCCGCCGACCCAGCCGCCCATGTCGACATAGCCATATGCCGCGCCCGGACGCGCCGGATTCACATTCAGGCAGATGCCCGTCCGACCTTCCTTGCAATTTCGACAACGTCCGCAGGCGATGTTGAACGGGACCGAGCAGAGGTCCCCAACCTTGATGAATTCCACGTCGCGGCCAGCTTCTATGACCTCGCCGGTGATCTCGTGGCCGAGGATCAGGCCCGACGGAGCCGTGGTGCGACCGCGGACCATATGTTGGTCGCTCCCGCAAATATTGGTCGAAACGACCTTCAGGATGACGCCGTGCTCACACTTCCGATCGCCCAGTGCCAGCTTCGGGAAGTCTATCGACTGGATCTCCACCTTGCCGGGACCGACGTACGCGACGCCGCGATTTGTTGCCATGATTGTTCTCTCCTTGAGACTGTGGCCGTACAGGGGCCATGGATGTCGTTGAAGAGTCTATCACTTTTGGCGCGGATCGAATGGGTCCGTCTAGTCCGCGCGCAACGCAAGCATCGGGTCCAACTTGGACGCGCGCCGGGCTGGCAGGTACGCCGCCGCCACCGCCACTGCGACCAGGAGCGCGACCGTTCCACCCAGCGCCACCGGGTCCGACGGCGACAGGCCGAACAGCAGGGTAGCCATGATCCGCCCAACCATCAGGGAGCCCAGGATACCCGACACAATCCCGCCACCCACCACAACCATGGTCCGGGACATGACCTCGCGCCGCACCGCGAACGGCGTCGCGCCCAAGGCCATCCGCAGGCCAATCTCCTGCGTGCGCCGTCCAACCGAATACGAGACGACTCCATAGATCCCCACCGAGGCCAGCAATAGCGCCGCCACCGCGAAGCCCCCGAGCAGCATCACGATGAACCGACGGGGTGACACCGCCCGCGACAACAGGGCTCCGAGTTCCTGGTACTCCGCCACGGGCAAGGTGGAGTCGACTTGGCGGAGCGCCTGTCCAACCGAGGCCGCGACGGTGCCGACGGGCAGCGACGACCGCACCACCAGTTCCACCGAATTGGGCGTCATCTGGGCAATGGGGAAATACATCTCCAGTCCACCCTCTGTCTCGAGGGCTTCGTGCCTCACGTCACCCACGACGCCAACGATGCGGGCCCCGTCTTTTCCCTGCGACACCAAGCCACCCAGCGGGTCCTTCGATCCGAACAGACGCCGCGCCATCTTCTGGTTGATGATGACGACCAGCGGTGAGCCGGCTGTATCGCGGTCATCGAATTGGCGACCGGCCAGCAGCGGGATTCCCATTGTCCGTAGGTAGCCGGGATCCACCAATCTCGGATGGGAATTCGGATACTCGCCCGGCGGGTATTGGACTCCGCTTAGCCCGCCACCCCAACTCCGATCCCGGCTCAACGGCAGCGCGTCGGTGATGCCGATGGATCGAACACCCGGAACGGCTGCCACGGTACCGACGAGGCGGTCGAAGTACTGGAGACGCGCGACATCGTCGCGAAACTTGCCAGCGGTGTCGATTCGCCAACTAGCGGCGTGGTCGGCCACAAAACCCGGATTGACATCCAGGACCCTCAGAAAGCTCCGCATCAACAGGCCGGCTCCTACGAGCAGCATGCAGGCAAGGGCGACTTCGGAGAGCACCAAGCCGTTTCGGGTCCAGCCGGAACGACGCCCCTCGGACATGGAGCGGCCCCCCTCCTTGAGTGCGTGGGCGTCTTGCCACCCCGAAACTCCCAGCGCCGGAAGAAGTCCGAAGAGAAATGCGGTCGCCACGGTCGCCAGCACCGTGAATCCAAGGGCCCACCCGTCAATCCGCACGGTCCGGAGCAGGGGAATGTTGACTCCTTGGATCGTCCCGAGGGCCCGTATGGCAACCAGCGCGAGCCCCAAGCCGGCCAGCGCGCCAGGAAGGACTATCATCAGGCTTTCCACCAGCATCTGCCGGACCAGCCGGGCGCGGCCCGCCCCCAGCGCGGAACGAATCGCCATCTCCTTTTTCCGGGATGTCGCACGCGACAGCATGAGGCTCGACAGGTTCGCGCACCCGATAAGCAAAACGAGGCCGACCGCGCCCAGCAAGACAAGCAGGCCCTGCCTGAAGCGCCCGGTCAGATAGTCGCCAAGCGGTACGGCGTTGGATCCAAAGCGGTATCGGTCGGGGTGCTCGCGCCGAATCTGTTCTGAAAGGACGTCGAGTTCCGCCTGGGCTTGGCGCACTGTGTAGCCGGGCTTCAAGCGCCCGAGAATCGACAGGGTATTTCCCATGCGGTCCGAATCCTGGTTCAGGGGAAACGGGACGAGGATGTCCACGCGCGAGCCCGGTGTGAAGATTGCGCTGAAGTCAAAGGACTCCGGCAGGACGCCCACGACGCGATAGGACTCGTTGTTCAGCGTGACGGCTCGCTCCACAACCTTGCGGTCGCCGCCGAACCGACGCCGCCACAACCCGTAGGTCAGGATGACTGCGCGCGCGGAACCCTTCCCCTGTGCCTCCTCGGGCGCAAACCAGCGGCCTACCTCGGGCTGGATGCCGAGAAACGATAGGAAATTCTGCGTGACATCGACGCCGACCAACCGCTCGGGCTCGCCGATGCCAACCATGCTGTAGGTCCCGTAGTCGAAGAAGGCGAACCACGCGGCCATGTCCTCCATCGTCCGGGTGCCCCGCTTCCAGTCGAGGTAGTTTGCTACGCGCGATGTGCGCGAGGACAGCCCGCAATGACCGCGCTTGTCCGTGTTGGAGATGAGGACCAGACGGTCGGCAGCCTTTAGATTTGGGGGCTGGAGCAGCAGGGTGTTGACGACGGAGAAGATTGCGGTGTTGGAGCCGATCCCGAGGGCCAGAATCAGAATGGCTGTGATTGTGAAGGCCCGGTCGTGCCAGAGGGAGCGCAGCGCGTAGCGTATGTCCTGCATGCCTGGTAGGACGCTCCGTGGGGGTGTGCGGTTCGCAACGATGAAAAAGATCCGCCGGTTTCAGGCCTCCGCGATTTTCCCGCCACGCCCATTTTTCTTCGCCCCGGTTGGAAGCCCCGGTTTTCCCAGTCGCTGAGCCCGGGCAGGCCCGCGCCGCTTCGCTGACTCAAGCCAAGCTGGTGTTCCAGCCAGTGAGCTGCCGTTGACGCGAGTCGAGTTGACCGCCGAACTATCAGCTTGTGCTTGAATGATCTGGTTCTTAGACTCAGCCCACAGCCGCGCAGCTTCGTCCGCTTGAAATCCCAAGTCTAAGAAAAGATTGGTCCCAGGCTCAGTGACGTGGCGGACTTCCGTATCGATCATCATGGCTTCTCCTTTCGTTCCTTGATCACGGCGCGGTAGCGCGCCTGGGCAATGGCCTTGTCCTGCTTGCTGGTCGCCTCTGTCTTCTTCTGGAAGCAATGCAGGACATATATTGCATCATCGAACTTGGCGACGTACATGACTCTGTAGATTCCACTGGAGTCCCGAACGCGAATCTCCTTTGTACCCACACCCACATCGTCGAAGGGCTTCCAGTTGAGCGGCTCAAGGCCAGCTTGGACCCTGCCCAATTGGAACCCCGCTTCTTTCCGGGAATCCACTGGAAACCTCTTGATATCTTCCAAGGAAGACCCGCGCCACTCGATTCGCTTCATCTGCTACGAAGTATTCGCCTGATTGTCCCCGGACCGCGGTTGGCGCAAAAGCGTCGGCCACCCATGGTCATTGATCACGGGTGGCCAGCGCTACATGCAGAACTCGAACTACGCGGCGTAGCGGGCGTTGACTTCGGCCCAGTTGACGATGCTCCAGAAGGCCGCGATGTAGTCCGGGCGGCGGTTCTGGTAGTTCAGGTAGTAGGCGTGCTCCCAGACGTCCAAGCCGAGCAGGATGGTTTTGCCTTCCATGAACGGGTTGTCCTGGTTGGGGGTCGAGGTGACTTCCAGCTTGCCGTTGCTCTTCACTAGCCATGCCCAGCCGGAGCCGAAGCGGGTGGTGGCGGCGGCGTTGAACTTCGCCTTGAACTCGTCGAAGCTGCCGAAGGTGGCGGCGATGTCGGCGGCGAGGGCCTCGGAAGGCGCGCCCGACTCGGAGGCCGGGGCCAGCAGCTTCCAGAATGCCGAATGGTTCAGGTGGCCTCCCCCGTTGTTGCGGACCGCGACCTTGATGGCGTCGGGCACGATGGCGAGGTTGTTCTCGAGGAGTTCCTCAAGCGACTTGTCGGCCAGTTGCGGAGCCGTGGCAATCGCGTTGTTGAGGTTGGTCACGTAGGCGTTGTGATGCTTGCCATGGTGGATCTCCATCGTCTTGGTGTCGATGAAGGGCTCCAGGGCGGAGGGGGCGTAGGGAAGTGCGGGAAGGGTGAAGGCCATGATTGAACTCGTTGGGTGCTTTCTCCTTCATTGTACTGCGGAATTGCCCCGATGTTTCTCGAAAGCGTTGGCGAGTTGGAACATCCGCGATTCCTCGAAGTGTCCGCATAGAATCTGCAGACCGACGGGCAGCCCCTCCGACGTGTTGCCGCAAGGGACGCTCATGCAGGGGATGCCCGCCAAGCTGCCGGTGATCGTATAGATGTCCGAGAGGTACATTGCCACCGGATCGTCCACCTTTTCGCCGATCTTGAAGGCCGGGAAGGGTGAGACCGGGGCCACGATGGCATCCACTTCGGCGAAGGCATTGGAGAAATCGCGGGTGATCAACGCCCGGACCTGCTGGGCCTTCTTGTAGTAGGCGTCGTAGTAGCCGTGGCTCAGGACGTAGGTGCCCAGCATGATGCGGCGCTTGACCTCGGGTCCGAAGAATTCGCCGCGGGTGTTCGCATACATTTCGTGCAGCGTTCCGGACTGCTTCGACCGCGCCGTGTAGCGCACGCCGTCGTACCGCGCCAGATTCGCCGACGCCTCGGCGGTGCAAATGATGTAGTACGCCGCAATGGCGTATTCGGTGTTCGGCAGGCTGATGTCGCGGACCTCGCAACCGAGGTCGCGGAGCGCCTGGATGGATTCCTGGATCCGGGCAGCCGTGTCGCCTGTCGCCTGCCGCATGTACTCGACCGGCACGCCGACCTTCATCCCGCGCACGTCGGTGTTTTGCAATGCCGCCAGATAGTCCGGGACCTGCACGGGGGCCGAAGTGGCATCCATCTGGTCACGCCCGGCGATGACCTGCAGCAGAGCCGCGGCATCGGATACGTTGGTCGCGAAGGGTCCGATGTGATCCAAGGAACTGGCGAAGGCCACCAAGCCGTAGCGCGACACGCGCCCGTAGGTGGGCGTCACACCCACCACTCCGCAAAAAGACGCCGGCTGGCGAATGGAGCCGCCTGTGTCCGAGCCCAACGAGACCGGCACCGACCCCTGCGCAACCGCAGCCGCCGACCCGCCGCTGGAGCCGCCCGGCACCCGTTCCAAGTCCACCGGGTTCCGCACCGGCCCGTAGGCGCTGTTTTCGTTCGACGAGCCCATGGCGAACTCGTCGCAATTGGCCTTGCCGATGATCACGCCGCCAGCGGCTTCGAGACGTTCGATCGCGGTTGCGTCATACGGCGGGATGTAGTTCTCCAGCATCCTCGACCCGCATGTGGTCTTGAGGCCTTTGGTGGAAATGACGTCCTTGACGGCTACCGGGACCCCGCCAAGCAACCCCAATTCACCGCCAGCCGACAGTTGGGCGTCGACGTGTTCGGCGGCTGCAATCGCCCGTTCGTGCGACAGGCTGAGAAATGCGTTTGTGCTGGGGTTTTGGCGTTCCGCGTGGGCGAGTGCCTCGCGGGCAATCTCGACGGCGGAAAACTCGCGGGCCCGCAAGCCGACCTGGATTTGGGAGATCGTTCTCATTTGTCGATCAGCCTTTCTCGATGACCCTGGGGACCTTATAGTATCCGCCGGAGGTGATGGGGGCGTTGGCGACGGCCAAGTCGCTGCCGAGCGGCTCGCGCTCCACGTCGGCGCGCAGCGACGCCGTCTCGTCTGCATCCTCGAAGAGCACCTGCGACATGGGTGCCACTCCGGTCGTATCCACTTTGGAGAGCACGTCCATTTGTCCGAGGATGCCGACAAGGTCGTGGGCCATCCGGGTAAGCTCGTCCTCTGAGAGCTTGAGGTTTGCCAAGTTGGCGACGTAGAGCACGTCTTTATCAGTCAGCATTGTTTTTGTTGGGGTTGGTTTACGCGCTCTCCCGCCGCTTGGCGTTGCGGTAGATGCGGCGCATGGAGGGATCTGCGATGTCCAGGGACTCGTCGCGGGGAACGCCGGGCATGGCGATTTCGCGTTGCGGCTCCCTGCGTGGCGGCATTACCCGGAATTCGACATGGCCGACAATTCCCGGGCCGATGGCCTTTTCCAAGTTGTGCAGGATGTGACCCCGCAGGCTCCACAGGTTCGCCTTCCAGATGTCGTCGTCAACTTCGACGATCAACCTGTCGCGCACCAATTTCTGCGCACGGGTGACGGCGGCCAAGCGTTTCCCGACGGCCTTCTTCCATGCCGCGCAAGCAAGCCGGTCGCGTCCGATCAAGTCGGCCTCGCCCGGTTTCCCATTGACGAAACAGGCGGCGAGTATGCGGCTGGCTGGCTCCATGGGAATCCGAGGGGACGGTATCGATCATACCAAGAGGGATACCGGAATACCGGTATCCCAATATGCCGTCCCCTCGCCGAGACCGCCGCGCCGGGCAGACTAGGTGCGGCGGAGCAGGGCCTTGGCCGGGACCGGCAGGCTTTCCCAATGGAAGCGGTTCATCTTGTCCTTGCAGGAAAGGCAGCGGTATGTGTGTAGACTGAGGAAACTCCAAATGAAGTTGGCCACGACGCGTCGCCCTGTCTCGCTGAGATTGCCGAGGCAGCGTGGACAGGTCATTGGATTATCCTCCGAATAGTGGTTGGCATGGAATTCCCCCGCAACACCCGCCCACATGGACGTACTGGTACTACTCGGCAAGTTTAGCATCTCACCATCCTTTCCGTCAAGAAATCTTTATGGTCTGCCGAAGTAGTCGGCCCCGTTGGGCAATTCCGAGCGTCGCCGTGTCTCCTGTTGGGAGGTGGGCGAAACTAAACTTGATCCCCATGAGAACGCCGGTGACGAGACGTTCAGAATCGAGGGTGACGGCATGTTGCGCTGGACGCTGACGGGCACAGTGGTGGACTGATAAGCGTCCCCCAGTTTCGGTGTGGGCGCGACTGCAAACGGCGTGACCCCGTTGGGTGGGTACTGCTGCGGTCGCGTGGAACCCGGGCCCGTCCGCCGGTAGGACGGCGTTACTTCGACGATTGCCGCGATGACGTCGTCAGGCGCTCCCGCTTCCTTGAGGGATATCAACGAGACCGGATCGACGGTGAAGTTGTGCGGCGACGTCCTGATGAGCCTGGTGATTACGTCCGTCCGAAGGCTCACTTGGGACAATGCGATCACGTCTTGGTTGCTGAGCACGTTGGCGATGGGCTGGCTGCGCGTACCGCCGGTGTCTTGGGCATCCAAGGTCCGCTGCGCTCCCATGAAGCGGAACCGGTCTCTCATGCCGACCGCCCCGATCGCGCAGGTGAGGGTCAGAGCCACGGTGGCCATGACGACGGCCTGTTCCCACTTGATCCGGTGGTGGCGCTTCAGACACTTTTCGCAGCGGTATGGATAGATCGACAGGCAGGACAGCGCGTAGCTGACGAAAGTTCTGAGACGACTGCGGCGAATGTTCCCGCCACATCCGGAACACTGCATCGGGGGTTCCCTGCGGCGGCCGTCGTGCTGCTGGCCGAAATGCACCAAGCCCTTCCCCGTGTCTTCGGCAGGCTCCGGTGCGTCTTGGGGCATGCCATGTTGGGCTGAGATCATAATGACTCCTTCTGTCTCCAAAATCAACCGAGTCACTAGGCGGGAACGGCGGCGGGACTTGGTGTGCCTATGTCTACAACTTCGGCACCCACGTCAACTCTAACGGCCCCGTTGCTCGCGGGCCACCGCCGTCCAATTCTTGCGATTCTGGTTGTTCGTCCTCAACAATCGGGTGGCAAGTCCTCCGGCCCCACTGCCACCCGAAGATTTCAATCTTCTTGTTTAGTACTATACGTTATGGTACTTGAGTAGTACCCGGTGTATCAATGGCTCGGGGAAAGTTTTTTGGGAGCCGTCTCCCGATGGGCCCTGCGGTCCGGGCCACCCCGGCTGAGACGCCAAAATCTATCGATTCTCAAGCGCCATTTCAAATTGATTTGGCGATCATGGCTGCCCCTTTGCATCTGGCACCAGAAGCCACTTCCTCTGCCCCACTATTGCAACAGCCGCGTCCCCCAGACGCGGCTCTCAATATATTGAGGCAAATATCCCATGCGTATTACCCGCGTGAATCAATTCTCGTTGGCAGTGCTTTCGGAGGGCTGCAGCCCGCCGTGCCCGCGGGGGCCGGGCTCTCGTACCCGGAGAGAAATATATCAGATAAGTACTAATAGTACTACATCCTCTGCGATTGTTGGGGTTGTTCCATGGGGGTATCCCGCCCGCCTTCAAAGCCGCCCCGTTCAACACGGTGCCGAAGAGGCACACCGTTGCACCCGCAGTTGGCATAAGATAGGCGGGTATGAAGCGCCGCTCATTCCTCGGCCTAGCGCCCGCCGTCCTCTCCCTGCCAGACCTGGCACTCCCCCCGCTGGCATTTGCCGACGAAAAGAGCCGGCTCAAGATCACCTCGGTGAGGCTTGTCAACCCCAAGCCCAAGCGTCCGCTCCCGGCCTACACGCCGTCCAAGGACGCGTGGTCGACGAACGGGGTGGAGGTCGCCAGTCCGATGTCGATGTACCCCGAGTACAAGGCGATGCGGTCCTTGTTCATGCCCGACAACGGCAAGATGCCGGGGTTCTACGTCGAAATCGGCACCGACAAGGGGATCAAGGGCATCGGGCAGGGGGGTATCGGCGGCGGACCGCTGGTCGAGCAGCATTTCACCAAGCTGCTCCTCGGCAAGGATCCGTTCGACATCGAGCGCACCTGGGACACGATGTGGCGGTCCACCATGTATTACGACCGGGCGGGGATCGCGACCAACGCCATAAGCGGGATCGACCTCGCGCTGTGGGACATCGTGGGCAAGGCGCTGAACACGCCCGTATACAAGCTCATCGGCGGCGAGACCAAGGCGCGGATCCCGGCCTACTGCACGGGCAACGACATCGACCAGCACCTCGAATTCGGCTTCAAGCGCCTCAAGCTCGCCATCCCGCACGGCCCGGCGGACGGCCGGGAGGGCATGCGGAAGAATCTGGCGCTGGTAAAGAGCACGCGGGAGAAGATCGGCGAGGACGGCGACATCATGCTGGACTGCTGGATGGCCTGGACCGAGCAATACACCATCGAAATGGCGGCGATGCTCGCGCCCTACCGGCCCTATTGGCTGGAGGAGGTCCTGCAACCGCACGACTACGAAGGTTTCGGACGCCTGCGGGAAGCGGTCAAACCGATCCGAATCGCCACGGGCGAGCACGAGTACAACCGTTACGGCTTCCGCCAGTTGCTGGAACACCGGTCGGCGGGGCTGTGGCAGCCCGATATGCACTGGTGCGGCGGCCTGACAGAGCTACGGCGGATCGCGGCTCTGGCTGCAACTTGGGATATTCCGGTGATCCCGCACGTGGGCGGCACGCGGGACGGCTCCCACTTCACGATGGCCACGACGAACGCGCCGTGGGCGGAAATGTTCATGCCGCCTCCGGGAGGCCCGAAGGAGGCATACGAGCTTTGGTCGGAGCTGAACAGCGTCAGCCGGGGTCCAGAGGGCATATATATCCGTCCGCCGGAGGACCCGGGCCTGGGCTGGGACTTTGCAGAGTAAGATTAGAGCAACGATGATCATCAAAAGCGCGATCCAACGCACGATCCTGTTTTCAGCCCTGCTGCCCTGGGTAGCCGCGGCCCAACTCGTCGACGACTTCAATCCCCCCAAGGCCGCCTGCTGCGTGGGCGGGATGGCCCAGACCCTCGCCGCAACGGTGCAGGACTGGAACCAGATGGGCCGCTACCACGCGGACAATGAGAAGTTGAAGTCGAGCGGCACAGAACAGGGCCGTGTCGTCTTCATGGGAGACTCCATCACGGACGGCTGGAAGCTGAGCCAATACTTCCCCGGCAAGCCCTACGTGAACCGGGGCATCGGGGGACAGACCACGCCGCAAATGCTGGCACGCTTCTTTGAGGACGTGATCAACCTGAAGCCCGCGGCCGTGATCATCTTCGCCGGGACCAACGACATCGCCCGCAACACGGGGCCCTCGACAGCCGAAATGGTGCAGGAGAACTTCCAGGCGATGGCCGAACTGGCCAGGGTCCACGGCATCAAGGTAATCCTGTGCGCTGTCACACCGATCAGCGACTACGGTCCGCGCCCGATGTCCGGCGGCCGCCCTCCGGCCGACATCCTGAAGCTGAATGCCTGGCTGAAGTCCTATGCGGCCAAGACCGGCGCGGTTTATGCCGACTACTACTCGGCGATTGTGGACGAGAAGGGGATGTTGAAGGAGGGCCACTCGCGCGACGGCCTCCACCCCAACGATAAAGGATACGAACTGCTGGCACCGGTTGCCGCCGCGGCGATCCAGCAGGCCTTGAAGTAGGGTCCCATCAGACTTTTTGCTCCCGGACGCGGGCGCAGGGCATCGGACGCGTATGAAGCTGTTTCTATCCGCAGCCCTTGTTTGCGCTTCTGCGGCTTTTGCCCAACAGGGCGGGATCACCGGCTCCGTGGTCGACGGGGCCGGGGCCTCCATTGCCCACGCCCAAGTCAAGCTTTCGCTTGAAGGCCGGGCACCCGATCAGGAGACCCAATCCGGCGACAACGGGGGATTTTCGTTCGCGAATGTCGCCGCCGGAGCCTACCGGCTGTCCATCAGCGCCAAGGGTTTCGCAGCCAAGACGGTGGCGGGCGAATTGGCTGCGGGCCAGTCGCTGGAATTGCCTCCGACGGCGTTGGTGATTGACACCGTCGCGACGGAGGTGAACGTGACCCAGACCCAGGTCGAAGTCGCAGAGGCGCAGATCAAGGTGCAGGAGAAGCAACGGCTGCTGGGGGTCGTGCCGAACTTCTTCACCAGCTACGATCCCGCCGCCGCGCCGTTGAACGCGAGGCAGAAGTTGGAGCTGAGCGCTAAGGCGTGGTTCGATCCCTCGTCGTTCGTCATCGGCGGGATCATCGCGGGAGTCTGGCAGGCGGAAAACACGCACAAGGGCTTCGGCCAAGGGGCGCAGGGCTACGCGAAACGCTACGGGGCGAGCTTCGCGGACTACGGCACGATGCTGCTGCTGGACAAGGTGGTGACGACGTCGCTATTCAAGCAGGATCCACGGTATTTCTATCGAGGGACGGGTAGCACGCGGTCGAGGGCCTTGTACGCGATCAGCCGGACGTTCGTGTGCCGGGGCGACAACAAGAAGGACCAATTCTGCTACTCCAGCCTGATCAACCGCTTCGGGACCGGGTTTGTGACCAACTACTACTACCCGGCGGCCGACCGCGACCCGACGGGGACGATCCTGCGGAACTCGGTGATCGGGCTTGGGTTTGACGCTGCGGAGCACTTGTTCCAGGAGTTCGTGGCGAAGAAGATTACTCGGAAGAGGCACTGAGGTTCGCTGGAAAAACGCTCCCTCGCGGTCGCGGTTCGGCTGGTAAGCGCTAATGGTGGTGGGCTGGTTAGGGAACCGATCCGCCGTTGAGGAATTCGGCCTCTTGGCGTTCCTCCTCGCGGTCGGCATCGGTTTTTGGATTCATGGCGCGCATGGCGAGTTCCTCGTCCGGAGTCATGGAGGGCAGGTGGCGGACGAAGCAGACCAGAGCCCAAGTTTCCTTGTCGCCGTCGGTCGGCTGGCCGAACGCGGGCATGCCAGTGAGGGGGACGCCGTTGCGAATCGTGGCGTAGATGCGGCCGTCGGACTGCGACTGCGTCCCGGTGGCGCGCATGTCGGGCGGTTTCGGGTACATGCCCCTACCCAGCATCGTCTGGCCGTTGCCGTTGTTGGCGTGGCAGGTGGCGCAATGGTCGGCCCAGTGGGCTCGGGCTGCCGCCAAGGCGGAGGCATCGCAGGAGACCGGGTTTGGCATCGTGTCGTACTTGGAAGGGGTCAGCCAGGAACGCACGTGGGTCGCAACGGTCGACTCGAGCCAGCCGGGCTGGGCGCGGGCGTCGACAGTCGGCAACGAGAAACGCACCGCAACCAAGACCGCGACGAGCGCCAATCCGAACAGGAGGACGCGCCTCATAGAATCCGCTCCCAGACAAACGCATAGAAGCGTCGGATCTCAGAGAACCCGCAACGCTCGTAGAGCCGGAGGGCCTCCGTATTGCTCGCGGTCACCGACAGCGTGATCTTGCGCGCCCCCTTGGCCCGCAGCGCCCCGACCGCGCGCCGCAGCAACTCGTAACCCAGCCCGGACGCCCGCACATTCCGGGCTACGCACAACTGCGTGATGTGGGCCACGTCCTTCGATACGAAACTCGAAAGAATCAGGCCGGAGATCCAGCCGCTGGTGGTGTCGATCGCCACCATCGACCCGCACTGGGCGAACTCGCCGCATCCAACGTAGCTGACCAGGTTCTGGAGGAACTTCCTGGCCCCGGCGAAGGTGCGGTATTGTTCGTTGATCCGGGCGTCGACGTGGTTCCTGTAGGCGTTTTCGAGCAAGCTGGCCGTGGGGTCCTCGTAGTGCGGCCCCCAAAATTCGACGCGAAACCGGGCCGGGTCCCAGCGGGAACTCGGCGGCATGGGCAGCTCGGGATCGACGCCCATGAGGATGCGCTCGTAGAGTTGGATGAAGCGGGCGCGCTGGATGGCGTCGGGGAGGTCCGGGTGCGCGATCATCAGCTGCGTCTCGATGCGGCGCGCTCCCTGCGAGATGAGGCTGTCGAGCAGGTGCCGGAAGAGGCGGGAAACAGAATCGACCTCCCCGAATGCGCGGCGGCCTTCGACACCTACAAACGCGTCCCCGATCAAGCCCTTGCCGTCTTCCAGCACCGTATAGCCGTAGCCGAGGAGTTTGGGCTGCGCCCGTCCGACCAGGAATGCGGGGTCCGACAGCTGATACCGCACCATGGCGAGGCCGTCCAAAGTGCGCTGTCCGGCGTACTTGCGGACCAAATCGGCCGATCCGGTGAAGTCCCAAAGGATTTCCGACTCCCACTCGCGGCCTTCCTCGGCCAGCAGCGGTTCCAAGTCGGGCACGGAGAAGCGGCGGAGTTCGACGAACTCGGGGGCGGGTGCCGACTTGGGCTGCGCGGACATGGCGGACTAGACGGCTTCCGAGGTGGGCCAGATCTTGCGCTGCGGGGAGGCGTCGTCGATACCGGGCAGCGAGCGGCCGGGCAGGATGAAGTGTTCGTCGCAGCGGGGCTCGTAGGTCTCGTCGCCGCCGACCAGGATCTGGGGGCTGTTGTAGTGCGCGGGCTCGCCGTTTATGATGCGCTGGGGGTAGAGGGCGCGGTCGCCGCACTTGGTGCAATAGGATGTCATCCACATGCAGCGGTCCTCGGCCAACATGGCGAGGTCGGGGGTGGAGCCGAAGGGCTCGCCGCGGAAGTCGAAGGCGAGGCCGGAGGCGAGGATGTCGTAGCCTTGGTCGAGAAGTTGGCGGACCAGTTGGAAGAGGCCGGAGTTTCGGGGGAAGAACTGGACCTCGTCGAAGGCCACGACCTCGAAGCGACAACCGGCGGCGGATTCCTTGGCGCGGAGGATGGACCAGAGGTCGCGGGGGTCGTTGGCTGAGATCTCCTCGGCCACGTCCTCGTCGCCCTTGCGGCTCTTGATGCAGCCTTGGCCGGAGCGGGTGTCGGTGCGCGGCTTGAAGACGGCGATTTTCTTGTGCCCGTAGCGGCGCAGGGTGTCGATTTCGGTGAGCAGGTGCCGGGTCTTGCCCGACGCCATGTTCCCGATGAAGAGCCGCAAAAACCGTCCTCGTGCCAACTGAATGCCTCCCGGAGCCAACTGGATTCCTTGGATGAGTGTAACGCGTGCGTTAATAGCATTCAGGTGGCGACGAATAACGACATGGCGGAATCGACGATATTGGCGGCTGGACGGGCGTTCGGCGTGGTGGGCGCAGGGGTGATGGGGACGGCGGTCGCGAAGGGGTTGTTGGATTCCGGCCTCGTGGCGGCGGACCGGGTGTGGGCGACGGCGCGGACCCAGGCAACTTGCGACAAGGTCGCGGCGCGGCTCGGGGTGGCGGCGACTTTGGACTACCGGGGTCTGGTGGGCACGTCGGGGGTGATTCTGGTGGGTGTGAAGCCGTGGCAGATTGCGGGGCTGGCTGCGGCGTTGGCGGAGGCCGGGGTGCCGGAGGATGCGTTGCTGGTTTCCATGGTGGGCGGAGTGTCGGTGGAGCGGCTGGAATCGTTGTTGCCGGGGATCTGGGTGCGAGCGGTGCCGAACACGCCGTGTGTCGTGGGCGCAGGGATGACGGCGATCTGCGCTGGCACCCGGGCGACGGCGGTGCATATGGAGGTCGCGCGACGGATCTTCGAGGCGGTTGGGAAGTGCGAGGTGGTGGATGAGGGATATGTCAACGCAATCACGGCGCTGAGCGGGTCGGGGCCGGCGTACATGTACTTGGTCATTGAGGCGCTGGTGGACGGGGCGGTGAAGGTCGGGCTGCGGCGGGATTTGGCGACTAGGCTTGTGTCGCAGACGATGCTGGGCGCGGCCAGGATGGTACAGGAGACCGGGCGGCATCCGGCGGCGTTGAAGGATGATGTGACGACGCCGGGCGGCTGCACGATCGAGGGGCTGTTGACGATGGAGGATGGAGGGGTGCGGGCGGCGTTGGCTCGGGGGGTGCAGGAGGCGACGCGGGTGGTGGAGTCGATGGGGGGGAAGTAGGAGAAGGACACTCCGTTGCGGTCGCGGCTCGGTCGCGTGGCGATGCAACCGAGCCGGTTCCGCAGGTGTTACGAACGGCGGACGCGACGACGGACCGCGAGGGCTGCGGCCGGGATCAGGAACAGGACGGCGGACGCCGGCTCGGGGGCGCTGGTCGGGCTGTTGGACAGGTTCAGAATCAGACTACCCCCACGGGTTGTATATCCACTTGCCGCAGCGGAGGAAGCGTAGACGCTGCCGTTGAAGGTGATGGCTGCGTCGGAGGTTGTCGCGGGGGTATTGCTGCCGTCCCAAATGGCGTTGTCGCCGGAACCGCCGATCAACACCGCGTAAGTGTCGCCCACAGACAAGGAGAAGGTGTTCCCGTTGAAGAGGTCGTACGTTTCCACGGGAAAGGCTCCGTTGAAAGAAACGGTTCCGGAGATCACCTGGGTGGACGTCGAGGTGTCGTAGAGATAGGTGGCAAAGGTCAGCGGGCTTTGGTAGTTGCCTTCGAGCATCGCCGTCGCCGAGACGTTCGAGAACGCCGCGTTGGCTGTGAAGATGTCGCCGTAGAAGGCGTGCGCGCCGTTACCCGTGTAGTTGCCGCTGCCGCCGTCGTGCGCGCCGTAAGCGATGTCGAGCAGGGTACCTGCCCAAAGGGATGCCGGGACCGTTGCCGCGGCGAGAACTGCGAGACGAAGGAGTCTCCGATAGATCATGCTTGTAGTACTCTCCTTATGGGATTATACATAGGAGCACGGCCCAAGAAAAGCCAAAACCGGGCCTCAAAAAAATGTTTTTCGGGTGATCAAATCGGCGTCCGGATTGCGCCTTGATTTTCGGGTCGGTGTGTCTCGGAGCGCTCTTTGTTACTCCAGCACGTCCGTAACATACACCAACTGACCCAGCCGTTCCACCAGCAGGGCAATCGAATCGCCGGGCTTCTTGTCCGCCAAGGCTGCACGCAACTCGTCCACCGTGCCGACGCGCCGGGTGTTCAACTCATAGATAACATCGCCTGTAGTCAAGCCTGGGTTGAGTCCCGCATACTCGGCCGGCACCGCAGCCACAACCACGCCGGACAGGCGGCGCAAGTTCGTAAGGATTGGCGTTACCTTATCATCCAGAGTTACAGCCAAAACGCCCAGTTGCCGGACGAGCGCGGTCTTGTAGTCGGCGAGGTCCTCGAGGCGGCTCGGCGTGCTGTCGCGTTCGATGATGGCGACGGTCTTGGTCATCCGCTCCTTGCCGCGTTGGACCTCCACCGCGAGCGTCCCTCCCGGGGCGTGCTCGAAGACTACGAGGGCGAAGTCGCGGGCTTCGCGCATGGGCTTGCCGTCCACCGAGAGGACCACGTCTCCGGTCTGGAGTCCGGCGGCCTCGGCCGGGCCGTGGGGTGCGATGTCGGAGAGGATCACGCCGGAATCGCGGTCGAGGCCCAGTCCGGCTCCCAGCGTTTGGGTGATGGTCTCGGGGATGACACCGATGACTCCGCGGCGGACGCGCCCGTCCTTGCGCAGCCGCTCGTACATCTCCTTGGCGAGGTTGGAGGGAATCGCGAAGCCGATCCCCTCGTTGCCGCCGGACTCCGAATAGATCATGGTGTTGATGCCCGCGATGCGGCCGTTGATATCGAGCAACGGGCCGCCGCTGTTGCCCGGATTGATCGGGGCGTCGGTCTGCACATAGACGACCGGGCTCTCGGCCTTGAGCTGCCGCGCCGTCGCACTCACCACGCCATGGGAGAGCGAATTCTGGAGGCCCAAGGGGCTGCCCAACGCGACCACCAACTGGCCTTGGCGCAGCTTGTCGGAATCGAGGAAGGGCAGCGTCGGCAGGTTCTCGCCGTCGATCTTGACGACCGCGATATCGACTTGCTCGTCGAGACCCACCAGTTTGCCCGTCACCATGTGGCCGTGCGGCATCTGGCCCTGTTCGTCACTGCGCAGGATCTTGACCTCGATGCGCTTGGCATTTTGGACCACGTGGGCGTTGGTGACGATGTAGCCGGACGGATCCACAATGACGCCGGAGCCGGTCGACTGCTGTTCGGAGACAAACCCGGCAGCAGAGGCATCGGCGCGACCGAAAGGGGCCACGCGCTGCACCAGGATCTGGACGACGGCGGGGCTGGCGGATTGGGCCAACTCCTCCAAGCCGGAACTGAATTCGGCTAGCATCCGGGGCGGCGGGGGCGTCTTGATCGTTTGTGCCACGGTCGAGGCGGCAAACAGGATCAGGACCGGGGCGACCATCTTCATCATGCCTCTTGGATGCGGCGCAGGCGGGATTGGTATTCAACCCTTACACCCTGTTACCTGTGCTGGATTCGCGGCCGTGGGTTGCGGACGAGGCGTGTTTGGGTATAGTATCTGACGAAGCCATGACCCCCAGCTATGCCGCGGGACCCGACATACCGCTTTTGGACCGCACCATCGGTCAACAATTACAGGAAGTCGCCGCGCGAATACCCGACGGTCTGGCATTGGTTTCCCGGCACCAAGGGATCCGCCTGAGCTGGCGGGAGCTGCTGGATGCGGCGGATCGCGTCGCGGGTGGCATGGCGGCTCTGGGATTGCTGCCCCAGGACCGGGTCGGCGTCTGGGCGACCAACTGTGCGGAGTGGATCGTGCTCGTCAACGTGAATCCGGCCTGCTGGTCGGCAAATATGGATCAGCGGATTGACCCGATCGTTTGCGTTTGCGTTCTAAACCCGAGCAAGCGCCAGCCGATGAAACCGACCATCGGGAACGCTGCCACTAGTTGAAACGCACTGGAGTATTGGTGTTGATCAAAATATCTCCCAATTAAGGGCATGACCAACGCCACTACACCACTCCAACTCGCGGCCCCTACGCCGGCAACCAATCCAGGGCGACCCGGGAACATTAGGGTGCCATAGCGTAGTGCTACGATCACCAAGCCTCCAGTGGTGATCATTGGAAGAGTAATCATCAGGAGAGCCCAACTCAAGGATGGAGCTCTCGAAGTGAATGCGAGAGGTAAGCCGAGCAGCAAAAAGCTGAGAGCTACAAGTTGAATCCAAATGCTCGAAATACCATGAACGGTCTTTAAGCGGCGATCAAATAATTGACCCGCCACAACATACCCGACCTCCCACCCAAGCGGAGGCAACCAAACTAGCTTCCCAATGAGCGCCTGAGACAGGCCTAGAGCTTTGGACAAATACAACGGCGCTGCGTAGGTGCCGAAAGCGAGCGGCAGAGCGCCAAATGCATAGAGCGACACGAAGGCCAAGATTCGAGAATCGAAAACTTGAGAAGGACGCCTTTCCCCGCCCTCATCAGCGATCCTTCGGGCCCTGCCCGCACCGAGATGACGAGCGACTATTGACCACCATAGGAGCCACGCCACCCCAATCACACCAGTGCAGATGAACGCTGCTCGCCATCCGAATCTCAACGCTATCGGCGTGACGATCAACGGTGTGATGATGGCGCCAGCCGAAGCACCTGCATAGGCTATCGAAATCCCCGTTCCGCGCGATTCCTCCGGGAGTGTCTCGTGTACGGTCCGTAGGCCGCCCGGGAAGGTGGCCCCTTCACCAAAGCCGAGCACGATTCTTGCGACCGCGAAGCCGAGAAAGGTTGTTACACTCGCATGAGAAGCGGAGGCGATTGTCCAAAGCAGAACAGCCACGGTCACTGAGGCCCTGAGACCGAAGTGATCAATTAGATAGCCCCAGAACAAGTTACCGACCATGTATGCGACCGAGAAGGCCGAGACAATCCAGCCATACTGTTCAGATGACAGGTGAGTGTCCCTGAGAATGGTGGGAGCGAGAATCGCCAGTGTAGTCCTGTCCAAGTAACTGATCAGAGACATGGCGCCCATGGCGACGACGGGCAACCAAGATATCCTCGAAAGCATTGGCTGCTTAGCTGATGCAAATTGCGATTCTGCGTTCATGAGTGGTTTCCAGCCTTTTGCGACCGGGACGAAAGAAACGACAGCATGGTGCTCCATGCAAAGCGATGGCGTTTTTAGGGTAAAGGTGCGAAGGTACGATCCGCCTGATCGACGGACGTGCCCTCAAGACAGCAATCCAACTTCTCCCATAGATCTCTAGCATCTTCAATCGGCAGCTGGACGAACACGAACAACCGCTGCTCACGATCAACGACCGCGTTCTTTGCGTCCAAAGGTTCAACGGGCACTTCGTACCAGATGTCCAGCGGTCGCCGAAAGTTCCTCCTAGCACTACTTCCGTAGACGACAACAAAGGGGCTCGCGAATGAGCGATCCAAACCCAGTGTGTCATTTTGGGAAGGGATTCGTACCTCCCGGATTCGGGAGCCGATGCTTGGATCTAACAGTTCGTCGCTCTGTCGGAACCGTCCAAAAGTCTCTGCGGCCCGAGACTCTTGCGGAAATACGTAGTAAATCTTCAGGTCTGTGTTTCCCGCCAGAACGCTCACCAGTTGCCGTCGAGTCTGGTCCGACCGGCTTGCATGGAAGCCGAGCAGTCCCTTAAACACGAAGCAGCTCTTTGCATGCTGGAGGCAAAAGAAAAAGTGGTCGATCGTCCTCAGGGCGGCGTAGGCCCCGCCGAATCCCACCGGTTGATCGGGTTCTCCGCCCTTGCCCGCCGCAATTTCCGGCAACGGAACATCGAGGCCAAACCGCTTCCGAAGCTGCTTCAACAACGTCGGGCGCGGCGAATACTCACCGTTTACCCATCTACGTACGGTTATTGGCTGGACTCCGAGATCGTGGGCCAGTTCGCCCACTAGATCTGTGGCCTGCTTGTTCCCGAGGTGTGGCAACAGCTTTGCCCAGAGAGCTTTCCGCCGGTCCTTCGACTCGCTATCGGACGCGTCGGCACAATCCTCCAGTTCCTGCAACAACTCGTGAACGCTCACAGGTTCGGCCTCAAGCGACAGTGTAGCACGCGATTCGCGGGACCACCGCAAAACTTTTCTATCAACTGTTTTGTATGACAGTTGACAGCGATGTAGTCACTTGTGTAGACTCACTGGTGTGGTTTTGGAAAGGAGACGCGGATGACAAGGACACAGATGGTACCGGCGGGCGACAACCCGACCAAGGAACTGATTGAGATCTCACAAGGGATGAAGAACTTCATCTCCAACGAAGACGACGCTGTTCTGGAGATGACGGTTGAGCGCATGAATCGCAACCCGACGCTCTTGGGGCGTTTGTTCCCGGATGCGTTCGACCGTGAACAGAAGAGGGTCACTCTGGATCGTGTGCGTTCGGCCTACGCCGCGAAAAAGGGGTTTCTTGATGCGTACGTCAACATCCAGATGGACCTCGCGCGCAGGCGCGGCGATGCGCTGATCGCAGCTGTCGGCATGGACCTGCGGGCAAAACTCGCTGTATTCGCGACGGAGAAGATCGATGGCCTTACCCAGACGTTGATCGCCAGCAAGGATGCCTACCTCGCGCGCAGTGCCACTCACATGCGCAGTCTGGAGCAGTACACGGACATTCCGGAACTCCACGATGGTGCCAAGAAGTCCGCGTTACGAGAGTTCAAGGCCTACTGCGAATGGGTCGAAGGACTGAGCGAAGGATTCAGCGACGCTCTCAAGGCGAAGGTCGCCACCAAGGACTAACGATGTCTCGCATACTCCTGTGGTTGTCCGGTGTTGATCGCAAGCTGCTCGGGAAGTGCACTCGCCTCCCCGAGTCGGAGGTGCTGCGCTTCGAGGGCTACGGCGGGCTGGTACTATTCCCGCCGACCGTCGGATTCATTGCGATGGGTTACGCCGTCTACACGTTCGTTCCGAACATGCCCGCCGCCATCGCTGCCGGCACTGTGTGGGCGGCCTTTGTGCTCTGGATCGAACGCTTCCTTTCGATGACGATGCACAAATCGACTCTGCGTTCGGTTTACCATTTCTGGGCGGGCTTCGCGGTTCGGCTCCTGTTGGCCGGTGTCATCGGCTACGGGCTGTCGCATCCGATAACGCTTCTCCTGTTCCAAGGACCTATCGATCAGGAGATGGCCGACCAAGGGCGTGCGCGGATGCGGGAAGCTTATGAACAGGGCGAGAAGATCAAAACGCAGGCGCAAGAGAGCCTAAAACCAAGCGCGCGCCAGCGCGCTTGGCGAACTTCCCGTCGAACTTGACCGAAAGCAGAAGTTGAGGGAATGCAACAGTGCGCTCGTCTCGATGGAGCAGGCGAAGGGTGTGGCCCCCGGCACGCTCGCCCGTGACAGGGATGGGAATACATGTGGCGTCGCATCCGGTGAGGAAGGCTGCAAGGCCAAATGTCAGAGCTATTTGCGGGAGCGCGAGAAACTCGATGGCGAAATCGCTGATATCAAACAAGAAATGAAGGAACGTCGGGACACGTTAGACGGGGGCGCTATCGAAAAGGCCAACGAACATGCGCAACGCTTGGTTGAGCAGATCGAACGCGAAAGGCAGCCGATAGACTACTCGGCCCGCACTCGCGCGCTGGCAGCAGTGGAATCAAAGCACCCCGAAATCAAGGCGGTGCACATATTTCTCGCGATCTTTCTGATCCTTCTGGACACTCTCGTCGTTACCCTAAAGGCTATCACGCCCGAGGGTGAATATGAGGAAGCACGCGACACTGCTCTGGTTGAGGCCCGGGCCCTCGGACGGGCCCAGCGGGCTTCCACGACTTCGTGGGCGGCATCCAGCAATACCCTCACGCAAAGCAGGCTCAATCACGAGAACCAGAAGCGGGAGATTGAGGCACTCTTCCAGTTGGTAAACGAGGTGCTCCATGACCAGACGATCCATTTGCAGCAGTTTGAGACAAAGTTTTCGGCGTTGGAAAACAACGTCGGCAAAGTCCGCAACGACGAAGATCGCGCCGTTTTCACTGAGCGACTGTTCGAGCTCCGCCGGGTGTACGGTGACGCATGGGGCAAGGCGACGGAACGTTTCCGCGCATACATCAGGAGCCTATAAGTCACACTCTTGAGGTTGAACCTTTCGATCTCGTCCAAGGGGACGACGCGGAAGTACTTAGGAGCCCGAGATGGAGCCGCGCTTCACGAGGTTGCGGCGGATTTCGGCCTCGGCGTTGCCCCGGAAGAGCGCGCCATGGGGGAGGATACAATCCCCGTGGCCAGTGCTCTTCTTGGAACGGAGGATGTGAGGAGGTAGGCGTAGTCACCCTGCTTTGACGGGGGGGGCCGAACGTGAAGCGGCGGAAGAAGTGGCGGGCGAGGTTGACGCCTTTGCTCCAAGACAAAGACGAGGACGATGAGGCGGCATGTCGCAACCATACTACGAACGGGGGTAGGATGCATGTGGCGGGATTGCCGGACGAAAGACTGGGCGAGAATGTGCTGGCTTGGATTCGCCTGAAGCCGGAGCCGCGGCAACGGTCGAGGAGGTCCGCGAGTTCTGCCGCGGGCAGATCGCCTACTTCAAGATTCCCGAGTCCGTTCGATTTGTGGAGTGGTTCCCGACCACACTGAGCGGCAAGATTCAGAAGTATAGGATTCGGGAACTGGAGTTGGAGATGCGGGCGGCCTAGCTGACATAGTCAGAGCCGACAGGAACAGCTATTGCCGTCGACGACACTGGTCCCCAAGTTTGGCCATTCCCGGCGCGAGCGTTACCGATGTCTGGGATGAGGTCGTAGCGAACGGTAGGGAGGGTCGCGCTCCCTTGCGGTCGCGGCTCGGTTTCGACATCCCGGTGGTCACCGTGACCATGGACGATCATTCTGTTCTGCGCAAATACGGGTAGCGACGGCGATTCAGGGCGGCAACTAACGTTTGGCCCGTCTCGTGCCGGGTTGGAAAGCACCATGCTGAACATTCGTAAGATCCTTGTCCCTGTCGTTTTGCTTGACACGTCCCGGCACGTCTTGCAACAGGCTGCGTGGTTGGCGCGACGCTTGGATGCCGAGGTGATCCTCCTGCATGTGGTTGTGCCTCCCAGCTATCCCGTCGGGATGTTGGCGGGCGGACACGAGAGCGCAGCCACGGACCTGCACGAACGGGTCGTGCAACGGGCTCAGGCAGATCTGGATGGGGCGCTGTGGCGGGAGTTCGAGGGCGTCTCCGTCAGCCGCGTCCTTCTGAGGGGCGACCCTGCCCACGAAATCATGGCGGCTGCCCGCGATGCACAGGCCGACCTGATCATGATGTCCACCCATGGCCACGGGGCGTTCTACCGGTTTCTGCTGGGGTCGGTGACGGCGAAGGTGCTGCACGAGGTCGCCTCTCCGGTTTGGACGGGTGTCCACTTGGAGGACGCTCCGGCGCGCGAGTTCACAATCCGCGAGGTCCTTTGCTCCGCGGATTTGGGCTCCCATTGCCACCACACCGTCAAGTTGGCTGCCGAGATAGCGGCCGCCGTCTATGCGCGGTTGACGCTGGTCCATATTACTGCGAGTGTGGAAGTCTTTGGCCCCGGCGGAACCCATGTCGATGCCGAGTTCCGGGAAAGGCTGGTCGCGGGTGCTTCCCAAGAGATCGCCAGTCTTCAAAAGGACCTGGGAACGAACGCCGACGTCATTATCGACAGCGGCAATGTCATGGACGGTCTGAATCGTGCCGCCGAGCGGACGAAGGCCGACGTCCTGGTCATCGGCCACACTCCCGGGCGCAGCCACTTGGGGGACAACGGGAACGGCTATGGAATTATCCGGGGGTCGCAGGTGCCGGTGCTGAGCGTTTGAGGTTTCGGGTTGGACTGTGGCGTGCATGGGAATGGGCGATGCCGCAAGTCGCGGGATGGAGGATGTAACATGCCGAAGACTGTAGTTGGATTGTTCGAGGATTCCGGTTGCGTGGGTGATGTGGTCCGCGATCTCGAGGCTATGGGGTTTCCCCGAAACGAGGTTCGCACGGTGACGGAACCGGCGACATTCGAGGTTACCGGGGTGATGAGCTTCCCGCGACTCGACTTTGAGGTCGACCTAGCCCGGGCTCTGGCCAGGATTGGGGTTCCCGAGGTGTATGCGCAGATTTGCCTCGGAGGACTGCGGAGCGGCGGTGCGCTGGTCTTTGCCACGGGTTCGGACGGGCAGCTGGCCGCCGCTGCCGATGCCATGGACCGGTACGGAGCAGTGGTTACCGGGGAGACGACAGGAGCGGAGCCGCAGATGCCCCACGCGCTTGGGGCGAATATGCGGCCGATGCACGATAGTCCGGTCAATGCCGGGCGGACGCGGCAGTCGGGCGATGGTGCGCGGCTGTTTGCTTGGTAGGTGGAGATTTGGGGTTGGCAATCTGCCCCCACAACCGACCACTGGACGTCGGAATTAGAAATAGCCTTCGCGCTTGCGGTCTTCCATTGCCGCCGATGACACCCGGTCGTCGGCACGGCCGCCGCGCTCGCTCACGCGGCTCGTCTCGATTTCGGCGACGATCTCCCCAATGTTCGCAGCTTCCGAAACCACAGCGCCCGTGCAGGTCATGTCGCCGATGGTGCGGAAGCGGATACGTCTGCTTTCGTACCGCTCCCCGGGCTTCAGGCCGAGATAGTCCGATTTGGCCAGCAAAGTCCCGTCGCGGTCCACACACTCGCGCTCGTGGGTGAAGTAGAGGTCGGGCAGTTCCACTCCCTCCTGTTGTATGTATTGCCAGACATCCAGTTCCGTCCAGTTGCTGATGGGGAACACGCGGAAATGTTCGCCGGGGTTTCTGCGCCCGTTGTAGAGGGACCACAGCTCCGGCCGCTGATTCCGCGGTTCCCATTGGCCAAGTGGATCGCGCAGGGAAAAGAAGCGCTCCTTGGCGCGCGCCTTTTCTTCATCCCTGCGGGCACCGCCGATGGCGCAGTCAAACTGGAACTCGCGGATTCCGTCCAGCAAAGTCACGCTTTGGAGGGCGTTGCGGCTCGCGTCCGGTCCTTTCTGTTCCATGACGCGGCCCTGCCGGATCGAGTCCTCCACGCTGCGCACGATCAACCGGGCTCCCAGCTTCGACACCCAGCGGTCACGGTACTCCAGAGTCTCGGGAAAGTTGTGCCCGGTATCGATGTGCATCCAGGGAAACGGAATCAGCCCCGGCCAGAACGCCTTGCGGGCCAAATGGCTGATGACGATGGAATCCTTGCCGCCGGAGAAGAGCATGACCGGCCGCTCGAACTCTGCCGCGACTTCGCGGAGGACGAAGATGCCCTCCGCTTCGAGGGTTTGCAGGTGGGTCGTCACGCTGCCAGCCTCCGCCATGCCCCGTCCGGCCTGCGGTTGTAGAAGGCATCGCCGTCCATGGCGATCAAGTGGATCCACTCGTTTTCAACCAACTGCTTCACGTCTGGATGGGCTGCCAGCACGGCATCGATGTTTGCCTTGGGTGCTTCCACGAAAACCTGGAGCCGTAGTGGCTCATGGACCCATTTTTCGCCGTCATGCAGGGATTGCATCGGCAGCCCGGTCCGCAGGTCGCCTGCGTTTCCTTCCCAGACTCCGAAGGTCCCGACCACGTTGTGGAGCGCCTTGTTGCCGCTCCCGAACAACGCGTTGTTTACGGTGGAGCCGTAGTACTGCAAGTTGATCCAACTGGCCACCACCACGGGAGCGGTCAGAATCAGGGTCAGGACGGAGCCGTCCTCGTCCGCCGTGGCGTCATAGTCATGCAGGAAGGCGCGGCCGCCGAGGTCCAGCGACCGTGTGCGAGCCCGGGGAGCCGCGATGAAGGCCGCGTTGCCGGCCAGTCCCCATTCCGGCCGCACCTCCGACCAGTCCCGGCTGCGCCGCACGCCGTCGGTGCCCAGCATTTTCGACGCGTTGTGGAGCCACGCCTGTAATTCGCTGGACTGCGCGGGGGTGAGCCGCTCGGTGTCATGGAGCACGACCTCGTTGGTGGTGGTCACATGGAGTCCGGCGACGAAGACGGTGTCGGCGGGAATCGCAACGCCCCGGCGGTTGAGTTCCTGCCGAACCTCGGGGTCGTTCATCAGCGCCGCCGCGAAGCGGGCGTTCACGTCGCCCTTGTGTCCCCCGCAGGCACCGCAATCGAGGCTGGACGCGTAGGGGTTGTTTTCCGTCTTGCTGCCGTGGCCGCAGATCACGACGACGGGAGCGAGGTCCGGCACACTGACGCTCATGTTGCGCAGGGCGTCGGCCACCAACTGGACGCGTGATTCCAGCGGGATCTGCCACTCCAACTTCGGGCTTTCGACAGTATTGTCCGACCACCCCAAGAGTCGTTTGGCTATCGCGAGGCCGTACCAGAGACCGCCGGTCTCGATGGCGGGGAAGCAGGCGGAGGCGGATCCACGCAGGGTCGCCCACATGCCGGAAAGCCAGCCCGATCTGGGCTGCTTATTTTGGCTCTCCACCTTGTACTTCGGGGAGAGCAGCACGGGGCAGAGGGCCGAGTTCTGGAATTCGAGCGCCATGCCGAAGAAGCCCGCAAAGCCGATGGTTTCAATGCCCTCGGCTTGGGCTTCCAGTGCTCGACGGTAGCCCTCTGACCTCACATCTATGCAGAACACAGCTTGCAGTCGCTTTCTTGCAATGGCCGGTTTTGCGACGGGTGCGGCGGCAAGTTTCGCCGCGAGGGTGGACCGGAACGTCCCCTCCGCTGCCAGTTGGGCAATGTACTTGGCGATGGTGAATGAGGACGGTGCGGCGATTCTGTGCTGTGCGTCGTACCCGTCGGCAATTCCGAGCAGTGCCGCGTCGTAAGCCAAGCGGATTGCCAGCACCTGCCGGGTCAGTTTGCCTTCCGGTGCCTGCCGCTCCTGGTAGGCCGCCCAAGCACTCCAGCCGAAGATGCTCATCAACTGGCGATGCAGGAAGTCTTCCACTTCCCCGCCACTTACACCCAAGAGAAACAGCAGGTGTTGGATGGCGGCGGACTCGCATTCCGGCAAGGCGCGCACGAGAGCCCGGAAACCCGGCAGACCATATACTTCCGGGTTCCGGTCGATGGATGCCGCGTGTCTCCAGGCCTTGTACAGCGATTCGTCCTTCCAAGGCATCGTCCACCGGCTCTGGGCGCGGTCAAAGTAGGAGGAACACCATTTCGAGATTTCGTCGGCCACGAATCCGGCCCACTGGGTTCCGCGGGTGTGGTCGAGCCAGTCGGCGACTGTCAGGATTCGCGTCGATTCCTCATTCCGGGCGAGTTCGGACTCCAGCCAGCTTGAGGCGTCGGGTCGGGCAGGGAGACCGGTGTGGTCGGTGTAGGCGGTTGCGATCTGTGCGGCGCTGATCGCCCCGGCTCGGTATTGGTCCCGATAGTACTCGGGCGTCATCAGCATGGGGCCGTGTCCTGCGGCGTCGATCAGTCGGGCGGCTTCGGGGAATGTCCGCCCAGTAAGACCGAGGAATGGATTTACTGCGACAAAGTTCTGCAGCGGCCAGAGGGGCGGGATCCTGGCGCAGGCGGCGTCGATTACGTTGGTATCCACGCTGGTTGACACTTCGATTTCGGGATGGGACAAAGACTGGACCGGCATTTACAGGCTCCTCTCGCTGTGTTGCACGGGCCAGAGCGCCATCGTCAAGCGGTTGGCCAGCGTATTGAAGTAAAACCCATTTCGGGCGTGGACGTAGAAAGTGCGGGCGGCACGGGTCCGCCGGATGCGGGGGAGTTGGCTCTGGAGTAGGGCCGCCAGCAGAAACAGCGCCAAGATTGCGCCGGAGAGGATCGGGTTGAGTGGGATCCTGACCGGTGCCACCACGGTCGAAGCGGCTGTCTCCAGTCCCAGGTACAGCACTGTGAGGCAGGCTCCCGCTAGGACGCCCGTGATCCAATGTGATCCCCGTTTTGCGCCCCAGAAGAGTTGGGCGATGCCGAGAAAGAAGATCCCGGCCAGCACAGGCTGGTCGACGTGACGCAGGGCGGTCACCCAGGCCGTCGCCGCCAGCGCGAGGCTGGCAATCAGCGTCCCCACTCCTGTTGGCAGTTCCAATTGTGTTGGCTCGGTCGAAACCGCGCTGCCGGAAGAAAGGAACGCGTAGGCCTTGTACAGCGAGTGCGCCGCCAAGTGCAGCAGCGCCAGGTGGAAGGCGCCCAGTCCGCATTCCAGCATCATGAAACCCATCTGCGCCACGGTCGAGAATGCCAGGCATCGCTTCACGCTGGCCTGGGTCAGCGCCACCACCGACCCGAACAGCGCCGTGAGCGCCCCCACCACCACGAGGGCCGTGAGCGCCGGAGCGGACAGCGAAATGACGGGGCTGAGGCGGATCACCAGAATCCCGCCCGCGTTGATAATGCCCGCGTGCATCAGCGCCGAGACCGGCGTGGGGGTCTCCATGGTGTCCGGTAGCCAGCTGTGGAAGGGGAATTGGGCGGATTTCAGCATGGCTGCGAAGACCAGCAGGCAGGCCACGAGGTTTACAGCGGAAGGGGTGTGCCCCGTCGCGCGCATCCCTTCGGCTGCCGCAAACAGTTGCCGGAAATCCCACGTGCCGAAGACTTGGTACGTCAGAACCAGTGCGGCCGCGAGCGCACAGTCGCCCACCCGGCTGATCAGGAACTTTTTGCGTGCCGCCAGCAGCGCGCCCGACCGGTCCGGGTAGAACTGTAGGAGTTGGTGAAGACTGAGACTGGTGGCCAGCCACGCGAAGGCGAACAGCAGAAGGTTTTGCGACAGAATCAAGGCGAAAACGCAACTGCCGGTGACGCACAGCCAGAAGAAGAATCGTGCCTGGCCCGGGTCCCCGGCGAGGTAGCGCCGCGAGTACCGGCAGATTACGGCGAAGAGGAAGGTGCTGAGGAGGAGCAGCACGCCTGTCAGCCGGTCGGTGAAAGGCAGCCACGCGAGCGCCCCGACGAGACAAAGAAGCGGAAAGATTTCGCCCACCGCAGAGGCCCGGTCTTGAATTGTACCTGTGATTTGCATCCTTCCGCTAGGTTAGCGGCCTTTGGACTCATTCCACAAATAGAAGATCTATATGATATCGTTCTATTGAAGAGATGATTCCGGCCGACGCGATCCTCAACTACAACCACCTGCGCTACTTCCGGGCGATCGCCCACGAAGGCGGGTTGACCAAGGCCGCGGCCCGACTCAACATTGCGCAATCGGCCCTGAGCATCCAGCTCCGCCACCTGGAAGAGAGTCTCGGCCATCCCTTGTTTGTCCGCCAGAACCGAAAGCTGCAGCTGACGGAGGCCGGACAGATGGCCCTTCGATACGCCGACTCGATCTTTCGAACCGGCGATGAACTGGTGGATACCCTCCGCCACCAGTCCCCCGTTGCCCGCCAGGTACTGCGCGTGGGCACCGTTGCCACCCTTTCGCGCAACTTCCAGTGGGAGTTTCTCAAGCCGCTGAGCAACAGCCACGACGTTCAGTTGGTCCTGCGGTCCGGCACGGTCCGCGACCTGATCGCGCAACTGCGCAACCACGAAGTGGACGTTGTCCTCGCCAACCAAGCGCTGCGCCGCGATGCCGATACGGGACACCACAGTCATTTGCTGGCCGAGCAGGAGATCAGTCTGGTGGGTCGACCGGTGGCGGGGCAGACGCAGTTCCATTTCCCGGACGACTTGCGGAAGATGCCGGTTCTGCTGCCGAGCCTGGAGAGTGAAGTCCGGGCGTCTTTCGACCTGATCATGGACCAAGCGGGTCTGCGCCCGATCATCGCGGCGGAGGTCGACGACATGGCCATGCTGCGCGTGCTGGCGTTGCGGCTGAATGCGGTCGCGCTGGTACCGAAGGTGGTGGTTCAGGATGAGCTGAGTTCGGGAGTGCTGGTGGAGCGGTACCGGTTTTCGTCGGTCAAGGAGCGGTTTTATGCGATCACGGCCAGCCGCACGTTTCCCAATCGGCTGGTGAAGGAGCTGATTGAGCAGGCTACGGGGAAGAGGTGATGAAGCTGCGCTTCCGCCACCTACCCGGTATTATGCAGCCCGGCTGCAATGCCGTTCATCGTCGAGGCAATCGCCCGGTCGATCCTATCGTCGCCACCCCCAGCGCGCTTGCGGCGCAGAAGTTCCACCTGAATCAGGCTGAGGGGGTCCACGTAGGGATTCCGCAGCTGAATCGAGCGCGCCAGAACCGGACTGCGTTCCAGCAGTACCGATGTCCCCTTGAGCGCGAAAATCACCCGTTTGGTGCGCTCGAATTCGCTCAACAGCATGCCGTACACCCGCGTGCGGAGTTGCTCGTCGCCAACCAGCCCTGAATACAGTTCGGCAATCGACATGTCGGCCTTGGCCATGGCCAGTTCCACGTTGCTCAGCATGTCGGCAAACAGCGGAAACTCCTTCAACATCCGCTGCAGCAGCGCCACTTCGGCCGCGCCGCGATTCATGAAGCTTTCCACCGCATACCCGACGCCGAACCACGCCGGAACTGCATGGCGGCTCTGCATCCAGCCAAACACCCACGGGATAGCCCGGAGGTCTTCCACCTTGCGGCTGCCGGCGCGTCGGCTGGGCCGGGAGCCGATGTGCGCGTGTTCCAGTTCGTTGACCGGCGTTGCCTCTTCAAAGTAGCGCAGAACGTCGGGGTCGTCGGCAATGCTCCGGCGATAGAAAGCAAATGCTTCGGCGGACATGGCGTCCATGCATTGGAGCACGTCGACTGGGGCGGGAGCGGCTTCCGAACCTGGCCGTACCAACGCCTCAAGGCTTGCCGCGATCATCACTTCGAGGTTCCACTCGGCGAGCACCGGGTCGGAGTATTTCCAGTTCAACACTTCCCCTTGCTCGGTGATGCGGATGGCACCGGAGAAGTCCCCCGGAGGCTGGGCCAGAATGGCGCGGTGCGTGGGCCCCCCGCCGCGACCGACCGTGCCGCCGCGTCCATGGAACACCCGAAGCTTGAGGCCATACTCCCGGGCAGCCTCGTGCAACGCGTGGTGCGCCTTGTACAACTCCCAAGTGCTGGTGAGCATGCCCCCGTCTTTGTTGGAGTCCGAGTAGCCCAGCATGATCTCCTGCCAACCATTCCAGGATTCGAGGAGTTTGGCGTACTCCGGATGCGACCAGACCTTGCGCATGATTTCGGGAGCGCGCCGGAGTGCGTCGATCGATTCAAAGAGGGGCACCGGCATCAGGCCAGGATCGTCACCGGATCCCGCGACACGCACCCCCGCCAGAGCGGCGATGCGGACCACGGTGAGGATGTCGTCCGCGCTTTCCGTTCCGCTGATAATGTGGGAGCGGATCACGTCGCCGCCTCGCAGGGACTTCTCCTGCGCGATGGTGCGCATGGTGTCGAGCAGTTCGCGCGAAGCATCCGTCAGGCTGCGAGCCAGGGCATCGGTATTCCCCGAACTCTTCTCCTGGATTTCAGCCAACACGGCCGCATGCACGTTCCGGTGCTGGCGGACATCAAGTACATACAGCTTGAAACCGAAATGCCGGAACTGAAGCAGCAGCGGGTCGAGCAGGGTCTGCGCCAGCCTGGCGCCTCCATTCTGCATGAGGCTGTCGCGGATCAATTCCAAATCGTTTCCGAATTCGGCAGGGGCCTGGTAGGCGACGGGGGATGCCGATCCCTCGCGCGCCAAACGCAGCCGCAGGTGGATGAATACCAGCAGGCGGCGGTACCATTCCGCGGGCGGGGTCCGCTGCAGCTCGGCCGATTCGGGAAGGGATTGCTCGTAGGCATCGAGTTGCGCCTTGAGACCCGCCGAAGCGGGGATCTGGCGAACCGACACCCGGAGACGGCGCATCAGGCTGCGCACGGCAGCCAGGTAGTGGTCGAGGACGGTGTGCCGCGCGAGCGCAAGCGCCTCGCAGGTGCGGGCGGCGGTGGCAAACGGGTTGCCATCCCGGTCCCCTCCGATCCAGGAGCCGAAACGCACACAAACGGGCAGGCGCGATGGCTCCAGGTGAATACCGTAGACGCGTCTGAAGGAGTCCGAGATCTCGTCGTACACCTTGGGCAGGGTCTCGAACAGGGATAACTGGTAGTATTCGAGGCCGAAGCGGATCTCGTCGGACACCGTGGGACGCTTCATCCGAATGTCGTCGGTCTGCCAGAGGCCGGTCACTTCGGCGAGGATCGCTTCCTGGCAGCGGACGGCGATGGCATCCGAGAGTGGCAACCCGTCAAGCGCTTCCAGATTCTGCGCGATGAGCGCGCGCCTGGTGAGGACGGCCCGGCGTGCGAATTCCGTGGGATGCGCCGTAAACACGGGCTCGACGGAAATGAGGGCAAGGGCTTCGAGGGCCGCCTCGGCGGGAATGCCCCACTCTTTCAGGCGCAGCAGAGTTCCGTGGAACGTGCCAGGCAGAGGTTTCTGCTCGGCCTGCAACTGGGCGGCCCGCCGACGGCGCTTGCGATGGTTGGTCTCCGCGAGATTGGTCAACTCGAAGTAGATCGAGAATGCCTTCGTGACACGCTTGGCTGTTTCGGTGTCGAGGGAGGCAACCAGGGCCTTGGCGTCCTCGATCAGCGGGCCACCATGTTCGCGGTGTTCAATAAGTTGGCGACGCAGCGCTTCCACGGTTTCGAGGAGTTCGCGACCGCCTTGCTCGACGAGGACTTTCCCCAATAGGATTCCGAGGGAACGCACGTCGCGCTTCAGCGGGAGTTCCTTGCGGCTGTCCTTGGTATCGGCGGTCAACTCCGCGAGGCGCTCGTGCTGGATGGGCGCGGACCAAAGGGGTCTTGAGGATGTTTCTGGATCTTGCTGGGTCGGCTCAATCATAGTCATCTCAACGATTGGAACAATATAGCAGACGGGCTGCGCATGGCGACAGCCATTGACCGTCTCCGCAGGCGTTGCCACGGTCGTCGCGTCTCTGCGCGATACCATCAGAGTGGTCCAGCGAATTGTCTGCCCAACCTCTAAGTGGTACTCGACGGAGTCGCCGATGGGTGATCGGATTGGGGTCCCTGTTCGTGGTGCCGGCCGCGATGTTGCTCTTGATGAAACCCGGTTTGCGGGCAGCGCAACCGCGGGTGATTCGCGTCGGCATGCAAGCATCGCCGCCCTGGTACTCCTTGTCGGCGCAAGGCGAGGTCTACGGGCCAGTCGTCGACATTGTGAATGAAGCGGCACGGCGCGGGGGCGTACAAATCGAGTGGAAGCCGGATCCGCTCGGCCCGGAGCACGCCCTGGTCCAAGGCGACGCCGACTTGTGGCCGCTGATGGGAAGACTGCCGACTCGCCTCGGGCGGTTTGCGATCACGGAATCGTGGCTGGACCTCGGGTACACACTCGTTACGCTGGATGCCTGCGGCACCGAGCCGCATAAGGACGCCGCGCCCGCAAAGATCGCCCGGCGGGATTCCCAGGCGGTCCAGGCAATTGTGGCCCAGGTGGCCCACGGGGCGAAGGAGGTGGTGGTTCCGACACACACGGCGGCGCTGGAGGCACTGTGCACGGGACAGGCCGATGCGGCGGTGATCGCCGAGCTGCTAACGACGACCGATGGCCCGCTGGTTCCGGCGAGTTGCCTCGAACGCAACTTGTGCCTCACAACGAAGCACCTGCTGAGCCTGGAGTTCGGTATCGGCGCGCGCCCCGGTTCGAGCGGAGCGGGCACGGCTGCCAAGGTGTTACGCACCACCTTGGACGCGATGATTGATGACGGAACGCTGGCCGGGATTTTGCTGAAGTGGGGTGTTCCGAGCGGTGAAATCCGGGCTCTGCGGCTTGCGCGGCTGGACCGTGCACGGGCCAATATTCTGTTGGGAATCACGGTCGGGTTGGTGCTGCTGGTCGGCGTTCTGGTGGCGATCTATCGAAGGCTGCTCCGGACAAGCAAGCAACTGCGAAGGGCGAACGAGGAATTGCAGCAGTCCGAGACGGCGTTGAAGGCCGAGTACGAGCGGCGGGTCGAGGTTGAGAACAGCCTCCATCAGGCACAGAAAATGGAATCGATCGGTCGTCTCGCAGGCGGGGTCGCACACGACTTCAACAACATGCTGACGGTGATCCTTGGCTACTCGGCAATGCTGAAACGCGAGTTTGCGGCTGGTTCCGAGCCGCTAAGGCGCTTGGTTCAGATTGAAAAGGCGGCGGACCGCTCGAAGGAGATGACGAGGCAACTGCTTGGTTTCTCGCGGCAGCAGGTTATTGCGCCCGTACCTTCCGACCTGAACGCGCTGTTGAACGACCTGATGGGGCCGATGGCGCGACTGGTTGGCGAAGATGTCGAGCTGGGTTTTTACCCTGGCGAGGGCTTGTGGACGGTCGTGGTGGACACTTCGCAGGTGAACCAGATTCTGATGAACCTGGTGGTGAACGCGCGCGATGCGATGCCTCTGGGCGGCAAGCTGACGATTGAAACAAAGAACGCGACGATTTCCCCGGACTATTGCGTCACGCATGCGGAGGCCCGCCCGGGGGCGTTTGTCGTGCTCTCGGTCAGCGACAACGGTGTTGGCATCCAGCCCGAGATCCTTCCGAGGGTCTTCGAGCCGTTCTTTACAACCAAGCCCAAGGACATGGGCACGGGGCTCGGCCTTTCGATGATCTATGGAACGGTCAGGCAGAACGGCGGCTTTGTGAATGTGTACAGCGAGCCGGGACAAGGCACCACGTTCCACATCTACCTCCCCCGCATGGCGGGCGCGCCGGAGGATTCGGTCGAGGCGGCCAGCGACGACGCGGTTCCGCGAGGGGCGGGGAACGTGCTGGTCGTGGAAGACGACGAACTGGTGCGCAATCTGGTGACGGTGGCGTTGAAGACAATCGGCTACACGCCTGTGATCGCCGAGAGCCCAGCCCAAGCGCTTGAGGTGTGTGCTTCGGAGGCCGGTTCCGACATTCGGTTGGTGTTGACCGACGTGGTGATGCCGGGGATGAACGGCATGGAGTTGCGGCGGCGGATCTGCGAAGTTAGGCCTGGGATGCGGGTGCTGTTCATGTCGGGCTATACGTCCAACGTGATCGTAAAGCACGGGATCCTGAAGCCGGGGGTGCACTTCATTCAGAAGCCATTTACGGTTGATGAGTTGAGTAGGCGGATTGACGAGGTGCTGGGCTGAGGGGTGAGATTGAGTGGGGGGGAACGAATTGGACAGCAGATCGACATCGCTGTCCTCGCGGAATCGGGGCGTTAGCACAGATCCGAATACGGAGAGTTTGCGGATGTGGTTCCGCTTGCAGAACGCGGCGATGGGCTCGCTCGGGATGTCCGCGGGAATCGTGACCATGCCTTGATTGTGCCAGCGGCAAGTGGCGGAACGCCCGGCACCCCTGTTATGATCGACTTGGAGCAGCCATGACAGATCCGCGCCACGTCGAGCCAATCCATGGGAACCGGGACCGAATTGTTACCATAGCCGCGAAGCATGGGGCAACAGATGTGCGGCTGATTGGCTCGATGGCTCGTGGCGAGGCTGGCCCTGATAGCGACGTTGACTTTCTGGTGACATGGCGGCCTGGCTCAAGCCTGTTCGACCAGGCCGGACTAATGCTGGAATTGGAGGAATTGCTGGGGCGCAAGGTTGACATCGCCAGCGATGGTTGGTTGAAGCCGCGTGTGCGGGAGTCCGTCTACCGGGATGCCATTCCACTTGAGACTGGCCGGTGAGAAGCGACCGTGTGCGCATTGAGGACATTCTTGATGCCGCCGAGAAGATTGGTACCCGATTGGCGGACAGCTTCGAGGGGTTCTACAGTGACGAGATGTTGCAGGTCTGGGTCATCCATTACCTGCAAGTGATCGGTGAAGCTGCCCGTGCACTGAGCCCGAGCTTTCGGGAGCAGCATCCATCGATACCGTGGCAGAAGACAATCGCGCTTCGAAATATTCTGATCCACGAATACTTCGGCATCGACATGAGTCAAGTGTGGACGATGACGCGGGAGGATCTGCCCCGGTTGGTGGAAGAACTCAGGAAGATCCGACTTTAGACGCGGAAGACTACTTCCCTGCCATTAGGATCTTCAGCAGAAGCGCCACTATGTGGTCGGCTGCTAGTTGGGCTCCAACCAACAGGCGTGTCGGGCTTCCTCGAGTAGCGGTCCAATTCCCAGTCGGTGATGCCGCTTGCAGCGGTATAGAAGCTGAAGGGCGCGAGGATTTCGTCGAGCGAAGGCTTGAAGCTTGGGGCACCGAGAGGCCGAGCTTCCGCTATCGGCATCGTTAGCTTGGGCGGTCGCCGCCACTTAGTGTGGCGTGGTATCCTGCGGCGGTGATGAATTCTGATAATTCTGATTATTTGGGTGTTACACGGGAGGAGATCGAGCCGTTGCGTCTGGCTCGCCGGGACGGTTTTACGCCTCCTCGCTATTTCGTGTGGGTAGGCGAGGTTGAAGGGGGGGCGGCTTGGGAGCCGCCGTCCACTCCGGCCCCGGTCGGCGCTCGGGTCGCATCCCTGCGTTGCCCTACCCTCCGTCCAGGCAATCCGATTGTACAA
>CAIVPR010000079.1 GCA_903907865.1 uncultured Acidobacteriia bacterium
AGTTAACTGTACTGGGATGTCTCAATCCCCTTCTGATCGGGGTAGGGAGCGCTCCTGCTCAGAGACTGACTCCGGAAGAGACCGCGGCGTTGTGGGTCTCAATCCCCTTCTGATCGGGGTAGGGAGCGCTCCAGGAAGAAGTAGGAAACAAACAAACAGGACTAAAAGTCTCAATCCCCTTCTGATCGGGGTAGGGAGCGCTCCCCGATCTTCTGGGTCGCCCCGCAGGGCACCCAGAGGAGTGTCTCAATCCCCTTCTGATCGGGGTAGGGAGCGCTCCAAAAATGGGATCAGGCTACCACCAATAGCGGCGTAAGGTCTCAATCCCCTTCTGATCGGGGTAGGGAGCGCTCCCCGCTTTGACGACCTCGGCTTGTCGGCTGGCAGGAAGCGTCTCAATCCCCTTCTGATCGGGGTAGGGAGCGCTCCGGCATTATCATGGTTCGCCGTTATCGCCGGGTGGCGTGGTCTCAATCCCCTTCTGATCGGGGTAGGGAGCGCTCCCATTAAGAAATACATGGGGGCTTGGAACCTCCTCCCGGTCTCAATCCCCTTCTGATCGGGGTAGGGAGCGCTCCGTGGGTTCATTCTTGTTCCTTGCCATCTTGGCAATCTTCGGGTCTCAATCCCCTTCTGATCGGGGTAGGGAGCGCTCCGTCTTGATGTTCGGCGGCTGGAGGAACGCAGAGACGTACGTCTCAATCCCCTTCTGATCGGGGTAGGGAGCGCTCCAAAAGATAGGAGACATCCTTGCCGGGGCAGGGATGACAGGTTTCGTCTCAATCCCCTTCTGATCGGGGTAGGGAGCGCTCCCCTGCCATCAGTATCTCCCATCCGCTCAACAATTTGCAAGGGCAAATCCGACGAAATTTCAGGACCGCCGCCAAACGCCCGTTTTCCGGGCCGCACAAGCCCAGAAAATTGTCCGCAACCCATTGACACCAAATGACTTGCACAAATCCGACGAAGTTTTTCAAGCCCAAGCTGCACCGCTAACTCCTTTGTTTTCAACACGATTTTTCCAGCCAAAACCGCCCAAAGGCAAAACCCGTGGCAAAGCTCTCCCGACAGCGCCCAACGGCCTCTTTGGCCCTCGACATTGGCCCTCAACATTGGCCCTCAACATTGGCCCTCAATATGGGCCCTCAATAAATGTAGTACGTTGGGTCTTCGGGCACCTCCTTCGGCCCGACCGCCCACACCTTCCCCGCACACGTCCCGCAGAACGCAAACACGTGGACCACATCTACCATCGCGTCCACCGTCCGCCCCACCCGCTCCTTCATCCGCCCCAGCAGTTCCTCGTCCAGGTCCGCCAGAAACACGCTCTCCTGCAGCCGGGGCCCGAAGTCCAGCAGCACGTCCGCCAACCTCGCACGTCGCTTGTCGTCGCTTATGTCGTAACAGACGAGATATCGCATCCTTCTGGTTCCCTGCTTTCCGGCTCGTCGCCATTCGCTTCCTCGGCAAACCGGTACAACTGCAATCCCGCCTGCCCCCGCACAAATAGAACAAACCGCCGCGCCTCCCGTCGCACCAACTCCCGGAAAGGAGCGCCCTCCGCAGCACCCGTCCGCCGGGGCGATTGCATCCAATGTTCGTAGTGCGCCATGAACTGCCGCAGCGCCGGGCCGGTCAGCAGCACCGCCTCCCCCTCGCCTCGTCCGAAGTCACTCCGCCCGAACGCCCCGCGCTCCAACAGATTCAACACGAACCGGTCGGCTATCGGATTCCGGAACGCCTCCAGCAAGTCCAACGCCAGCGACGGACGCCCGCCGTCGAACTCGTGCAGGAAGCCCAGCGACGTCTCCAACCCGTCGGCCTCCAGCAAACCGGCCAGTTCCTGCGTCAGCAGCGTATATGCCAGAGACAGCAGCGCGTTGATCTCGTCTTTGGGCGGGTGCATGGTGCGCCCGGACCACAAGAAGTCGGACCGGTTCAGCGTCGCCCATCCGCCGAAGTACGCCCGCGCCGCCGCCCCCTCGTAGCCCCGGACGGTGTCCAAGCTGGCGGCGGTATCGGCCGTGGCCGACTTTTCCAGTTCCACCAACGCGTCACGCACCGGCGCCAATTCCTTCATCTGGTTCCGCCGCGCCGCCAGCCACTCGATGACGCCGCGGGCATTGGCGATCTTGTTGGCGACGATGGCGTGGGCGGCTTCGCGGACGCGGGCCGTGTCGTGCCAGATCTGGTATTGCAGCAGCCGGTCGCGGATGTTGGCACCCTTGCGCGAGGCGATGGAACCGTGGAAGCGCCCGCCCCACGAGAAGAACGAAATGTCGACGCCCTTCTCCATCATCTCGACCATCGCCTGGGAGGTGATTTGGACGTGCCCGAACACCAGCACCTGCTCCAACTTGTGGTACGGGATGTCGAGTACGATCTTGTCCTCGTGTTCGAGGAGGAAGCGGTCGCCGGACTTGCGCAGGATCGAGCCCTGCTCGGTGAGGTAGAGGTAGGCCACGTCGGTTTGCGTTCCTTTCGTAATGGGCGTTTGGGCAGGAATGTACCTGACACCGGCATCGGACAAGGCCGATTCCATGGTGGTGGGGATGCGGGCGTGACGGAAGCGCTCCAGTTGTTCCGGCGGCATGGGGCGGGCCATGCCGAGTACGCGGCCCTGTTCGCGCGGACCGTCGCGCCACGGGGTCCAGATCTCTTCCTTTTGGAAGAAGACGCCGAGGAAGTGGAGGCCGAGGTCGAAGGAGGTGATCTGCGTCTTTAAGGCATTGAGCTCCAACCGGAGCTTGCCGAGTTCCCCGCCGACCAGGTCCATGGCTTCGCGCGCCTCGGCCTCGCTGCGGGCGAGGACGACGAAATCATCGGCGTAGCGGACCAGTTTCCAGTCGCGCGCGGCCAGCGCCGCGTCGAGCGGCATCAGATAGAGGTTGGCCAGCAGAGGCGAGAGCGGGGAGCCCTGGGGCAGTCCCTTGTCCCGGGCGCGAAGCCGGGTCCCGTCCCACGCGGGGCATCGGATCCACTCGCCGACGAGGGCCAACAGCCATGCCGGTTCGCCACGGGCCGCCAACTGGGCCTCCAGTTGGACGAAATCCACATTGTCGAAGAAGCTGTGGATGTCGGCGTCGACCACGTGCCAGTAACCCTGGTCGCGGAGCATGCGGATGCGGGCGATGGCGCGGTCGACGCCGCGGTGGGGGCGGTAGGCAAAGCTGGATTCGAGAAACTCTTCCTCGAAGGACTTGGACAGGCGGCGGGCGACGGCTGTTTGGACAACGCGGTCGCGAACCGTGGGGACGAGGAGCGTGCGTGATTCCTTGGACCCCGGTTTCTTTTCGACGAGGATCCGCCGTAACGGAAAGGCGCGGTACTCGGTGGACTCGAGCTGGTCGGCGAGGCGGGTGCAGGCGGCGGGCGCGGACTCGGCGAAGACGTCCACAGTCACGGAATCGACCCCGGCGCAGCCCGCATTCTGTTGAACGCGAGAGAAGGCGTCGAGAAGTTCGCGTGGATCGAGCGGAGGGCGGTCCATACTTGTGGCTTTATCGTAGCAAAAGATAGCGCCTCTTGCATTCCACAATCTCCGTTGTGCGGCAGATTTGCTTGTGTCTCAGTGCGCTTGTAGGGCAGCCATTCTTGGCTGCCGCGACCTTTTAGGTCGCGATAACCGCACGTCCCCGATCAACGCTCCGCCCACCCTTGACGAATCACGCCTGCGAATATACAATTCGAAGTAGATGGAGTTGAGGTTCACTTGGGACCCTGCCAAGGCACAACGGAACTTGAGGGTCCATGGAGTCTCGTTCGAGACCGCGAGAGAGATATTCAGCGATCCTGGTCAAGTGGTTTTCGAAAACTACCACATCGAAGACCAAGGCGAACAGCGTTACACCATAGTAGGCATGACCCGTGGCTGGAACTTGCTTGTTGTGATCTACGTGAGCCGGGACCGCGACGGCGCTGAAGTGATCCACCTGATCTCCGCCCGAAAGGCCGACACCTATGAACGAAAGATTTACGCCACGTCCCTTCACGCTTGAGATCACCGACGAGATACGTCAAGCATACGAAGAGCGCGACCGACGGCTCGACAACGATCCCGACAACCCAACGCGCCCGCCCGAGTTTTTCAAGAGCGGCATTATCGGCAAATACTACCGCCCCGTGAAAACCCAGATATCGGTCCGCATCGACAACGAGATCCTCGACTGGCTCAAGTCGAAAGGCGAGGGCCACCTGACCCGGATCAACGAGATCCTGCGATCACACATGATGGCCGAAGCCAAGAGGTAAAAGAGCGCCCCAACTGGTGGCGCATGCACCACCGAAAAACGCGCCTTCGGGGGCTTCATTCATATTCCTTGCGGGCTGGCCCGATGGGGAGCAATCATGCGCGCCGCGTCAACAATCCTGGCGATGCCTGTTCTTCCTTTGGTTGCGGCTCCACTGCTCTGCGGGGCTGGCATTCTGCCGGCCCCCCGTCCCCGACCGGGCCGCTCCCTCCCCTGAGGTTTCACGCCTGCGAATATACAATCCAAGTAAATGGGTTGGACGCGATGGAGGATGTGGTTCACGTCTTTGCATTCTGCGGGACGTGCGCAGGGAAGGTTTGGGCGTTCCTCGGGTGCCGGAGGGCTGGGCGCATGCGCCGTACGTCGTCGGATGATAGGCGACCCGCTTGGAATGACAATGCCAGTTGCGCTACCCTCAAGGAGGGAGTATGGACCGTGGCGTCGAATGATATGACCAGAGAGGTCGCTTGGATGGGGTGCGAACCCGTTTTTCGAGGTGCTAAATGATCGTAAATCTCTCGCCCGAACTGGAAGCAAACCTGATCGAGGTAGCCGCCTTTCAAGGACGCGCCGCTAGCGATTTAGTGTCCGACGTCGTTGTGCAGTACTTGGACGACGAAGCGGGTCTCAACAACGAATTTACCGGCATCGATTGGACGGATCGAGGTGTGCTTGAGCACATCGAGAAGGGCTTCAAGCAAGCCGAACGGGGCGAACTGATGGACGGGGCGCAGTTTCGGTTGGAATTGCAGGCCCGGAAGGCCTTGTGGCGGCAGACACGCGAGACCCCGGGCGCATAGCGTCAACCTGAACTCGCAAACGTATGACGCGCTACGTCCTGACTGCTGCCGCGCGGGCAGACATTACCGAAATCTGGCTGCGGATTGCGGTCGACAGCGAGGAAGCTGCGGATCAGGTCGAACAGGCGATGTTCGATGCTTGCGAGTTCTTGGCCGACTTTCCGATGGCAGGTCGGAGCCGGTTGGCGCAAACCAAGCGCAACCTCCGGTCTTGGACACTGCCGCGCTACCGCAACTACATCGTGATTTACAAGCCGGATACCCGGCCACTGGAGGTGATCGCGGTGTTGCATGGCAAGCGGAACATTCCACGGGTACTGAAATCGCGAGCCGTTTGACGGCGTGCGGATGGTGTTTACCTCGACGTTAAACAGGGGATCGAATCGGTGCATGCAGAACAGGGTTGTTTGAGAGATGAGCCGGATCTGGGTGGTACCAAAGAATGACGGGGAGGCGGTCGAGATTGCTCGGCTGTTGAGGGATCGCGGGGAGCGGGTACTGGTGACCAGGCAGCCTTGGGGGGCGACGTGGGTGGGGTTGGAGGAGACGGTCCGGCGGGAACTGGAGGGGTGTCAGGCTAGCGGTGGAGGGCAAGAGCCGTCCGATCTCCGCGCCCTCGGGGCGCGTGGCCGTGTCGGCGACCCGGCCGCAGGATGCCATCCTGCCCCACAGGTTTATGGGGTTGAGTTGGCCGGGCCGAATGGGTACGGGGCGGTCGATGTGGACCACCATTACTACCAAGGGGACGACCGCCGGTCGAAGTTGTCGTCTTTGGAACAGGTTGCGGGGTTGCTGGGGGTGGAGTTGACGCGTCGGCAGCGGCTGGTGGCGGCGAACGACCGGGGGTGGATTCCGGCGATGCTGTCGGAGGTGGACGGGGTTTCGGAGGTCGAAATCGAGTCCGTGCGGGCGCAGGACCGGGAGGCGCAGGGATTGACGGCGGTGGACCGGGCGCGGGCCGAGCGGGATTTGGCGGCGGCGGAGTGGCGGGGGGAGCGGGTTTTGGTTCGGTGTCCGGACGGGGGGACGTCGTGGCATTCGGATCTGTTGTTCGGGAAGGCTGCGGAGTGGTTGCTGGAAGGGCCGGAGAACTGGTCGTACTCGGGAGCGCGCGTGGCGGCGTTTGTGGGATTGGCGATGCCGGAGCCGCACTGGGCTGGAGCGGGTTATTTCGGCGTGGCGCGGCCGGGGGCGGGGAGCCGGGTGGCGGTGGAACGGTGCTTTTGGGGGGTGGGGCTCTCGGTAATGGTTGGGTAGGGAGATCAAATGTAGCGGAGCAACCCGCGCCTTAGGGCGCGAAACCGGCTGAAAGCCGGTTGCCGCCAGGATTGGCTGCCCCACACAAACGCATTGGACGGTCAATTCGGCAATGTGATATTCTTACAGGCACATCGCCATGAATAGCCAGTCGGTGGCAGCCAGCTCGATCCCAGTCCGGGATTTCCGGGCCATCTTCTTGTGGGCTCTCCGGTTGAAGCCGGAGGGCGAGGAACTGGCGGACGGGGCGCGCCACGACCACACGTGCAGCTCCTCCCAATGGCTGGGCAAGTATGCGGATTGGATCTGCGCCGCTCACGGCAGCCAGTGGCAGGATTCCGGGCCGTACCGCAGCCATAACTTCCGCATCCACACGCCGACGGCGGAACAGAGCTACGCCGAGTTTGTCTATTTCCATCCTTTCATCCAGAAATTCCTCTTCGGCAACGCGGCGTCAGCGCCGACCAAGGCACCAGCGGTCCGGATGCTGCACAGGTCCGACATCCGATATGCGCAGGTCCAACTGGGGCCCGGTGATCCTATTCTTAAGTTCCCGGTCGAGCGCGTCCAGCTAATCCTCTTCCCGTCCGACGTTGCCATTGTCGCTGTCCAGCTAGACCATCCCGGCGACTTGAACCTGGCCCAGACTCAAGACTTCCTGGACTGGGGCCGACGGGTCTATTCCCCCTACTTTTATGGGCCGGGGCAACCGGGCAAAGTGCCGCACGCGATGTGCTGGCTGGACCGGCAAGGGAACCCGGTTGGTCGCCCGAGCAATTTCAAGACGATTAACCCCAACCATCCGACGGTGCCGGTTGCGGCCCACTGGGAATCACTGGTGCAACCTTTGACGCCCCATGGCGGAGTCCTAAACTTTGAGCAGGTGGAGGATGACCGGCTGCCCACGATGGCCTTTCTGGCGGTGGACCATCCCGAACTGGTCAGCCGGGCCGATATGGTCCGTCTGGCGTTTCTAGACGAGCACGGTTCCCCGGACGAGTATCCCTACAGCCGGTACTTCCTCGCGGATTTCGAGAAGGAGCATTGCTACGACCGTTTCTGGAGTCCGGGTGCTCCAGAAAACTGGAATACCCGGGTCTTCTGCACGGACTATAGCTTTGTGATGCTGGGACAAGCCGCGACCTTCTTCACCGGAGTTGTGTCCGCCCATTTCGAACAGCACTACTTCGTGTTGGCCTTGGTTGCCCATATGCAGAAGGCTTCGCTGCTGGCGTATTGGGACCGGTTGGCCGAGTTGGTGCACGACTTCGAGCGGGAGCCACCGAGCGCGTCGAGTCGTCACAGCTTCTTTGATCGACAAAAGTGGCTCTTGGGAGACCTTGCGGATTTCACTTCACGGTTTTGGTTCACGGAGGTCTCGAACCAGTTGCAAGCGCAGGAGCTCTTCGACATCTGGACCAAGCAACTGAAGACGCGGTCCCTGTTCGACCAGGTCACGGCCCAGGCACGTTTGGTACGGGAAGTCCAGTCGATCCAATGGCAGGGGCAGGCGGAGAAGGTGGCTGTGGGTGCGGTGATCGCCACTCTGGTTACGACGTTCTTCGCTGTGGTAGTGGCGCTGCCGGGGTTCCGGGCGCTCTTTGGCTTGAAAGCGGATACAGACTTGGAGAGTTGTGGATTTTGGTGCTTGGTAGCGGTTGTTCTGGCATTGATCGCCTCCACCACGGGGTTACTGTATCGCTTGTGGCGAAGGCAAATGCATGGGCCGGTGCCCCACGTTAAACCATCCAAGTAGAGCGTACGGCGCAAATAGGAAAGTGAGCACACGGAACGCATGCCCGAACTACTAGTCCGAGTGGAAGCCGTAAACCTGGGGTCGTTCATCCTCGACACCCAGGACATCTCAACTGTACGGGGCGGGGGACTGCTCCTGCTGGACATGGCGGCGGATTTGGAGAAGGAACTTGGCTCGCGGTATGGGCTGAGCAAAGTCTTCACGGCCGGGTCCATCGGGTTGTTCCATGCCGAGTCGGGCGATGCCGGGCGGATTACGGAGGCCATCCAGCTGTGGATTGCCGGGCGGCCCGCGCTGAAAGACGCCACAATTCAAGTTCAGACCACCCAGGTGCAGGGCACGGAAACAATTGGTACGAACTTTGTCGGGATACACACCAGGGTGAAGTCAAAAGTCCGTTGGGGCCAGATGCAGTCGCCCACGGTGGTGTACCCCACGGCGCTGGAGCAGGACCAGATTTGCCTGTATGATCGCGTGCGGCCCGCCTCTGCGACTGTACCCGACCCGGTCAGCGCCGCCACAAAGAGTCGGCGGGAGTATGGCCGAAAACAGAAGATGAGTTTCTATCGCTTGGAGGCTCACGTGCCGGTGGATTGGAACTACACCCATGATCTTGACGATCTGACCGGCGATCACCACCAGGGCAACCTGCACCACAAGATGGCGCTGATCTATTTGGATGGGAACAAGTTTTCCAAGGTGGTAGGCAGTTGCAAGACGAAGGAGGAGCTGGGTAGATGGTCCCGTATTCTGCGGGCGAACCAAGCCTCGGTCCTCCGGCATATCCTCGAAGGGCTGCGTGGCATTGTTGGCGATGAAAAGGATCTGCCCGTCGAAACCCTGCTCTGGGGCGGGGACGAGATCATCTGGGCTGTACCGGCGTGGCTGGGCTGGTGGTGGATGAACGAGTTCTACCGCAATTACGGACGGCTCGGGGAGTGGCCGATTGACGGGAAGACTGTCACCACCACGGACCGCTATTCGGATACCCATCTGCTAACCCATGGTGCGGCCATCGTGTTCTGCCATCATAACGCGCCGATCCAACGGGTGATCGGCTTGGCAAAGGGCCTTGCCGATTGGCCCAAGGAGAAGGGCCTTGCGAATACTTTCACCTACCAGGTACTGGAAAGTTTCGACCATTTGGGCGAGGACGCCGGGCAGGCACGATTGGATCGGATTCCGGCTGGTTTCGGGAAGGATTTCTACTGCCTGCCCGGTGACAGGATGGGGGAAATCCAAGAAGCGGTGTGGAAGCTGAAGGCATGTGTGCCGAAGGGCGAACTGCATGCGCTGGTGCAACTTCTTTGCCGCGAGAAGGATATGCCCGACGCCGAGAAGCAGGCTGCGGATGTGCTTGTCAAATCGGTCAAGCGCGACGCCAAGGCCAAGGATCATCTAAGCAACTTGGCTGAAGCTCTCGGGATGGAAACATTGGCAGCCTGGATCCACTTGCTGGAGTTATGGGACTACATCGTGCAGCCCACCACGGATGCAACCCGGAGGGCCCGATGAGCCACCACAAATTCCAAATCGATCTTACCCTCGTGGCCCCGTTCCAGACCAAGGCGACGGCGGCGGGCGAGTATGGCGTGGACAGTCCGTGCGCCCGCGACCACAAAGGCAACTTCTACATTCCTGGAACCTTGGTCAAGGGAAAAGTCCGGGAGGCGTGGACTTGGTTGCGGGGCTGGGATGTCGGGGTGGTGGAAACGCGTATTCCAACCGAGGGCCAAGTCGATGACTGGTTCGGCTTGGGCACTGCGGATGCGGCCAGGCCGGTTGACACGGCGTCGGGCCAGACGTTCCTGCCCAGCATGGGCAGGGTGCGATTCAGTGACTTCGCGTGCCGGACTGAACAGAACAAGGTCGCACGGGAGCGGCTGCGGGTTCGGATAGAGATCGATGACACGAAGGGTTGTGCCGGGGAGGGGATGCTGCAGGTCCTCGAAACTCCCTTCCCAACAGCCACGAGCGTTGCTTTTTCCGGCATCGTCACGTTCGACGGCTCGGAGCAAGACGCCAGGAAGTTCCGGCAGGCGCTCGATGCCGGCCTTCGGGCAACCACGACGCTCGGGGCGCACCGGGCGATCGGGTTCGGACGGATTGAGAAGGTTGCGGTTGCGGAGCTTTCCGAAGCGGCAAAGCGGGGGACGGCGCGGTCTGCGTGTGATTGGAGCTTGGTCCATGGCAACGAGAGTTCGGTGGTGCTTCGGTTGTACACGGACGATCCGCTGTGCCTGACCGAACGGGGTTCGGCGGCGAACGTGTTCCACTCGGGCACGGTGATTGGTGGCGGCATGCTGAAGGGCGCACTGGCCGCGCAGATTCGGCGCCATCACGGGGTTGATCCGGCGGATAGGAACGCTTCGGGTGCCCTGCCTATGTTGCGCAAGTATTTTTCCAGCGTGCGGTTCCGTCAGGCCCTACCCAGGACGGCGGAAGGCAGGACCCACTCGGCAATTCCGCAGTCCATCTTTACTTACAAGGATGCTGAAGACAAGGTCCACGCCTTGGACACAGTGCTGAACAATGTGCCGCCGACGGACTTGGTGCCCAATTTCCAGCACGACTGGAAGGCCGGAGACGAAGATACGGTCGCCACGCTGTTTCCCCAAATTGGACTCAAGCGCGAACTGCGGGTTCGTACCAAAATCAGTGCGGCGAACCGGCGGGCGGAGGATGGATTGCTATTTGCCTACGAGTTGGTTCTGCCGGAGACGGAGAAGGGAGAGCGGGTGCACTGGGAAACCACGGTCGATCTGCCATCCGGCATCCCCCCGGTCGACCGGCACCAGTTCTGGAAGGAACTGGGCGAGGCGCTTGGGGATGGGTTGGCCTCGATCGGCAAGACGAAAGCCAGGTTTACGGTCAAAGCGGCACCCGCAACTGGCACCGGCGCGGTGGTTTCCGGTGGTGAGTTGGTATCCCTGCTTTTCCGAAGTCCTGCGCTGATCGGCAATCCGGAAACGATCCAGGGACGGAGCGACCACGAAGCGCTGCACGGGTTCTACGCCGACTACTTCGGCGAAGCCTCTGGTGGAACCCTGGTGCTCCAGCATTTCTTTGCCCAGCAGGCCTTGATGGGCGGTATCTATCAATACCACCGGTTCCAGCGGGCGGCGACAAACCACCACTACCATCCGTGGTTGCTGACGCAGCCCGGCAGCGTTTTTGTGTTTGGCGCGCTGCCGGGAGCGGGGGCGTACTTGGAGTCGTGGTTGGCGGGCGGACTGCCCTTGGTGGGCCCGATGCGGGCGTTCTACGGCCTGAAAGGGGAGGACGATTCCGGCGACGACTGGAGCGTTTGTCCTTATGTGCCGGCCAACGGATACAACGAAATTGCCATCAACGCCCACGAGGCGTGGAGGTCCATATGCCGGTGAACGAGCTTTGGCGAATCCAGGGAGTTCTCACGGCGCGCTCGCCATTGCACGTGGGCGACGGGCTGGCGAGGGATCCAGAGGAAGTCGAGATTGCGAGCATTTGCCGTGACGGGACGGGTAGGCCGTATCTACCCGGTTCCAGTTTGCGGGGCTTTCTTCGGGAAGCTTTCGAGCGCCGTTTTCCGGAGTCGGTTGCATCCATGTTTGGCCAGAATGAGCGGCAAGGCGGGGCGAGCGCTTCGGCCCGCGGGGGGCTGCTGAGCGTTTGGGACGCGTTGATCGCGGAGAATGTTCAGCCGTCGGTGGCTTCGCATGTGGTTCTCGACCGGCAGACGCGCACTGCCGACGACGGTCTGCTGTACTTCGAGGAATACTTGCCCGCTGGAACGGCGTTTTCAGTCAACCTGGTTGTCGAATGCGCCATGCACGGTGACGGGGAGGATGTCGAGCGGCTGGTGCGCGAACTGCTGGGGATGTTGCGGGAGTTGCGGAACGACCCGGGTCGGCTTGGCTCGAATGCGGCCTCGGGTTATGGACATGTCGAGTGGTCGTTGGGGAAGGTCACCAAGCTTACGCCCAAGGCGCTGCAAGGGTGGCTGGGGTCGGGAAGGCAGTTGATCGATTGTTTGGAGAGTGTTTCCATTTCCCCGGAATCGACGAAGTACGACGTGACGGGGCGGTATCTGCCGATCCCGGTGAAACTGCATTTCAGTGGTCCGTTTCTGGTCAACGGGGCTGCGAAAAAGAAGAAGGGCGATGACGGGGCCAACCATGTGGCGATCCGGACGCCGGACGGTCGGTGCCGGTTGCCGGGGCCGTCGATTCACGGCGCACTGAGGTCGCAGACGGAACGGATTGCAAGAACGATTGCCGGGTCGGACGAAAATGCACGCAAGTGGGTACGGGATGTAGGCACGGCGACGGGTGTGCCCGAGGCCTACACGGCGGTGGATTGCCTGTGGGGCGGCGTGGGCCTGCGGTCGCCGGTCCGGGTGACGGATTTTGAAGCGAAGCAAGCGGACCGGACGGCTCTGCAGGATTTCGTTGCGATTGACCGGTTCACGGGCGGCGGCGCGGATGGTCTGAAGTTCCAAGCGGAGGGCTTCGTCAATCCGGTCCTTTACGGGGAGTTGTTGGTGGACCTTGGAGTACTGAGGAGCTTCGCCGAGGACCAACGGCCGCCCGAGGTCCGGCCGGACGTGTGCGACTGGGACCAAGTTTGGCTGCTGCTGGCGTTCTGCCTGCGGGATTGGATGGAAGGGGATATCCGGCTGGGCTTTGGGGCGTCCAAAGGCTACGGCAATTGCCGCGCGGAGCTTCAGGGCTATTCCTCGGCCAAAGAGCTCTACCAGACGATTGTGAGCGAGGTGAAGCAATGAAGTTCCATCCGCCGTACCATTTCATCCCATACCTTGACGGAAAGGACGCTGGAAAGAACGACCTTCCGCGGGAAGCGTTCAAAGACCCGAAGGGGCACCCGCAGCATGTTACGCATGACCGGTATGTGGAGGGGACGCAGTCGGGCCGCATACGGTGCAAGATCACGACAGTGACTCCGGTGGTCGCGGGGGGCGAACAGCGCAAGGTTGGCGACGTCATGCGGGTTGAAAATTACCGGTTGGGGGACCAACTGGGCATCGCGGCTTCGAGCCTGCGGGGCATGGTTTCCAATGTTATGGAAGCGGCCAGCAATTCGGCGATGCGGGTGCTGGATACGACGACGACCTATTCGCGGCGGAAGACGATGCAGGATGGGAAGAAGTTGTCGGCGATTGGGATGGTGATACAGGAAGGCTACAAGTTCAGGATCTGGCCACTGACTGTACCTACCATGGAAGTCAACCGCTACGGCATGGCGGAACTCCCGCGCGGATACGAGCGGTTTTTTCCGGTTCCTTTGCTGAAAGTGTATCTGGGCGAGGGCCCCTCGATTCGACGGGAGAACTACCCGTACAAGACTTATACGACTGCGAACAACGAGTTCTTCCAGTTCGACCTGGTGCCAAGGGCTTGGAGGCCGGGCTATGAACTTGCGGTTGACGGGGATCGGTTGCTGCACGCGAAGCCGCAAGATCGGCCCCGGTACGTGATTGGACAACGCATTGGCACGGCGGGTGCCGCGAACGCGCAACCGACATGGGGCGTGATGCGGGTTCTGGGCTGCTGGCCGGAGAACCGGCGTGAGATCATGCCGACTACCAAGAAGCATGAACTGTTCCTGCCGATCCCGTCGGATCTGAACCTGAAATTTGATATCCCGGAGTCGGTGGTGCAGCAGTTCCACGATCTCTCCAAGGAGCGGACTGCCGCGACGCGTGACAGGCACAAGGCGAACCCGAGGAAGAATCCGCTGCTTCCGCTGGAACCGCTGCACACGCGCCCGGAGCGGGCGGCGGTAGAGAACGTCGAGGGTGCTTGGGACCTTCAGCTGAGGCACGGCGATCTGGTGTACTTTGGAGCGGACCAGAGCGGCAATATCACGGAGATTTCGTTCTCTTCCATCTGGCGTTCGCCGGTTCCAAACGGCAAGGGGGGAAGTGCCACGGCCCGCGACTTTTTCCCGGAACGGCTAATGCCCTTCGACCATCGGAAGAAGGAGCTTACGACTACCGATCTTCTTCTTGGATTCGTTGAGATTGCGAAGGACCAGAAGGATCAGGCGCTTGCGATGGCGAGCCGCGTCCAGTTCACTGCGGCATTGCCGAAGCCTGGCGTCAAGATTGAGACGATGCCACGGGTCCTGCGCAAGATCCTCGACAGCCCCAAGCCACCGTCGCCCTCGATGTACTTCCGTTCCAAGGGGGGGCCGGCCTCGTACGTGTCCAAGGAAACGCTGAGTCCGGAGAAGCACAAGGGGCAGGGGCGCAAGATGTATCTGCACCATCCGCTAAAGCAAAACGAAGAGCCTTGGCGGACGCTCCGGCCGACCGAGGACAGGGACCAAAAGGCCGAGATCGAGCCGATCCCGCGCGGCACGGAACTCTTCTTCGACATCACGTTTGACAATTTGAGCCGGGAGGAGTTCGGACTGCTGCTGTATGGGTTGAGTCCGGATGACGATTTCCAGCATAAGATCGGGATGGGGAAGGCGTTGGGACTGGGGAGCATCAAGGTTTCGATTGAGGACGTGTGCCTGGTCGACAGGGAGGCGCGGTACGCCTCTGTGGATTCGTTGGCTGAACCGCGCGAGCGGGTCGACAGCGCATGGGTGGGCGCGCTCAACGAGTTTCGCGGGGTTGTTCCGGGTCCAGTTAAAAATGCGCTCCGGCTGCTTGGGCAGCCTCCGAAGGACGATTGGAAGGTCCTGCAACCGGTTCTTGAAGGCCAGCACGAGGGGATGGCTTTGGAGAAGGAGACTTTCCGGTGGTTCGTGGCCAATGACAACCAGGATGGTTGGAAGGATCGGAACGCGGGGATCGAGGTTCCGCAGATGCGGCAGTTCTTGGAGCCTCTGGATACGGCCAAAGCGCTGCCTGCGTTGGAGGGGAAGAAGCCTACGCCGATTGCGCCGAAGCAGGGACGATGGTAGGTAACGTTGTCTGGGGTGCCCTTGAAGTAGCTGGCAAATCCTTCGCCGACGGGGTTGCCGGCGGTGCAAAGTGGCTGGGCTCAAACAAGGACTGGATTCAGACTGTCGCTGTTGGGCTCGCGTCGACTGCCGCGTTGTTCAAGCTTTACTTTGACGGCAGGACCCTCAAGAATGCGACTTCCAGCACCGAACTGCAGCGTAATTCCAATCGGCAGCAGCGTTTTACTTGGGCCGTGGAGAAACTGGGGTCCTCGGGATGGAAGGAACCAGGCCAAGGGTTGGCCAGCGCGCGCACCATTCGTCGAATCGCACAAGAGGATTCGTTCTATCTTGACGACGCTACGAATATTCTGGCATTCGTAACAGTTCAGGCCCGTGGTTTGGCGGGTAGGAGCGAAGGTGCGGGAAGGCCCGCGCGGTGTGAGTGGACAGCCTGTTTGAGGTAGTCGAGAGGATTGCGGCCTTGGATGCGGCAGGTCTGGGTGGCGGTGAGAAGTCGC
>CAIVPR010000080.1 GCA_903907865.1 uncultured Acidobacteriia bacterium
AACTGCCGGAGCGGCTAAGTGCCTGAGCCGGGGCTCGGTGGGTTCTCGCCCGAGACTCGGATATCTGAGAAAGAAAGCACGGGTCGCTCAACACAAACCCATGATCCTTCAGCGGAATTTTCCCTGCTTTGACCAGTCCGGACAACTCCCCAATCTCGGGTAAGCAACCAAAGGGGCCATCCCCATCCTCTCGCCTCCGCCACGAACCCGGAAGGGAGGTGAGCGGATAGAGAGCCAAGGTGACAACCCCTCGCGCAACGCCGCCAGAAGCTCACCACCCCCAGGTCAGGCATGAGCGGCCCGGGCACCAGATGCGTGGCCCTCAGGTCAGGAAATTACCAACAGAGCCCCAAACTCACAATCCGCCATCAGGAAGAGGATTCAAGATGGGCACCATTGGCAGGCACGTCCCCTTTTATATTCTTTCTTGGAATAACTGCAACCGTCACATCTCCGCCGAATAGGTGAAAATGTCTTGATGCGAAGGCAGTGCTCTCACCACATGCAATGTTATCTTTTCTCTGATGAACTGGACGAATTGCAAAAAGATGAACTGGACGAATTGCAAAAAGTCAAGAAAAAGGGAAGAATGAGGCATAATCCTTATGCACCATACACAATGCTATCCTTTTTCTGCTCTCATGATGAACTGGACGAATTGCAAAAAGTCAAGAAAAAGGGACGCAAAACACAAACGGGATATGCACCAAAGGCACGCTTGCTTGCTCTGGAAAATTCATGAACAAGAGCGCCAGATTCACTGCTTGATGGACGTGCTTCGGGATAACGGCATCTCCCAACCCACCTCGCACTGCCGGCGGCTGGCGTCTGCACGCTCCGACAAATATTCAGCCCGAACAGTAATCCCTGTTTTCCTTTGTATGAAACTGGCATCGCTAATGTCCTCTCCACCCTTTCTGCAAGCGCCGAACTGCCCCCCAACAAATGGACCACGCTGTACCACCTCTGGCCAACGGATTGGCGCGAAGCTGTTACCCCCGGCCAACAGATTGGCGCGAAGCACACCAAAGACTACCCGGCTTAAAACAGTAATCCCTTCCTTATTTTCTGTCGAACTGGCATCACTGATCTTTTCCCGCAGAGACTGCCCCTCCTCCCGTCGCCTGCGTCTCACGCAGCTCGGAGACTACCCATGCGGTCGGGAACGAGAAACTTCCAGCCCGGCTCAGGGATGCTCTTCCTCGCCCGTTCAGCTCGACCTTGCTCAGCGCCCCAAACAAAGCCTTCAGTCCATTGCAGCAAAAATTCATCAGCCTCCCTTCGGGCAAGAAGGACACTCAGCGTCCGCTATTCCCGCAGAGAGACTGGTGGACCCTGCTGTAACTACCGTGACCGAATGGCCACTCGCTCATCGACAACGCAAAATTTTGAGAGGACAACGAACCTTTCGGGTCGGATGAAGAAAGCACAGCAATTTCACATTGCCCAAATGTTCAGCTGAATTTTCTGTTTTATCATGCTTGGCTTGGTTATTTGTGGAGGATCGGCAACTGTGATGGGTGGTCAAAGTCGGGGATGATCAGCATCCCGCTGAGTTCTCCCCTTGACGCCGCCCAAAACAAACCCGGATCAAGTGTGGTTGGGCAGATTGTTTCGCAACATATTCCGATTGTACGTTGAGCGCATCTCCAAATTCCAAAGTCAACTTCTGCGAGAAGGAACTACCAAAGAGAACGCCTCGCCGAAGCCAAATCACAAGCAGCCCATTTCTTGGCGCTATTCCAGGCCGAACGAGAAAGAACCTCAACCATCTTGCGCTGACTGCAACACAAAACAGTGAATTTATATGCGTGGTTGCTGAGCGCGACGTGCTGGCGGCAGAACTTGGAGCACAGACACTTCGGCAACAACAATTGCAAGAGGAAAACCGTGTGCTTCGCGTGCCAACGTCAGCGCTGCAAGGAAATTTCGATGACCTGCTATCAAGAATCAATTGGGTGAACGACAGAGTGAATAAATTGGCGCAACGCCTCCCAGACAAGCGCGCCAAATTGACTGAGGAGCTTGCGGGTGTTCGACCCAAGGATCACAGACCCCTACGCACACTACTGGGTTCACCAGGCCTACACAGCCCTCAATTATCGTGGAGGGCTTGCCACTTACTGTGCCCTCTGCAGCCGCACTTCCACAGTTCCCATCGAAAATACCATCGCCAGCCATGGCAGAATTCCGCCGCGTACTCCGCCCCCGACCGGGGGAGACAAGCGAGAGGAGGGGGAGTGGTCCCCCGCCCGACTCGGTGCGCTCCCCGAGCGGCGGCGGCCGCCCTTCCCGCCGCAAACCAACGCCGGAGCTCACCACTTTCACCGAGCTCGTTCGGATGGAGTGCAACTTCTTTGCTGACGACCACGACCTCGTCGGAGCCGCCGAACGCAAACCAACGCCTGAGCTCACCACTTTCACCGAGCTCGTTCGGATGGAGTGCAACTTCTTTGCTGACGACCACGACCTCGTCGGAGCCGCCGAACTTCCCCAACTACACGGCATCTGCCTCCCCGCCGGGGGGGGGGGGGAGCCGGCATTCGTGCCAGTGGGGGTATCGCCCTCATCTCCTGGGTGGAAATCCACCTCCTCATGCCCGGGGACTGGGAAGACCTTCCCGACGGCGTCAAGGCTCAACTCGCCCGCCTGCTAGGCGCGGACGAAGGAAGCCTCGCCGACCAAGACTGCATCCAAAAACTACGCCTGAAGTGGATGCATAATATACAGCGGCAGACGGCATCGGCGGATGCTGACGCGGAGCTAGTCTCGCTGCTGACCGGCGAAATGGACACGGCAGTCAGAGACCTCTCTGCATGGTTGAACACGCCGCCCGACCGGCGATCACCGCTGCTGCGCCTGCACACTACCTTACCCGACCGGGCCTCTGACGACGACGGCTTTTCCCCCGCCACGCCAGCAGAACTCGCCGCCGAACGTGCGGAAAAGGCCGAACGGGCAGCCGAGGAGAAGTCTCCGCTCTGCCCGCCGTCAGAGGGAATTCCTCGAACGCCTGGATCGAGATGCGAGCGCTGACCGCGACGGTCACAACAACGACAGGGGCCACCGCGCTCGCGATCCCCGCGGACAACGAGACCGGGACGCTCACCGCGAGCACGAAACCCGGGACCGCCAACGAGGACGCAGCCGCCCGCGCACGCCGCTGGGCCGCGAACGTCGCCAATCCAAGGACCGCCACCACCAATCCTCGCGCCCGCTGGAAGCGGACGGGCCTCTGTCCCCTCCCGAGACATAACGAAGACGACGCCGCCGGCACCGGCGGCACTCGCCGAAAGATGACGAATCCAGAAGCGATCACGACAGCTCCTCCTCGGACTCTGACGACTTCACGGCGGCCCTCCCCGCCGAATCGCCAATGGAGCGCCTCCTGCGATTGGAGCGAACCCTCGCGCACATGGTCCTCTTACAACACCTGCGTCGGACTCCTCTTTCGCCTCTCCTTCTCCAACCAACCGGCGCCGCCGCGAGGGGACGCGCTACCCCGCGCCGGGGAAGGCTTCGGCCAGATGGAACCCTTTTGCGGGCTCGGGATCTACCCTACGCCAAGGGCGGCGCTACCGCCACCGCCCTACTACCCTCAACCTCCGCGCGCCCCACCTCCACCGCCATACCACCCAGCGGCGCCGGCGCTCGCGGCGGGACGAGGGGGGGGATTCGCCTTCACCGACCCCGCCCAGGCGCTGCACGGCCTGGGTCCGCCCCGTCCGTCCGGGTTTGGCGCCATCGCCGGGGGCCCCCCGGGCGGAGGAGATTCTCTGGCTCCCGGGGCACGGCCGGCTCGGGCGGTGGCAATTACAGGCCCGCGCCGGCCCGCGTCCGCGGGTATCATCGGCCCGGCCCTCGCCACCATGGATGGTGTCAGGAACCAGTGGGGCCTGCGACAAGAGTCTCAGCGGCATCTGCATCGGCTGATACATCTTCCGATTCGCGTGCTGCCAGTTCGGGAAGGCCACCGCTCATGGCCCGCTGAACGCGTACTTCTTATCGCTGATCCTGTACTGCGCCACCTTGACTCCGGCGCTGTCCCTGCGGGCCTGGGTGGACGATCAACGACATCACTCGTCAACCGTGCAACAATCTCGCACACGGACGGAGCTGCGACCCCACTCGTCAACGGATCGACGACCTCACTCGTTGGCCATTCAGCAATTCCGCTCACGGATGGGGCTGCGACCCCGCGCGCCAACGGAACTGCAAC
>CAIVPR010000081.1 GCA_903907865.1 uncultured Acidobacteriia bacterium
GGGGGGACAATGCCAACAACAACGCCAAACGGGAACGCGGGAAACAAGGCGGCGATGCGGTGGAAGGAAGGAAACGAGCCTGCGGCAGCAAGGAATCCGATGCCCCCTTTCCCGGCAAACCGAGTATGCGGAACGGCTTGCAGCCGTCAAGGGTGCGCGGGTGTGGAAGACCTCCAAGTGCGGGAGATTTTCCACACCCGCCGCGATGCGCCCTTGACCGCGGCGGCGCCGTTCCAGAAGACAGTCTGGATATCAGGGAAAGGGGGCCGCTGCAAAGGCCGGAAGCTGGCTTGCGCCAGCCCTGGTTACCGGTCGAACTGCGGCCGGAAAGGTACAGGGGCTCCCCCTGCGACCCCGCTCGGGAAAAAACCGGAAATACCCCTTGACACAGGGGGGCCTTCTCATGGAAGCCGCGACCGCGAGGGAGCGTTGGTTCGAGCCGTGATGACATGCTCTTCAGAGCCGCGCGCGTCAGCAAGCGGTCACCGCCTTCCGGCCGACGCCGTCTTGCGGGGTGGTCCAGACCGCTTGCTGCCGATCGAGGCTCGGCACGAATTCCGACACGGTCCACAGTTGTTGTAAAATGCTCTAGCCGCCCGAGGCCCCTAAACCTACCCTGTCTGCTCATGGAAGCGAGGAACTCGTGAACGAAATGCTAGTTGCCGACCAGTTGTCCCAGTTCGAACAGCCCGCGCCTCCGTGTCCAAAGTGCAAATACACCGCAGTTCGCCCTCTCGAGCAAACAGTCTTCGAGGCGATTTTCTCATTCCGGCGTTACCAGTGCAGCCGTTGTCAATTTCCTCGCCGGTCCCGATTCGGCTGGACGGCCATCCCTAAAGCGCTTCTCGTCCTCGCGCTTTTGGGTGCCGCCGTCTATCTCGCCCGTTCGCCACGAATTATCAGCAACGCCTTGACTGGCGGCGGCGCGCTCGGCGAAGCCGAAAGGCTCGCCCAAGCCCGTGCCGCCGCCGGAGGGCAGGGTTCCACATTTGAACAAATGATGGCCCGCAAGCCGAAGGCGACTCTCGACAACGCCGAGATCCTCCGGCTCTGGCGCGCCGATGTGGGCACCAGCGTTGTACTCCAGATGATTCGGACCTCGAACGGCTCCTATGACGTGAGTACCAACGCCATCATCGCCCTCAGGGAAGCCGGGGTGGACCAGTCCATCATCCTTGCCGTCATAGACGCAAACTACAATTCGCGTTGACCGCCATGTTCACAGCCATCAAGTCCAAAACAGCAGCCTGCCGACTGGTCCTGACCGGTCTCTGCCTCCTGTCCCTAACTGCCTGCTCCGGCACTCCAGAATCTCGTGAGGCGGCCCGCATGAAGAAGGGCAGGGAAGATTTTGAGAAAGGGGACTACCGCAAAGCTGTCATCGAGTTCAAGGTTGCGTCGCAGAACATGCCCACCCATGCCGAGCCGCTGTACCGGCTGGGTCTCACCTATCAGAAGCTCGGAGCCGTTGCCCTTGCTTTCCAGAGCTTTCAGAAGGCCCAGACCGTTGAACCTGGTCACGAAGGGGCTCGTCTGCAGGTCGCCATGTTCAAGGTCGGCAGCAACAAGCCCGAGAATCTCGAAGATGCCAAACCTGTCCTCCGCCAGTACCTCGCGGCTCACCCCGCGGACCCTGGAGCCATCGGAGTCATCGGAGCTCTCGCTCTCGCCGAGGCGAAGTGCGGCAACCAAGACGAGGCTCTCCACTATCTCCTGCTCGCCGCCGAAAAGGACCCTGCCAACCTCCGGCCAGCCATGGTGGTGGTCGCTTGGTACGCCGCGAAGAACGATCCTGCCGCAGCCACCGCCATCACCCACGCGCTTACCGCCAGCCAACCCGCTTCTGTCGAACTGGCCTCACTCCGTGCGGAAGTGGCTCTCTCCACGCACGATTCCGCCGATGCCAACGCCGAGATCGCGCGCGCACTCACTCTCAATCGCAGTTCTCGTCAAGCCCTCCAGCTTCGACTGCGCCAGGAACTTGTCGACGGCAACCAACTCGGGGCCGAGGAAACTGCCAAAGCACTCTCCCAACTTCCGGAAAAGCAGCTTTGGTCCGCCTGGGCCCGCATGCTCTTTGCCGAAGGCAAAGTCGATGATGGTATCGCCGAATTCAAACGCGTTCTCGCGGAGCATCCCGGCGACCCAGGTCTCCCGGACCAGTTCACCTCCCTCCTGCTCACCGCCGGACGCCGCCGCGAAGCCTCCGCCGTCATCGCTTCCACTCTCTCCCGTCTACCCAAAGACAAGACGGCTCTCCTCCAGCGCGCCTCGCTTGCCATCGACAACGGCGACCTCGAAGCGGCCGCCCGCGATCTCAAGACCCTCCAGGAACTGAAGGCATTCTCGGCTCCCCTCAGCTACCAGCAGTCCCGTCTCTTCGCAGCCCGTGGGAACGTTCACCGGCAAGGCGAACTCCTTGTGGACGCCCTCAAACTGGATCCCCGCCTTTTTGCGGCCCGCTTGGACCTTGCGCAACTCCTCCTGACCCTCGGAACTCCCAATCGGGCCCTCGAAACTCTCAATCAGTCATCCCCCATGGAACAGGGGTCCGTCGAATATGTCTACGCGCGCAACATCGCCCTCACCGAGGCGGGCGACTATCAGGAGGCGCGCAAAAGCATTGATGCGGCTCTTGCAAGAGCCCGCAATTCCGGCTTTCTCTACACGGACGCGCTGCTTCGGTCCAAGACCAAAGACCTGCCCGGGGCTCGCAAGTCGCTCGAAGCTGCATTCGCGCTCACCCCCTCCCATCCCGCCGTTCTCAGTCTTCTGGGTGAGGTGATGTCAAAGCTGGGCGAAATGCCCCGGTTCCAGAGCATGGTGCGGGAGGCTGCCGCCAAAAATCCGGCCTCGCCGGAACTGCACACCCTCCTCGGGCGTCTCCTCGCCGCGCAGGGGAATCAGTCCGAGGCCCGTGCCGCCTTCACTGCCGCGGGAAACGTCCCGGATGCCATCGCTGGTCTTGCCCGTCTGGATATGGATGCCGGCGCTTTCGAAGCCGCCAGACAGCATCTCCTCGATTTCGCAAAAAACCGTGACAGTGCGGCGACTCGCATGCTGCTCGCCGAGGTGGAAACTCGCGAAGGCTCGCCTGCCGAAACCATCACTGCCCACTACCTGAGAGCCCTCGAACTCGACCCCTCCAATTCACAGGCCATGAACAACCTGGCCGATACCCTCGCTTCCCGCGAGAACAGGCTCGACGACGCCCGCTTCTGGGCTGAAAAAGCCCTGGCTCTCGACCCCGGCAATCCCTTCAGTGCCGACACCCTCGGCTGGATCTACTTCCGCCAGGGCAAGACGGAAGCCTCCCTGCCATTTCTGGAGCGCTCCCTGAAGGCGAAGGATCGTCCCACCGCCCACTACCACCTCGCCGCTGCCCTCGCCGCCACGGGCGACAAAACCCGGGCCCAAAAGGAATACGCTCTGGCCCTGAAGCAGGACCCCAAATCGCCCGCGAGGGCGGAGGTCGCCCGCACATTTGGCCAGTAGCCGAGAATTTAACGCCAAGCCAGCCAAGCCGCGACCGCAAGGGAGCGTTTTCTTCTCTCTAGAGCATGCGGGCTAGGTTCAGCTAGGGTCGCTTGAGGTTGCAGACATCGAACGCCCCGTCATCGAAGAGGCGTTGGATGCCTCCGGTGTCGGATCGATTCCCCGACACCTACCCGAATTCAGCCGGGCATCGGGCGTGTGCCGCTGGTGATCAGGACAAGCGGACGGCAGTTCGAGGTCGTTAGGATGGTCGTTCCGACAGCATCCTCTCCCTTAGGATTTCGTTGATGCGCGTTAGGTGGCCTTCGCCTTTGGATCTGAGCCAGTCGAGAATATCGGCGTCGATCCTTACAGAAGTCAACTTCTTCACTGGTCGAAAGAACTCGTCCCGACGCATGGCGTTTGCCCAACGGTCGGGATGCAAGGGGCGGGAATCGGGATCGTCGTCCAAGCTGAGGTCGCGGTGTTCATACAGGTCCCGTGCTTCCTGGCCGATTTCAATGCCGCGTCGTAAATTGATAGGAGTATGTTCGCTGTTCATGCTTGTCTGCCTCGCGTGAGGAAATGATCCGTATGATGTGACGATCGCCTTCGAATCGCTCGACGAATACGCAAACCAAGAGCGGCCCGGCTGGCGTGTGGCCGATCGCATGATAACGTAGTTCGCCATCCACTTCGCAATCCTCGACCAAAATGAGAAACGGATCGGAGAATGCCGATTTCGCCACCTCAAAACTGACGTCGTGCTTGGCAAGGTTTCGCCTCGCCTTTTCGGCATCCCAAGTGAAGTCGGTCTCCACACCCCAGAGTAGCTACATTTTTGTCGATACGTCAAGGGCGGCAAACTCGGGGGGGGGGGCTCCGGACATCTCCGGTGCACCTTCCAAATCGGCCTGCTCACGGTTCCCATGACTTGCGAGCGACTTCGCCTAACTCCATAATACATATTTCTCGTCGGGACCGTCCTCACGGTCACAAACTATATTCCCCATAAAATCAACAACATCCATCACTCCGAGTTCGTTTTACCCCACCCTCCGTGGCATACTCCACCTCGGAGGAAGCTCTATGCTCTCGGAACGACAACTCGCAGCCAACCGGCAAAACGCACAAAAATCCACCGGCCCCCGCACGCCCGAAGGCAAATCCATCTGTGCCCAAAATGCGTCCCGCCATGGGAAGCTTGCCGACGAAGTCCTCCTCGCCTGCGAGGACCGCAAACAGTTCATCCGGCACTCCCGCCGCTACCACTGCGAATTCCAGCCCGTCGGCTATCTCGAAAAATCCCTCGTCAACGACATGGTCGCCGCTTCCTGGCGCCGCGACCGCCTCGGCGTTCTCGAAGCCCGCCTTATCGACCACTCCTACAACACGATTCCCGCGCCTCTCCTCCCACAACCCGACCCGGAGGCCCCGGCACCGCACCCCGACCACAGCCCCGTCGCCTTCCGCAACGCCCTCGGCTACCGCGAACTGGTCGACACCTCCAAGGTCCTCCCCCAGCTCTCGCGCGACGCGGCCCGCCATAACCGCGACTTCCACAAGGCCCTGGCCACCCTCCTCCGTCTCCGAGCCACCAAGCAAAAGGACGAGCCGGAGCCAGGCCCGGTCCCCGAAGACCCCTTCTACCAAGGCAAGTACGACCGCCCCGTAATCCCCCCGCCAGCCGACCCGCCCGGTACCGGCCCCGAAGACCTAATGGGTCTGTTCGGCTCTGTTCCGGCATCCCAGGAGCCCAATCTGGACACCGTCGATACCCCGACTCCATCAATGGAATCAACAGCTTGCGAGCGTCCAACACCACAACAGCGGGGCGTCGCATTTGACCTCAAAAAAGAGCCCCAAGTTTCAGCGCCGCGACAGCCATGGAGTGTTCCTTCGGCCCACCAATCTGGATGAAGCCGCCCGCCTCCCGGCCGACGCCGTCTTGCCGGGTTGTTCGGACCGCTTGTTGTGAGGCGCGCGGCTTGGGATGAATTCCGACACGGTCCACAGTTATTGTGGAAATTCTCTAATTCACACGCGCACTGCCCTAGGGACGGAGGGCGGGTTCCAGTTCCTGCATCAGGATCGTCCGCGCGATCTGCCACTGCCGCTTGACCGTGCTGACGGATAGCCGCAGGACGGAGGCGGTCTCCTCAATGCTGAGCTCTCCGAAGCAGCGCAGTTCCACGACCTGCGCCAGGTGGGGATCGCGTCCGGCTAGGCGGGTCAGGGCTTGGTCAAGCGCCAGCATTTCCAGCGGCTGGTGGTGGACCACGGCGTCGTCCTTGAGGCGAACCGCGCCCGCGCTGTCGAGCTGGCGACGTCCGGCTAAGCGGGTGCGGGCGTGGTCGAGGAGGATCTGCCGCATGGCCACCGCCGCGCAGTTGATGAAATGGGCGCGGCTCTGGTAGTTTTGCTCCCTGGCGGCGCTGAGCTTGAGCCAGGCTTCATTGACGAGGGCGGTCGGCTGCAGGGTGTGGTTGGGGCGCTCGCTGCGCATCAGGCGGCGGGCAATTTGCCGGAGGTGCGTGTGGACGGCGTCGAGCAGGCGCTGTTCCGCGTCGGGATCGGCGGGCCCGTCCGAGATCTGTTTGAGGAGGCGGTTGATTTCCTCGTCGGGCGAGCCTGCTGCTAGGTCCACCGGCTCAGGATAACAGAGGCGACGCGGGCATACAATACCCTGCGGCGTGAGTGGGTACTGGACATGACGTCAATTGGCGGCATGAGGGAGGCGGCCCGAAAACATGATCTAATGGGCGCTGCTGATCCAAAGGGCATACGGAATCAAGGGATTGCAAGTGGTCGGGGGAGATCCGTGGTTGGACGATGATCGGTCGGACATCGCTCGGCTTAGATTTCCCGCCGGCCTTCCATGGCCTTCCACATGGTCACTTCGTCGGCGAACTCCAAGTCGCTGCCGACCGGGACGCCCATCGCGATCCGCGTGACCTTGATCCCCAGTGGTTTCAGCAACTTCGAGAGGTACACGGCGGTCGCCTCGCCCTCCACCGTGGGGTTGGTGGCGGCGATCACCTCGCGGATCTCGCCCTTCGAAATCCGCGTCACCAAGCTCTTGATCTTGAGCTGTTCCGGCCCGATCCCCCGCAAGGGCGACATCGCGCCGCCAAGCACGTGGTACAGGCCGTTGAACTGGCGCGTGACCTCGATGCCGACGATGTTGTTCGGGTCCTCCACCACGCAGACCACCGACTGGTCGCGTTCCGGATTCCGGCAGTAGAGGCACAACTCGGCGTCGCTGATGTTGTTGCAGACGGTGCAGATGCGCAGCTTGTCCTTCACGTCGAGGATGGTCTGCGCCAGACGCTCGGCGTCGTCCCGGCTCAGGCGCATGACGTGGAACGCCATCCGTTGGGCGGACTTCTGGCCCACGCCCGGGAGGCGTTTGAATTCCGCGATCAGTCGCGCCAACGGCTCGGCAAAGTCTGACATGGTCTAAAACAGGCCCGGGGGCAGGCCCATGCCGCCGAGCATACCGCCCATCTTCTTCTGGCTCTCGCCGTCGACCTTTTTGACGGCGTCGTTGCAGGCGGCAAGGACCAAGTCCTGCAGCATTTCGGTGTCGCCCGCGACTTCGGAATCGATCTTGACCGCCAGCACGTTCTTCTGGCCGTCCATCTTGACCGAAACCATGCCGCCGCCGGCGGAACCTTCCACGCGGATTGCGGCGATGTCCTGCTGGAGGCGCTCCTGCATCTGCTGCGCCTGCTTCATCATGGCCTGCATGTTGCCCGGCATCTTCATGTCGTCTGTTACTCCTTCAGGTTGCGGACGTTGCGGACTTCGCCGCCGAAGGTCTCGCGGAAACGCTGCACTTCGGGGTGGCTGAGGGCCCGTTCGGTCGTCTCGTCGTCTTTCTGGACCGGTTTGGCGATGACCGGCGCGGCCTTCACTTCGCCGAATACCACCTTGAAGCGGACGCCCGGTTGGCCGAGGTGCTTCAATGCGGTCAGGACTTCTTCGCGCCCGAGGTCCAACTGGAAACTCTTCGCTGTCGTGATCAGCAGCTCGCCGCCGTTCATGGCGACTTCCGACTGGGCAATGGCGTCTGCGGAGAACTGGAGGCCGGTTTCGAGGAGCGCGCCGTGCAGCATCTGACGCCAATCGGCTCCGGCGGGGACTGGAGAAGCCGCGGCGGTCTGGGACGGCGCCGGAGGTGGTGGCGATGCAGCCCGTTTCATCCGGTCCGCCTCGAAGGGCGAGGGGGCGGGAGGTCTCGGCGGTGCAGTCGGAGGAGCCGCAACGGGACGGGGCGGCATCGGCGGTGCTGCCATGGGGCGCGCTGCGGTTGGAGGTGCGGCGGCCATCGTTGGACGCGCCGGGGCCGCACTGGCAACCGGTGCCGAGCCCAGGTTCGCGATGGCTTCTTCAATCGAGACGAGCTTGCCCGCCTGCACCATCTTCAACAGGCCAAGTTCCAGATGGAAGCGGGGTTGCAGCGAGAATTGCAGTTCGCGGAACAGGTCGAGCGAGAACTGCAGGTAGCGGGTGAGGTCGTCCGACCCGAACGACGCCGCGATCTGCCCCATCTGGTCCCGCTCCGAGGGGCTGGCCGCGACCAGCCTGGTGTCCTTGCCCGCGATCTTGACCACCAGCAGGTTGCGCAGGTATCGCGACATCTCGCGCGAGAAGTGCTGCGGACTACCGCCGTTGCGTTCGAGCTCGTCCACCAGCGCCAGCATCGCCGATCCGTCCTGCGCGGCGAGCGCCGTGGTCACCTGCGCCATGGCGTCAATGCCGAAGGCACCCAACAAGGCCCGGACCGACGCGGCATCCAGCTTCGCGCCGCAACAGGCAATGGCTTGGTCGAGCGCCGAAAGGGAATCGCGCACCGAGCCTTCACCGGACTGTGCGATGACTGCGAGCGCCTCGTCGTCGGCCTCCACGCCCTCTTTGGTGCAGATCTCGCGCATCCGGTCGATGAGGTCGTTGAAATCGACGGATCGGAAGCTGAAATGCTGGCAGCGTGAGGCGATGGTGGCCGGGATCTTGTGCGTTTCGGTGGTGCAGAGGACGAAGACGGCCCACTCCGGCGGTTCCTCGATGGTCTTCAGCAGCGCGTTGAAGGCCTCGTTGGTGATCTGGTGGGCTTCGTCGATGATGAAGATCTTGTAGCGGTCGCGGGCGGGCTGGTATCGGACGTTTTCCCGAAGCTCGCGCATCTCGTTGATGCCGCGGTTGGAGGCGGCGTCGATTTCGATGACGTCGGGAGATCCCCCCGCTGTGATTTCGAGGCAGCTGGCGCAGGTGCCGCAGGGGTCGCCCGTGGGGCCGGTTTGGCAGTTCAGGCAGCGGGCGAGGATGCGGGCGGTGGTGGTTTTGCCAGTTCCGCGCTGGCCGGAGAAGATATAGCCGTGCGCGATGCGGCCTTGGCCGATGGCGTTGCGCAGGGTCGTCTTGATGTGGTCCTGGTTGAGGACATCGTCGAACGACTGGGGTCGGTACTTTCGCGCGATGACCTGGTACATGCGGAAGGGGAGTTAACTATGGACAGGCCCCGGGTAATCCGCGGCACACGGGCTGAACCACTACCGTTGCTTCCTTCCGAACCTGGCGGGGTTTGCAGCCGCCCATTGCACGGAGCCCGAGACCTGACGCCTTCCAGATTAGCATTGCCCTGCTGAAAATCCAAAAATCGGAGGATGAGGTTGGCCGAGAGGCTACCGAACATTCAGGAATGCCGTGCTGGAGGATCGCCCTGCCGATGTCACGACTACTGGAACCGCCGCCCCGGTGACGCCTGACGGTACTTGGAAGTTCACTTGGTCCAACCCGGCCAAGCCCGGTGTCCGCCCGGCGTAGGAGACCGCCACCTGCTTGCCGCCGACCGTCAAAGTCGGCTGGACGTTGGCATAGTCCAACCCGCTCTTGGCCGTGGTGCTGCCCAATCCGGTGAGGTAGATCGAGACAAAATCGCCCTCATGTACCGGCGAGTTCGGCCCGACCACGATTCCGGTCGACGCGTTCACCGCAGCGGAGGTCCCGGCGGCGTCCAACAGGAAGAGGCTCGGCACCGCCGGAGCCACCCGCACGTTCACGCTGTTCTGGCCCGCCGCGTTCTTCACCGACAACTTGGTCAATCCAGCGCTGGTCGATGGATAGACGAAATTGATCTGCCCCGCGCTGACGAACACAATCTGCGCCGGACTGCCGTCTACCAGCACCTGTACTCCGCCCAACTGGGTCGGATAGGGTACGGACGCCGCTTGCGTCGCGGGGGCCAGATTCGTTCCATAGACCGACACATACGCCCCTGGGGCCACATCATAGGGAAACGGCGCCGGTCCGGCGGCGGGAATAACCCCTTTCGGACTGATCACCGGTCCCGGTTTCACCACCGCCACCGTAACGGTGCCCGCAGCTAAAGTCGCGGTGGTTGCCTGGACAGTGCCGCTGAGCGGCGTCAACTGGACGTTCAGCGATGTTGTTGCCGGAACCGATTCCGCATAGACAATGTTTGCCGCATTCGCCGTCAGCTTGATGACTGGCGTGGTGTCAATCGACCCGCTGATCAGGGGCAACGGAAGATCCGTCTGGTCCCGCAACTGCACCTGCAACCCTGCGGTGGTGGACAGCCGCGGGTTGGTCTCCGCGGAATCGCCGACGGATTTCCAAGCGTTCGTTCCCGTGAGGAATGACACCAGGATCTGCCCCACCATATTGTTCGGGTCGGTGGAGAGGATGTTCAGGACGGGCACGCCGGACTTGCAGACCCCGAAGATGGAGAGGAGCGAGTTCGCGGTATGGCAATACGGGACTACGCGCGTAGTCCCGGGTTGGAAGAAGCTGAGCGAGGAACTGGTGAGCGCCACAATGCCGTCGTCGAAACCGGACAGGCCCGACTCGATCCCCGTACCGCCGGAGCCTGCCACCGCCAGTGCCGATATGCCCCGCAGATCGTCCCCGCCTTGGTTCCAAGTGTTCAGGTCGAAGAGGAATTGGCTGCCGGGGGCCATCGCGGCGGTCTGCTTGTCCGACCCGAGTACAGCCGCGGCCACCGACCCGAAATGCGGGGTTCCAAGGAAGACGGCCCGTCGGATCGGCACGCTGGCCGGAGGCAGGAATGTCGCGGGGGTGCCCGGTTGCTTGCCGGAAAGGTAGCACCGAAGGATCAGACCACCCATGCTGTGCCCGACGACATCAACTTGGGTCACGGGTGTACCGTCGGCATACTTCAGCTTGGCGAGGAAGCTGCCAAAGGCGGCACCGACTGTCTCGATGTCGGGATTGCCCGTCACCGTGCAGTTGTCGAAATAGAGCGTCACGAGTCCGGCGTTCTGCAGCAGCTTGTCGGCCGCCCCGAAATTCGAGGCGAAGCTGGAGTCCGAAGTGCAACCCGATTGGTAGCCGTCGATGAAGACCACGGGCGGATTCGCGCCTTTCGGCACCGGCTGTCCAGCCGGGATCAGTTGCCCGGCCAAGAGTGCCGGAAGTAGTAGGATCAGGCCCAAGCGCATGGTTTTATGATAGCGACGGAAACTGCGGTGTGCCAACCACCTGCTAATCTGGCTGCAATGCCCATGCGGGTTCCATCGTTCGCCGTCTTCGGCCTGCTCCTCGCAATCACCAGCCGGCCCTCGACCCTCCATGCCCAGGCAGGCGTCGGGCGCGACACCGGTCGCTCCATGACGATCACCCAGCGCGGGATCGCGGCCACAAGCCACATCCTGGCTTCCCAGACTGCCACCGGAGTCCTGGCGCGGGGCGGATCCGCAGTCGACGCGGCTATCGCGGCCAACGCTGTCCTCGGCCTCGTCGAACCCACCATGGACGGCATCGGCGGCGACCTCTTCGTCCTCTATTGGGACGCCAAGGCCAAGGAATATGTCGGGCTCAACGGGGCTGGTCTTTCCCCCAAGGCGCTGACGCCCGCACATTTGGCCGCCAAGGGCGTCAAGACCATGCCGACCGTCGGCATCGATTCTGTCACCGTCCCCGGAGCGGTCGACGGCTGGGCCAAAATGCACGCCCGGTACGGCAAGCTCCGGTGGAAGGACCTCTTCGACGACGCCATCTACTACGCCGAACAGGGTTTTCCGGTCACCGAGATCATCCGCGAGGGCTGGGCGCTGCCGGTCAATGTGGCGAAGCTGAAGACCAATCCAGAATCCGTCCGCGTCTATTTGCCGAATGGGTTGCCGCCCGCGATCAGCCAACTCTTCCGCAATCCGGATTTGGGCCGCGCCTATCGGCTGATCGCCGCCGGGGGGCGCGATGCGTTCTACAAGGGGGAAATCGCAACCGCGATCCTCGCCACGTCCCGCAAGCTGGGCGGCACCATGACCGCCGAAGATCTGGCCGCTACCAGCGCCGAGTGGGTCGAACCCATCTCGACCGACTACCGCGGCTGGCGCGTGCTCGAACTGCCGCCCTCCACCCAGGGCATCGCCGCGCTCGAAATGCTGAACATCATGGCGCTGAAACCTGCGACGCCGCTCGGCCCGAACAGCCCCGCCGAGGTCCACAAGCGCATCGAGTCCATGAAGCTCGCCTACGCCGACCTCCGCAAATACACCGCCGATCCCCGCACCTACACCCCGCCGGTTCAGACCCTCCTTTCCCCCGAATGGGCCAAGCAGCGCGCAGCACTGATCGACCCCGCGGCGGCCAATTGCGGCGTGGTGGCGGGGAAGATCAAACAGGGCGACACTACCTACCTCACGGTGGTGGACCGCGATGGCAACATGGCAAGTTGGATCGAAAGCGTCGCCCACGTGTTTGGGTCGGGTGTTACCGCGAAGGCATGGGGTTCCTCCTGCACAACCGGGGCTGGGGTTTTACCCTCGACCCGACCGACCCCGACGTCCTTGCTGGAGGCAAGCGCCCGTTCCACACCATCATTCCGGCCTTCATGGAGAAGGGCACGCAGCGGATCGGCTTCGGGATTATGGGTGGCGCGAACCAGCCCTTGGCCCACGCGCAATTTGTCTCCAACATCGTGGACTACGGGATGGACACCCAGGCCGCCCTCGAAGCCCCGCGCTTCACCAAGCTGGATGCGACAGGCTGCGACGTCTCGATCGAGTCCCGCATCGGCTTGGAGACCCTCCAGCGCCTAACCGACATGGGGCACCAGATCGCCGTTCGACGCCCGTACACGCAGGAAATGGGTCGGGGGCAGGCCATTCTGCACGACTCGGCAACCGGCCTCAATTTCGGCGCAACCGATCCTCGCACTGACGGTGCCGCGCTGCCCGAACCGGTGCGCTAGCGCTTCAGCGGATCTTCCACCCAAGGCGGCGTCGCTTGAATAAGCCGCCCCAATTCCGGCTCTACCTCGTCCACCCGCAGCTTCATGTCCCACGCGATTTCGCGGTAGCTGAAATGGCCCTTCACACCGCTGCGGACGCGCGCGATGTACTCGGCCTCCGCGAAATCCATCTTGAACAGGAACCGTGACCGCGCCCCGAACGGCATCAGGTACTGGCGGGCCGGATTCGGTAGTTGCGACATGGCAAGAAACGTCGCGTCCATAGCAGCGCGGTACTCCGTCTCGGCACCTGCCGCCGCGAGTACCGTCGGCACCTCGTAGCCGTGGAGTCCCGCGTACTCCTGCCGATACTGGTGGCAGCGCCGGTGGCGGTGCATGTCCCGGTAGGCCCCGATGTCGATCAGCATGTCGAAGCAGTAGAGCCCGCCGTGGAATCCCCGCAGCAGGTCGTCACGGTTGCCGCGCGATTGCACCGCGACATCCAGCACCTCGGCCTGTCGTGCCCTGCTCCAGCCCCGAACCGTTTCGTACAGGTCCCGGAACGGGTGCTGGCACACCGGATACAGCAGGGTCGCCGCGATTTCCGCCAACGTGTCATCAGGGCGCACCAACTCTACCCTTCGCACCTCCCCGGCATCGACGACACCGGTCAGGTTCTGCGCTGCCCATTGAGCCAGATCGGCTTGCGACTGCGCACGGTGCGCGTCGGGATCGGCATGTCGGGCCAGCGTCGGGGCCAAGGGTTCCGTGGCCCCCGGATCCCAAACGCATTCCGGCGGAGCGGCGCAAGCTTCCGCGATCTCCAAGCCCAGCTCCCGCACCTCGGCGAACTCCGATACCCGCAGCCGGCGGATCTGCTTTTCGAGAGTCCGGATGCTGGTCACTTGCCCGACATTGGTCGGAATTCCCCAAAACAGCAGGTACCTGGCTACGTCGAACGCGCGCGCCGCGATGTTGCGTCCATAGGCGTCGGGCTTCATCGACTCCGGCCGCGGCAACTGGACCCGCAGGTGCGCGTCCATCAGGCCGTGGATTGTCTGGTAGGCCGCCAACAGCCCGCGTGCCGCCGCTTGGTAGGTTTCAATGTCGCCGCCCGCCAGTTCCGGGGGCGTGATGAAACCGCCCTTCGAGAAATCCTGGTAGCGCGAGGATTTGGCCTGGCCGTCCCACAGGGTCTCGTCCTCGATCTCGGTGGCCGCAACCTCGCTGATCCCCTCGAAGCACAGCACCGTGTGGCCAAGGTCGGCAATCGACTGGTGGCCGTACTGGAAGTAGTAGCTTTCGAGGAATTGCTGGGAGTTGTGGGTCCGCACCCACTCCACCGACTGCCGAATGGAATCGGCGGAACGGCTGTAGCGGGCGAGCGCGTAGGCGCTCTTTTCCGGCGGCATCGGGGATACGGTGATGACTCGCGTTGCCAAACGGTTATGATAGCGGACGAATGATAAAGATCAGAATCCGCCGCCTCCGGCAAGACGCCCTCGTGCCCCGTTACGCGCACGGACCCGACGAGGACGCCGGAATGGACCTCCATGCGGTCGAGTCTGTTGTCATCGCGCCCGGCGAGAGGAAGCTGGTTTCGACGGGCCTCGCCATCGAGCTGCCGGCGGGTTACGAGGCCCAGTTGCGGCCCCGTAGCGGCCACGCGCTCAAGTACGGAATAACTCTCCCGAATAGTCCGGCGACGATTGATCCGGGCTACCGGGGCGAGATCAAGGTGATCCTGCAGAACCTGGGTGACCAGGTGTTTACGGTCGAGCCTGGGGAGCGGATCGCCCAGATGATCGTGGCGCGCTACGAGGCTGTCGAGTGGGAGGAAGGGGAGTTGACCGATTCAGCGCGGGGCGAAGGCGGGTTCGGGTCGTCGGGGCGCTAGCGGTCCCTCACGCACCCGTCGCGCAGTTTGAACTTGGAAACGGCAGGTGCCTGCGCTTCAGCGGGGAACGAGGCCTTGCTTGACATGGATCGAACACACACTCCCTTATAGCGGCGATTGGGTAAGGCGGCTCCGCCACAACCCATGTGTCCAAGCTTGCCGCGAAGTAGTCTCGAATTATCGCCCAAGAGCAGCCTCCCAGGCTGGACAAGCTGAAGCTTATGCAGTGGGCACCGGTTCAAATAGTTATTAGTTATTGTTATTCCAAGGAGGATCCATCTTATTGAACCGGAAGTATGCGCTGGGCGACGTCCGTGTAAAATCCGTGCACGATGGGTGAAACTTCATGCCGTACTTCGGGACATAATATTCGAAAATGAGCAGGTCGCGCTCATCCCCACCCCCGCACGGCCTAGTCGCGACTATGCCATTCGCAGTCGAACTCCGGCCCAGTCCTCTATTCGGTTTGAACGCAGCCTCGTAGCTCCCTCCAAACACCGAAATTATCACCATCTGCCACGGGTTGCCCGCACACGTCGTTACATTCCCCGTAATCTGTCCATCGCGCCAACTCGCCACCCGAAAACATGATCGGATTGGTCGAGTCCGTCGGCGTGATCGTAAGCGTTCCTGCCGTCCCGCCGAAACCATCCCCGAATCCGGCACCCGTGATGGTAACCAGGATAGTCGTCCCCGGAAGCCACGTCACCGGGTCCACAGAATCGATATACGGATAGTCCGACTGAACCATAAGCTGCGTCGAGACACTCCCCGCGCCCGTCGTCACATACAGTATCCGCGGCCCCGACCCCGCATCCGGCGAAACCGTGAACGCAGCCTGCGCGCTATACCCGCCGACCGCCAACCGAAACCGGCCCAGCGTGAAACCCGGATCGCTCCCGTCGTCCGAATTCGGATCCACACCCGTCGCCATCATTTGCGTCGATGAATCCAGACAACCGCCCACCATCTGGATCGTCCCGCTGTCCCAACCCGCAAACCGGAGCGTCCACGCACATCCGGTACTTCCCCGCCGGAACCCCCGTGATCGAGAACGTCTCGTTCGCCTTCGACGCGAACTGTCGGTCGAAGGCTTTGTGCCCGGGCGTGCGGGGCGTCGACAGGTCGTGGATTGTTAGGGAGGCCCGGATGCCGCGGTTGGGGGGCACGGTGATGCTGCCGGAAAGTGTGGCGGCCTGATCCACGCTGCAGAGCAAGCCTGATAACATCACAACCTTATAGTAGAGTCATAAATCCAGCGTCGAAAGACTGATTCACATCAAAACGCTGATCCGATTGAAGCGGCCCGCGCCCCTGCGTTGGCAGCATGACGACATCAATCGTTACCTGTTGGTTGGATTCGAGCTTCAGCGTACTCGGCTCATTGCCCGCGCCGGACTCGAAGTATCGCCAAGTCTGGTACCCGGGCGCAGTTACCTCAAGACCGACTCGAATGCCCGCCGGAACCAACATCCGATATGGCGACCCAGCAGATGTCCGGATCCATGCGCCTGGCTCCGCAATTCGCCAAAGGTGAAAGGTCGCGCTCAGGGGCAAGCCCGTCACCGCATCCTTCACAGTCCCGGAAATCACGCCACTCCGCGGTCCCAGAATCACGGTAACGGAGGACTTCGGCCTCTGCTGCGAAATCTCAACAAGCGGCGAGAATCCGACGTAATTGAAAAGCTGAGATCGTATCTGCGTAGCCAAGACGCTCGGCCGCGACGTGAACATGATACCCGCCGATTGGAACTCCCACCACTGAGAAATGCCCCTGGGCATCCGTAGAAGCGTATTTCTTGATACTGGATCCACTGGGGCCATTCACAGGGTTGAGATGGACTCTTACGTCGACTGCGGGCGCGCCACTGGAATCGACCACAAATCCATCTACCAATCCGTTGGGAATACCCCCTGCTTGCGGATCCCCAACGACGCCGACCACCGTAATGCACGCCAAGAGCATTAGTTTCCCAACCATCTGTCTACTCCTTAAACAGCCTCGATGAAACGCAGCCCGCCACAACCGCGACTTCCACAAAGCCCTCGCCACCCTACTCCGCCTGCGGGCCACTCAACAGAAGGCCCAGCCGAAACCAGACCAGGCCGCCCAACCCGAGGACCCCTTCTACCAAGGCAAGTACGACCGCCTCGTAATCCCCCCGCCCGCCGACCCGCCGGGCACGGTTTCCGAGGATCTATTGGGTCTGTTCGGCTCTGTTTCAACCCCGGAACCGGCCCGTCCAACCACGCCCGAACCAGAATCTGAACCAATCGAATCAACAACTTGCCAATTCAGTGCAGCCGCCGGTGGCCATGCCGCTTGTTTGGAGCAAGACCATCCAGCCACACCCGCCACCGCGGCCCCGGTTCCCAACTCAACCAAGCCCGCAAACTCGATCCCCCTCGTTCGCCCCAACCCGGCCCTCCCGCGGCAAGGCTTGGCGCGGTTCCTCAAATACCTGATAGACTTTCATTCAGCATTTCCGCTCGTAAGGGAGTCCTCCATGTTGAATCGTTCCAACGCGCACAGCTTTGCCGCAAACATCGCCGCAACCATAGCCTTCTTCGCCTTCTCCACCCTCGGCCTAGCCCAGGGTTCCCGCGGCAGCATCACCGGCCGTGTCACAGACGCCCAGGGTTCCGTCATTCCCGGCGCACCCATCGTTGTCACCGACCTCCAAACCGGCGGCGTCACCAGGGCCTCCACCAACCAGACCGGCTACTACGAGGCCAATTTCCTCGACCCCGGCACCTATTCCCTCACCGCCGAGGCCCCCGGCTTCAAGAAATCCGTTCGCACCGGCATCCAGATCGAAACCGGTGCCAAACTCTCCCTCGACATCCAACTCGAAGTCGGCCAGGCCAACCAATCAATTGAAGTGACCACCGAGACTCCCCTCGTCGACACCACCTCCGCTGCGGGTGACCGCATTCTGGACGACCGCGAAGTCGCCCAGCTCCCCTACACCACCATGAATCCGTTCGCCCTGCAGGCGCTGACTCCCGGCGTCGTGTTCACCGGGGCACCCGGCATCGCCCGCGTCTTCGACAACGGCGGCACCGCCAGCTACGGCAGCTTCGGGTTGGTCGCGGGCGGCGGCATCGTGGCGGGCAACGAATTCCTGCTCGACGGCGCTCCGGTCACCGGTACCAACGGCGGTCGCGCGGGCTTCGTGCCCTCCTCCCAGTCGGTCGGCGAAATGCGCGTGGAATCCTCGCCGTTCGACGCCTCGCTGGGCCACACAGGCGGCATTTTCGTCAGCGCCACCACCAAGGCCGGCTCGAACCTCTACCACGGCGCAATCTTCGACCAGATCCAAAACTACCGCTGGAACGCCACCCCGTTCTTCACCCGCGAAAACTACAAGCAGGGCCTTGCCAACGGCACCATCAAACCCGGCACACCCGAGCAGTCCTCCGGCAAGCTCAGCCAGCCCGGTTTCGACATCGGCGGTGCGGTGCGCCTCCCGCACCTCTACAACGGGAAGAACAAGTTCTTCTTCTACTTCGAGTACGACAAGATCACCAACATCCAGGCCAACCCCAACACGCCGATCTTCACCATGCCGACCGCCGCCGAGCGCGTCGGCGACTTCTCGGCACTGCTGTCCGTTCCCAACGCCAGCAACTACATCGTCTATGACCCGCGCTCCGCCGCCAACGTGGGCGGGCACGTCACGCGCACTCCCTTCACAGGCAACATCATTCCGCAGAGCCTGATCGCTGCCAACCCCATCTACAAGTACTACCTGCAGGAATACCCCCTGCCCAACAATCCGGCCGGATACGTCCAGCCCGACGGCACCAACAACTATTACGACGGCAACCAGCCTTACAACGACTACTTCGACTCCATCGTCAACCGGTACGACTACGTCATTTCCGACAAAATGCGCATCAACGGCAAGTGGTATTGGAACCACCGCCACCAGGACGCCTACGACTGGGGCCACACCACGCCGCTCGCCGGCATCCAATCCAACGGCCTCGTCCGCCAGAACAAGGGCGGCAGCGGCGATTTCCTCTACACCATCAACCCCACCAACGTGCTCGATGTCGGCCTCAGCGTCACCCAGTACGGCGAGGGCAACGTGAAGCCGATCATCTCCACGGGCAGCGCGAAGCAGGCCGGGTTTCCCTCCGCCTACCAGGACGCGCTCAGCGGCTATGACGCCCTGCCCGCAGTCCTGGTCAACACCTACACCGTGAACAACGGCGGCCTGACCTATCCGGGCCTTTCGCAGATCGGTACCACCGGCCAGTTGACCGCCAAGATGACCACCATCTGGCGCTCGCATACCCTGAAGTACGGCATCGACGAGCGCGACTACCTGTACGCAGCCCCCGTCCCCGGCGGCTACCCGGCCGGCTATTTCAGCTTCGACAACAACTACGTGAAGCAGGCCGACAACACTCCCGGCAGCCAGACCTCCAACATCGGCCTCGCATGGGCCTCCTTCGCGCTCGGCCTGCCCAGCACCATCCAGGCCACGGTCAATGATACGGGCTTCTATTCCACCCGCTACCACTCGGCCTACCTCCAGGACGACTACCGCTTCTCCTCCAAGCTGCGTTTCGGATTCGGCCTGCGCTTCGAGCGCGAAGGCGGAACCTCCGAACGCTTCAACCGCGGCATCTCGGGCGGCTACAACACGTCCTACATCCCGCCCTACGCCACCGCCGTCCAGAACGCCTACGCCGCCAGTCCGATTGCGGGGCTGCCCTCCATTTCCGTGGCCGGCGGCGTGAACTACCTCGGCAAGAACTACAACAACTGGACCCAGGGGACCAACCGCGTCCTGCCCAATGCCAGCGCGGTCTATTCCTGGGATGCCAAGACGGTGATCCGCGCCGGCTACGGCGTCTATTCCGACACTTTCAATGCCTTCAACACCCGCCCCGGACAGAACGGCTTCAGCCAGACAACCACCACCGCGGTGTCCAACGACAATGGCCTCACCTTCTGCTGCGGAGTCGGCGGAGCGGGCGGCCTGAACAACACCACCCCGCTCAACAACCCGTTTCCGCTACTCGCCGGTGGCACCCACGTCGTCCAGCCCTTCGGCAATTCGCTCGGGCCGGACACCTTGGACGGCCAGGGCTTCACCTACTACCCGCGCGACTACGCGCCATCGCTGACCCAACGTTGGAAGCTGAGCATCCAGCGCCAGACGTTCAAGGACCAGGTTCTCGACGTCTCCTACAACGGTTCCTACGCCAACTACCCCTTCAACGAGACCCAGAGCCCGCTGCCCGGACAGTATTGGGCCACCGGAACCAGCTACAACGCGGCCGAGCAGGCCGCGATGACGGCCAACGTCACCAACCCCTTCTACATCGGCAACTTCAGCAGTCTGCAGAGCTCCAACCCGACGCTCTACAACTACCTCAACACCATCTCCTGGTTCACCTCCAAGACCCTGCAAACGCAGCAGTTGCTCCGCGCCAACCTGAACGCGGGCGGCGGCTTGACCGAGGCGGGCGCGGTTCGGGCGAAGTCTTGGTACCACGACGTGGAATTCCTCTACACGAAGCGTTTCTCGCGCGGCATCATGTCGAACCTGACCTACACCCGGTCGTTTGGTCGCCAACAGTGGCAGCCGAATTCGTACAACCAGTCATTGGCGTGGCAGCTCAACCCCAACGTTCGCCCCAACCGCCTGGTGTGGAGCTCGGTGTGGGAACTGCCCTTCGGCAAGGGCCGCCAGTGGCTGCAGCACGGACCAGTCCAATACCTGGTCGGCGGCTGGCAACTGAGCTGGGTCTACCAATACCAGACGGGCGCGCCGGTCAGCTGGGGCAACCTCTTCTACTCCGGCTCCATCGACCAGGTCGTTAGCGCCCTCGCCGAGGACGCCACGCACGCTGCCAATTCCCGCCAGGAATACAGCACGGCGGCGGTCTACAGCCCGGTCTTCAATTCGTCGTACTCCGCCACCGCCCCGATTCCGTCGGGCTTTGTCGGCTTCGAGGGCCGGTCGGCCTTGCAGCCGGGCAGCTACCAAGTCCGCCAATTCCCTCAATACGTGGATGCCTTGCGCGCCGACCCCATCCGCCAATGGGACGTGAAGGTTTACCGCAAGTTCGCCATCCATGAGCGGCTCAACTTCAACGTCGGCGTCGACGCCCTGAACCTCACCAACCACGTGCAGTTCGGAGCCCCGGTCCTGACACCCACGGCCACCAACTTTGGTGCCGTGACGGCGCAGGCGAACGCCGGTCGCCAGTTGCAAATGAACGCCAGGATCGAGTTCTAGCCGATAGCCCTTTCTACCAACGGCTTGTGTGTGGATTCCGGGCGGCGAACGAGCTAGAAACCCGCCCGTGAGATGTGTAGCTTTTTCATTCGGGCGTTGAGCGTCGTACGGGGGATTCGAAGTCGGCTGGCAGCCACGCTGATGACCCCGCCGCTTTCCCGAAGCATGCGAACGATGTGGTCGCGTTCGACATCTTCGAGCGCGGAAGGCGTGCCGAGAATTGCCGTCGCGGTGCGAAGTTCTGCTATCGGTGCGCGAAGACTGGCCCCGCGAGTGAGGATGACGGACTTCTCGATAAAGTTTTCGAGTTCGCGTATGTTGCCCGGCCAAGCCCAATCGACCAAGGCCGAGAGCGTTGCCGAGGAAACTAGATCAATGCGGCGACCCATTCGTTCCGCATATTTCTTGATGAAATGTCGGGCAAGAAGCGGTATGTCTTCCGGTCTCTCTCGAAGGGCCGGAAGCGTTACGGGAAAGACCTTGAGGCGGTAATAGAGATCGCTGCGGAACAGCTTGTCACCGACCATTTTGGTGAGATTCTGGTTGGTGGCGGCGACGATGCGAACGTCGATGGGCGTCGTGCGGGTGCTGCCGAGTCGCTCGAAGCACTTTTCCTGAAGGGCGCGGAGCAGTTTGGGCTGGAGTTCGATGGGAATGTCGCCGACTTCGTCGAGGAACAGGGTGCCGCGGTTCGCCATCTCGAAGCGGCCGATTTTTTGCGTCAGGGCACCGGTGAAGGCACCCCGTTCATAGCCGAACAGTTCGCTTTCCAGTAGGCCGGTCGGAATGGCTGCGCAGTTGACGCTGATGAAAGGGAAATTGCGGCGGGGGCTGCGCTGATGGAGTGCGCGAGCGATGAGTTCCTTGCCTGTGCCGGTTTCGCCCAGCACGAGAACGGTCGCGTCTGTGGGCGCGACGAGTTCGATCTGAGCCAGAACGCGCTGGAGGACTCGGCTATTGCCGACAATCTCCGGGAACTTGTGCTTCGGCTGGGGGAGGTCTGAATCGAGGGACACCTCGGCGGCGGGCTCCGACCGTAGATCCGTTACGAAGGTGATCCAACGAAAGGGGGAGAGTTTGAGTACGGCCGTGACTACCCGGACGCGGACCCGGGTGCCGTCCTTGCGGATGAGCTCTTTCGCGACTGGACTGGAGGCCCCGAAACGCAACCCTTCTTCGTGTGCGAACTCATCCGAGGCGGCGTATTCCTTTGGCGTGAGGCTGGCCCACACGATCTGACCGGCAAGGAGTTCTTCTCGACTGTAGCCAAGTAGTTCGAGAAGCGGCTCGTTCATCTCTTCAATGTGGTCGAACTCGCCAGAGGCGACACACGCGACGGTGGATTGGTCTGCCTCTTGCTGCTGAGAGCCGCGCTGACGGTCAAGTGCGTCGTCGCGCTCATGGCGGTCGGTAAAGTCGCGTACGACGCGGGCGTAGCCCTGAAGGACTCCGGCGTCGTCATGGAGCGCCATCGTGATGGAGTTCGCCCAGAATCGGGAGCCGTCCTTTCGGGAGTGCCAAGCTTCACTGGCGGCGTGTCCTTCGCGGACGGCACGAAGCAGTTTACGTTCCGTGCGAATGACAGGACTGTCTTCGGGAGGATGTAAGAACGATAGGCTGAGTCCGAGGACTTCCTGAGTCTTGTAGCCGTACATGCGTTCAGCACCGCCGTACCAAGCGGCGATGCGGCCCTCGGCGTCCAGAAGGCAGAGTGCATAGTCCTGCGCCCAGTTTGCGGTTTCTTCGGACGCGACCTTGCCGTCGGATGAGGCTGGCTTATTCTTCAGGACCAGGAGATGGCGGACGGGCAGAACGTTGCCGCGGGCGCGGTACTCGACTTCCTGACAGCTGCCGTCAGGACGCAGGAACTGGAGGGTGCCGATTTGATCGCCATCTTTCAGGAATTGCTGCCAGCGTTCGAGAAGGACGGGGGAGTTGGAAGGCGCGAGGAAGTCGTCTAGTCTCTGACCGATAATCTTTTCTCGCCGGAGGCCGAGAAACTCACTGGCGCCAACGCTGGCTTCCTGGTAGTTGCGATCGTCGTCAGCGATGAGGATGGGAGAAGACGGGTGGAAGACGACGGCGCGGAACAGCGACTGGAGTTCGCGTGGGCCGTTTTCGGCGAGCCACGGAGATAGGAGGCTTGGCGGCTCGGGCCTGCTCGCAGGCGACATCGCAGGATCGGTCTGTGCTTGCGGCATCGCTTCGGCCGAGTTCGGATGGTGCTGTGGCTTATGCAATGAAGGACTTGGGCAATTGATGGGCCAACTTGAGAGTGGCGGCTAGCCGCGTTTTCCCGGCAATTGGGGCGGGCGAGGGCCCGGTAGGGCGACGACAGGTGGTCAATTGGACCAAGGGTGGTCATGCGGCGGAGCTGGACGGACCCATTGGCTGCGATGGCGGCGAATGTCGTGGCGCGGGAAAACCTCCCGCCTCCGAGGAGTTCCACGTTCGAGCCTTGGTAAAATGAAGGTCGGCTTGGAATCACACACACTGACCGACCTTTCATGAGTACCGCTGCAGTCGGAATCGACTTCGGCACCACCAATAGTTCGGTCGCATTCGTAAACGGTACGGGCGAAGTCCAACTCGCCCGTTTCCCCTACCTCGGCGCGGCGACCGACTCCTACCGGTCCCTTCTCTACCTCGAACAATCGAAGGAGCGCGGTGCCCATACCCTCCATTCGTGGACAGGGCCCGAGGGGATCGAGCGCTACCTCGCTGCCGAGACCAAGGGGCGGCTGATCCAGTCCCTCAAGTCCTTCTTGACCAACCGGACTCTTCAAAGTACCGAGGTCTTCGGTCGTCGCCAGACCATCGAAAGCCTCATCGCCCGCATCCTCCGCGACTTGCGCGAGAAGGCCAACCGGCAGTTCGGCACCGAGATCACCTCTGCCGTTGTGGGGCGGCCCGTGCGCTTCGTCGGGTCGGAAAGCGACGACGACGACACCTACGCCGAGGGCCGGTTGCGTGACGCCTTCCGCTTGGCCGGTTTCGACTCCGTCGAGTTCGAGCCCGAGCCCGTCGCCGCAGCCCACTACTACGAATCAGGGCTCGACCACGACGAACTGATCCTCATTGGTGACTTTGGCGGTGGTACGAGCGACTTTTCCTTGATCCGCGTCGGCCCGTCCGTGCGCCGACGCGGACGGCAACCGTCGGATCTGCTCAGCAACGCCGGCGTCGGCCTCGCAGGCGACGCCTTTGACGCCAAGATCGTGAAGCACCTCGTCTCGCCGGCGCTGGGTGCCGGGACGTTCCTGAAGTCGGTCGGCAAGACGCTGCCCGTGCCGTCATGGGTCTATTCCAAGCTGGAGCGTTGGCACCACCTTTCGTTTCTGCGCTCGCATGAGACCTTGCACATGCTCAAGAGCGTGCAGAAGCAGGCGGTCGAAGGCGAGCGGATCGCCAACCTGCTGCATCTGATCACCGAGGATCTGGGCTACCACCTGCACCAGTCGGTTCAGCGGACGAAGATCGCCCTCTCGGCGAACTCCGACGCCGGGTTCCACTTTTCGGACGGTGTGATCACCTTGGATGAAAAGGTCGCGCGCGCGGATTTCGAAGCTTGGATCGCCGAGGAGCTACAGCAACTGGAGACCTGCGTGGACGGCCTGCTGTCGAAGTCGGGCGTAGTTGCGGCGGACGTCGACATGGTCTTCCTCACCGGCGGCACCTCCTTCGTTCCTTCGGTGCGGAGGATCTTCGAATCGCGATTCGGTGCCGACCGGATCCGCGCCGGGAACGAGTTCACCTCGGTGGCACGTGGATTAGCTCTTCGGGCTGCTGTTGGAACTGGTGGGAGATTGTAGAGGGATAACCAAGCCCGGAACACACGCTGGAGATTGTGGGGATCATCACCACAATTTCCCCACGGTGGGGTTGGTCAACTATATTTTTTTGGGAGGGTAGCACTCGTAAGTGCTTGACAATTTTGGCTCCTCAGGTAGGATTCGAACCTACAACCCTTCGGTTAACAGCCGAATGCTCTGCCGTTGAGCTACTGAGGAGCAGTGCCGCGTCTTGACCGCGCTTCTTTTAGAATACACCATCACCCCCCGCTTCGCCAAGTCCCCCGACGCACTTTTCCACCCGAAAACTACTCCGCCCCCACCCCCAGCACCGCAGCCACCCCCTCGTAATCCCCCCAAGCCCGCTCCGGGCAGTTCTCCCGACCGTGCTCCATCCACCCCGCCGGAATGCCCCCGAACTCGGCATCCACCGCATCCAGCGACGCTCCGCGCGCCACCAGCAACTCCGCCAGATCCGCAAAACCCCGCCAGCACGCCCAGTGCAACGCCGTCGCCCCAGCCTGCCCCCGCCCGTCCACAGGCAATCCCGCGTCGAGCAGCCGCCGCACCGCCGCCGTCGAATGCGTATCGGCCAGGTCCGCGATCAACCGTTCATCCGCAGCCCCCCACGTCACCGACGCAAGCTCCACCGGTTGCCCCGCCACCAACCGCTCCAACGGCGACAACTCCGTCGAAGCCCCCAACTCCGCCAGCGTTTCCTTAGCCTTCGAATCTCCGCGCAGGACTGCCATCGCGTACGCCGTCCGACCGTCCCCCGCCGTTGCGTCCAAATCGACACCCGCCGCCGCCAGCATCCGCAGGATCGCCGGACTCCGCTGCCGCCGCACCGCCCAGTGCAGTGCCGTCTCTCCCTGTCCGTTCAACTCGTTCGGATCCGCCCCCGCGTCCAGCAACAGCCGCACCGCCGCCGCATCCTCGCGGTCCAGCACATGCTTCAGCACGTTGGCCCCCTCGATCTTCGCCCCGAACTCCAGCAGCAGCCGCACGCACTTGAAGTCCGGGTGTTCGGCCGCGTGGTACAAGGACTCCCCGTCGTTCGGATTCGCCCCCGCCTCCAGCAGCACCCGCGCCAACGCCGGATTGTTGCTCCTCCCCGTCGCGGCGTACAAGCATGAAAGCGGCGTGTCCGGGTGCCCGTCGGCAAAACACGACGTGTCCGGCGACGCCCCGTGCCGCAGCAGCACCTTGGCCGTTTCCGGCATGTCACCCAACCTCAACCGTGAAAAGCACACGTAAACGAGTGGCTCGACTTCCTCCGGCCCGCCCTTGGCCACCGCCAGCCCCGGCTCGGCGGAAACAATCTGTTCCACCGCGGCTGCGTCGCCCAGCACGAGGGACGCCCACAGTCCGCCATCCACCAATTCCGGCAGTGCGCGGAAGATTGCGCGCGCACCCGCCGGGTCGTCGATAGCCGCCTTCACAAACTGGTCCACCACTTCCACGTCCAAAACGCTCATCTCGGCTCCTCAACCTCCAACACCCGGTCCGCCTTCACGTCCGCCAGCACCTGCCTGCGTCCGCTCGGCCACGCAATCTCGATACTCTTCACCACCGACACGGGCCCCAAACCGAAATGCACGCCCCAATCGACGGACGACGCATACCCCGCCGTCGTCGTCATCTCTGCCATCTGGCTCCCGATCCGCACCCGCGCCCCGATCCCGTCCCGGTTCGACTTCGTCCCCCGCAGCCGCAGCACGATCCAGTGTCCAGCCCCCGGACTCACATTCTCCCAAACTTCCGCCGAACCGCCCAGCGCCGACACCACGCCGTCCACCCTGCCGTCCCCGTTCAGATCGGCGAACACCGCCCCGCGGTGTGCGGCGACAGCCGTCAAGCCAGCCTCGTCCGACACATCCCTGAACACGCCCCCCGCATTCACGAACACCGAGTTCTTCTCCTTGTAAACCGACGGCTCGAACTGCTCCACCAAGTCGTTCACATGAGAATTGGCCGTGAACAGGTCCTTCCAGCCATCATTATTGAAGTCCACCAGCGCCAGCCCCCAGCCGCTATGCTTCACGGACGCCGATCCCACCTTCGACGCATAGGTCGCATCCAGAAACATTCCGTGGCCGGCATTCCGGAAAACCGGATAGGACTCGCCCGCCAGCGCCGTCACGATGGCGTCTGGCAGCCCGTCGTTGTCGTAGTCCTTGAACTCCACGCCCATGCTCGCCACGGGCTTTCCGTGGTCGCGCAAGGCCACGCCCGCCAGCAGCCCGACCTCCTCGAACGTTCCGTCGCCCTTGTTGTGGAACAGGAAGTTCGGCATGTTGTCGTTGGTGACGAACACGTCCGGCCACCCGTCGCCGTCGTAGTCGGCAAACCCGACCCCCATGCCGCGACCCGCATACGGCTTCAGTCCCGCCTTTTCCGTCACGTCCTCGAAGGTGCCGTCGCCACGGTTGCGGTACAGCGTGCTCGCCAACCCCTCGAAGTACTTCGGATGGCAGTAGATCCGCACCCCGCGTGTCTGGTCGCCGCAGAACCGGTCGAACGCGGGAGACCATTTGGCGTAGTGCACCACCCAGAGGTCCAGCAGCCCGTCCCGGTCATAGTCGAACCACCCCGCAGCCACCGACCATTCCCCGCTCTTGATCCCCGATTTCGCCGTCACATCCTCGAACTTCCCGCCGCCCACATTCCGATACAGGATGTTCCGGTTTACCCCCGCCACGAACAGGTCCGCACGACCGTCGTTGTCGAAATCCGCCGCCGCCGCGCCCATCGAGTAGCCTGCACCCGCAACACCCGCTTCGGCTGTGACATCCCGGAACTTCATCCCGCCCTCGTTCCGGTACAGCCGGTTCCGGAACTTCGGAGACGACTTCTCCAGCGACGGAATCTCCGCCCCGTTCGTGAAGAAGAAGTCGGGCCGCCCGTCGCCGTCGTAGTCGAGGATCGCGATTCCCCCCGGCATGGTCTCGATCATGTGCTTCCGTGCTGTCGGGTTGTTCTCCAGCACGAAGTCGACCCCGGCCTGCGCAGCGACTTCCCGAAACCGGATCGGGCCTGGCTCCGATGAAACTGCGGCCGCGAGCGCGCACGCCACCACCACCGCTCCCGCTAACCGCCCTGCCGATGGGAAAATCATATTTCCGATGTCCACTTACAGTATCCGGCCTTCACTCCCGAAGTCGGCCAAAACCGACACCGAGACCGTCTGCCACCACCGCCGCGCCATGTTCCGCGACATGGGCCACCCCGACGACTCCGTGATGAACGCCATGATTACCGCCTTCCGGCCATGGGTCCATCGCCGCTTGGAATCGGGCGAGTATCGTGCTTGGTTCGCGCGGAGCTCCGACGGAGAAATCATCGCTGGCGCGGGAGTCTGGCTCATGGACTGGCCTCCCCATATGATCGCGCCCGGGGCTCCGCGTGCCAACATCGTCAACGTCTACACCGAGCCGGGCCACCGACGCCAAGGCCTCGCCCGGCAACTGATGCACGAGGTTCTCGATTGGTGCCGCACGAACGGCGTCGGGGTTGTGATCCTGCATGCCAGCAAGGAAGGGCGGGCGCTCTACGAGTCGCTGGGATTCGCGTCCACCAACGAGATGCGATTGATTCTGGAGCCCTAAATCCATGCGCAACCTCTTGATCGCAGCCACGATCATCGCCGGTATCGTCTATTTTCTGATGTTCTGGCCGATGCGCGATCCGCGCCCAGCCTCGCGCAATGGAGGGGGCACGTTCGCATTTCAGAACGTTAAGGTCTACGTCTCGCCCGACGCCCCGCCATTGGAGGCCGCAACCGTGGTGGTCCGGGATGGTCGCATATCGGAAGTCGGTACCAACCTGCCGGTTCCCCAAGGTGTTCGGGTTCTCGCCTGTGACCAATGCATTGTGACCGCCGGTTTCTGGAACGCCCACGTCCATTTCACCGAGCCCAAGTACAACGACGCGATCTGGGGCCACACCGCGTCAGTGGATGCCGACATCCAGGACATGCTCACCAGCCGTGGTTTCACAACGGTAGTGGATGCGGGTTCCGACCCGCGCGTCAGCATCTCGCTCCGACGCCGCATTGAGTCCGGCGAACTGCGCGGTCCGGCCATCTACCTTGCCGGACGCTCCATTTATCCGCCGGACGGCATCCCGTACTACGTCAAGCAGGTGGTCTCGATCTGGATCCGTTGGCTGATGCCGCAGCCCGGCACGCCCGAGGACGCCGCAGCCGCTGTCGAAAGCAACACGGCGCGCGGGGCCGACTTGACCAAGCTCTTCACCGGGTCTTACGTCGCCCGCGGCCATGTGCTCGCCATGCCGTTGCCAGTCGCCAAGGCGGCCGTAGATACTGCACACCGCTACGGTCAACTTGTCTACAGCCATCCGTCGGATGTGGCGGGCACCAAGGTTGCCATAGCGGCCGGCGTCGACGTCGTGGCCCACGCGCCGGACACCACCGATGGCATCGACCAAGCGCTGCTCCAAACCATCGTGGACAGGCGCATGGCCATGATTCCGACGCTCGAGATGTTCGCCACCACGGTCACGGACAAGCCTGAATATATCCGCCCCATCCACCAGTTGGTGGCCAAGTTCCGCTCGCTCGGCGGCGAGATACTCTTCGGCACCGATGTGGGCTATATGGAGGATTACCGTACGTGGGGAGAATTCGAGGCCATGTCGGATTGCGGCATGACGCCCATGGAAATCCTGCGCTCCCTGACCGTAGCGCCAGCCCTCCGATTCCATGCCCAGAATGAAAAAGGCACCGTCGAGCCGGGCAAACTTGGAGACTTGACCGTTCTGGACGACGACCCTGCCGTCCACCTAAATGCCTTCGCTCGGGTGAGAATGACGATCCGCTCCGGTCGAATCCTCTACTCCCGCTAAATGTGGTACATCAAATTGTCCGGTGTCACCCGCTCCGCCTTGGCCGTGTCCACCTGCTTGATGAGCTCGGCCAGAGTCGTCCGGTCCAGCACCTCGGACATAGCATCCCGCACCCGCCGCATGATGATCCGCGTGGCGCAGTTCTCCACGTCGACGCATTCCTCGCAAGCCCGGAATGCCGTCTCGCTGGCGCAAGGGAGTGGTGCCAGCGGACCCTCCATCACGCGGATGATCGACCCGATCGTCACTGCCGACGGCGGCCGGTTCAACTGGTAGCCGCCCTTGCGCCCCATCTTGCTCTCGAGCAAGCCGCGACCCTTCAGGTCCAAAAGGATCGCTTCAAGGAATTTCAGCGGAATCGATTCCTCGGTTGCCAGGGTGGCAATCATGATCGGTCCCTGCTTGTATTTCCTTCCCAGAGCCAGCATGGCCTTCAATCCGTACTGGGTTCTCTTTGAAATGGTTCGCATCGGGCTCGACTCCTCCCATTACATCACGGCTACAAAGGAGGCCGCCCGAAACCGGCCATGCAACGCCTCAGTTCAACTTCTTCAGCCAAATATTCCGTACCGAGACCTTGCAGACCTGCTCCAGCTCGATCCCGATCAGCCCCGACTGGTTATTCGAAGACTGCGGGTCGTCGTCCACCATCACCGCCATCAGTTGCCCGTTCAGGATCTGGATGAACGTGCCGCCGCGCGCGATGATCGTGTACTCGTTCCAGTCGTCCATCTTGACAACCTTGCCCAGAGCCTCGCGATCTCCGATGGTGCCCATCTGCTTCTTCTCGCGCAGCCCGGCACCCTCCACCACCATGCCGCGCCACGACAGGATCCGCATGGGCGTGTTCTCGGAATAGAACTGCCCCGTCCAATCGCGCGAGACCGGCCAGAAATCCGCCTGCGGCCCCGTCATCATCCAATTCAGGTTCACCGGACCGTTGTTCGCCGTCACATTGTCGGCAATCGGCGCCAGCCACGGGATGCCCGTCTTGCTGCGGTACTGGATGCCCGTGCCGCCCGTGCCCTCCACCTTGATCTCCAGCTTCAGGGTGAAATCCTTCGCTTCCGTGCCGCGGTAGACCAGATAAGTGTTGCCACTGGGATTCTGCGCGGTGGATTCACCCACGATGGCCCCGTTCTCCGCCCGCCAGAACTTTGGGTTGCCGTCCCAGTTCTTCAGGCTGACTCCGTCGAACAACGACACGTAGCCGTCGTGTTCGGCAAAGTTCACCGGCTGTGGCTGGGTAAACGTGACGCGGTCCAGCGACCCGCCCATTGCGACCAGCGCCGCCACCTGGTCAGCAGCCAGCTTGTTCGGCGACGCTTGGATCTTCGCGAATGCCTTCGCCCTGCTCTTAGTCAACGCCCTTTCGGCGGCCTGGAATGCCGCGACCTTGGCCGCCCTGTCAGTCGCCCCCGTCGATGCCAGCCCGTTGCGCGCACTCGTCTCGGCCTTCACCAGCGGCAGTGCCGCGTAGGTCATCTGCATCAGCGCTTGGACCTGTGCCTCCTGGATCCGCGGAATGGTCCCGCCCGTCTGGTACGTCGGCGCGCCTCCGCGCCCGCCGCCACCCCGACCACCGGGGCCCGGCATGCCGCGCCGCGCATCCGCCAACGCAGCTTCCGCCGCCACCAAGGTATCCACCTTCGCGGTCAGTGCCGCTTCCGACGCTGGAACCGTGTACGTCGCCGCAATCAAGGCCGACCGCGCCTCGTTCACCGCCTGCGTTTTCGCAGCCAATTCCGGATTCGCCGGAGCTTGACCCAACAGCGACGTCGCGCCAAATACGACCGTCAGAAGGATCCTCATAGCGCGAACGCCTCGCGGATCTTGCCCAGGAACGCCACAATCTTCTGCGTCGGGTCGCCCGCGCCCAGCGCTTCGAAAGGCACATAGCCCCGGTAGCCCGACCGGTCGATGATCCCCTTGATCTTCGTCAGATCCGTCGGTTCGACCTTGTTGTTGCGTCCGACCTCCTCTTTGATCTGCCAGGAGACGGCGTATGGCACAAGCTTTTCGATCTCAGCGTATGGGTCGCCCTGCCGTAGGCTGCCGATGTCGAGGATGGCCCCGAACCAGTCCGACCCGACCGCGTCGATCATGCGGATGGTCTCGTCGGCGGTCTTGAGGAAGTCGTTGTGCTGCTGGACCCCGACGACCACGCCGTGCTCTTTGCCGAACGCGGCGCATTCGCGGAAATCGTCCGCCATCCACTTGCAGGCTTCCTCGAAGCTATGGCCCTCGGGGCGCTTGACGCCGGAAAACACGCGGATCACGGGGGCACCCAGCTTACTCGCGACCACGATCCAGTTCTTCACCATTTGGACGTCTGCCTTGCGGGCCGAGACCTCGGCCACCGCAAAGTCGTTGCGTACGCCTGTGCCGCTGATCGCGACCCCGTTGACGAAGGCGGTGCGCTTCAGGCCGTAGATGTAGTCGTCGGAGGGGACGTTCGGATAGCCGGGGAAGTAGTAACCGGTGGGGTCGAGTGCATCCACGCCGTGCTTGGCGCAGAAATGGACGGCGTCGGCGAGCGTCATTGTGCCGGCCTTCAGCTGCTTGTCGAACGAATAGCCGTTCAGGCCCAGCTTCAGCTTGACGCCGGATTCGCGCGCCACCTTTGCTTCAAGCGGCAGCGCCGCACCAACCGCCAGCCCGGCGGAACCGGATAGAAAACTCCTGCGATGGATCATTTGTGTTGTTCCAGCATGCAGTATATCCCCTGCCTGGACCGGACAACCATCAATCCAGCTTCACCGGCCCCGGTTGAACCAGCGCCAGGCAGTCTCCACGATCCGATCGAGTCCCGAATCCACCGGCTTCCAGCCCAACTGGTCCTGCAATCGGCTGGAGTCGGCCACCAGCGACGGTGGATCGCCATCGCGCCTCGGCCCGAAGCTGAACGGCACAGGCTGGCCGGTTACTGTTTCGACCGCTGCCAAAACTTCCTTGACGGAGAATCCTGTGCCCGTCCCGACGTTGTACCGGTTCGACGGCCCGCCCGCTATCAGGGATTCCACCGCCGAGATGTGCGCCCGCGCCAAGTCCGAAACGTGGATGTAGTCGCGGATGCAAGTGCCGTCGGGTGTCGGGTAGTCTTCGCCGAACAGGGTCATCGGCTTGCCGCTGCGAATGGCCTCGAACATGAGGGGGATCAGGTGGGTTTCGGGATCGTGGCTCTCGCCCGCGCGGCACAGCGGGTCCGCGCCCGAGGCGTTGAAATACCTTAGGCAGATACCGCGCACGCTGTGGAGCCGGTCGAACCAGTCCAGCATCGTTTCCACCATCACCTTGGTCTCGCCATACGCATTGACCGGGCGCTTGGCGGCCGATTCCGGGATCGGCGACACGTCCGGCATTCCGTACACCGCTGCCGTCGACGAGAACACGATGTTCTTCACCCCGGCGCGCACCATTGCGTTCAACAACGAGAGCGACCCCGCCGTGTTGTTGTAGAAGTACAGCCCCGGGTCCTTCATGGACTCGCCCACCGCGATGAACGCAGCGAAGTGGATTACAGCCGCCACCGGGCGCTCCGTCAGCACGCGCACCAGCCCGTCGGTGTCGAGGAGATCGATCTCGCGAAGCCGCGCGGGATCAACGGCGGCGCGCAATCCGCGAGACAGGTTGTCGACCACCACCACGTCGTAGCCCGCGTCGAGGAGTTGCAGCACGGTGTTGGAACCGATGTAGCCGGCACCGCCGGTCACGAGTATCAGGGGTTTCTGGGTCGACATGTTGTCCTTATGCGCAGAGTTTGACCACGAAGTTCTCGATCACGATCCGGTCGTCCGGCCTGGCCCCCCGCAGATCCCGGTCGGCCTCGAAAATCAGCTTCAGTCCCCGCTCCAACTGCGGCGTGGAAAACTTGGCGGCGGTGGTTGCGACCTGCTCGGCCCGCGAGCCCCACATCGGCACGCCGAATCGCTGGAAGTGACTCTGGATCGCCATCGCGCCCTTCAAGTTTGCCTCGCGCGCCACCAGCGCCATGCGGAACTGGCCCGCGAGAAAAGTCAAAGCCAGTGGCAGGTACTCGCCCTCGCGCACCAGCGCGTCCAGCGTTTCGAGCGACTTTGCCCGGTCCCGCCGTCCCAACGAGTTCACCAGCGCGAAAATCGTGCTCTGCCGCGCGTCGGGCACCAGCAACGGCAGTTCCTCCGCCGTGATCGGCTTGCCGTAGAGCGATAGTTTTTCGAGTTCCACCGCGATCCGCGCCACATCCGCGGCCAGCGCCTCCACCAGCGTTTCGGCCGCGGCGGGTTCCAGCTTCACGTTCAGAGACCGCGCGATCCGGTCCATCTCGACCCGCGCCTCGTCGGCGGAGAACTTGCGGAACTCCACAACTTCGTTGACAGCCCCGTAGAACTTCCGGACGCGGTCGGTCTTGGCCTTTTCGTCGCCGTCCAAGTCCCACCGGGTGGCTTCGAGGACCAGCGTCACGCCCGGAGTCGGGCTCTTCAGGTACGCCTCCAGCAGTGCGATTTCGCCCGTGCTGGCCGACCCGCCCTTCGCCACGGGCGCGTCGTCGCCGCCCTCGTCGTCATCGTCGGAAACGTTGGACGCCGCAGTACGCGAAATGCGCGGCATCGCGACCTCGGCGTTCGTGACGAAAACCAGCCGCTCGGACGCGAACAGCGACATCGACCGCATGTCGTCCACGATGGACGCAAGTGCCGTTTCGTTGGCGTCGATGGTTTCGGGCTCGACCCCGGACGAGATCGCGGCGGCGGAAATCAGGGCATCGCGGCAGCGTCGGCGGTTGTAGCCCTCTTGGCCCAGGAATAGCGTGACCGGCGGCAGGTCGCCCTTCTTGATCTTGGCCAGAAACTGCGAGGGTGTCATAGATACCTAGAAACTCTCCAGCAGCGCGCTTACCACGGTCCGTGCCACGTCGCGGCTGATGCGCTGCAGCGTGACCTGGCTCTCGTCGAGGTATTGTTTGGGGTCGATGCCGATCTCGTAGCGGTCGCGGAATTCGAGGTTGGGACGAAAGAAAATCACCTTGCCGTCCTTGCCGGTAAGGCGCACTTGCGTCTGCACCAAGATCTGCGCGCCCGTGCCGCGGCCCGTGGTCGGATCAAGAACTGTGGCGTTGCTGAAAAGGTTCACGACCGAGCCCGTCAGGACGGCGTCTGCCTTGGCCGGATCCGCTACAACATTGTAGTGGGTTCGCGAGATGACCTCGCGGGACATCGCCTCGGCCATGTAGTTGGAAAGCTTGTACTCGGTGGTCGCGTTGCCCCAGGGCGTGATGGCGATGGTGTGGATCTCTTTCGGCAGCAGATTGGTGCTGCCGGTGGCGTGGTATCCGCAGCCGGCCAGTGCCAGCGCCGACAAGGCGACGAGGAACCTCATATGCGCTCCTGCCTCATAATCTTTCATTGATAATCGCGGCGGCGTTTTCGGCCATCAACCGCAGGTTGTCGGCGGCCATCCAGATCCAAGCCGCGTTGCTGTTGTTGCGGTCCGGCGCGATGGAACCCACCATCACTCCCGCTTGTGCCGCTACTGCAAGATTGGACGGAGCCTCATGGTCCGCGCTCCGCACGTCAATCGATTGCCCTGCCAGCGCATCCTCGATTTCGGCTACGGTCGGGGCATCCTCGAACTCGATCCACAACGAGAAGCTGTGTCCGTGGAATACCGGTGCCTGGATCAACCGGATCGACGGCATCGGAATCCCGCCCAGCCGGTCGAGCAGTGTCGCCAAGTGGCGCTCGATACGGTCTTCGACGTCTTCCAGTGTGGGCTTGGCCCGGTCTCCCAAGCGCGGCAGCATGGCGAAACTCAACTGGGTGTCGAAAACGGCCTTCGGCAGTGGCTGGAACGAGAACAAGCTCACTGTCTGGGTTTGCAGTTCGTCCATGCCTTCCTTGCCGCGTTCGCTGGCGGGCTCGAAGATGTGGATGGCCGCGTTGGTGATGGGGTACGTGGTGTTCAAGCGACCCAGCACCATGGCAATGGCGACGGCTGCCGGATGTGCCACGATCACCGGGCCCGGATCGTCGTTCGAGTACCCGGCTTCGGCCAAGGGGGCGCGGAGCCGGGCGTCGGGATCGTCCTCCAAGGAATAGGTCAGATCGACGATAACCGAATCGGGGTTGGCCTCCAGCGCCTCGGTCCGCAGTTTTCCGCCCGCGAGGATGATGAAATCGGCGCTTTGCAGTGCGTCCGGGGTCAAGCGCGCGAGGAATTCCGCCGCGCCGTCGATCTCGATGATCTTGCCGCTGATGGATCTGCCGACCGCTTTCTTTTTCGCGACCGTCTTCTTCACCGCATCCTGCGCGATGTCGCCCAATGCCGGATCCGCCAGTTCGGGCTCGCCGCCGAACAACTGCAGGTTGCGGCCCAACGCCGTCTCGCCGAAGACCTCGCGGACTTCCCTCCCGAGCAGCGTCTCTCCACCTACCAATGCAATCGTTTCAGCCAATCTGCGTCTCCGGAGTAGTCTTGGGCGGCGTCCGGCCAAATATCCGCCGCGCCAAGCCACCGATTCGAATCAAAATGCCACTCGCCACGTACACCCCGGCCAACACCAGCAGAACCTGTTGGGACCAATTCCAGATGGAGTAGATCATCGCGCACATCAGCACCACCGTCACCGGCGAGCGCGGACTCATGACGTTCAATTCCTTGAAACTGTGGTACCGCCAAGTGCTCACCATCAGGAATGAAGTCATGGCCAGGAGCGCCAGCCAGGCACACGACCACATCCAGTCCGTGATCGGCATGCTGCCCTGCGCGTACACAACCGACGCTACCAACCCCGCGCCGGCCGGAATCGGCAGGCCCACGAAGTATTTCTTGTCGGGCGAACCTGGATTCTTCGGTACCGGGTTCTTCTGGATGTTGAAGCGCGCGAGGCGCGCCGCGCCGCAGACGAGGAACAGGAAGGCGAGGAACGTGCCGGCCTTTTGGAGTTGGTCGGAAGCTGGTCCGCCGATGCCGGGGGAGACGAAATGTACGCCCCAGACGTAGGCCAGGATTGCGGGAGCGATGCCGAAACTGATGACGTCGGCCAAGGAGTCGAGTTCCTTGCCGAATTCGCTGGTCGTGTTGGTCATCCGGGCGACGCGTCCGTCGAGGCCGTCGAGCACGAATGACCAGCCGATGGTCTGCGCCGCGATCCTGAAATCGAGGGCCGCCAAATCGGGGTGTGCTTGGAAATGGATCGCGCCTTGCATGGTGCGCAGGATGGAGAGGTAGCCGAGGAAGATGTTGCCGGCGGTGAACAGGCTCGGCAGCGCGTAGGCCGCGCGCGGCGGGCGCTTCTTTTGGACTTCGGGAACCTTTACGTCTGACATAGCGCGGGCTCCTTGATGATGACGGAAGACAGGGCGTCCGCAGTCAGGATCTGGTCGCCGCGTGTGGCGAGGATGCTGGAACCGGCGGAAACACGCTGGCCCTGGGAGACCTCAAGACGCCACTCGGGTCCAAGGATGACGTCCACGCGCGAGCCGAACTTGATCAGGCCGACGCGCTCGCCGGTCTGGACCACGTCGCCTTCCTTCTTGTAGCAGACGATGCGGCGGGCGATCAGGCCGGTGACTTGGCGGAAGATGACGACCGTGCCGTCGTGGCTGACTACGGTGAACTCGTTGGCCTCGTTCAACTCCGAGGCCTTTTCGTGGCGCGCGTCGAGGAACTGGCCGGGCTTGTAGGTGATTTTCGTGATGGTGCCGCCGATGGGCGAGCGGTTCACGTGGACGTCGAAAACGTTGAGGAAGATGCTGATTCGCGTTCGGCGGCCGGGTTCATGGGTGATGCGGTCGACCACGCCGTCGGCGGGCGAGACGGCCACCGGACCGGCAGGGATGGGCCTCTCGGGGTCCCGGAAAAACCAGCCGCAAAACAGAGCCAGAAGAAACAGGGGGGTAGCCGGACCCGGCCCGATCATCGAAGTGATGACCGCGCCAGCCGCCGTAAACCCGATTAAGTAGAAAATCCCGTCGCGAACCATCGCCGTCTTTATTCTAGCCCGCTGCCCGTCCGGCCCGCCGGAGTACGTTGCAGAGCCGCGACCGCAAGGGAGTGTTTGTTCGGGGAACCGAAAATGCGCAGCGGCACGCCTGGCGGCGCGCTGTTGACGACCTACCGCTTCACGAAGAACCAAGCCGTCAGGATCCATGCGTAGACCAGGACCGCCTTGCGCGCCAATTCCGCGTTCATCCGTTTGACCAGCAAGGCTCCGGCATAGCCGCCGAAGGTGCTCGCCAGCAACATTGGAATCCCGATCTTGAAGTCGACAGCCCCTTTTGCCGCGAAAATCGCCACCGCCAAAAGGTTGATCACGCAGCCGCAGACCAGCCGCAGTCCGCTGGCGGCGTGCACGTCCAGTTTCGTCGCCACAAGGTACAGCGCGATCATGAGCACGCCCATCCCGGCTCCGAAATAGCCGCCGTAGATTGAAATCACGAACTGCCCCACGAGCATCAGAGCCCCCGCCTCGTGCCGTGCCGAGGTCGCCTTGTTGCGGATCCACGGCGCTAGCGTGAAGACAGCCGTCGCCGTCAACAGCAGCCATGGCACCAAGCCGGAAAACGTCGCGTTGGGCGTCGCCAGCAGCAGAATACTGCCCAACGCAGACCCCAGGATGCTCGCCGAAAGCATCTTGACGAGGAAGCCCGGCGAATTTCCCAATGAACGGCCCGTAATGATGTCCTTGTAGACCCATGCCGACGCGAACGCGCCCGGCAGCAGGACCAGGGACGCTGTCGCGTTGGCCTGGATCGGCAGTACCCCCGCCAGCAGCAGGGCAGGGAAAACCAGAAACGTCCCGCCGCCAGCCAGCGCGTTCGAGGCCCCGCCCAGTGCCGACGCCACCAGCAGGATCAGGAAGTTCACTGGTGGGCCGCCGGATGGAATGGCACCGGCGCCTGATTCGCCTCTGGAATATCCAGATTCACCACCACCGGGTCCTGCCCGCTGCGGATCACGACCGCTTCCACAGGCACGTCGGGATTGGCGTTCATCTCTTGGTGCGGCACCCATGGCGGCACGAAGATGAAATCGCCGGGGCCGGCCTCTTCGGAGAACTCAAGGTGGTCGCCCCAGCGCATCCTTGCCCGACCCGAGATGATGTACAGCACCGTTTCAAGTTCGCCATGGTGGTGCGCGGCCGTCTTGGCGTCCGGCGCGACCACCACCGTTCCCGCCCACAGCTTGCTCGCGCCGACTTTGGCGTGCGTGATGGCCGCTGCGCGGGTCATCCCCGGCGTCTGCGGCGTGTTGGTGTCCAATTCACCCGCGCGGACGATGCGCACGCCATTCGTTTTCCAATCTGGTGTCATCTTGATGGGTACCTATTTTGATGCGTACCGGCGGAAGAAGGAATCCGGTTTCCATGCCGGTTTGGCGGGGGCGTCGGCCACACGCGTCAGCAAGCGCTCCACGAGATCGATGAACTGTCCGGCGGCGGCCTTGTCGATGGGCTGGTTGAGGTCGTCCCCTACCGCGTGGTAGCGGGTTGTCAGCCAGTCCTTCTCGATCTTCTCCTCCTTCGACCCCTTTTCGGCCCCGAACTTGAAGGTGATGGCCGGAATCCCCTTCAGGATGAAGTTGTACTGGTCGCTGCGGATGAAGATGTTGCGCTGCGGCTCGGGGTCGGGCTGGGTGCGGATGCCCATGGAATCGGCCAGCGCCCGGACGTCGTCGCCGAGACTCGATTCCGCGAACCCGTACACCGTCAGCAGCTTCAGCGCATGCAGGGGCAGGAACATGTCGGTGTTGACATTGGCGACGATCTGCTGCGAAGGTACCGTCGGCTTGGCGTTGAAGTACTTCGAGCCCAGCAGACCCTTCTCCTCGCCCGTTACGGCAACCAGCAGGATCGACCGCTTCAACTTCGGCGCGGTCTCCTTGAGATGTGCGGCGGTTTCCAGCAGGATCCCAACGCCGGAGGCGTTGTCCATCGCTCCGTTGAACACTTTGTCGCCGTTCACCGGAGGATCCGAGATGCCAAGGTGGTCGATGTGTGCCGAAAGCACCACGTATTCGTTCTTCAGAACAGGGTCGGTGCCTGGATAGATGGCCGCGATGTTCTGTGACACGACCTCCCCGCGCTTGAGCGCAGCCTTCGCCGAGAGCGTCGACGGAAGCTTGAAGCGGGGTAACAGGCGGCCAGCCTCGGCGGCGTCCACGATGGAGGCGAAGGTGTGGCCGGTGCCCTCCAGCAAGTAGTCGGCGCGGTCGGGGTTCCAGGTGACGCCGATCTTCTGCCCGTACGGGTCGGTCAAGCCGGGATCGGCCAGTTGCATCGCCATCTGCGAGCGGTTGGCTGCGATTCTAGCCCACGGGACATCCATGTGGTGCGGGTTTTGGATGGTGACCGAGCCGATGATCCCCAAACTCTGGAACAGTTTGCCGCGCTCGGCCTGCGACTGGTAGTGCGCCGAGAGCGCCGCAGGAACGGAGGTCGGCGCGCCCGCGAGGTAGACCACGATCTTGCCCTTGACGTCCAGCCCGGCGAAATCGTCGATCTGCGCCTCGGGAATCCGCAGCCCGTAGCCGACGAAGACGAGTCCGGCTTCAACGGACGACGCGGGCTCGATGCGCGTGCCGATGATGGCGTCGTCGCCCAGCGTGATCTTGCGGGCCCTGCCGTCGCGGGTCAACGTGAGCGACGAGGCAGACTCATCCAGTTGCAAAGTCTTGAACCGCACGGGCTGGATGTAGCCCTGTTCGCCGGCCGGTTTCAATCCGGCGCGCTCGAACTGCGCGGCGACGTAGTCGGCGGCCTTCTTGTGGCCCTCGCTGCCGGTGTTCCGGCCTTCCAGATTGTCGGAAGCGAGGAATTCGACGTAGGACCACCAACGGGTCCCGTCGTTGGCAGCGGCGAACAGCGTTCCTGCGGCGAGAATGCCGATTATAAAGCGCTTCATTTGGCCCTCCAGGCCTTGCGGATACTCGTAATCTGCGCGGCGTGCGATTCGGGGTGGCTGGCGAAAATTCCAACCCATTCGAGCAGCGTCTTGGTCCCGCGCTCGGGGTGGACGCCGATGCGCTGGAAGGCTTCGGCGGGGAGTTTGGCCAGCAGGTCGGCGGTCGCGAGGCGCAGGACCCGGAAGACCTCCAAGGCGGCCACCGGATCGGCGCTCTTGTAGTCGAAAGCCTCGGCCCACGCTTCGTGGTCGAACGGGATCAGGGTCGGTCCGGTCGTCAAACCGCCCTCCGCCATCACTTGGCGCGCCCGCATGCCGAGGGCGTACTCACTATCGGCCAAGTGCGCCATGATCTGGCGGATGTTCCATTTGCCGGGAACGGGCACGAAATCCGCCTCCTCGTTGGAGATCCCGGCCAGGGCTTTGGCCAACAGGTCGGGTCCCCGGCGGTAACGTAGTACGACTTCCTCGTGGTCCACTTTCATTCTCCGAGTGTCAGTAATAATCGGCGCAACTCATATAGTAGCCGCAGAGCGGGCAGAACAGCTTGCACTTGCGGCTGTCAAGCTTCGTGGAACAGACAGGACAATGCAACATGACGTCTTCGGCGGACGTCTCGTCATTTTGTGTCGATTCTGGTTGCGGGTCGGGCACGGGAACGTCGATCATTATAGGCAGTGGGACACACGAATGAAACTTAAGGTCGTCATCGGCTCGGCAGTCCTCATCATATCGGCACTCTGGATGCCAGGTGGCGCCATTGCCCAGCGGCCGCAGCAGGAGCGGCTGGTGCGCTTCTCGCAGCGTGGTGTCCATTATGCGGTCGCGGCGGGCAGCGACTACGCCACAGGCGCGGGGTCGCGCATGCTGGAAAACGGCGGCAACGCGGTCGATGGCGGGGTCGCCACGATCTTCGCCGCTGCCACAACGGAATACTCCCACGTCGGGTGGGGCGGGGAAGCCCCGATCCTCATCCGCACCAAGGACGGCAAGATGCACGCCATCGCGGGTGTCGGCACGATGCCGAAACTGGGGACGTCCGAACTGTTCCGCACCCGTCCGCTGCAGGTGGGCGAGGTTCTGGAGCCGCCGGAGAAGAGCGGCACGAAGAATTTCGTGCCCGTCGCGGGGTTGATGTGCGCGCTGGTGCCGGGATTGCCCGACGCATCGCTGGTCGCGTTGCGCGATTACGGGACCAAATCGTTCGCCGAGGTGGTGCAACCGGCCTTGGAGTTGGCCGACGGGACCGCCATCGACGAGATGCGCTCCCAGTCCATCGAATCCAGCAAGGAATTCTTCACGCTGTGGCCCACTTCGATGGCGCACTTCATGCCGACGGGACGTGCGCCGCAGCCGGGCGAGATCTTCCGCCAGCCGAACCTCGCCGCAACGCTGCGGGGCATGGTCGCCGCCGAAAGGAAGGCGCTGGCCGCAGGGGCTTCGCGCGTCGCAGCCATTGATGCCGTCCGCGACTACTTCTACCGGGGCGAAATCGCCCGCAAGATCGACGCCTTCAGCAAGGCCAACGGGGGTCTGCTGCGGTACGAGGATATGGCCGCCTTCAAGCTGGAGCCCGAGGAGCCTGTCTCGACCGAGTTCCACGGGTTCCACGTCTACAAGCCCGGGTTCTGGAGCCAGGGCCCGGCAATGGTGCAGGCGTTGAATATCCTCAGCTTTGTGGACATGACCGGCATGCGCCACAACTCGACGGACTACATCAATACTTTGGTGGAAGCTCTCAAGCTGGCCTACGCCGACCGCGACACTTACTACGGCGACCCGAAGTTCGCGAAGGTGCCCATGGAACGGTTGCTTTCCATGGAATATGCCGCCGAGCGGAGGACGCAGGTGGGGCGGAACGCTTCGCAGGTCTTCCTGCCGGGCCGCATCGAGGGCTACAAGGGCGAACACCCGTCGCAGGCGCAGATCTCGCGGACCAAGATCGACGATTTCATGATGGCTCACGATACAACTTGCGTCGATGTGGTGGACCACGACGGGGTCATGTTTTCGGCGACGCCTTCGGGGGCCTGGCTGCCGTCGGTGGTGGCGGGCGACACGGGGATTCCGCTCACGGAGCGCGCGCAGAGCTTCCTGCTGGTGCCGGGCCATCCGAATGAACTGGTGGGGGGGAAGCGGCCGCGGGTGACGCTGAGTCCGACGCTGGTGACGAATCAGGACGGGAGCCCGTTTGCGGCGCTTTCGACGCCGGGCGGGGATAACCAGGAGCAGTCGCTGATCCAGATTCTGTTCAACGCGGCGTTGTTCCGGATGAATTCGGAGCAGGCCATCGAGGCGCCGCGGTTCCAGACGCGCCACCTAGTTTCGAGTTTTGACAACCACGCGATGAATCCTGGCGACCTGCTGCTGGACGAGCGCATTGCTCCGACTGTGATGGAGGAGTTGGGTAAGCGCGGACATAAGATCGAGACGCGGTCTCGGTGGAACAGCGGCGCGGCACCGGTGATCATCAAGGTGACGCCGGGCGGGGTGTTTGAGGCGGGGGCGGATCCGTATGGGTTCCGGTCTATGCGGACTTGGTGAGACGGGCTTGACCCTGTGTCGATGTTGGCGCTAAGGTTGGAAGAGAAAATGGCGAACTCAACGGAATCGCAAACGAGGAAGAGTGCGCGGGTTACAGTGGCTGGTAGCTTGATCCGGGATATCGATGCGCTGGTGGGGAACGCCGGTCGGGCTGGCTTTCTGTCAGAGGCGGCCGAGCGGGAACTCCTGCGCCGTCGTCAGCTAAAGGCGCTCAAGGAAGCCTTCGGTGCTTGGAAATCGAGCGACCATCCAGAGCTTGAGAACGGCTCCGCCCCATGGGTGCACGATCTTCGCAATTCCGGCGCGGACGCCTCCGCTCCACGGGCCGACGTATAGCCACCGATGGCGATATTCCTCCTGGACACCAACATCATCATTGACGTCCTGAAGGGGCGGAAGGGCCATGATCGACTTCTTGGCGATCTCATCAACGAAGGACACGTTCTGGCCTGTTGTCCGGTCAACATTGCGGAAATATATGCCGGTATGCGTCCGGGAGAAGAGACGCTGACCAGCGCGTTCTTGAAGAGCCTGAAGCTCTTGGACTTTACGTTTGCCAGTGCCGAATTGGCCGGGACCTTGAAGGGTGCCTACTCCCTCAAGGGACGGGTTCTAAGCTTGGCCGACTCAATGATCGCCGCTGTCGCCATTTGCAGCGGTGCAACGCTGGTCACCGAGAACGTCAAGGACTTTCCAATGGCGGAATTGAGTCTGTACCCGGTCCGGGGTTGACCTTCCGCGCCTGAGATCGCCAATGGGCCATCGCATCGAATACGGGGGACCGTCCTTGGCGCAGGCACCTATGTCGTCGCGGCCCTCCGGGCCCAACTACAACACCTTCGGTTCAACGACAAAGAGCCTCTCGTCGAACCCGAATGGCTGCGGCGTGCGCCAGAACAGCCTTCCATACTCCTGATTTCGCGGATTCAAGAGGACATTGAACTCCTCCGGCACAATCGCTGATGGGACGCGAATCGCCAACTCCCCGACCGAGCCGATTCCAATGGAATTCCATCGTCCACCGGCATCCATTGCGCCGAAATAGTCGTTGGCGGCCCTGGCGGCCCGATGCAACCGGTAAATCCGCATGGCGAGGGATGGGTGCTAGGAAAACACCCCGTAGTCGATCCGAATTAGAACCTTCATAACTTGGCGCTGGGACTCCAAACTGCCAGATTCGACCAACTGGGCCGGACTGTGTCCGCCGAAGATGTCGCGCGGAGTCTGCATCCAATGGAGGGCCTTCCCCTCGTCACCGAATGTCTCGTAGGCCCGTGCCCAGACGCCTTTTGGCGTGGGGTGATCGATATCGGCGGTCAAGGCAGCCGACTCGGTAGGCTGCGTCAATGTTTCCACGAACCCATTGTATTACAAAATGTCCAACTGGGCCGGCTCGACAACCCACCAGCCAGACTTGGTAGACTTGCCGTATGGATGTGCAATTCACGCTGGAGCAACAGTCCCGCTTGTCCCTGATCGCCACGCGCGACGGTATGGAAACCTCTCAATTGGTCCAAGCCAAGGCCCTGCACGTGCTGAAGGACGACGACGATTTCCGCCAAGGCGTTCGACGCGGCATTGCCCTAGCCGACCGGTGTGAACTGATTCCTCACGATGAGGTCAAGGCCCGAATCGGGCGGCTCCTTGCCAATCGGTGAGCCCGCCAAGTGCGGATCACCACAGGTGACACCCCTACGGCAAAACCATCACCGTAACCGCCGAAGCTGCGTTCCCCGACCGGTACACCCGCTCCGTAGCCTTCTGGAAATCCGACGCCTTCGCCTCGGAAATCTTCATGAACTTCTGCGGATTCAGGTCGCACAGCGGGAACCAGGAGCTCTGGACCTGCACCATGATCCGGTGTCCGGCGCGGAACGTGTGGAACAGGTCCGGCATCTCGAACTCGACCTTGTCCATCTGGCCCGGCACGAACGGCTCAGGCTTTTCAGTGCTCTTGCGGAACTTGCCGCGGAACGGCTCGCCGCGCAGCAACTGCTGGTAGCCGCCCATGCGCAGGTACGCGGGTTGGTCGGGGGCGTCGGGGTAGTCGCCCGGATAGACGTCGATCACCTTCACGATGAAATCCGAATCCGTCCCCGTCGTGGACACGAACAGCGACGCCTTCAACGGCCCGGCGATGCGGAAATCCTCGGTCAGCGGCTCGGTCTCGTACGTCAGCACGTCGGTACGCGACGCCGCGAACCGCTGGTCCTCCACCATGTAGCTGTAGGTCATCCGACCGGTCACTTCCGGCGTGAACGGAACGGGCTTGGCCGGGTCGCTCACATACTCGTCGAAGGCCGCGCCCTCCGGCTTCGCGAACGACAGCGCCCCCTTCTCCCGGAAGTAGAGCGTCTTCGCGACAGCCTCCTTGGGCGGCCAACTCGCCAGCTTGTGCCATTCGTCGCGACCCGTCTCGAACACGTAGGCCTTCGGCAACTGGTTCCCCTCGCCCTTGCCTTTCAGGTACCAGAGGAAGAACGGGTATTCGATCTTCTCCTGGAAGTACTTCGACGTGTCGTTCTTGAAGCGCGCGTTGCCCAGCCGGTCGCCGGTGCCACGCGACCAGCCGCCGTGCGACCACGGCCCCTCCACAATCCGGTTGTCCGTCTGCGGGCTCTGTTTCTCGATTCCACGGAACACGGCCAGTGGACCCAGCACGTCCTCGGCGTCGAACCACCCGCCGACCGTCAGCATCGCGGGCTTCACGCCCTTCAGATACTGCACCGGATTGCGTGATTTCCAGTAGGAGTCGTTCACGTCGTGGTCGACCAGCTCGCGCCAGTACTCGATCTTGCCGTGGAAGTATTTCTCGTCGGCATTGCCCAGCGGGCCCATGCGGCGGAAGAAATCGTAGCCGTCGGGCGTGCCCATGTCGTAGTTCACACGGCCGGTGATGTAGTCGGGGTTTTTCTCTTGCCCGAAGCCGGAGAAGAACCCGAAGGCGTGCGGGAGGAAGAAGACGCCGTTGTGGCGGAAGTCGTCGCCGGTGAACCAGTCGGTGACCGGGGCTTGCGGCGAGGCGGCCTTGAGCGACGGGTGCGCGTCGATTGCCCCCATCGTCGAGTAGAACCCCGGGTAGGAGATCCCGAAAATCCCGGCCTTGCCGTTGTTGGTGGGGACGTGCTTCACGAGCCAGTCGAGCGTGTCGTACGTGTCTGAGCTCTCGTCGATGTCCTTGGGCCCCTTGTTGGGATTGATGGGGCGCACGTGGACGTAGGTGCCCTCGCTGTGGCCCTTGCCGCGGACGTCCTGGCGGACGAAGATGAAGCCCTCTTTGACGAAGAGGTCGGTCTGGCCGGGGCCGAGCTGCGTGGGGTAGTTTTCGATTCCGTACGGCGGCACCTGGTAGGGGGTGCGGTTAACCAGGATCGGATACTGGCCGTCGTCCTTGGGCACGAACACCTGGGTGAACAGCTTGGTCCCGTCGCGCATCGGGATCAGGTGCTCGTACTTGGTGTAGTGCTCCTTGATGTATTTTTGTTTGGCCAGGGCTTCGGGGGAAGGCTGCTGGCCGAAGGCCGCGACCGCCGCGAACACGAAGGACGAAACACGCAGAAAGACTCGCATAACCGAAGATGATAGCGCAATCCGCGCGTTCTTTTTGTGACTACGGGACGATCACAGTGGCCACGTCGACTCCGGTATTCCCGGTGGCCTTCTGGTACGCGAACACGGTGATTTCATAGATGCCCTTCGGCGGCGCGCTCCACACGCCCACGAACTGGCCCGGCGTATCCGCTGGCGGGATCTCCTGGAACCGGAGCGGAATCTCAAGGCTGAACCCGTTGGGACCGCGAACCAGCGCGCCGACCTCGAACTCCTCGGGACGCCAAGGCTGCTCGTCGGCGTGCAGATCCGGGCAAATCTTCTGTTTGTGGGTGCGCTTGTGGTCGATGGGGCATCCGCACATCATCGCGACGTTGGCCCGTATGGCGAGTTCGGGCAGAACCGCAGGCGAGTAGTGGGTGGGCGGGCTGACGATTTGCACGATCAGCCCCGGAAGTTCCAGGAGGAATCCGACACCCTCCGTGACATCCTTGCCGGGGTAGACCCACTGCGTGGCGGAGACGGTGTTGGCCGACTGTCGGGCGGCGAGGGGCCCGAAGGCGGTCACCTCGATCCTGCGGGACTTCTCAAGCGGCAGGAAGGCGGTGAACGCGGACGCGCCGGTGGTCGGCAACGGCTGGCCCCGGCGGAGGCTGACGCACATCACGCCGTCGCATCCGTTGAGCCCGGACCCGCCGCTGGTGGTGCCTTGGGCCAGTATTTCGCCGGTCTGGGCATCGCGGATGGTGATCGAAGCCCCGCCGATGTCGTCGCCGAGAAACTTGCCGTCACGCGCCATTACCCGCACGGTTATCGTTGTGCCGCTGGCAGCCATGCAGACCACGATACTACAGGTCGCGCGGACGCCTAATTCAGCGTTCCCGCGTACTGTCCCGTGCTCGCGTCCACCATCACTGAAAACACGCTGGAGTTCGCGCTCTCGCCCCAGATCACGCGCCACATTGGGTCCATCACCTTCCGGCCCATCTCCAAGGTGTACGAAATCGGCATCGTCGGGTTCTTTTTCGCGTAGTCCGCTCCGTGCTTCAGTGCCAGATCCATCGCGAAATCCGTATCCTTCTGCACCGCGGCGATCAGGAATCCGACATCGTCGCTAGCCAGCGCCGATGGCGGCTCGGGGAACACGCCCTTGCGCATGCTGAGGCTGGCGTCGAACACGGAAAACGTGTAGGCCCGCCGCTTGCCCAAGCTTTCCGACGCGAAGATCGCCTGCCATCCGGCGGCCTTGCCCGGCTGGGCCTTGACCTCCGCCAGATCGATGCTCAGCAGTCGCAGGACCTTCAGCTCGGGCGACCACTGCCGCGCATGCTGGTAGCACTGGTACAGCGCATGCAACCCGGTGACCGGCTCCGGCGGCGCGACGACCGTCTTCTTTACGGGTTCCGAGGCGCATCCGACCAGCATTGTGGCGGGCGTGAGGGCGAGCAACTCGCGGCGTGTCATAATTCCCTGCTTCTCTATTCCTTGCGTCTTTGCCAATCTCCTGATGGTAGACCACTCGTCCGATCCGGACCACGGACGCGCTGGACGGCAACCGCCATTTCAATGTGAATAATCGTTGACAGCCGCCGCAATTGGGCGGAAGATGTGAGCAAGGGCAGATGAGAAGTCGACATCGCGATGCCCCAGAGTTGGAGTTTTGCCGCCCAGGCAGGCGGCTGGAGGTGTCTATAGAACCTGGCCAGCAATGGGGCGGGCGCAGCTACGGAGACTCCGAACATGCGGTACGGAATCCGCGGGCCTACGGATTGGCATGACTTCACTGCCGAAGCGCGAGACGCGCTCGAACCGTAGGACTGGACGCGGGTTTTAGTTCGGGCCCGTTCTGCCCCCGCCCTATTTTCATTTTGTTACCAATCTCCGACTACCCACGTGAGATACTAGGTGATTCTGAACCTCGCGAGTATGCCGGACCCCTCTCCCTTCGAAATCGTCAGCGCCCATAGCCCCGACTCGGACGACGCCTACATGTTTTACGGGCTTGCGACCAAGAAGATCCGGTCGCCCCGTGTCACCTTCAAGCACGTTCTCTCCGACATCGAGTCCCTCAACCGCAAGGCGATGGAGGGCGTCTACGACCTCAGCGCCATCTCCTACCACGCCTACCCGACGATTGCCGACAAGTACGTCCTGATGGCCGCCGGCTCCAGCATCGGCGACGGTTACGGCCCCATGGTGGTCGCGCTGCATCCGACGGAACCCGAGGAGATCAAAGGCAAGCGTGTCGCCATCCCCGGGACCCTGACCACCGCGTACCTCGCCCTGAAGATTTTCGAACCCGACTTCATCCCGGTCCCGGTTCCGTTCGACAAGATCCTGGAGACCGTCCAGTCCGGCGGGGCCGACCTCGGCCTCATCATCCACGAGGCGCAGTTGACGTACAACAAAGTCGGGTTCCACCGCGTGCTCGACACGGGCAAGTGGTGGAAGGAAACCTACGGACTGCCTCTACCCCTTGGCGGCAACGTCCTGCGGCGCGACCTCCCGGAGGACGTCAAGTCCGAATGCTGCCGCATGATGAAGGACAGCATCCAGTACGCCTTCGACAACAACGCCGCGGCACTGGAATACGCCCTGCAATTCGTCCGTGACATGGACCCGCGCCTTGCCGAGAAGTTCGTCGGCATGTACGTGAACCACTACACCTTGGATGCCGGGGAAACGATCCCGAGGGCTGTCCAGCTGTTGCTGGACAAGGGCCACGAGGTCGGTCTGATCCCCAACAAGATCACAGTCGAATTCGCAAGGTAGCCACTACCGGTAGATAATGTACCTCTCGCGGGTCGCGAGGAACTGGTCCAACCCGGCGTTGGCCGCTTCCGTGATTGCCTTTCCGCCCGCGAGCGCAGCCATTACGGCCGCATTTCCGATCAGTTTCGCGTTCTTCTCCCACACGATCTTTCCCGGATACAGCGTCCTCAACGCGACCGCCACTTCGAGCCCCAGCCGTGACGATGAGAAATTGTCCCGGTCGGTCACCGTGAACCCGACCCCTTCGACCGTCTTCCCTTCGAAATGCGAGGACGTGGGGCGGAACTTGACCGGGTGGCACCGCACGCCCGGAATCTGCCGACCGTTCAACCACATCGCCAGATCCACACCCCGGATCCAGTCCGCCCCTACCAATTCGAACGGGCTGTCCGTCCCGCGCCCCACCGAATAGTTCTCGGAGTACTCCAGCATCGCCAGGCCCGGATAGAGCAGCGCCTGGACCGGATTGCGGATGTTCGGCGACGGATTCACCCACGGCAAACCCGTCTGATCCCACCAATCCCCTCGCTCCCAACCGGCCATTTCGACAACGTGGAGCTCCGCACCGATCTTTCGTTCGCCGTTTTCCAGCTTCGCGAGCTCGCCGATTGTCAGCCCGTGCCGCAGCGGCAGCGGGTACGCACCGACAAACGACAGCTTGTCTGGATCCAGCATCGGCCCCTCCACCCGCAGCCCCGTCAGCGGATTCGGCCGGTCCAGCACATAGAACGGAATCTTTGCCTTGGCAGCTTCTTCCATGGCGTAGAGCATCGTCGATTCGAAGGTGTAGAACCGTACACCGATGTCCTGGATGTCGTAGACCAGAATGTCGATCCCCTTCAGCATCTCGGGCGTGGGCCGCAGCGTCTTGCCGTACAGACTCCAAATTCGGATGCCCGTCATGGGGTCCTCGGAATGGCCGATGTTCTCGTGATCCTCAACACCGGCGAACCCGTGCTCGGGCGAGAACAGGGCCGCGACGGTGATACCCGCCTTGCGCATCAGGTCCACATTGCGGGTTCCGTTGCGGTCGAGGCCGCTCTGGTTGGTCACTAGCCCGACCCGCTTGCCCCGGAACGGCGCAAAGCTCGATGCCGCCAGTACTTCCAAGCCCGTGCGCGTCACCCGCGTCGCGTCCAGCTTTTTCGAATACCCCAGCGCTGCAGCGGCGATGGTCGCAACCTGGCTGCGCAACGGCGTGATCGGCGACCGCAGGTGCGGATGCCCCGAATTGGCCATCAGGATCACATAGCTCCTCGACGCCGGATCGATCCAGATCGACGTGCCTGTGAACCCGGTATGCCCATACGATCCGATCGGGAACAACTCGCCCCGGTTGCGCGAATAAGGGGAGTCGATGTCCCAGCCCAGTGCGCGCCGGATTGGCTGGCCCGTCGCGGTGTGCGGCGAAGTGAATTTGGCGATGGTGGCGGGACTGAAGTGTCCGTCGCCGCCGTCCAGCATCATCTGGCAGAACTTCGCCATATCGGCGGCGGTGGAAAAGAAACCGGCATGGCCCGCCACGCCTCCCATGTAGCGCGCCGTCGGGTCGTGCACCACACCTCGGAGGATCGTACCGTCCTTCATGGTTTCCGTGGGGGCGATCCGGGGCAACAGCGACTTCGCCGGCAGATATCCGCTGTCCTTCATCCCCAGCGGGTCCAGCAGCACAAGCTTGAGGAACTCATTCTCGGGCATGCCGCTGAGGCGCTTGATGATTTCGCCCAGCAGGATGAAATTGATGTCGCTGTAGACGAACTTTGCGCCCCGCGGATTCACAGGCTTGTCGTTCAGCGCCCGCTGGATGCCGGTCTGGTATCCGCTCCAAGCCGGTTCCAAGTCCAGATCGGGGCGGAAGCCAGAGAAATGCGTCATCAGGTCGCGCACCGTGATGTCGCTCTTGCCGCCCTGAAACTCGGGCAGATAGGTGGTGACCGGCGCGTCGATGGACAGTTTCCCTTGCTCGAAGAGCTTCATGAGGCATGTCGAAGTGGAGACCACCTTGGTCAGCGAGGCCGCGTCGAAGATGGTGTCTTCGGTCATCGCCTCGCGCCCCGGTGCGAGCGAGCGATTGCCGTAGGCCTTCTTGAAGACCACTTTGCCGTCGTGTCCGATCAGCACCACGGCCCCTGGAATCTTGTCTTCCCGGATGGCCTGGTTGATGGCCGCGTCGATGTCGCGAGCCCCTGCGAACACTTGCGCGGACAAGCCGGAGGCCGATAGCAGGGCAATCGCGAAGACGGTTCTCATGTTATTTCGATCCTAGCAATGCGGCTCTTTTCGCGATAGCATCAAGTCATGGCCACGGGTCACGAGCGGATCGACCGGCGAAGCATCGCGCTCCACCGCGCGATTGCGGAAAAGCTGCGGACCCACCCCGAGCTGATGCCGACCGCACTTGCCAATATTGATCGCTGGTATGGCACTGCCGGCAGCACGCGCGCCTATCTCGACGAATGGCGGCGCATCCTCGCCCAGCCAGTGGAGCTTGTCATGGCCGCCATGGTGGAGGACTCGGAGGAGATGACGGCCCTCCGCCAATCGACGCCATTCAGCGGCATCTTGACCCCGCAAGAACGCTGGGCGGTCTACCGCCAGTTTCAAGAGGACCGGTCGTGACCCGGCAGCAGCTCGAACACGTCATCCGCGCGGCAGCCGCCATCGTCGACGCCGAGGATATCGTCGTGATCGGGAGCCAGTCGGTGTTGGGTCAGTTCCCGCAGGCACCGCCGGAACTGCTTTGGTCGATGGAAGCAGACGTGTACCCGCTGCAGGCACCGGAACGAGGCGATTTGATCGATGGCTCCATCGGCGAAGGTTCGCCGTTTCACAATTCCTTCGGCTACTATGCGCACGGCGTCGATGACACGACCGCGATTCTGCCTGAGGGCTGGAAGGACAGGCTGAGGCTGGTTACCGGCCCGAATACCCGCCACGCGCGGGGTTGGTGCTTGGAAGTCCACGACCTCGCAATTGCAAAATACGCTGCCGGGCGCGCGAAGGACTTGGACTTCACACACGTCCTCGCCCGGCAACGGATGACGCGTTTGGACGTCTTGGTGGACAGGCTTGCTGCCACCTTCTTGGACCAAGTGCGCAGGGAACTGACGCTTGCCCGCATCCAGGTTGATTTTTCCGCTGTCGCTTGAAACCCGGCGTGGCGTTGCGGCACTCCATCCTTGTGATGGACCGCTCGAACAACCGGCTCCAACTTCGTCCCGATGCGGACCACATCTTCTACATCATGGCCCGCTGCCGTGGGCTCGCTGGCGACGGCGTCGGCGCATATGAGAATCTGAAGCGTGCGATTGATTTGGAACCGCGAAACCGCGCCGCCGCGCGCCAGGACGCGGACTTCGCGGCGCTTGCCGCCCGTTACCCGGAGATCCATGATCTGCTCGCTCTCGAACGCTCCGTCTCCGGCCGCATGTGAATTGTCTCCGACCGTGGGGCGGGCAATATTGCCCGCGGCGGGCTTTCAGCCAGCCGTGACCGCCAAGCTCACCGCGCCAGCACCCCAATTTGATTGCGGCTCCGCTCCGTTGTGGGGCAGCCATTCTTGGCTGCAGCCGCCTTTCCAGGCGGCCATAACCGTGAC
>CAIVPR010000082.1 GCA_903907865.1 uncultured Acidobacteriia bacterium
ATTGCGGTTACTGGAATAACCGCTAATCCAAGTCTGCGGGAAAACCGCCCGCCATGCCAAATGCCGGGGCAGTGCCTGTCGGGGCAGCCCCACGGTGCCCCGGTCGCAGGATAATACCGCGAAGCGGTTTAGTTCACCGGGCATGGCCAAGATCTTCTTTAGCCTACTGAACGCAAGTCGTTCAGCTCTACTTGACACGCTTCCGGCGGTAGGGTATTGTTGGATCAGGCAGCATCGTACATGGACATTGAGTTTCAAGACCACCGGCTTGCTCTGATTGAAACCGGCCGGGCCGCTGAAACGAAGTTGCCGTTTTCAGTAATCAAGTCGTGCATACAGAAGCTCACTGTCCTGCGCGCCGCACCCGATGAGAGGACACTACGGAACTGGAAGAGCCTGCGGTATGAAAAGCTGTTCGGGAAACGAGAGGGACAGAGGTCCATCCGCCTGAATGACCAGTGGCGGCTCGTATTCACGATCAACACCGACTTGAACCCGCCCAAAATCACCATCTTGGCGGTAGAGGATTATCACTGATGAGCGAAACTGCCGAAATGAATACCACCGATTGGGTAATGCACCCCGGCTTCTTCCTCAAGGAGGAAATGGATGCCCGCGGCTGGCTCCAGCGGGACCTTGCGTTCATCCTGGGAGTTCCGGAACAAGCCGTCAATGTGATCCTCTCTGGCAAGCGCGGCATAAGCCCTGACATGGCCCGCGCGCTTGGGGACGCGTTTGATGTCAACCCCGAGTTTTTCGCCAATCTCCAGAAGGCGTACGATCTCTCGAAGGCGTCCGCCCCGAATCCTGGCGTGGCCATCCGGGCCCAGATGCAGTCCAAATTCCCCGTTCGCGAGATGATCCGGCGTGGTTGGATTGAGGACGGGGACGCCAGAATGTTGCAGGCGCAACTGTCCCGGTTCTTCGGGGTGCCCACCCCCGGCGACATTCCGTTCCTTGAGTTCGCCCACGCGGCCAAAAAGACCAGCTACGAGGAGCGGAACATCGACCCAGTACAACTGGCTTGGATGTCGAGGGTCAAGCAGATTGCAGCTTCGACGGTCGCACCCCGCTATTCGGAAAAGCTATTACGGGATTCGCTTCCGAAGTTGGAGGCACTCCTCTATTCGCCGGACGAGGCGCGCCATGTCCCCAAGACCCTATTGGAAGCGGGTGTTCGTCTGGTGATTGTCGAGAAGCTGCCGCAGGGAAACATTGATGGCGTCTGCCTGTGGCTCGATGACCGGTCGCCCGTGATCGGACTCTCGCTAAGATACGACCGCATCGACAATTTTTGGTTTGTGCTGCGGCATGAAATCGAGCACGTCCTGCGGGGAGATGGGCAGGAGCACGAGATTCTGGACGAATTGGACGGGGAGAAAGCTTCGTCCGCCGCATCGCTGCCCCCTGAAGAACGAGCGGCCAACGCGGTCGCGTCGCAGTTCTGCGCCCCCGGCGACAAGATCGATTCCTTCATCGCGAGGAAGCGCCCGTACTACTACGAAAAGGACGTGATCGCCTTGTCCCGGTTGCTGCACAGGCATCCTGGGCTTGTTGTTGGCCAGATGCAACACAAGCTGAACGACTACGCGTACCTGCGCAAGCACCAGGTCAAGATTCGATCCCACGTGGTGCCTTGGGCCACGTGTGACGGATGGGGAGAATCGGTGTCCGTCTACTTGTGAGGATTTCGTAACAAGAACGAAGGCGCATGGCAAAGCAGGAACGACTACAGGCTGCTTGGCACCACTTCGAATCGAATGGGAAGGGGCAACCGACGAGTGCACGTGAGGCATGCGGTTGGGCGATACGAATTCCCTGCTACCGCCTTGACAGAATTCTCGGCACTGGCCCGGTCGATTGATAAGCTAAAGCTTGTCATGATGCCGTCGAACTGCTCAGTCACGCTGGATTGCAAGAGCAAGACCTTGCCGTTGACAAATGAGGGCGGGCATGGCGCGTAGCGACCTCTTAGTATCGCTCGTCAAAGCGGGGACAAGCGGGGACAAACCCGGTTTTCGGACTGCGGCGGAAGCGATCATCGCCGAAGAGCGGGCCAAGCGCCACGACGTCCTGGCAGACCGACTGTCCCAAGTAATGCAGAGCAACGCTAGCGGCAACCGTGGCCTTGCCGTCGCCGCGTCCTCGGACTTCATCCAGAGGGGCAAGGATTTCCTATACGAGATCCGCCCGCGGCGGACGCTGGATAGCCTGATCCTCCCCGCTGTGGTCCGGGAATGCGTTGGGGAGTTGATCGAGGAGCAACACCGCGCCGACCTTCTTCGTGCCCACGGCTTGGAGCCCCGGAACCGCGTGCTGTTGGTCGGGCCACCGGGTACTGGAAAGACAACGCTGGCCGAGGCCATTGCGGAGGCTCTCGCGGTATCGATGTTCGTGGTCCGGTATGAAGGAATCATCGGCAGCTACCTTGGCGAAACGGCGGCGCGGCTGAAGCGGGTTTTCGACTACGCGCGGACCACGCCGTGTGTATTGTTCTTCGACGAGTTCGACGCCATCGGCAAAGAGCGTGGCGACATCCACGAGACTGGCGAAATCAAGCGGGTGGTCAGTTCGCTCTTGATGCAGGTGGATGAACTGCCAAGCTACACCATGGTTGTGGCAGCGACGAATCATCCCGAGTTGCTGGACCGGGCGGCGTGGCGACGCTTTCAGGTGCGGGTTGGTTTGCCGCTGCCGACCAGAAAGGCGCTTGGCTCGTACATTGACGAGTTCCTTGGCGGGTTTGGGGAGCCGCTGGGAGTGGAGGGTGCAGCGATTGCCAAAGCGATTGGGCGGGTCAGCTATGCCGAGGCGGAACAGTTCTGCCTGGATGTGCGGCGGCGGCAGGTGCTGGCGGGAGGTGCCAGACCTTTGGATGCTATTGTGAACAGCCAAATGAAGATTTGGCGGGCGAAAGCCCGTGCGCCGAAAACCCATGCGGGGCCGGGCGGGCCTCGCGCGGTGAATCAGGAGGGTGGCGATGCAGACCTTCCCGCTTCTGCCCCTCCGGTCATCTAGGCAGGTTCCGATCCCCAAAGGAACGGCAAAGAAAACGTCGAAGGGTGTCGCATTCCCGGAGCGGAATGCACAGATCGAACAGTTCTCGCCGAGGTTCGAGCGCCTTGCCAGCATGCTGACGGCAGGGGCTCCGCAGGAGTTGCGGGACGATCCGTCCAGCCTCTCTCCTGACCGCGTCATCGTCTTCCAACTTGCAGACAATGTCAGTGACCTTGCGCGTGCGGTAGCAAAGATTCCCGGGCTCGAGTTCCTTGGCGAACAGGAATTTGCGTTCGACGGGGACGAGCGGTTTGCCGCTCTTGACAGTAAAGGCATCCGAAGACCCGAGAAGAAGGTGAAGGGGCGGCTGTACCTCGCCATGCCGGACATCGTCGCCCTGAACCAGCTTTGCTCCCTGTGGAAACGCTGGGAAGCTGGTGAGCCGATGGAGCGTTTTTTCACACCGTTCCGGGATCTGTTCCATCAACTGCGCGAGGTTCGCCCCTGGGGACCAAAAGACCGGATTACCGACGATGGGATCGAGGATTGGCTGCACCAGTTGGAGGAGTCTCCAGGCGCGGCCATCCGCATGGAAGTTGAGTTCTGGTTCCACAGGACTGCGGAACGGCGGACGCTAGCGTCCAACGGAGTTCGAAGTCTGGTGGGTGATTGCGGCGGGCAGGTGCTGCATGAGGCTTGCATTGAGGAGATCGGCTACCACGGCATGCTGGTCGAGTTGCCCGCCAGCGAAGTGGAAGTGCTCGTTAGGACCCGGAGCGTGAAACTCGCCGTCAGCGACGCGATCATGCACCTGCGGCCACAGAGTCTGCTTGAGGCCGTCGGCGTGAGGGACTCTGTGGAGTTCGACGGGACCCCACCCGCTGAGCCGATGGCGAGCGAGGCCCAACCAATCGCAGCGCTGTTTGACGGAGTGCCGGTTCAAGGGCATGAATTGCTTGAGGGTCGGATCCTATTGGACGATCCCGACGACTTGCAGAGTCAAGCTCTTGTGGGTCAAAGGGTCCATGGAACAGCCATGGCTTCGTTGGTTGTGCACGGCGATCTGAACGAGGCTGGCCCTGCGCTAACCCGTCGCGTCTACATGCACCCGGTACTGGTTCCGAAACAAGGGGGCGTGGAACTGGCAGAGACGGACCGCCTCTTAGTTGACACGGTATACAAGGCGGTCTTGAGGATGAAGGGCCAGATTGAGCCGGGCACCGCACCCTCGGTTTTTCTGGTGAACCTTTCACTGGGGATACCCAATCGGCCTTTCGCGGGACTGATGAGTCCCTTGGCCCGTTTGATTGACTTCCTGTCGGATCGATACAACCTACTATTCCTGGTTAGCGCCGGGAATGTACACCTCCCTCTGGAGATCCCGGACTATGGGGGATGGACCGGGTTTGGCACGGACGCACCGAGCGAACGGCAGCGCGCGGTGCTGGCCGCAATGAGCCGGGCAAAACATGAGCGGACCATGCACTCGCCTGCGGAGTCAGTGAATGCGCTGACGATCGGCGCGCTCCATCGAGACAGCTTCGAGGAGAGACCGCCGGCCGGTTCCTCTATCGATCCATTCGAAGAGGACACGATGCCCAACGTGAGTTCCGGGCTGGGATTGGGTTATCGCCGCATGGTGAAGCCCGATGTCTTCTTCCCGGGTGGTCGCGAATACGTACAGATGCTGAGTGCGGGCGAGAGCCTGACGGTTCGGCCCTCGCAAAACACACGGCTGTTCGGCTTGAAAGCTGCCGCGCCCGACGCCCAAGGGCTGGGGCGCTTGGACGGGAGCGTGATGAGCGGCGGAACAAGCGGGGCCACGGCACTGGCAACGAGGGCGGCACACCTCATCTTCGATTCGCTGATGGATCGAGAAGCGGGGACCGAATTCGCAGGTCTGGAACCTCAGTACTATGCGGTTGTGGTGAAGGCTTTGATGGTGCACCGGTCCGGCTGGAGCGAACCGAGTCGCCTCCTTACGGAAATATGCGGCCCGACCGGACGGGGTCGCCATGAAGAACGGAAAGAGAACGTGGCCAGGTTTGTCGGGTTTGGCGCACCAGCGGTATGTGAGTCGATGGAATGCGCCGAAAACCGGGCCACGCTGCTTGGCTGGGACGAACTGAAACCCGAGACCGCCCACGAGTTCCGGATTCCTCTGCCCGCGTGTCTGGAGCGCGTCACCACCCCGCGCTCCGTCACGATCACCATCGGATGGATTTCGCCGGTGCGCTGCGGTACCCAGAGGTATCGTGGTGTTCGCTTCGAGGCGGAGGCACCGGCAAGACTCGACGGTCTGCTAGGCGTGGCGCGGGACCCGGATCAACCGGGTGACAACACGGTGAAGCGGGGAACCGTCTTGCATGAGCGCTATTGGGGAAAGGATGCCGTGGCCTTCGTGGATGACGGGTTCCTCGTCTTGCATGTTTGGTGCAAGCAGGACGGAACATGTCAAGCACTTTGAGACACCCCGAAGCCGAATTTACTGAGTATTGTTGTCCGGGGTCTTTGGTCTATTGATCCAGGCCTCCCTGGGAACGGGTGGTGGTTGGGGCGGACGGCGGACGAAGC
>CAIVPR010000083.1 GCA_903907865.1 uncultured Acidobacteriia bacterium
ACCCCGCTGCTGGCAGTTGGCGCACCCCAAACATCCAGGTTGCCAGGTTCCGCGGCAAAAGTCCAGGTCCGAAGCGAAGTTTTTTCAGACTTTTTTCACCCCGCACCTTCGGCTGCCAATCCATGGGGCTGAACTGTTACAGAGCATCACTATCGCGAAGGATCGAGCCCTCCGGTTCACCCGGAGACCGATGGCCATCGCGGCGGAGCTTCGGCCAGACTGGAAAATCGCGGCGCTGCTGCTAATCCTGCATCTCAGTTCCCGTGCCGGTAAAAGCTCCCTTAGACGACTCCATGTCCTGAACTGGGCCCTGCGCTCGGCCAAGAACCGGGCCGAATTTGAGCAGGTCCGGGATCATCAGCAGCCTCTATTTATTTTTCAGTTCCGGTTTGAACCTGCACTGGGACGGGCCATTAATCTGGCTGTGGGCGAGAATTATGTCGATTGGGTAGGTGGCGACCGGCTACAGATAACAGCTAGAGGCAAGCGGTGGATGGCGGAAATACTGAAGGATGAGACCGTGATGCGGGAGGAGCGTGATTTCCTGACGCGCATTGGAAAAGACATCACCGAAACCATCGCGACCGAAATGATCACGATCAGGGCTATCTGATGCTGCGCATACGGCACTTGTTCATCAAGATCAACACAGACAAGGGGGTGTTTGGAACAAGGCAGAGTTTTGCCGATGGACTGAACATCATCCGCGCGGAGAACTGGGCTGGCAAATCCCAAGTCGTCCAGTCGATCATGTATGCCCTCGGCATGGAAGGAATGCAGGGCCCCTCTCATGCCGTGCCTCTGGCGCACGCCATGACGGATTACTTGGACTATAAAGTCGACAGCAAGGACGCGAGGGCGACAGTAATCGACTCGACGGTTTCGATTGAGATCGAGAACGCAAGGCATGAGTTCCTGACGGTGCAAAGGGCCATCGCGGGTGAACGGCATCGGCATCTGATGACGGTTTATGACGGCCGGGCCATCACCAAGAAGGAAGGCCTAAGTACAGCGCGGGATTATTACGTTCGCGAAGGTGGCGCGGCCAGCAACGAACTCGGATTTCATCGGAAGCTCAAGGACTTCGTTGGCTGGCAGCTTCCGATGGCTCCGAGGTTCAATGACGTTGACACGCTGCTCTATCTGGAAACGATTTTCCCTCTACTGTATGTAGAACAGAAGTTGGGCTGGGGCAGGCTCCCAGCCCGGTATCCGACGTGGCTGGGGATACGCGATGTGGGACGCAGGACGGTTGAATTCCTGCTCGGCCTCGACGCGTACGCTAACGCGCTCGAGCGCGTCGCTGTGCAGGAAGAAGTCAAACGCCTTAAAAGGGAATGGGCCGCAACGCGGTCTCAAGCGGAGAAGTCGGCTGCTGCTGTTGTGGGAAACGTTCGAGGGATTCCCGTGGAGCCGATCGCATCATGGCCTCCAGAAGTATTACCCACGCTTTCGGTGATGCAATCTTCAAAGTGGCTGCCTATCGCGGATCACCTCAATGGCTTGCGGGGACGTTTAGCCGAACTGCACAGCGTCGAAGTTCCTTCGACCGTCACTGCGGAGCCCAAGATCCGGGGAGAGCTCGCGCAACTCGAGGATAAGCTCGCCGTCCAAGAGCGTTCCGTGGCGGCGCTTTACGACAGATTTGAAACCGAGACGGCGGAAGCAGAATCGCTGCAACAGCGCATCGACAGCATCAACGACGATTTGAGGAAGTATAAGGACCTGCGAAAGGTCCGCAACCTCGGGTCGAGTGATGGACCCGAGGTCGTCACGGGACACTGCCCCACCTGCTATCAGGAAATCGCCGACTCGCTGCTCGATACGGCGAATAAAGCCGTCCCTATGACCGTTGACCAGAATGTAAGTTTCTACGAGGAGCAGATCAAGCTTTTCACAGCGGTCCACAACAACGCTGTCCGATCGATAGAAGTTGCCGAACGGGATCTCCGCGCGCAACGCGCCGAGGTGATGATGCTGCGGGAACGCATTCGCGATATTCGAGAGACGCTGGTATCGGCTTCCAGTTCGCCCTCCATCGAGGCCATATCAGAGCGCATCCGCCTACAGGACAGGATCGGGCGCGTGGAAACGCAGCAGCAGGTCTTCGACGAATACATGGCCGAGCTTGCGGAACTGGCAAGCGAATGGCTGGACGTTCAGGAGCGGCTCAGGAAGCTGCCCAGAGGCGTTTTGTCGGAACGCGACATTAAGAAACTTTCGGACTGGCAAACCTCCTTTCAACACCAGCTAACGCGATACAAGATGGGCAGCCTTGACGTCAGCGATGTCAAAATATCGCTCGACACCTATGAGCCGGAAGCAGAGAAGATCAATCTGAAAGCCGACGTCTCGGCGAGCGACCTCATCCGTCTGCAGTGGGCGTATCTCCTCGGCCTTCTAGAAGTAGGCACACAAGCTACCGGCAACCATCCCGGACTGCTCATATTCGATGAGCCGCAGCAGCAATCCGTAGAAGAGAGCGCCTTCCGGGAGATGTTACACCACGCATTGGGCGAGACAAATTGCCAGATCATCATAACGACCAGCCATGAACGCGAGTCCATCGGTGCCTATATGAAGAGCATCGGCGTCAAACACGTCGCTGAATTCGGTACTGACCGAATACTGCAGAAGCTCGCCAGTTGAGCCCGTCAAGCACGGCGCATTTTCTGCTCCGCGAACAAACGCTCCGTTGAAAGTTTGCCCGTTTCAACGCTACCTTCGGAATCCGGTTACGGCTGCCTGAAAGGCCGCCGCGGCCAATATTGGCCGCCCCACGAGGAAGGCTGGCAGTTTCATCTGCATTGGTGGGCCGAAGGCCCATGGGCACTCCCTCGCGGTCGCGGCTCGGCTGAATCATCATGTTCACGAACCACGACCGCAAGGAGTTTTGCCCAATCGAAGGGTGACTCCAGATCGTGTTGGTCCGCAGTTGGATTCGGCGACCACGTGCGTCGAGAAGATTCTCGACGCGGCACGCAAGTGTGGGCGCGCCACGAGGCTGCGAAGGCCAATAGGCACTTCGTCGAAAGCACTTTGGCTGGTGGCTGGTGGAGTGCGGTTATCGCGACCTAAAAGGTCGCGGCAGCCAAGAATGGCTGCCCTACAGAGCAGCGGTGCCGTAACTAAGTCCGCGCCTTAGGGCGCGTGCGGAGGTCGGCGACCTCCGCGCAGGCTGCCAGCCTGCCCCACAACGGATGGCTTGGCGAGCTGCGAAGATTTTTTAGTTTGAGATTGGGACGCGGTCGATGCGGTCTATGACGAACACGTCTACCGGCCTTTTCGTCTTCTCCAGCTTCAGGCCGAGTTGCTGATCGAGCGCTACGGACAGAATTGGAGGGGCTTGGTCTGGCGGTGGAGGTGGAGGAGGAGGCGATGCACCACCCGGTCCCCCCAACGTACAATCCCTGCAGGCATAGACTGGCTCGTAGGTCAGGGCGAAATCGTAGGTTCCAGTGAGGCCGGTTTCGTTGTATAGGAAACGACCTTCGGGATGGCCGACCATCTCCACGAACTCATCGACGGTGCAGTTGGTGCAGGTAATTGTCCGGATGCCGGGGAGCCCCTTATCTTTGTGTGAAGGTTTGGAAGCGGCATCCTTCGCGGCAGCCAGCCGCACGCGGCCTTTGGTAGCAACCATGACATAAGCGGGCAGGTCCTACTTCTCGCGGTGCCACGCCATGTGGAATCGTTCCGCGAGGAGATTCTGCAGCATGATACGCATCTGGTCTTTGGTTGCGCTTTGGGGAAGCGTGGCTGCAATGTCGAACATGTCGATGTTCAGCCAGTTGGGGCCGTCGATTTTTTGAGTGTCCTGGAGGTCGAAGGCGCTCTGGAGCACCATGGTCAAAGTGGCGTTGGAGAAGGTAAGGCGGGTGGGATTGTCGGTACCGGGGCCGCCGGTGGTAGCGATGTGGATCGGGCCGCCGTTGTAGGGGGCGGCGGGTTTTACGGAGGCGACCTCGAATGTCTGCGAAGACGCTGGAAGTATTAGGAAGAAGACGCTGAGCGGAACGGCTGTCTGATACCGGTGAGCCATATAGGAGCCTTCCGTATCAATGTACCACTAAACTAGTACGCAGGTGCAAATGTTCATCCAGTGATGTACGGGAGCGTTCGAGAGATCGCCGTTTCTGACATCGAGCAGATTAGACGAGGTTCCAGTTCTTCGGCTACATCCGGTCTCCGTCGAAAGCGAATCAGGCGTGCTGGTCCGCAGTTTGGATTCAGCGACCACATGCGTCGAGAAGATTCTGGACGCGGCACGCAGGATTGTTCCCTATCGGGCCGGCCCGCAAGGAAGGGAATGAAAGCCCACGGGGCGTGTTTTTCGAGGGTGCGCGCGCCACGAGGCGGCCTGAGAAGGCTTTCATCCGAATTGGTGGGTCGAAGGCCAATAGGCACTCGGTCGAAAAGGACTTCGGCTGGTGCCAGGTGGAGTGCGGTTATCGCGACCTAAAAGGTCGCGGCAGCCAAGAATGGCTGCCCCACAGAGCAGCGGAGCCGCAACCAAATCGGGGTGCTACCGCAACGAGCATTCCGGTTACGGCTGGCTGAAAGCCCGCCGCGGGCAATATTGCCCGCCCCACGGTCGGATTCGGTGCAGGCTAGGGTGTCGGTCAGGTTGGCCTTAGGCAGTGGTGCAGTCCAGTCGTGCCCGATGAGCGGCGCAAACGCATCCAGCTTGCCTGGGGCGGTGACGGCGGGAATCGCCGGCTTGTCTTGCGCCCACAGCGAGGCAGAAAGCAGAAGAATGCCGCACACGCGTTTGATCATCTTTTTCCCCGTCTTCCCCGTCCCCGTCTTCCCCGGCTTTCGAGCCGCAGCGTACGCTACGGAAGCGTATCACAACGAGGGATTGCAAGGCGGACCATTCCTGCGCAAATGGATTTGGTCGCCGGGCAGTTTCCCCCGCCCGGCGGCTGGAGGGAAGCCGAAGAAGCGGCTGCGGGCGAAGCGCGAGTCCGGCGCAAGCAAGACGTTGTCCCGCGACTTTTTGTCAATTCTACTTGACACCGCCGTACCCGAACGCGTAGACTTTTGATGTCAGGCATACTTTACACAAGGACAACAAAGGCAGACATCATGAATCAAGCAAAACCGCCGGCGAATGGGTACCAGTCGCGGACGCGGAGGAACGTTGTGCGGCTCTTCTACTGGAACGGCGCGTGGGGCGTGGCCACGGCCCTGATGGCCCTCGGGCCGAAAATCATTTGGAACAAGGCCCCGGTGTTGACACTGCTGGCGGTGGGGCTGAACGTCGCGTTGGGCGTCGGCATGATCGTGGCCAACAAAACCTACCTGGCGGAACTGGATGAACTCCAACGGAAAGTCCAACTAAACGCCATGGGAATCACGTTGGGGGTCGGGCTGATCGCCAGCGGACCGCTTTCCGTGATGGACTCGAACCACTTGATCCCGTTCCATGCGGACATCGCAAACCTGCTGATTCTCATGAGCCTGACGTTTGTGGCGTGCAACCTGTACGGAATGTGGCGCTACCGATGAAGAACCGGCTGAAGGTTCTTCGAGCCGAGCGCGACTGGACGCAGGCCCGGCTGGCCGACGCCCTTGATGTGTCGAGGCAGACCATCAACGCCATCGAGACGGGCAAGTTCGATCCGAGCCTGCCTCTAGCCTTCCGGGCCGCCCGGCTCTTCGGGCTGCGAATCGAAGAGATTTTTCACGACCCTGGGTTGGAGGATGCTTAGGTTGGAAGAGGCTTAGGTTGGAAGAAGCCCAGGTTGGAAGAGGCCCAGGTTGGACCACGCCGGGTTGAACCAAGTACGGAGTGGTCTTGCGACCGGGATGCCGCGCGTTCGCAATCAATGCGGGAGTCGGGGGCGAAGGAAGCCGTAGAGCCAAGTACCGGCGAGAGCGCTGACAATGGCGACGAGCATCACGGGAACGCCATTGCCTACCAGTGCGAACAGCGGCCCGGGACAAGCTCCCGTGAGTGCCCAGCCCAGGCCGAAGATGGTGCCGCCCGCCGCGTAGCGGATGCCCCGCCCCAGGGTCTTGGGCGGGATCGTGATCGGCTCGCCGGAAATGGTCTTCACTCCAAGCTTCCTGATGAGCGCGAGTGAACCGGCGGCAACCACGATGGCCGAGACGATGATCTCATACATGCGGGGAGATTGGAAGCGGAACATCTCCTGGATGCGGAACCAGGAGAGCACCTCGGACTGGGTCAAGGTAATTCCAAACAGGACACCGAGAACAAGATACGCCGGCCAAGCGAGGTGGTCGGCCAGACTGCGCTGTGGACGGGCAGCGTTCCCGCGTATGGTTGGCGCCGTGCTCATAAGATCAACGGAAGCACGAAATAGGTGGCGATCAAGCCGCCGGCGAAGAAGCCGACCACGGCAATCAACGAAGGTAACTGGAGATCCGCAAGTCCTGCGATGGCGTGTCCGGAAGTACAGCCCCCGGCATATGCAGTGCCGAAGCCGACGAGAAAACCGCCCACAACGACCGAGACAAAGCCTTTGAGCGTAAGCAACGCCGACCACGTGAACACCTCTCTCGGAGCGAGTCCAGTGAAGTCGTGAATGCCCAGACTGGCCAAGGCGAGTCGGGTGGGTTCGGAAATCTGGATGTCGTGGGAGCCTCCGAAATGCGAGGCGAGGAAGCCGCCCAGCGCGATACCAGCGACGAAGAGAAGGTTCCAGAGGCCGGTTCCCTTCCAATCGTAGCGGAGGTATTCGATGCGGGTCGGCAGGAGGGCGGAGCACAGGTGCCGCAAGTTGCTGGAAACACCAAAAAGCCGATTGCCGATGATCAAAAGCGCGGGAACGAACAGTCCGATTGCCGGACCGGCTACGTACCACGGCCAAGGGGTGGAAGCCAAGGCGACCATCGTTTTACTGCCTCCCAAGAAAAGGTTTAGTTTATAACGGGGTGTGCGCCAAGACCAGATGCTGGCGGACGAGGGACGGGAACCGGCACGAAATGGGCGCACGGTTCGACTTCTCGATGAACCACGAGGAGGTCCGGGTTCTCGCGGGACATTTTCGCCGGAGTGCGGCGTGAGGTGCTGCCGGATTGGTGGGTCGAAGTCCCATCGACACTCCCTTGCGGTCGCGGCTCGGAAAAATCAGGATGTTACCGAGGCACGACCGCCTGTTGAAAGTTAACGCTTCGGACCGCCGGGGTGCCGGTTGTAAGATCACCCGGCCCCGGCAGTCCGGTTATGCCAGGCTGAAAGCCTGGCGCAGCCAAGAATGGCTGCCCTACACACGCGTCGCGGTCGCCTTTCAGCCGGATTGGCGGGTCGAAGTCCCATCGATGTTACCGAGGCACGACCGCAGAGTGAAAACGCGGGATGACTCGCACAAACACTCCCTCGTGGCGGAGCGTTGCCTTCACGACAAGAACTGGTCGGGCCTGCGCAGCCATTCCGTCGCCTGGGCGGCGTCGCCGGGGTGCGCGATCGCGTAACCCTGCAGCAGGTCGATGCGTTCGTTGCGGAACATTCCCCTCATCTCGCGAGTTTCGACTTTGGTCACTGTTAGTTGCGCCCTGAAGACCTGCGCGATACTCTGCACCACGTTGAAGAGCGCATTGAAATTCTGTCGGCTGCTTTTGTCTTCGAGTAGCTTCGCTTCCAGCTTGATCCCCCGGAATGGAAGTTGGGTCAAGTGGCCGAGAGCGACGAAACCCTGCCCGAAGTTATCGAGATTCGCGCCCACGCCGGCTTCACGGAGCCTGCGGAGTTTGCGGATCGCATGTCCCACGTCGCGGACAAGAGCCTCTTCCTTGATGTCCAGTCGAAGCCATTGCCAGCCTGTTGCGTAGCGGGTGCCCAGTTGCTCAATTTGACCCAGCAGATCCTGGGTTGCAAACTCGCACACTCCCACATTCATCGAGACGGGCACCATGGACAAGCCCTCTTTCAACCACTGCTGGTACTGCCGGAAAACCGCGTCCATGACCCATTCCCCAACCGCCGGACCGAGCCGCCTTTGTTCCACCAGAGGCATGATTTCCGCCGCCGTCCGATCTGCGCCCCCAGGTTGGGGCCAGCGCAGGAAAGCTTCAATGCCGCGCAATTCCCCGCTTCGCACATCCACGATGGGCTGGTAGTGGAGTCTGAACTCGTCGTCCCGCAGGGCCGCCGCCAGGAGTTCCCCATCCGTGCCGCGCGACCCGGTCGGGCGCATCGCGGGGTTGTAAAGGGAAAACGCGTTCTTGCCCGCCCGTTTCACCTGGTAAAGCGCGAGATCCGCGTACTCCACCAACTCGCCTTCCTCTACCGTATCCGAAGGGTAGATGGCCACCCCGACGCTGGCTCCGATTTCGACCGTGTTTCCGCCAATCCGGTAGGGTCGGGAGACCGACTCGACAATCTTCTCGGCGACTGAAGACACGCTGGCCGGGTCCTGCAACCCCGGCAGCAGAATGGCGAATTCGTCTCCTCCGAAACGGGCCGCGGTATCGCCCACTCCGATTGTGCTGGTCAAGCGTTTCGCAACCTCAATCAGCACTTGGTCCCCGGCGGCGTGGCCGAGGGTGTCGTTGACCTGTTTGAATCGATCCAGGTCGATGAGGCAGACGGCGAAGGCATTGTTCCTGATCGTCGAATTCCGGACTTCTTCGCGCAAACGCCTCTCGAACATGAGCCTGTTGGCGAGGCCGGTAAGCGCATCGTGAAGGGCGACGTGTTCCAGCCGGGCGGTGGTGAGAAGCACCTGCAGGTCACCATGCATCTTTTCGGCGAACTCAATTTCGCTGTCGGTCCACTTCTCCGAAGTGTTTCTCACCCGTTCGGACCAGACGGCGAACGAATTGCGCGGGGTCAGCGGGGACGGCTTGCTTTTCGGACTGTCGTCGCCGGCGTCCGGCTTTCCGGCCCAGTTCACGGTCTCAATGACTTCGGGACGCACCACGGCAATGAAATCCGCGCTACTGAGGGGGATGAAAAGCACGCCGCTGGCGTTGGCCGACAGCGCCCGATACCGTTGAAGCGCTTCGGGCAGCGAATCATAATAGCTGACGCCTTCACGCGGAAACCGATCGATGAAATCCCGCAGCGGTATGAGCGAACTCTTATCCGGAACCAGGCCGGCGAAGAAATCCTTCCCTTCGAAACGCAGCCATGCACCCCCTGCGCCGAACATCTCGCGGATCATTCCCAAATTCTGCGAGAGCGCGAGCTTCGGTTCATCCCCGGCTCCGGATATTGCCCCTTGCAGTCGTGATAGTTGCTGGCGCATGCCCGACTGCACGCGCTGTTCCGACAGCGCCTGTAAGTTAGTCAGGTGCAGCGACACCAGGCGCGCCATTTCTTCAAACGCCAACCGGTCTTCGATCGGCAATTCCTTTGGTGCCAAGTGATGGCATGCGATTAGTCCCCAGAGTTTCCCCGCCACCACGATTGAGAGTGTCAGAGTTGCCTGAACGCCCATGTTCCTGAGGTACTGAAGGTGAACTGGATGGGCGGAGCGAAGGGCCGAGTAAGTAAGGTCGAGCGGCGGTGCGTCGTCGCTCCATTTGACAATCGGGGAGGTGGCTGTGTCCACGTCCACTATGCTGCGCTGCCAATTGACAGTGAACAACCGCCTCGCATTGGGCGGGATATCCGATGCGGGAAACCGGATACCGAGGTATCCTGCGACTCCCGGACGGCATCGCTCGGCGGCCACTTGGCCATCCCAGCTGGGCAGGAAGCGATACGTCATGACGCGGTCGTAGCCGGAGCGGTCATAGACCCAGTCGACGAGAAGCTCGTGGCATTGTTCCGTTGCATTTACGGACGTGAGTTGTTCGACGAAACGGGTTCGCGCCGAATGGTTCCACCAACGGGTGGGTGAAGCAACCGCCCGTTCAAATTCGAAGATACGGTGCGCGCCTTGACGGTGTCCAAGTACGATCAACGGCTCGACGCCGGCAAAATCGCGCCATTCCGGTTTGCCCTCCTGGTCGGCGAGGGAGCGGAGGCGAGGCCATGATTTCGATAGCCACTCGGCACCGGTTCGGCCCAGCAAGCCCTCGGGTTCGATCCCAAGCAAAACGGCGGAATTTGCCGAGCAGTACTCGATGACATTGCTGTCCGATTGAACGGCGACGAGCACTCCATTCCCCTGGACGCTGCCGAGGTACTGAAGGACCGCATTCTTACAGTCTCCGAACGGGCCGTCAGCCATGGTGACTCTCCGGTCCGGCTACCGCAAGATGGAGTTCCATGTGGCGAAATGTCGTGCGCGCGGCCCAAGCGGCATCGGCCAATGCGTTCCGGGTTGCGATCAGGGACAGGCTTCGCAGCAGGTCCGGCCAACTGCTTTGCGGGATCGCGCCGGGTTTCCAGAAAGATCCAAACTCGTTCAATTCGGTGCCAAAAGCAAGGTCCAGGTGCCGGTAAATCAGGCGGCCGCCGAGTTGGGCACCCTCCACGACGTACCTCATCCCCAAATAGGCTGCCTGTGTGCCGGGGGATTGTAAGCGGCCCCGTTCGGGTGCTGGCCGCGAAGTGTCGGGCCCCGCATCCATCGCGGCCAGATCACGGTCGATAAACGGGACGCGCGGTATGTACGCCGAGAGACCAGTGGGACACGCCGCGGTTGCCGGTGCAAGGGCCGAGTCTATCTCCTCGTAGGCAAGCCTGAGGGCTAGCATCGCGGTGCGGTAGAGTTCCCGCGTAAGCCCGGGAGCGGTCAGCGACGTGAGCACCGATCCCCTGTCGACCCGGTTGTGGAGTCGGCTCGTTGCTTTGCGCAGAAACGCATGGGCCTCGGGGACCTGCTTCGTGAGCACGATGGAATCTTATCACGACAAGCTTCGAGGTATTGGCCGAGTTGTTTGCGAGCGGTCCGGCTCCGGCCGTCCGAGACACGTAAGCTGCCTAAGGGGTTGCGACCGGGGGCACTCGGCGCTTGGTCGCCTGCTCAAAGGCATAGCCCAGTTCGAGGAGCTTCGGCTCGCTGCAGGCCATGCCGGTGAAGCTGACGCCGAACGGGGACGGTTTCGCCTCGAAGCCGGCGGGAAACGGGGGATTGGCCGTGTTCGGCACCATGGCGAACGGGACGATCACCGTTGGGTAGCCGGGCTTGGCTGCGATCCCGGCACCGCTGGCACCGGGGAACAGCAGCGCGTCCAGCCGGTTGGCCTTCATGGCCGCATCGATGCCGTTCGTCCCGGCGAGTTCGAGGTCCTTGGCGCGGTCGTGCTCGTAGCGTGCGCGGTCTCCTTGGACGTCCATCTCGTCGGAAATGTCCAACTGCGACTGGCCGAACCGGATGGCACCGGAGCCGATGTGCGTGATGTTCCATTCCCGCAGTTCCGTCAGCGTCTTGACGGGCGCGGACGGCCCGAGCGTCGCAAGCCAGGCGTTGAAATCGCGCTTCATGCCGTACTTGAGCACCACGGAACAGTTCGCGTCCTTGCCCTTGACGTTGTTGAGGCCGGAACACTGGCCCCAGAGGGCGAAGTTCTTGTCGGGATCCTGCGTGGAGATGCTGGGGATGTCGACCGGGTCCACGATAACGGCCCCTTGCGCCTTGAGGACGTCGATAGCCTCGGTCATGGCGCGGGCTTGTTCGGGGGTCAGGGGGTCGGCATTGCCTCCGCGACCACCGCCGCCGCGGCCTCCGCCACCAGCCGGGGCCGGTTCGGCGCCGAAGCGTTGCGGGAGTTGGGCGCGTTCGTAGAAATAGGCGCGGGGGATACCGATGCGCGCGCCTTTGAGCCCGTCGGGGTGGAGGAATTTGGTGTAGTCGCGGCCCGGCGGGGGAGTGCAGAGCTTGGTGGCGGCGTCGTTGGGGTCGGCGGCGGGGCTTTCGAGGGCTCCGAGGAGGATGGCTGCGTCGGTGACGGTCTTCGCCATGGGCCCGGCGGTGTCCTGGTCGGCGGTGATGGGGATGACGCCGTAGCGGCTGATGCGGCCGACGGTGGGCTTGATGCCGGCCAGCATGTTCTGGTTGGAGGGACTGAGGATGGAGCCGGAGGTTTCACTGCCGACGTTGGCTAGCCAGAAGTTGGCCGCGGTGCCGACGCCGGAACTGGAGCCGCCGGTCTGGAGGACGGGGCGACCGTCGTTGAAGCCGTCGCGGGGGTCGCGGCGGGGGTCGTAGGGGTTGAAGCCGAAGCCTCGCATGGCGTTGTAGTTGCCGGGCATGGGGGTGGGCGCGCCGGCGACCCAGTTGGCGAGTTCGGAGAGGCCGGTTTTGGCGATGACGATGGCCCCGGCGGCGCGGAGGTTCTTGACAAGGGTGGCGTCATAAGGGGGGACGAAGCCGTCGAATGCGAGCGCGCCGCCGGTGGTGACGATGTCGTGGGTGAGGATGTTGTCCTTGAGGGCGATGGGGATGCCGTGCAGAGGACCGCGGGCGCGGCCTTGGGTGCGTTCACGGTCGCGGTCGTCAGCTTCCTTGAGGGCGTTGGGGTTGACGGTGATGATGCAGTGGAGCTTGTCCTCGTACATGCCGATGCGGGCGAGGTAGAGGGTGACGAGTTCGCGGGAGCTGATGCGTTTCTGGTCGAGCGCGGCGCGGAGTTCGGGGATGGTGGCTTCGACGACGTTGAACGGCGCGGCGGCTGCTGCGAGGGCGGGCAGGAGAAAGAGGAGAAGGCTGGATTTCATGGGGACTCCGGGAACCGTTTTGGGATGGAGCGCGGCGGGGCGGGCGCGGACACCGGGCGGGACTTGGCCGGTGACTGTAAGTTTTGGGGGTTGGGGCGGGGCTCGTCAAGGGGTGGTGTGAGGGGCGGAGACGGTGCGGACTCCGTGCGTCCGATGGAAGCAGGAGTGGTCGAAACGCGGCTCGTAGTCGGGGCAGACTACCGCGCGTTTTCCATCACGGTCCGCAGGATGCCGTTGATCCTGGCTGAGTAGCCTTTTCCGTACGCCATGAGCCAATCGTAGACGTCCTTGTCGATCCTCGCAGCGACCAGGACCTTCGGCGACCGGCGAAACTGCGCCAACTGTTCGTCGCTCATCGGGGGGATTTCCGAGTAGTCGATCCCCGAATCGTCCCCCGCCGCCTGCCGGGCGGCAATTCGCGCGAGAACCGCGTTCTGCTCGTCAGTCAACGGCTTGTTGAATATAGATACGGCGCTCGCGCTTATCAGCTTCGCGGGCCGAGATGATCCGGATGATTTCTTCACTGGCATCTTCCAACTCCCTGCGATACACGTGGACGACCAAGAGGACGGCACCGACCGCGCAGCCGATTGCGTGCCATCGCTGCTCACCGGCAACCACGCGGTCCATTCGAAACACCACGTTTGGATCGTTGAAAACCTGGGCTGCGGTCCCAAAGGCGAGTCCCTCGTGCTTCCGCTGGTTGATACGGTCCTTTTCGCCGTCCCACTCGAAGCGCATCGCTATACGAATTGTATAACAATATCCAGCTGCTGGCGGGCCGAACGAGGTCTACTCCTCCAAACCGTGCCACACTAAGGTCATGGCGACCGACATCCATCGCCTTGATGGCGTCTACCATCGTGAACGGGGCGCTGGACGACCTAACGGCGCAAGCGGGATTGAGTTCGGCGAGTTTGCTCTCACCTTTCAGCCAAACAAGATCATAGTCTTCTTGGCGAAGGCCAGTGGCGTTCACTATACGCTCCACTTCGGCAATAAATCCGGCGTCCTCGATTTGCACCGCACTTCGACCGACCCGAACGGTCAACCCTGTCATGAGAGGCTCTTCGCCATTCGTCACGCAGACATGGCAAGGCTGCTCGGCGAGGCTATCCCTACCATGATCGGCATGACTGGACTGTTCCGCCGCCTGAGGCCCGGATGGCTGATTCGCCACAACATCGGCATTGTCAAAGGACTTGAGCTCACTACTGACGAACAAATCCGTGCAGTGACCTCAAAAATGAAACGGAAGCGTCTCGTCCTCAATGAGGCTTTGGCTCTTGACAATGTTTATGCTCCAATGTACCTCGACGATGTATGGAACGGTCCAGATGGATGGTTCTCACTCTTTGCCGGAAGGCGCCGCATTGGTTTGGGCGTTAAGGCAACCGACTCGGCGGGACGCGCTCGGCTATTCTGGGTAAAATGCCGCGACCTTGTCCGTTTCTCTGCACGCGCGCAAGGCCAACTCATCGATGCCGTCGGACGCTATTCAATTCCGCCCGACAAATACGGCTGCTACAACATCGAGTGACCGACCGCGATGAACATTTTCAAGAGGTGGGAGGAAGTCTATCGCTAGCCCCTGTCACCCCAGCACCCCCTCCACCACTCGTCCATGCACATCGGTCAAACTAACATCCCGGCCCCCGAACCTATACGTCAGCTTCTTATGGTCCAGCCCCAGCAGGCGTAGGATCGTCGCGTGCAGGTCGTACACCTCGCAAACATCCTCCACCGACTTCATCCCCGTCTCGTCGGTCGCCCCGAACGCGATCCCCGGTTTCAGTCCCCCTCCCGCCATCCAGACGGTGAACGCGGTCTCGTGGTGGTCGCGGCCATCGGGTTTCGGAGCGTGGGGGGTGCGGCCGAATTCGGTCGCCCAAACCACCAGGGTCTCCTTCAATAGCCCGCGCGACTTCAGGTCCTTCACCAGCGCCGCCACGCCTTGGTCGGTCATCTGGGCGTTGCCCTCGTGACCCTTGCGGAGTTCAGAGTGCTGGTCCCAGGTGCCGTTGTCGCCGCCGTAGACCTCGGGGCAGGTGATCTCGACGAACCGCACCCCGGACTCGACCAAGCGCCGCGCACGCAAACACTGCATCCCATACAGCCGCTTGTTCTTCTCCGTCGCGTCCAAACCGTAGAGCTTCTTGGTGGCCTCGGTCTCCTTGTCCAGATTCAGCACGTCCGGCACCACCGACTGCATCCGGTACGCCATCTCGTAGTTCTGGATCGCGCCCTCGACCGCATCGTTCCCGCCCAGCGACGCCAGAAACTGCTTGTCCTCCAACAGAATGGTGTCCAACTTGGCCCGCTGCACCCCGGGATCCTTATCCGCCGGCTGGATATTGACCACGGGATTCCCCTCGGCCTGCATCGACGTCGCCTGGTATGGGGCTGGCAGGAAGCCGTTCGAGAAATTCTCCAGCCCACCCGGAGGCACAGCGCCGCCATGCAGCAGCACATACCCCGGCAAATTCTTATTCTCACTCCCCAGCGCGTAATTCACCCACGACCCCAAGCTCGGATACCCACCCAGCGTCTTCCCCGTATGCATCAGCAGGTTGGCCCGCGGATGCAACGGGAACCCGGACACCATGGACCGAATCACCGTAATGTCGTCCACGCAATCCGCCACATGCGGGAACAGTTCGCTCACCCACAGCCCCGATTGGCCGTGTTGCGCAAAAGACCACGGGCTCTTCACCCACTTCCGGTTGGTCTCCTTCTTGGCCCCGACCTGGTAGAAGCCGTCGAACGGCTTGCCGTCCAGTTCAGCCAGTTTCGGCTTGGGATCAAAGGTGTCGATGTGCGACACGCCGCCGGGCATGAAGCAGAAGATCACGTTCTTGACCTTGGCCGGGAAACGGGCGGCGTCGGTGACTGCGCCGTAGGCCTTGTCGGCCATCAAGGCGGCCAATGAGGTCAACCCGAAGCCGGTGGACGCCCTCGCTAGAATCTCCCTGCGCGACATCGAGCTACCGAACATAGACAAACTCCTTCAGATTGAAAATGGCGTGCGCGACGTCTTTCCACACCACCTGGCTGTCCATCAGCTTCTCCGACGCCACCTTGTGCAGGCTTGCGACCTCGTTCGCCAAACTGGTGAACCGGGCGCGCTCGGCGTCGTCCGGCAGACGGCCCAACGCTGTGCGGAACATCGCGTCAAGGCGCGCCGCCGGTGTCGGGGCCTTCTGGGCGATCAGTTTCTCGGCCCAAATGCCCGCCTGATCGAGCACGAACGGATCGTTCATCAGTGCCAAGGCTTGGGGCGGGACGTTGGTGGCGTCGCGGTTGCCTCGCGCGACCGTTGGTTTGGGGAAATCGAATGTTTCGAGGAAGTTGGACCCCTCGTGCCTCGTCACCTTCACATAAAGGCTACGCCGACCGTCGCCATCCAGCGGCCCTTGGTAGAGCTTGCGGTAGTCCTTGGGCTCCTCGCGGTGCGGCTGGATGCTGGGACCGTACAGTTCAGGGTTCAGCCGCCCCGAAACCGCGAGAATTGAATCGCGGATCGACTCGCCTTCCAGCCGGTGCACGCTGTAGTGGGAGAGAAGCCGGTTCTGAGGGTCGGCCTTCGTCGCCTCGGCGGTCGGCACACTCGACTGCTGGAAGGTCTGGGAGAGCACGAGGAACCGAATGTGCTTCTTGATCGACCAGCCGTCGTCGACGAACTTCCGGGCGAGGAAATCCAGCAGTTCGGGGTTCGACGGCGGCTCGCCGTAGGTGCCGAAGTTGTCCGCAGTGGGGACGATCCCGCGACCGAACAGGTGCAGCCAGATGCGGTTCACCATCACGCGCGCCGTGAGCGGATTCGAAGGGCTGGCGATCATGTCCGCGATTTCCCGCCGACCGCTGCCAAATACATTGAGGCCTTCCGATGAACCCGCGATCAACTCTAGAAACCCGCGTTGGACCATTTTGCCCGGATTTTCGGCATCGCCCGCAGGCAGTACCGGGAAGTTGTAGCCAGCGTCAAGGTCCGCCAAGCCTTCGAACGTCCTTGGCGCGTCGATCCGGGCCTCGGCGAACCGGTATTCCGTCACGAGCGAGTTTAACCGTGGCGTCAAGGAAGTCGAATTTGAGAGCAGCTTGTTTTCCAGCAGCCATTGGAGCCAGGTGGCGTCGTCATCGGTCGCCTTGCCTGCCGCCCAGCGTTCCACCGACTGCCGCGCCGCACGTTCGTAAGCTCCGGCGAGCGCTGTCCTGTCGGCTGGCTCGGGACCCTCGAAGAGGCGGGCCATGTGCGACAGATCCGCCTTCGGGGACTCGTCGACGTCATGCAAGACCGCCCGCGCGATGCCGAAGTAGGAGTAGGGCGACTCGATCTGCGCCGGTGTCGCCTTCAAGCGACCCGGACGGTCCGGGATCCGGGGATTGTCGGCCTTGGTGACCAGTTCGAGGTAGAACGGGAGCGTCGGCTGATCCTGCCGGTTGTTGATCTTGAGCCACTTGAGCGAGTCGTGGTCCAGCGCCTGGTAGTCCTCGCTGAGCATGCAGTTGTCGAGGATCGTCCGCCATGCGCCCAATTTGCCGCCCATCACCTGGAGGCTGACGAACTTCTTATCCTTCGGCACGATGGGCGAGCGCAGAGCGCCGTTCAGCCGTTCAGACAGCGCGTTGGTGTAAAAGCCGCTGGGGAAGATTCCGGAGACCGCCTTCGCACCTTCGCTGGCGACCGCGAACTCCCCGCTGGGCGAGGGGTGGTCGGTAAGCGCATTGCCGTCGGAGTGCCACCCGCCAAAGCCGTCGGCGACAAGATTGCCGAAGGGGCGGAAGTTTTCGCGGTTGAAGGTGGCGCGGGACTCGCCCTCTGTTCTGTACTGCTCCTTCAGCTTGGACCAGTCTTCGGAATGCGTCCAGACGTATTGCGGGTCCTCCAAGGCTGGCTTTGTTTTGTCGAGCACCGTCACCCATGCTTGGACGCGCTCCAACGACAACTCGGTCAGGTCGCGTGGATCGGGAGCGGTCGCCTTCGAGGCCCGGTCCGCAGCCATGAGGTAGCGGGGCACCTGGCGAACCTCGTCCAACCAAGCCTTTGCCAGCTCTTCACGGATCTGGGGCTTCAGCTGCGCCAGCCGCTGTTTGACGGGATCGGCGGCGGTGGGGAGTCCGGCGTTGCGCATCACCATGCGGGAACTGGTCAGAGCCCCGTAGAGCCCGTAGTAGTCGCGGGTCGGGATGGGGTCGAGCTTGTGGTCGTGGCAGCGGGCGCAGGCAATGGTGAGACCTTGGAACGCCTTGCCGAGGGTGTCTATTTGGTTGTCCACCACGTCGGTGCGGATCTGGCGGAAGCGGACGCAATCGTCATGACCCAGTTCGCCGAAGCGGAGGAAGGAGGTGCCGATGACGGATTCGTTGGTGTCGGAGCTGGTACGGGGCTTTTCCAGCAGGTCGCCCGAGAGGTGTTCGCGGATCAGCTGGTCGTACGGCACATCGTGGTTGAAAGCGCGGATCAGGTAGTCGCGGTAGAGCCACGCACCTTTGATCTCGTAGTTCCAGTCGTTACCGAAGGTCTCGGCGAAGCGCATCACGTCCATCCAGTGACGCGCCCATTGTTCGCCGAAATGTGGGGAGGCGAGGAGGCGGTCAACGAGGCGCTCGTAGCCACCGGGGGCGGAGTCGCGGACGAAGAGATCGACTTCGAGTGGTGTAGGCGGCAGCCCGGTCAGGACCAAGCTGAGTCGCCGGATCAAGACCGCCCGATCCGCCGGTTGGGCGAACCGCAGTCCGTCCTTTTTCATCGCGGAGAGGAGAAACCGGTCTACGGGATGTTCGGAACCCGCGCCTGCGGGCGTGGTGACCTTTCGAACAGGTTGGAACGCCCAGTGCTCCTTGCGGATGCGTTCGTAGAAGCCCGGCGCACCGGCTCTCGACGACAGCGGCGCGCTTCCAGAGGGCCAAACTGCCCCCGCCGCGATCCATTTCTCGATAGCGGCGATCTGCGCGTCTGGCAGTTTCCCGCCGATAGGCATTTTGAGCCCGTCCTGCCGGACCGCCCGGGCCAGCAAACTCAGCTTGGCGTCGCCCGGAACCAGCGCCGGACCACGGTTGCCGCCTTGGATCAACGCCTCGCGCGAATCGACCCGCAACCCGGAGGACTGCTGCTGCGCGCCATGGCAGGAGAAGCAACGCGCCGCCAGCACCGGGCGCACTTCCTTCTCGAAAAACTCGGTGCTTGCGGGGTCGACCGCCTGCGCCCAAACACGGGCCGCCACTAACGCGAACAAGAGACCGGATCGGGCCATTTGGACCCTATTGTATCCCTTGCGCGGGCCGGGCGCACGGATAGTGCCGGCCCGCACCGGGACGACGGCGTTACTTGCCTTGGATCGACAACAATTCGATCTCGAACACCAACGCGGCACCGCCGGGAATCGACGGACGCCCTTGGTCGCCATACGCGAGATTCGACGGGCACACCAACCGAGCCTTGCCGCCGACCTTCATCTTCTGCACGCCTTCGGTCCAGCAGGGAATCACGCCGGTCAGCGGAAATTCGGCCGGGGCGTTGCGCTTGTAGGAGGAATCGAACTCGGTGCCGTCGATCAGGGTGCCGCGGTAATGGACCTTGACTGTGTCGGCAGCCACCGGGGATGGGCCTGTACCCGCAGCCAGTTCCTTGTAGACGAGGCCGGAATCGGTCTTGACCGCGCCGGGCTCGGTAGCGGCCTTGGCGACGTACTCGACGGACGCGGCCTTTTCCTTCTGGGCGGCCAAAGCTCCGCGGGTCTCGGCGAGGCCCTGGATCTTCGGGCCCCAAGTGTCGATGTCCACAGCCGGCTTCTTGGCGTTGGCGTCAAGGAGCGCATGGTGGACGATTTCGATTTCCGCGGCCGACAGGTCAAACTGCTTGACGGAGCGCGCGAGCGAGAGCCCGAGGGCGTAGATGGTTTTTTGTTCGTCGGTCATTTCTTTAGGTGGGGCGGGCTTGACGATAGGCTTCGCGGCGGGTCTCGCAGCACCGGCGGTCGCCGGTTTCGGAGCTCCGGCCACAGCGGGCTTGGGTGCCCCTGTAGCGGGCGCGGTTCCGGCAGGCTTGGGCGCGGCGGTCGGATTTGTCGAGGCTGGCTTGGCGGCCTGAGCGGGCACGGCTGCCTTCGGCGTCGTCCCCGCTTTGGGAGTCGCGGGCTTTGGCGCGGTTGACGCCGTCGCGGGCTTGGGGGCCGCAGGGTCGGTCGGGGGCGGCGTCTGGGCGCACAGCCCAGCCGGGACGGTCAGAATGCCAAGGACGGCAAGTTCACGAAGACGCATTTCTCCAGACTAGCACCGCCCCCCGAATCGGTCAGCCTATTCGAACGAGCGGAACGGCGACGCCGGAATCCCCTCGGCATTGTACAAATTGCATTCCGGATTGTCGGCCCACGCGTAGCGCACGTAGGCGGGCTCGGCCACCGAGGCGCTGGAGACGACAATCGTCCCTCCCTCGATGCGCGCGTCCGCCGCAACGAACTGCTTGTTCGCGCCCGCAATTTCAAAGCCCTTCAACGCTCCGCCGCCCTTGGCGTTGAGGCCATTGGCGTGGTCGAGCCACAAGCGCAGCCCCGAACCGTCGCGAGCCGCCGCGCGCAGCGTCGGACCGGAGAACTCCACCTTCTCGCCATACACGTTGGCGCGTGCCGCGAGCGCGAGGCGCAGACCGACGTCCTGTTTGTTGGTGGGGTGGATGTTGGTAGGGTTGCCGACGTCGATCGTGACCGCCATACCCGTGTTTGCCAACGACAAGGTCTGCCGCTGCGCTTCGCGGATGTCGGGCCAGTTGATATTCGCCTTGTAGTTCGCCAGTTGGACGAAGAGGAACGGGAAATCGCCTTCGCCCCACGCCTTGCGCCAGTCGCGGATCATCGCTTGGAATTCGCGCGCGTAGACCGGGGCACGGGACGGCGACGCGTTGCTCTCGCCCTGATACCAAACGGCACCCTTGATTCCATACGGCACCAGCGGGGCGATCATGCCGTTGTATAGACCCGCGGGCTCCCACGGACCGCCGGGGATCGTGCCGGGCAGCGCGGGCTTGGCCGGGGGCTTCGCGCCGGACTTCTTGGCGGCCTCAGACGCCTCGTTCCACGTCGCCAGACTCACGTCGTAGCGCGCCTTCACCGTCGGAAAAGCCTCCATCGACGCAGCCCATTCGGTGAATGCGGGAAGAAGGGCCGGGTCGGAGCTCAATGCCCGGTAGCTGGTCCAAGCTTCCACAGGCGTTCCGCCCCAGGAACTGTCGATGATGCCCTGCGGCACGCCCTTGGCCGGGCTGGTCGGGGATTCAAACAGGTTCTTAACGAAGAAGTAGGCCACCGCAGAGACCTGCGGGGCGCTTTCGGGGGTCAATTCCACCCAGGGCTTGCCGACGACGTCGTCCACGGGAAATTCCGAGACTTTGTGCTCGACCTTGAAGCGGCGGATCTTCGGGTACTTCGCTGCCGCGATCTCGGCATCGGCGTTGGCGGCTTGGTTGAGCCGGAACTCCATGTTGGACTGGCCCGACGCCACCCAGACGTCGCCCACCAGCACGTCCTTCAAAGTGATCTGGTTGGAGCCCTTGATCGAAACCTCGAACGGCCCGCCAGCCTCGGCGGGAGCGAGGTAGACTCCCCAGGTGCCGATTGCACTGGTCTTGGTCGACTTCGAGTCGCCGTGGAATGCGACGGTGACGTCCTCGCCGGGGGCGGCCTTGCCCCAGATGTGGACAGGGATACCGCGCTGGACCACCATGTGGTCGGTCAGAAGGGCAGGAAGCGTGACAGCGGCGTGCGAGGCGGAAGCCAGCAGCAGGATGGCGATTGAGGTGCGGAACATCAGCACTATCGTATTACAAGGTACGCCCTACGGGTGCGTCTACAAGCTGCGGGGTCCGCAAACGCTCGATCTCGGCCTCCAGTTGGGCCACCCTGAGTTGCAGTTCCGCTATTTCCTGCGCTTCGGGGTCGGGCAGCAGGCCGTGGTCGAGGACTCCCTCGGGTGCCTTCTGGTGGACGATGCGACCCGGAATTCCGACCACCGTCGAGTTGTCCGGCACCGGCTTGACCACAACCGACCCTGCTCCAATCTTCGAATTGTTGCCGACCCGGATGCCGCCCAAGACCTTCGCGCCGGTGCCGATGACGACGTTGTTGCCGAGCGTGGGGTGGCGTTTCCCCTTCTCGTGGCCGGTTCCACCGAGGGTGACGCCCTGGTAGATGAGCACGTCGTCGCCGATCTCGGCCGTTTCCCCGATCACGACGCCCATGCCGTGATCGATGAAGAATCGGCGTCCTATCTTGGCACCCGGGTGGATTTCAATGCCGGTGAGGAAGCGGGAAACCTGCGAGATGAAGCGGGGGAAAACAGGAACATTGGCGTGGTACAGCCAGTGGGCCACCCTGTGGAACAGGATCGCGTGGAAACCCGGATAGCAGAGGATGATCTCCACGACGCTGCGCGCGGCGGGGTCCTCGCGGAAAATCGTGTCGATCTGCTCCCGGATGGTGGAAAACATTGGGTCCGATGCCTGCGGCGGCATCAACCCTTATAGGGATGCCGCCTAGTGGGCGGAAGCTTCGGCGGTTTGCGCGATCACGGGGGGCTTGGCTCCGACGGGGATCTGGACCAGCATCTGTTCCTTGCGCATTACCAGCGTGGAGGTGTTGTAGCTGCCGACCTCGAACTTGTGGCCGTGGGTGATGGCGTCCGTGGGGCAGGCCTCGACGCAGAAACCGCAGAAGATGCAGCGGCTGTAGTCGATGTTGTAGACCTTGGCGTAGCGCTCGCCGCCGCTGATACGGGTCTTTTCGGTGTTTTCGGCAGCTTCGATGTAGATGCAGTTGGCCGGGCAGGCGGCTGCGCACAGGAAGCAGGCCACACACTTTTCGAGGCCGTTGGCGTCGCGCTGCAGTTCGTGCGCTCCGCGGTACCGTTCCTGCAGCTTGGCCGGCTCGTCCGGATAGTTCTCCGTCACCGTCGGGGACATCATCTCCCGCAAGGTGATCCCCATGCCTTTGACAACCGCACTAGCCGCGCCGAAAACTTCGCCGATGTTCGCCATCTTTGTCTATGTTAGCGAACGTGGTCTTGCGGCGCGGGAATTGGGGTGGGGGGTGGCGCGGCTATAATCAATCGGGAGATGAAGCCCCTTTGATCAGCCCCGCCCAAGCATCAGCGGACCAACGTCAAGACGTGATCGCGACCGGCCTGTTCCTGGCCAAGTTCGACAAGGCAGGATTGACTCGACTGGGGTTTAAGAGCTTCACCGAGGCGTTCAACGTCTTCGGGTCCGCCTTGGGAGTACCGCCCGCATCGATCAAGAACTACCGCGACGAATTCGATCCATTCTTCCCGAACCCGCGACGAGGCTGGCACAAGCGCGAGCTCCGGCACCACTGCAAGGACGTTCTGGATCTCTACCGCCACGCCGATTTGGCTGCCTTCTCGATCCGGGTCCAGTCGTTCTTCGACCATGAATCCGACACCGAGCGCGCAGATGAAGAGGACTCGCAGTTCGCAAAGAGGCTCGAAACAGGGCTCGCTGCGGAACGCTACTTTGTGACCAAGCAACCGACACTGCCGGAGTTCCACGGATGGACGCCGGAGAACACAACTCAGCTGGGCTGCGGCTACGACTTCCGGCTCCACCGGAACTCACATGACTTTCTTGCGGTCGAGGTCAAAGGCCTAAGGGAGCCACATGGGTCCGTGGCCATGACCGCCAAGGAGTACCACACGGCCCGACGGCTGGCGAACCGCTATTTCCTGTTCGTGGTTAAGGATTTTCGCGGAACGCCGAACCACGAAATCTTCCAAGACCCCGCTTCCGGCAGACCAGCCTTCCGGCGGACGGAAAGGATGGTCGCGGAAGTAACCTGGAATACCACGGTTTGAGCGGACCTGTCTGGCTGCTGAGCGCCCGCGCATGCTACGCTCGCCATTTCAGATTCGTATTCGAAATGTTTCCGAAGTTGCCCTCATTTGCAGAACTCATGCTATTTTCTAAGGAATGCGCCGCAGTCTTGTTGCCGAAGCCGGCCCTTCCCCGCTAATGCACGGAGCGGCAATCTTCCTCTTGGTTATTGCCACTTGGCTGGGATCGGGAACCCAGTCCGCCGCTTCCCGCTTGGGCTGCAGCGAGTCCAGATCGCGGCTAGTACTACTCTCTCGGACCGCATTTCCCTTTTCGATCCGCCACGATCAGTCCACCTCCAACACCACCGCCAGCTCCCACGCCTGTCAAGTCATGGTCAACCTACGTCGAGCCACGATTCGGGTGGTCAGTCCAGTATCCTGCGACTTGGACAATCCACAACAGTTGTCCTGCTCGGTGCGCCGCACCCGGGAGCGCAGTGAGCTTCTTCAACCCGGACACAGGAACCTCGATAATCGTGTCCAGCCTCACCGACGCACTCAGGGGAAGAAGCATCAATGATCGCCTCGCCTACCTGAAACAAACCAACCTCAATCCGCAAACACGTGAAACACCAATCCGGCTGGGAAACTCCATGGCGCTCACCGTTCGGAACGAACAACCAGATTTGCAGATGGAAGCAACATACGTCGTAACGGAGTCGGCTCATTTTCAGATCGGCGTTAGTTCATTCCACTGGACTATTGAGCAGTTGACGGACTACCCGGCTTATCGGCACCTTCTGGAAAGCTTCACAGTTTCGAAGTAGAGCCCCGGTCTCGGCGACGGCATAAACTCCAACTCGCGACTTTCCACCCCTTTCCGTGTTCGTGAGATCATCATCGTTATGACCGCGCCCCACATCGCGACCCGCCGGGCCCTCCACCGCCGCCATTTCCTCCGCGGAGCCGGAGTCGCCCTAGCCCTCCCCTACCTCGATTCCATGGCTCCCGCCTTCGCGCAGGCCCAGAAACCCTCCTCCCCCCTCGCCCCCGGTGCCACCCCGCGGCGCATGATCGGCATCTGCAACAACCTCGGCCTCCTCGCCGACCAGTTCTTCCCCACGGGCTCCGGCCGCGACTACACCCCCTCCCCCTACCTCCAGCACCTCCAGGAGCACCGCAACGACTTCACCGTCTTCACGGGCGTCTCCCACCCCAACGTCGATGGCGGCCACCCCGCCGACGTCTGCTTCCTCACCGCCGCCCCCCACCCCGGCAGCGGCTCCTTCCGCAACACCATCTCCCTCGACCAGTACATCGCCGAGCAGATCGGGATCCTGACGCGCTTCCCTTCCCTCACCCTTGCCGTCAACACCCGCTCCCGCAGCCTCTCGTGGACCGGCACCGGCGTCGCCATCCCGCCCGAGGACAAGGCCGCCTCAGTCTTCAAGGAGATGTTCCTCCAAGGCAGCGCCGCCCAGATAGACGCCCAGATTCGAAAACTCGACACCGGCAAGAGCATCCTCGACGCCGTCTCGACCCAAGCCAAGTCCCTCCAATCCAACGTCGGCACCCGCGACCGCGACCGCCTCGACCAGTACTTCACCAGCGTCCGCGACCTCGAACACCGCCTCCAAGCCTCCAAAGGCTGGGAGCGCAAGCCCAAACCCGTGGTCAGCGCCCCCGTTCCCGTCGACCCCGCAGACCCAGCCCTCTACATGGCCAAGGTCAAGGTTATGTACGACCTCGCCCGCCTCGCCATCGAGACCGATTCCACCCGCTCCGTCACCCTCATGTTGGAAGGCGTCAGCGCGCCGGTCCTCGACATCCCCAACGCCACCCTGACCGACAGCTACCACAACCTCTCCCACCACGGAAAGTCGGAAAACAAGCGCGGGCAGCTCAAGGTGATCGACGAGTGGCACATGAAGCTCCTCGCCGGCCTGATCGCCAACCTGAAGTCCGTCCACGAGGGCGAGGAAACCTTGCTTGACCGCACCATGGTCCTCTATGGCTCGAACTTCGGCGACGCCAACGCGCACACCTGCTTCGACATGCCGGTGGTCCTCGCGGGCGGCGGCTTCCGCCACGGCCAGAACCTCTCCTTCGACCGCAACACCAACTACCCGCTACCCAACCTGTTCGTCAGTATGCTGCAGCGCATGGGGATCGAAACCGACCGCTTCGCCTCGTCCACCGGCACCATGCGGGGGTTGGAACTCGCGTAATGCGCCGGCTCGCCTTCGCACTACTCGTCGCGGCGTCCCTGCATGCCGCCGATACCGACGCCGCCTTCACAGCCAAATACTGCGTCGCCTGCCACAACGGCACCGCGAAATCCGGCGGCCTCGACCTGACCGCCCTCGCCTTCGACCCCGCCACCCCAACCAACTTCGCCCAGTGGGTCAAAGTCCACGACCGCGTCAAGTCCGGTGAAATGCCGCCCAAGGCCATCCGCCAACGCCCCGACCCCGCAGCTCAACAAACCTTCCTCGCATCCCTCTCCGCGCGCCTCAGCGCCTTCGAAAAGAAGACCACCCTCGCCGAGGGCCGAGCCACCGAGCGCCGCCTCAACGCCTACGAGTACGAGAACTCCCTCCGCGACCTCCTCCACGCCCCTTGGCTCCAGATCAAGGGCCAGTTCCCCGAAGACGGCGAAGCGTTCCGCTTTAACAAAGTCTCGAACGCCCTGGACGTCTCCCACGTCCACGTCTCCCGCTATATGGGAGCCGCCGACTACGCCATCCGCGAAATCCTCTCCGTCCAGAAGACCCAGCCCACCACCGCCACCACCCGCTACTACGCCCGCGAACAGCGCGACCTCATCAGCAAAATCAACAACAAGCAGCAGGTCGGCGACCGTTCCACCTACCCCATCCTCGGCCTTGAGCCCCAGCGCGAAGTCTACGACAAGACCGCCCCCATGACCGTTGGGCCCGCCGACCCCGCCACCCGCGAAAGAGAAGCCGTCGCTTGGGTCGCCAGCAACTATGTCACCGGTTTCCGCTACTCCTGGGACCGCTTCAAGGCCCCCGTCGCTGGCCGTTACCGCATCCGGTTCAGCGGCTACACCCTCTGGGTCGCGCCCCAACAAGCCAAGAAATACCTGCCGGACTTCGAACACGTCTCCCGCGGCCGCCGCGACGAGTCCATCAACGTCTATACCCGCAACGGCGTCCTCAACCGCCACGTCGGCAGCTTCGACATCACCCCCGACCCGGCGCCCCACGACGTCGGCGAAGTCTGGCTCCTCGCAGGCGAAACCCTAGTCCCCGATGCCAGCCGCCTCTACCGCTCCCGCCCCAACAACTTCCGCAACCCCCTCATGACGCCCGACGGCGCGCCCGGCGTCGCATTCCAATGGATGGAGGTCGAAGGCCCGCTCTACGACGCCTCCACCACCGCCGGCTACAAACTCCTCTTCGGCGACCTGCCGCTCCAAGGCAACGAAGTCGTGTCCACAGCACCCGAGAAGGACGCCGACCGTCTCATGCGCGCCTTCCTCCGCCAAGCCTACCGCCAGCCCAAGGTCGACGAATCCGATGTCCGCCTCTTCCTCTCCGTCGTCGACGACCGCCGCAAGGCAGGACTTTCCTTCACCGAGGCCATGATCGCCGGATACACCGCCGCCCTGGCCTCCCCCAAGTACTTATACCTGAACGAAAAACCGGGCCGCCTCGACGACTACGCGCTGGCGACCCGCCTCGCGCTCTTTCTGACAAACTCGACGCCCGACGAGATTCTCCTCGCCCGCGCCGCCAAGGGTGAACTCGCCCGTCCCGCCGTACTCCGCGCCGAAACCGAGCGCATCCTCGACAGCCCCCAGGCCCGCCGCTTCCGCGAGGCATTCCTCGACTACTGGGTCGACCTCCGCAAGATCGAAGACTCGACCCCCTCGGCCTCCCTCTACAACGACTACTACCTCGACGACGCCCTCACCGAGGCCGCCGTGGCCGAAACGCGCCTCTTCTTCGACGACATGCTGCGCCGCAACCTGCCCGTCCGCAATGTGGTCGATTCCCGCTTCACGTACCTGAACGAGCGCCTCGCCGTCCACTACGGGATTCCAGGCGTGCAAGGCGTGGCTATGCGCCGCGTCGACATCCCGCCCGACAGTCCGCGCGGCGGCTTCATGACCCAGGCCAGCGTCCTCAAGGTGACGGCCAACGGCACCACAACATCGCCCGTTCTGCGCGGCAAGTGGATCATGGAGCGCATCCTGGGTCTGGAAATTTCGCCCCCGCCATCGGTGCCCGCCGTGGAGCCGGACATCCGGGGAGCGGTCACGATCCGCCAGCAGTTGGAAAAGCACCGCTCGGACCCCACCTGCAACTCCTGCCACAGCCGCATCGACCCCGCAGGCTTCGCGCTGGAGAGCTTTGACGTGATGGGCGGCTGGCGCGACCGTTACCGCGGCGTGGACGAGGAGAAGAAGCCCGTCCCCGGTTACGGCAAGAACGGCCAGCCGTTTGCGTACCACTACGCGCTGCCTGTGGACCCGTCCGGTGTGCTGCCGGACGGTCGGGCGTTCTCCGGGATTCGGGAACTGAAGCAGCTACTCCTCAGCGACGAGCGACTGCTGGCGATTAACTTGGCGCGTCAACTCACGGTCTACGCGACAGGTGCCCCGGTCCGATTCAGCGACCGGGGGCAGATCGATAAGATTGTGGATGCGACGAAGCCTGGCGGGTATGGTCTGCGGGACTTGGTGCACGGGGTGGTGCAGAGCGATTTGTTCCGGAGCAAATAAGGCTAGCCGTGTCGCACGTTCCGACGGAATCCCCCAAAGTCAGGACGTTCCCGAAATCGAAAGCAAGCTAAGTTGTTGAAAAGATTGGTGGGCGGTCAGGGACTCGAACCCCGGACCCCCTGCTTGTAAGGCAGGTGCTCTAACCGGCTGAGCTAACCGCCCGGTATTCCTATAGAATAGCAAGCTCGAAGCAGAGGGCGTCCCTCGGGTTGTTGCCGTACGGCGGGATCTCGTGGAAGCCCAGGTTTCGATACAACGTTATGGCGGATTGCATGGCCGGGAGGGTGTCGAGGCGAAGGAATTGATAACCTTCGCTGCGGGCCTCCTGGATGGCTTGTTCCACCAGTTGACGTCCGATACCGGAGCCGCGCGCTTCGGGTCGGACGTAGAGTCGCTTCAGTTCGGCGATGCCTGCATCCAGAGGGCGGAGGGCGGTGCAAGCCTGCAAACGGTCGGATTCGACCGCAACTAGGATCACTGTGTAGGGGCCGGGCAGGCCTTCGGTTTCGCGGAGGAAACCGGCGAGGCAGAGGTCGCCTCCGATTGAGTGGACCCAAATGCCGTATTCGACGAAGATCTCTCGGAGGGCCGGGAGATCTTCAGAAGTGGCGCGGCGGATCATGGCCTACGCGGGCAGGTTTGAGCTGCCCATCAAGTATTCGTCGATGCCCTTTGCGGCTTTGCGGCCTTCGGCAATAGCCCAGACGACCAGAGACTGGCCGCGACGGGCGTCGCCGGAAGCGAAAACTCCGGGAACCGAGGACATGTAGGAGTTCGGGTCGGCCACCACGTTGCCGCGGTTGTCGAGGGCGACTCCCAGTTCTTCCAGCAGTCCGTTCTTTACGGGGCCGAGGAAGCCCATCGCGAGGAAGACGAGGTCGACATCCAGCTCGAATTCGGTGCCCGGCTGGACCTCAAACTTCGGCGGCGAACCCACACGTATGCCGTGCAGTTTCTTGACGTTGCCGTTCTCATCGCCACTGAAACGAACCGTGTTGATGGACCAGTCGCGGATACCGCCCTCTTCGTGGGCGCTCTCTGTGCGCAACTGGAGCGGCCAAAGGGGCCAAGGCGTGCTGGGCGAACGCTCGCCGGGCGGCTTCGGCATCAGTTCGAACTGCATGACGCTGGCGGCTCGCTGGCGGTGGGAGGTACCAAGGCAGTCGGCACCGGTATCGCCGCCGCCGATGATGACGACGCGCTTGCCGGTGGCGAGGATCTGGTCGGGCACGGTGTCTCCCTCGCAGACCTTGTTGGCCTGGGGCAGGAACTCCATGGCAAAGTGGATGCCTTTGAGGTCGCGGCCTTCCACATTGAGATTGCGGGGGGCTTCGGCTCCGGTGGCGATCAGGATGGCGTCGAAATCGCGCTGGAGGTCGGAGGTGTGGACATTGCCACCGACGTGGGCGTTGACGATGAATTCGACACCCTCGGCGCGCATCTGTTCCAGACGGCGGTCGATGGTGTGCTTCTCCATCTTGAAGTTGGGGATGCCGTAGCGGAGGAGGCCGCCGATGCGGTCGGACTTCTCGAAGACGGTCACGGAGTGGCCGACGCGGGCGAGCTGCTGGGCGGCGGCGAGTCCGGCGGGACCGGAACCGACGACGGCGATGCGCTTGCCAGTGCGGACCGGGGCGACTTCCGGGGTGATCCAGCCTTCTTCCCAAGCACGGTCGACGACGGTCTTCTCAATGTTCTTGATGGTGACGGCGGGGTCCGTGATGCCGAGGACGCAGGCGGCCTCGCACGGCGCGGGGCAGATGCGGCCGGTGAATTCCGGGAAGTTGTTGGTGGAATGGAGGACGCGGATGGCCTCGCGCCAACGGCCGCGGAAGACGAGGTCGTTCCAGTCGGGGATGATGTTGGAGACCGGGCAACCGGTATGGCAGAAAGGCACGCCGCAGTCCATGCAGCGGGCACCTTGCTCGCGGATGTTGGCCTCGGGATAGGGCTGGTAGATCTCGAACCAGTCGTTGATGCGTTCCGCGGCAGGGCGACGGGTGGGGAGATCGCGGCGGAATTCGAGGAAGCCTGTTGGTTTGCCCATGATTAGTTGCACCCCCGGGAGGCACGGTTACGGCTGCCTGAAAGGCTGCCGCAGCCAAGGGTGGCTGCCCCACAAAGGGCGGATGTCATATAGGAAGTTGTTGGCATCATCTGGGTCCTAGACGTGGGCGGCGGCGGTGGGGCGGGATTCCACGGGGGGGATCCGGTGCCCGGTGTTTTGGGTGGCGCGCTGCTTCATGACGCGCTTGAATTCGTGCGGGTAGACCTTGACGAACTTGGGCAGCATTGCCGACCAGTTCTCGATTACATGCTTGGCGCGGGGGCTGCCCGTCGCTTCAAAGTGGCGGTAGATCCAGTCCTTCAACAGGGCTTGGTCTGCCGGGTCGAAGACCTGTTCGAGGTCGACCGAGGCCTTGTTGCAACGGTAGCTGGCGAACTGGCCCTGCTCATCAAGGACGTAGGCGATGCCGCCCGACATGCCGGCGGCGAAGTTGCGCCCGGTCTTGCCGAGGACGATCACCAGTCCGTTGGTCATGTATTCGCAGCCGTGGTCGCCCAAACCTTCGACAACGGCGCTGGCCCCGGAGTTGCGGACGGCGAAGCGCTCGCCGGCCTTGCCGTTGAAGAATGCCTCGCCGGTGGTGGCTCCATACAGAACCACGTTGCCGACCAAGATATTGTCCTCTGGGACAAAGGTCGAGTTCTTGGGCGGATAGACAATGATGCGACCGCCGGAAAGGCCCTTGCCGACGTAGTCGTTGGCGTCGCCTTCCAATTCCAGCGTGACGCCCCTGTTGAGGAAAGCACCGAAGCTCTGTCCGGCAGAACCGTTGAACTTGCACTTGATGGTGTTATCGGGCAAGCCAGCCGAGCCGTACTTGCGGGCAATCTCGCCGGACAGCATCGCGCCCACCGTGCGGTGCACGTTGCGGATCGGGAGCCGTATGTCGACGGAGGTACCGTTCTCGAGCGCCTCGCGGGCGTGGTCGATCAGGGTGTAGTCCAGCGCCTCGTCCAGTCCGTGGTCCTGCTTGGTGGTGCAGCGGCGGGCGACACGGGACGGTGTCGGCGGGTTGTAAAGGATGTCCGAGAAGTCGAGGCCCTTGGCCTTCCAGTGCTCGACGGCCTTCCGGGTATCGAGCATGTCGACGCGGCCGACCATGTCGTCCAGCTTGCGGAAGCCGAGTTTGGCCATGATCTGGCGGAGTTGCTCGGCGATGAAGAAGAAGAAGTTGATGGCATCCTCGGGCTGGCCCATGAACTTCGCGCGCAGGACGGGGTCCTGGGTCGCGATGCCGACGGGGCAGGTGTTGAGGTGGCACTTGCGCATCATGATGCAACCAAGGGTGACGAGCGGGAGCGTGGAGAAGCCAAACTCCTCGGCACCGAGCAAGGTGGCGATGGCGACGTCGCGGCCGGTGGCAAGCTTGCCGTCGGTCTGGACGCGGATGCGGCTGCGGAGGTCGTTCATGACCAGGACCTGCTGGGCTTCGGCGAGGCCGAGTTCCCACGGCGCGCCGGCGTGCTTGATGGAGGTAAGGGGGGAAGCACCGGTTCCGCCGTCGTGACCGGAGATCAGGACAACGTCGGCGTGGGCTTTCGAGACGCCCGCCGCGACGGTGCCGACGCCGACCTCGGCGACCAGCTTGACGGAGATGCGGGCCTGCGGATTGACATTCTTCAGATCATAGATGAGCTGGGCTAGATCCTCGATCGAGTAGATGTCGTGGTGCGGTGGAGGCGAAATCAAGCCGACGCCGGGGACGGAGTGGCGGACCCTGGCGATGACCTCGTCGACCTTGTGGCCGGGAAGCTGGCCACCCTCGCCGGGCTTGGCACCCTGTGCCATCTTGATCTGGAGCTCGTCGGCGTTGACCAGATAGTGGGCCGTCACTCCGAAACGCCCGGAGGCGACCTGCTTGATGGCGGAACGGCGGAGGTCGCCGTTGGCGTCGCGGGTGAAGCGTGCCTCGTCTTCCCCGCCCTCGCCGGTGTTGGACTTGCCGCCGATGCGGTTCATGGCGATGGCGAGAGTCTCGTGGGCCTCTTTCGAGATCGAGCCGAAGGACATGGCACCGGTGGCGAAGCGCTTGACGATTTCGGTGGCGGGCTCGACATCCTCGATCGGGATGGGGTTGCCTTCCTTGAATTCGAACAGGCCGCGGAGGGTGCAGAGCTTCCGGTTGGAGGAATCGATGGAGTCCGCGTATTCCTGGAAGGTGGAATAACTGTTGTTCCGCACAGCGTGTTGGAGCTTGCTGATGGTGTTGGGATTCAGCAAGTGGTCCTCGCCGCGGAGCCGGAAGGCGTAGGCACCGCCGACGGGCAGTTCGGTGTCGGCCTCGCCCAGATTGTGGAAGGCGAGGTGGTGCTTCATGACGGCTTCCTTGGCAAGGACGTCGAGACCGACGCCTTCGATCCGGGAGGAAGTGCCCGTGAAGTACTTTTCGACCAAGGCCGAACTCAACCCGATGGCTTCAAAGACCTGCGCGCCCCTGTAGCTCTGGAGGGTGGAGATGCCCATCTTGGAGAAGACCTTCAGCAGCCCCTTGTTGATGGACTTGATGTAGTGGTAGAGGGCCTTGTCCGGGGTAACTCCCGGTGACAGGTAGCCGCGCATCGAGAGGTCTTCCAATGTCTCGATGGCGAGGTAGGGGTTGACGGCGGACGCGCCGTAGCCGATGAGCAGCGCGTAGTGCATGACTTCGCGGGGCTCGCCGGATTCGATGATGAGCGCGGCCTGGGTTCGGGACCCTTCGCGGATCAGGAAGTTGTGTACGGCAGTGAGGGCGAGGAGGCTCGGAATGGGAGCGTAGTCCTTGTCAACGCCGCGGTCGGACAGGATGAGGATGTTGTAGCCAGCCTGGATGGCGAGCGAGGCGCGGCGGCAAACACCGTCGAGGGCGCGCTCCAGCCCCTTTTCGCCCTCGGCGGCGGGAAACATGATGGGCAGGGTGCTGGCCAGGAAGTCGCCGTGGGAAACGCGGCGGAGCTTTTCGAGGTCGCGGTTGGAGACGATGGGTCCCGGCAGCTTGAGGGTGTGGCAGTGCCGGGCCGTTTCGTCGAGGATGTTGAGTTCGGTGCCGATGTAGCTGACCAGCGACATGACCATTTCCTCGCGGATGGGGTCGATGGGCGGGTTGGTGACCTGGGCGAAAAGCTGCTTGAAGTAGTTGAAGAGCGGCTGCGGCTTGTCGGAGAGGCAGGCGAGGGGCGTGTCGATGCCCATGGAGCCGAGCGGCTCCTCGCCATTTGAGGCCATGGGGGCCATGAGGACGCGGACGTCCTCGTCGGTATAGCCGAAGGCCCGCTGGCGGCGGACGATGGTCGCGTGCTCGAAGCCGTGGACCCGGGTGGGTTCGGGCAGCTTGTCGAGGGTAACCTGCTGCTGCTTGAGCCATTCGCCGTAGGGCTGGCGGCCGGCGAGCTGCTCCTTGAGTTCGTTGTCGGAGACGATGCGGCCCTGCTCGAGGTCGATCAGGAACATCTTGCCGGGTTGGAGGCGGCCCTTTTCCTTGACGTTCTCGGGCTTGACGGGCAGGACGCCGGTCTCAGAGGACATGACGCAGATGTCGTCGTGGGTGACGACGTAGCGTGCAGGGCGGAGGCCGTTGCGGTCGAGGGTGGCACCGATGACACGACCGTCGGTGAAGCTGATGGAGGCGGGACCGTCCCACGGTTCCATGAGGGAACAGTGGTACTCGTAGAAGTCCTTCTTCTTCTGGTCCATGTGGGGGTGGCCGTCCCAAGCTTCGGGGATGAGCATGGCCATGGCATGGGGGAGCGAGCGGCCGGACTGGACGAGGAGCTCGAGGGCGTTGTCAAAGGCGGCGGAGTCGCTGCCGTTGGGCTGGATGATGGGGAAGAGCTTGTGCAGGTCGTCACCGAAGAGGTCGGACCGGAGGATGGACTGGCGGGCGTTCATCCAGTTGATGTTGCCCTTGACGGTGTTGATTTCGCCGTTGTGGGCGACGTACCGGAACGGGTGCGCCAGATGCCACGTGGGGAAGGTGTTGGTGGAGAAGCGCTGGTGCACGAGGCAGAGGGCGCTGGTGACGTCGGGATCGGAAAGTTCGGAGTAGAACTTGGCGATCTGGGGGGCGAGGAGGAGACCCTTATAAATAATGGTGCGCGAGGACAGCGAGGGGATGCAGAACATGCCCCGGTTGGGGATCTCCTCGGCTTCCGCCGCCACGGCGCTTTCGGCCAGCTTGCGGACGACGTAGAGCTTGCGCTCGAACTGGTCCTGCGACATACCGGCGGGGCGGGAGATGAAGATCTGCTGGATGTAGGGCTGGGAGGCGCGGGCGACGCGACCGATGGCATTGCCGTCGATGGGGGTGTCGCGCCAACCGAGAAGCGTCAGGCCCTCGGCGGCGATGATGCGCTCGACGATGCCTTCGGTGGCGTAGCGTTCGTGGCGTTCGACGGGCATGAAGACCATGCCGACGCCGTATTCGCCGGGTTCGGGGAGGGAGAAGCCGAGGGTGCGGGCTTCGCGGGCGAAGAAGGTGTGGGGGATTTGGATGAGGAGGCCGGCACCGTCGCCGGTGTCGGGGTCGCAGCCGCATGCGCCGCGGTGGGTGAGGTTGATGAGGATCTGAATCCCCTTCTCGATGATGTCGTGGGACTTGCGGCCCTTGATGTGGGCGACGAAACCGATGCCGCAGGCGTCGTGCTCGTTGGCGGGATTGTAGAGACCCTGGGGTGCGGGGAGGCCGTTGGTTGGATTTATTGCGAGGGTGGCCTGGGCCTGGATGTGGTGGTCGGGGATGAATGGGGGCTCGGGGACACTGGTGCTCATTGAATACACTCCGGGTGAAGCTTTGATGGTATCAGGTTTGGCAGTATAGCGCAAATGAAATTCGACGTCACGATAGTATGCATATTCTTTATATCGCCGGGCCGGTGGTTGGTCTTAGCGGCGGCGTTTGTTGCGTTTTGCCTGGCGGAGTTGTTTGGCGTGGCGTTTGGTGTGGGGGAAGGGGTGGGGCTCGGGTTTGTTTGGTTGATTTTGGTGTGTTTCGATAGCCGGCTCGGGTTCGTTTGGATGCATGTCGGGTGCGGTAGATGGTGCCGACGCATCCGGGATGTGGGCTGGTGTCGGGTTCGTTTGGCTCGATTCGTGGATATCCCGACCGGTGCCTTTGCGGTAGTCGCGGAGGGCCTTGGCGGCTCGTTCGTAGGCCCGGGCGTGGCGGGCCTCGTAGCGGAGGACGAGTTCGAAGGCGGGGCTGTTGGAAAGGAGTGCGGCGAAGGCGTTGTGGTGGCGGTGCCGGTGTCTGGGGAAGCGGTGGTCTGGGCTGCGAAGTCG
>CAIVPR010000084.1 GCA_903907865.1 uncultured Acidobacteriia bacterium
AAGCCGCCAAGGCCAAAGCGCGCGGCTACCGCTCCGACAAGAACCTCATCACCATGATCTACCTCATCGCCGGCAAGCTCGACCTGAAGGTCCTACCCACATAAAACAGCGAAGAACCGTTAATTCGCCGCACCAAACCTGCTGCGGGCATCCATTCGGACATCCATGCGCTGGGTGCATTGCTTTACGAATTGGCCAGTTCGCACACTCCATTCGAAATACACGACTCCGGTCTGCCACTGGAACAACGCATCTTGCAACGCACTCCGAAGCCGCCGTCGCAGGCTTGTCGCCAACCGCGCTTGGTCACCACGTTCCGGGGAGTCCTTGTGGAACTGGACGCGCGGCGGATCGGGATGATGCGGGGCGGATTGACGCCGGACGAACTCGCTTCGGAGTTGAAGCGCGCCTGCGACAGCATTTGCTTAAAGGCTTTGAAAAAGGAGCCCAGCGAACGCTACGACAGCGCGCTGGCGATGGCCAAGGATGTGGGGGCGGCGTTGGATGGCCGCAAACCTCCGATCGCGAGCAGCGCCGATCCGTTCGCCAAAGCGAGCCGAATGCTGAGCCGGTATCCGTTTGTCTTTGCTGGAGCCGTGGCCTTGGTTTCGGTGAGCAGTGGCGGACTTACGCTCCCGCAGGCCCTCTCGGTGTCGACCGCAACGGTTGCAGCAAGTGCCGCGAAGCTCGCACGAACCAATAGTGCGGCTCTGGCCGAGCTAACAGGGCCGGTGCGGTTGGAACTGGTCTCCAAGGTGGAACTGCGGCCAGCGCTCCGGACCCTCGACGCCGTTGCGCAACAGGCACAACCGGATCCTCCTGTCAAGACGTGGCCGGAGAGACTTCGGCAGCTAATTTTCGACGCGTGGAATCTGTTCGAATACCTGCGAGGGACGATAAAATGACATGTACAAAGTGCGACGCTGAGTGGGGGCCCGAACCTGCATATTGTGGCCTTTGCGGTACTTCACTGGGCAGTCTACCACTTCCCGGCTATGCGGCGGTCTGGCGGAGGGGGGTAGCCTTGGTCCTCGACATTGCACTGACCGATCTGATTGGGGGCGTAATCGCACTCGCTCTGGGCTTGAATCGCAAGGACGATGTCTTCGCCGATGCGATGTCTGGCCTAATAACAAATCTTGTGTGGGCGGTGTATTTCATCTCTTTGGAGTCCTCCACTTATCAGGCCACAGTCGGAAAGCTGGCGATGGGGATTCGCGTCGGCGATCTGAACGGGCGGAGAATTGGTTTCTGGAACTCGGTCGGCCGCAATTTTGGGAAACTGCTGTCGTTGCTGACGCTTGTGGGATTCCCGATGGCGACGTGGACCGCAAAGCGGCAGGCTCTGCATGACCGCATGGCCCGAACTGTGGTACTTTGCAAGGGAGGCCAGATGCCGCTTGATTACCCGGCGTTGCGTAATACGCTCTCCTACCCGGTGGCGCGCCGTCCCACATCGGCCGCTGAAGACTCGCCGTCAGTTGACGCCACAGCCGAGGAGGCAGAGCCTGCAAGGCATTGGGAGTGTCCGCACTGCGATTGTCTGCTGGCTCCTGGAGCGACCACTTGCAGCAGTTGCTGGAAATCGGTCGCCGCTCCGATCCTAAAACATCGTTACTCGGGTTTCTGGCGACGCGCCGGAGCGGTGTGCGTGGATTTGGTGCTGTTCTATCCGGCGATATCGATTCTCGGCCACCTGCTGGGGGTCGCACCCAGCCCGGCCAACCGCGTTGACTGGGGCCGGGGGCCATTCCGGGGCGAAATCAATACCGAGCAAATGCGTTTGGCTCTAGACATGGCCTGGCACATCTCACAATTTATTGGATTCGTGTACTTCCTGCTGGCACCGTACTATGTCCTGATGGAGTCCTCGCCGATGCAGGGGACAATCGGGAAGCGTTTGTTTGGACTCCGGGTCACTGATCTAAAAGGGGCGCGCATCAGCCTGCGCCGGGCGATGGGGCGCTACTCCGCGCGGATGCTGTCCGCGACCATTTGGCAGATGGGGTTTGTGATGACGGCATTTACGCCCAAGAAGCAGGGCTTGCACGACATGGTCGCGGGCACGCTTGTAGTGCGCCCGCGAATGTAGTCCCGATTTCACCGGCCCGATGGCAGGAGGGAGCCCGATTTCACCCCCATTCTTCCCTTCAGGAAGTCCATTCCCCGATCCCTTACGTGGCGCAACGTCCCATACGGCAGTCCCATCGCGGCCGCCGCCTCATGGCCTGTGAGTCCGTCGAAGTAGGTGAACTGGACAGCGGTGGCTGCTTGGGGATCCGTTGCTTCCAATTGAAGGAGAAGTTCGTGAACAAGTAGGAGCTTGTCGGGTTGAAATGTTGTAGCCGCGACGGTTCGCTTCGCGTCCTCGAAATCCACGCGACCGTTCCTTGGTGGAGCTTTCTCGGCCCCCTTGCTCCGCCAATAGTCAACAAGGATGTCACGCATGCGGCGTGAAAGCAGGAAGACCAATTCTTCCTTTGTCTCAACGACGTTGAGCATCTGGGCCGTGCCGTCCGAGCCGAGCAATCTCATCAGGACACGCTGGACAAGCTCAGAGCCGCTGGGGCCGAATGTGGGGCCAGGCTGGTTGCACTTCATCAGCCATCGGGCCCGGCGTCTGATGTCGGGATAGACAAGGCGGACAAGTTCGTCCGCCCGTTTTTCCAGATAGCCGGCCGGTGCCCCCTCTGGGGCTGGGATTGGGGGTTCATTATGGCTAGTGGACATGTTGCCTCCTAAACAAGAGGCGGCGGAAGGCGCAGCCGTTGCTCAAACAGATGAAAATATTCTTGACGCGGCTCCAGGATACTATTTGTTAATAGTTCCCCCTCGAACGCCATGGAATGCCTAACATGTTCAATACGAAATCCGCTTGATGCCGCCACATGCCAGCGGTGCGGCAAGGGTCTAGCGCGGAACCGCAGGCTGAAGATCGGTCGGGACCCCGAGAATGACATCGTCATTGACCATTCCCAGGTTTCGTGGGTGCACGCGATCCTCACCCGTGCCGAAAACGGTGACTTCATTGCCGACTGCAAATCGACTAATGGAACGTATCTTAACCACCACAGAAGGCCTGTGCTGCAGGAGACAAGGATCGCCGAGACTGATCTGATGGTGTTCTTCGGGCTGCATCCGATGGAGCTTGGAAAGCTTCTCGGCCCGGTGGTAGGGAAGTCCCCGGTCAACCCGGGTGGCAACAGGATGGGGAAAATCGGACGTGATCCGGCCTGCCCGTACCCCATCGACGATCCGAAGGTCAGTTGGCACCACGCCGAGTTGCGGCGCGGGAATAGCGGCATCGAGGTCCGCGATCTCGCCTCGCTGAACGGCACCTACGTGAACAACGAGCGGGTGCGGGAGCCGCAGATTCTCCGACCCGGCGATAGGCTGGTGGTCGGCTCCACTCTGATTGTACTGGACCTGGGTGGAAGGCTCAAGGAGACGCAAGTCCGCGAGGTCGGGCTCCGAATCGATGCCGAGGAAGCGGGCCTGGGCCGGCACCTTGCCCCGGTCAGCTTGTCTGTGGCTCCGGGTAAACTGGTTGCCATTATGGGGCCCAGTGGTGCCGGCAAGACGACGTTGCTCAAGATTCTGAACGGGTACACGCGGCCTGCCGAAGGCCGGGTATCTGTCGACGGACGGGACCTTTATCGGCACTACGACTTGTACCGTAAACAGATCGGGTACGTTCCGCAGGAGGACATTATGCACCCGCAGTTGACCGTCCGTGAGGTACTGTACTACACGGCACGGCTGCGGACGGACCTCAAGAAACCAGAAATCCTCGGGCGAATCGACCAGATGCTGGTGCGGCTTGGGATTCAGGACCGCGGCGACACCATCATCGGGTCGACCGAGCGGCAGGTGATCAGCGGAGGCGAACGGAAACGTGTGAACATCGCAATGGAACTGATGAGCGACCCGTCGTTGCTCTTCCTTGACGAGCCGACCTCTGGGCTTTCGTCCGAGGACGCCGAAAACGTAATGCAGCTCCTGTGGGAACTGGCCGAATGCGGCAGGACTGTGCTGGTGACGATCCATCAGCCGAGCTTGGCGGTCTTCAAGCAATTTCACCAGTTGGCGGTGGTTGCGCGCGATTCGGGCGCACCGGGGCGGCTCGTCTACTTCGGCCCGGCCCATCCCGATTCGCTCGAATTCTTCAACAACGCTGGCTGCGATGAGCGTCGGCAGAAGAAGGAGGAGCCGGGGCCGGAGCTTTTGTTCCGCAAGATCGGCATCAAGAAAGACGGTTCGGGTCGATCGGCCGCGGACTGGGCGGAACACTTTCGGCGCTCTCGGCAGGCCGCGGCGGGTAACGCAACGCGGACAGGTGCGGAGCCGGGGTCCGGCAAGGTGGAGGCACCGGTCCGAAAGAAAGGGCTGGGCCAGATCCTGCCGCTTTCCCGTAGGGCCTTGACGATCCGGCTGCGGGACCGGACCCAGTCCCTGATCCTGCTGGCGCAGGCCCCCATTTTCGCCGTGCTCCTCGTCCTTGTCTACCAGGGCATGGCGGACTCGGGGGGCCGGTTCACAATGGAGTCCTGGCGGCTGCTGGTGGGCAAGATTGCGGGCACGCATTTCATGATGGCCATCGCGGCTGTCTGGTTCGGGTGCAACAACGCCTGTCGGGAGATTGTGGGGGAGCAGGCGATCTACGCACGCGAACGCAAGGTGAGCCTGCAGATCCCGTCGTATATCGTGTCGAAATTTGTCGTGATGGGCGCGTTGTGCGCCGTGCAGTGCAGCATCCTGGTTGGCTTGGTGGCGGCATTCACCACGATTCGGGAACCGCTGCTGCCGCTGCTGGTGAGCCTGTTTCTGGCGTCGATGAACGGCGTTGCGGTCGGCCTGTTCGTTTCGGCCGTGGTGAAGACGACCGAGGCGGCGGTGGCCTGCCTGCCGTTGATCCTGCTGCCGCTGATCCTGCTGAGCGGCGGAATGAAGCCGCTGCACGAGGTGGACGAGGGGATCCGCAAGGCGTCGCTCGTGATGCCGACCCGCTGGGCGTTCGAATCCAATCTAAAAATCGAGGCCGAACACAGGGTAGCGCGTTTCCAGCCCCCCACGCTTCCGGGGGCCGCGCCAGCCAAGGAGCAGGATGTGGCCTCCAACCACTTTCCCGATGAAAATGAGCGAGCAGACTTTCCGCGTTCCTGCGCCTTCCTCATTGGGTTGTCCCTGTGCTGGACGGCGCTGCTGGGTGCCGCGCTGAAACGGCGCGACTATCGGTAGGTTGGAGTTTTGTAGCTAGGAAACGGGTGGAGGTGGAGGCGTGGTGAGACCAGCGTTGCAAGTCGGAGTTCTATCCCACGCAGGCTCCGTCAGGACGGAAAACCAGGACCGGATGACCCAGTTCAACTCGGTCTTCGGTGAGGTTTTTATCGTCGCGGACGGGATGGGCGGACACCTGGGGGGAGCGACGGCGTCGTCGATGGTTGTGGCGCTGATGCAGGAGTGCTTGGCGCAACCGATCCAGGACCAGCCGTTGGCGGCTGCGTTGACCAACGCAACGGAGGTGGTGAACCGGAAGGTGTTCCAGCATGGGCATTCAGGTGACCCGCTGCTAGCGGGAATGGGTTCGACCATGGTGGCGGTGGTGGTGACGCCGGAATTGGAGTTAGTGGTGGGCAGCGTCGGCGATAGCCGTGCGTACCTTTTCCGCGAGGGGCGGCTCCAGCGGATAACCAAGGACCACACCAGGGTCCAGCAGTATGTCGATGCCGGGATGATTTCGGAGGCGGATGCGCGGGTCCATCCCGAGGCGAGTTTCCTGACGAGGGCGATCGGACAGAAGGGCGAAGTGCTGCCGGAGATCTTCCCGGCTATCCAATTGCAAGTGGCTGACATCGTGTTGCTGTGCTCGGACGGTTTGTGCGGGTATGTGGAGGACTCCGAGATCGAGCGGACCTTGCGGCAGTTCGGGAAAGCGTCGCAGGATGCGGCCAAGGCCTTGGTTGAGTTGGCGCTGGCGGCTGGGGGCGAGGACAACGTGACGGTGCAATTGGCACAGGCTGTCGGGGCTCCCGGGCGGGTTGCGCTTCCGGTGATGCTGGCAGCGCCGACGGTGCCAATGACTGCGTCCCGGATTTCGAACCGGTCGGTGCCAGAAGTGGGAGAGGTGGAAGGGCCGGCAGCTGGCGCGCCTCGGTTTGGAGTGCGGGGCTTGGCGTGGGCACGGCAACACGTGTTGGCGGTTGCTGCCGTGTTCGTTGTATTGGGGGCTGTGGGCGGATTCTGGGGTGGCGTGGGGTATTCGTCGCGCGGCAAGGCTGGGGCCCCCGCGAAGGTTGCCGGCGCGCCAGCGTCGGAGCTTGCGGCACCCGTCGCGGTACCGACGGCACCCGCGGAGACAAAACAGCCAGTCGCAGCTACACCTGCGGCGACGGTGCCGGGTACCCCGAGTGCGCCAGCGGGCACTGCCAAGGTGGCAACGCCTGGGGCGGTCGCGCCCACGCTTGGAGCTTCTGCGCTTGGAACTGCTGCGCCGGTTCCCGTGCAGGCAAAACGCGTCATCCTGTTGGGAGAGGGCAAGAACCCGGCAACAAGCCAAGCCGAAGATGCGATTAACGCGATGCTTCCGGGCGGTATTAAGGTCACGAGGGTGGAAATTGGGGAGCATCCAGCGGTGGCTTCCGGCGAGACGGTGGTGTCGGTGAAGGATTCGTCGCTTGAGCCTCTTGCCGATGACATCGCCACGGCTTTGGGCGGCAAGCGGCACGTCCGCACGGACGCTGAAAAGGCGGCTTTCAAGAGCGCCGACATATTGGTAGTGCTAGGCGCCTCAACGGCAAAGTAGTGCCGCGATTTGGAATTGAAATGAAAACCTGTACGAACTGCAAAACCGACAACTCCGACGATGCCCACTTCTGCATGCAGTGCGAGAACTACCTGCGCCCTGCGGCGAGGAAGTGCCCCAACGGGCACACTATGGACTTGGTCTGGACCGAATGTCCGTACTGCAAGAACCAGTCGGGGCCCCAGCCGGTGGCGGAGGTGTTCCGGCATCCGACGGAACTGGACGAGTCCCGGATTGAGCGGTCTCCCAACGAAGCGAAGGACCAGGCAGCCAAGGTGTCGCCCTCGTCGCAGGCACCTGCAAGTCCTAGTCCCGGGCTGGAGCAGGACGCCCAAGCGCGGGCTGAGGCCCGACGCAAGCGGCTCAAGACCGAGTACTGGCAACCCGGCGGCGCGCCCGCCGACGCTGATGCGCCCGCGAGCCAAAAGTCGGGTGCGGCAAGAAAGATTGTCGGTGTGCTGGCCTCCTACACCTGGAAGCCGGAGGGCCAGGTGTTCTTCGTCCGGGAAGGCCGCAATCTGATCGGGCGGGACGAGGAGAACTGCGACATCGCCATTCCCCAGGATCCGACGCTCTCGTCCGTCAACTCGCACATCTCGTTCCGCAGGAGTTTTGTCGTGGGGGACATGGTGAGCCTGAGCGGGACGGATTTGAACGGCGTGCCGATCGAGGAGGGGAACCGTGCGTTGCCGAACTATTCCACCATCCGGACGGGGTCGACGGTGTGGACGTTCGTCATGCTGGAACGCGGCAACTGACCCTGCGCTGGTACCCGGTCCCAAGGCGGGATGGCATAGTGCATGGGCGGCATTGTTTCCACTGAGTTTGCCTTTGTGGGGTCGGATGGCATCCGTTGCGCCCGTCGCCGACCGGCGCAACGCCCCCTTGGCTGGCCGGGTTCGTTTCGGCAAAAATTGGGCGCGGACAAGAATCCACATACGCGCCAACGGGTGTGCGACAAATCTGTTGCCAGCTCAGGCGGCGCGAGACCTGGAAGCCCAGTAGTCCTCGAACTTTCCGCTGAGTTGGTGGCAGCGGAGGGTGGTTTCGACCGCCTCGAGGTCGAGTCCCCCGGTGCCGCGGCGGGCCTGGATCAGGATGCGGACGAGGCTGTCGATCTCGCGTTCGACGGCTGCGCGGACCGCGTCCGCCGTTTTTTTTCCAGCACCGTGCTGTCCGCCTCCGCGGGCCGCGCCTTGCAGAGCTTCTCGTTCACCTCGAGCAGTTCGGCGCTGAGCCTGCGGAAGCGGTGGAATTCATCGACCTCCGCCCGAGCCTTCCGCAGCGCGGCTGGCGAAGGGAACGTCTCGGTGACCGACTTTCCGTCGATTTTCCTCGTCAGACGGTAGTTGGGGCCATGGCCCGCCTCACCCGGTTGATGACAACGGCACGAAGGCTTGCCGCAACGCGCAGTGAACGCGGTTATGGACCCGCTGCGGAAATCTCCCAGACCGAGAATCCGCGCAAGAATGCCGGAACGTTCCCGCTCCAAGCTGGCGATCAACGTATCAGACAATGAACGCGTACTCCCGCGTTTCGGGAGTGCCGACGGCCTTCAACTGCCCTGGGGACGCCGCAACCGGCCGGGACGGCGGTGGAGTGGGCGGTCCAAGTGCAGGCCGGGGACACCCGCGTGCCTGGGTGACTGTGCGCCGTCCGCAAGAGCGAGGAGGCCATCGCGCGCGCGCAACGCCGCCTCGACGTGAGAAAGCTGTTTTTACAACCCTGCCCGCCAAAGTGGCGACGCCGGCCCAGGTTCTGGAATGCTACCGGCTCCGGTGGCAGATCGAGCTCACCTTCAAGGGACTGAAGTCGATCGCCCAATTGGGGCATGTGCCCAAGAGCGACGACCGGAGCAGCCGCGCCTGGCTCTACGGCAAGCTGCTGGTGGCGCTGCTGACGCAAAAGCTGGCCCGGATCGGAAGGTCGATTTCCCCTGGGGCTACCACCTTGTCGAACAAGCCGCCGGTCCGCAGCCGATGGCGTGAATTCCGGTTTGCCTTCCAAAAGGTTGCCGAGGCCGTCACCCCGTCCATCCCGTTGGCCGGGGTGTTGGCGAGATGGAACGAAATCGCATCCGCGCTTGGGGAGCGCAGCCGCACCAAGCGCCCCCAACTCTCCCAACTGCCGGAGGTGGTGCAATGAAGCCTGATTCGACCACCTTCCAAGCCCCCGAATCGTCAACCTTGGCCGCCGGGACCTGCGATGCCGCTTCCCGCACCTTGGAGTTGGAGTTCCGCGACGGCTCGGTCTACAGGTATACCGGCGTTCCCGCAGGAACCTTCGAGGCGCTGGCCGCGGCACCGTCGAAGGGACGCTACTTCAACGCAGCCATACGAGACCGGTTCCCCTCCAGGAAGGTATTGCCCGCGCTATCGAAAGCCGGCTCCTTATCTTAGCGCTTATGTTCTTCGGAACTTTCCCAGTCGATGCACGGGGCATGTTTAGAGAATTGAGCCTCGGAGCAGGGTGGGTTGTTGGCGGATTCGGCGTTTTGGGTGTTTGGAGTCGTGTTGTCCAGCTCGTCGCGATTGTAGGGCGGACGGGGGTGGAAAAACGAACTTTGGGGGGTAAAAAAAAGAGCCTGCTGGAGACGCCGGTTTGCTTGTTTTCTGTTGGAGTTTGTAGGGATAGCCCTGGGGGGATGAAGATTCCGGTGACCGTGCCAGCGCGTGTGCTCGCGGCCTACATCGTTGTGGCGGGGATGATGGCTTGAAAACCGCTCTCTGCGGTCGGGTCGGGCCGGAACTTGGCCTGATCGCCGCCGGGTTGGTTGGCGATCTTCTTGAGCCAAGGATCGAGCTTGTCTTTGTAGGTCGGGGGGAAGAGCATGTAGACATGCCCGCCCGGCTCGCGGTACTCGGGGTGGCGCGAGAGAACGCGCCGGACGGCGGTCCACTTGTTCAGTTGGTTCAATTCAAAGGCGACGTAGAGGCTGCGGTCGACGCGACCGGACTTGAAGTCCCCAGTGTTCCAGTCCTGAAGGTAGCAGACGTAAATCGTGCTGTTGGTACAGCCGAACCCCAAGATCCCGTGGAAGCGCTCCGCCACCTGCATCAACTTGTTGTCCGGATCGTGGAACGTAAACTCCGGCAGGTCTTGCGAGCCATTGGCCTTGGGGAAGACCACAGGCACGGTGTTTGGCGGCTCAGGGAGTGCCACCACTAGACGCGGAGGCTGGTGTTCGGGCCACCTCACGTTGGAAATGTAGGCAGTTCCCCATACTGCCGCGGCCACCATCAACGCAACCGGCACAAATGCGAACTCCAATCGGCCCCAATCCACACCCTTCCCATGCTTCGGCGAAACCGGTGGATAAGTCACTTGACTGCGGGCTGAAGCACCGGTCAGGAGTATTGAGGCGATGTGATTGACCACCATGACGACACATGAGACGGCCAGTACAAGCTGGGAAACCCAACGACGTCCAACCGCGTCGAGCAGGATCACGGCTGCCACGGCCGAGAACGATGCGAATTTATGGATGCGGCGAGTAGTGGCATATTCCATTGGTTAGACCTTCTTTTCCCTGATGGTAACAGCCGCGAAGCCAACACCCGTCATCAGCGTGCCCCCGAGCGTGCACCCACTGAGCATTAGCGTAGCGATGGTTCCAAGCAATACGAAAACCGCAAACTCGGCCAATGCCCGCGAACGCTGATTCGAGATGTACTGGGTGAGATCCGTCAAGCAATAAATCCCTCGGCTGTCTGCTGGCAGCCGTCCAAACTGGATTAGAACTCCAACCATTGCCGCCACCCACATCCAAGGGTCCTTAGACATGGCCAAGATCGCGCCTCCAGTCCAAGGCCTGTGCTGCGCATACGATTCCCTTGTTCGGCATAGAAGCTGGTTCGACGTCTTGAATGTAGAAAATTTTACCATATGGTATCACTGTTTTTGACGTACGGCGGGTCAAAATGGTTGCCAGGTTCAGTGCAAGACGGGGCGGGCCAAGATCAGCAGGGCAAGAACCAGCAGAAGTCCGACCGCCACCCAGAGCCAGCGCCGGCTCGGCTTGCGCCGGACCACAGCGGCGGGACGGAGGGAGCGCGGCAGCGCCTCCGCCATGTCGGCGCAGGTCTGGTAGCGGTCCTGCGGGTCCTTCTTGAGCGCCACCAGGATCACAGCCTCCAATTCTGTCGGGATTGCCGGGTTGACCGTGCGCGGGGGCGGCGGCGGTTCGAAGACGTGGGCCCGTTTGATGTGGAAATCGATGTCGCCGTCGGTGGCGCCGAAGGGGAGCCTGCCCGTTGCCAGTTGGTACAGCAGGACCCCGACGGAATAGATGTCCGACCGCGCCCCGGTCAGTTTGGGGTTGTTGATCTGCTCCGGGCTCATGTAGGCCGAGGTACCCATCGCGCGCCCGGCTTGGGTCAGGCGCTTCTGGCCTCCCAGCAGGGCGATGCCGAAGTCGGTCAGGTACGCGTTGCCGCCTGCGTCCAGCAGGATGTTCGAGGGTTTCACGTCGCGGTGCACCACTCCATTGGCGTAGGCGACGCCGAGCGCATCCAGGACTTAAATCATCGACGGGGACCACTAGGATCAGCGCCACCGGGCCCGGGTTTTGGTTGATCAGGTCCTCTCGAGAGCCCCACTCGATGAATTGCATGACCAGGAACTGGCGCCCGTCCTTCTCGACGAAATCCAGCGCCCGCACAATGTTGGGGTGGTCGAGAGCATCTTGCCTCTGGCCCTCCTGCAGAAACCGCTGCTCCGTTTCCTTGGCCCCCGCAAGTCCGGCTTGCAGGAACTTGATGGCGACGAAATGCCCGAGTTGGGTATGGCGGGCCTTCCATACCTCGCCCATCGCACCCGCGCCGAGCTTGGACACGAATTCGGTAACAGTTCAGCCCCGTGGTTAGGCGGGTAGGAGCGAAGGTGCGGGAAGGCCCGCGCGGTGTGAGCGGACAGCCTGTTTGAGGTAGTCGAGAGGATTGCGGCCCTGGACGCGGCAGGTTTGGGTGGCTGTGAGAAGGCGGGCCATGGCTACCTCGCCGTCGGC
>CAIVPR010000085.1 GCA_903907865.1 uncultured Acidobacteriia bacterium
GCGTCCAGCCAAGGCCGGAGTGGATGGCGGTCTCATGCCGCCTTCCCCCATTGATGTTCAACAGCCGCCACCATTAAGGATAGGCCAAAAACTGTCCATACGATGGGGTCCACCTCACGGCTCGCAACTGTCATCATCAGGGTCGGATCGAATCCCAATTCAACAGGTTCGATCATCGCAGGTGTCAGGAGTGAAGATAACCCTCATTCGCATGCAATCACCGTACCCAAGAGTGATTGCATCAATGCGCTCCCCCCACAGCGGAGAAGGCGCTGAATCCATGTCCTTGGCTGCCACATGGGACGGGATCCTGACGGAGACGGGAACCAAGGGCCATTTCGAAGCCCAACCAGCCCTAACGCTCGGAGACATAGCTCCGATAATCGCCAAGCGTGACCGCTGGTTGTTGGGTATAACGGTACCGGGAGCGTCGGGAGATATTCTGCTTTCGGTGGACGAGATGCTTTTGAAGTTCCCGGAAATTGGAAAATAATGAGAGGCCTCAATCCAAGCATAGTTGTGTTCGTGGACGGGGCAGCTGAGACCATACGTCCGGGCATTGAATTTGGCAACTACCGAGGACTGTTCTCACTCTTGAACTACAGCAGCCAAGCCCCGGATTCGGCGCATATTTCGATGCTGGAGCAGCTGATCGCTAGCGTTGGCGGGAAACTCGACCCCCGTGTTGGACTCGGTGTCGACGTGTATTGTGCGGCCCTAGGCGAGGAACCTGACGCGATGGCCGAGTGTCTCAGGCAAATCGATGTGGCTGCTCACGGACACGGCTTTGACGTTCGAACACATTGCTTCGCCTTCCCGTCCGCGCAGGGGGAGGCGGCTTGGTCTTCTGTCTATCGGAGACTTTCCACGTCCACGAACGTCCGCGGTGGCAGGGTATGCCTCGTAACGACGAGGTTTCGCGACCGCGAAATTGATCGACTACGTTCTCATGCCGTCCTTCGTCGTTTGATTGCCGTGTATGCCCTGACCGAAACGAGTCGCCACAAGATTGGGGAGACTTTTACAGGTTGGCGGGCGGAGCATTCGTACGGTTTTTACCATACTGCCATTGAGGGGTATCGGTGGCCCGAGCCAATGGAGTGCGCGGAATACTTGTATGATGTTGCGTTGTGGAGCCATTTACAGCCGCGCTTTTCCAATATTGTACGTGCAGCTCTTCAGGCTTACCCCGCACCGACCGAACGGATAAGCATTGAGGATTGGCTGCTAACGGAGGGAAGGATGGCGAGCAGCTATGCTGAGCTATTGAACCGACTAACGAATGTTGGACGCAGTGCCCCTCCTTGCCGCTTGGCGGACAAGCTTGCCGTAAACGGGGGTCGCGCATGGGCCGGGCAATCAATTAGGCCGAAGCCGTCCGCTAGGCCGAGTCACTCATTCGAGGATGGCTTCGCGGCAATTGACGACGCGGCGCTGCTAAGCCTCGCCTACGAGGAAGCGTTGGATGCAATAAGCCGATTTCCTCTCCCAATTCACCCGTTCCTGCCGGAAGCCCTTCCGTCTTCCGGGCGTGCGGAACTCGTCCAGCACCGAAAAGAATCCATCGCGAGGATTGCAGAACTTGGCCAGGAAAGATTCTACCAGTGGGCACTGCAGCAGCACTGGGAGTGGTTGCCCCCAAACAGAGCAAGCGTCGCTTATGCTAAGGACGTTCAGCACGCCTTGGGCGTTGCGTCAGCGGAGCCGCGGATGCCGAGGGTGACGGTACACGTGGATCATTGCGTTACGAAAGATGAGCGAGAGGAAATCCGGCAAGGGCCTGACCGAATTGAGATGTTATATTTTGTACCGGTTGGAGTGAACTGAATGGCTACCGTCAACCAAGGTCTCATTGGGGCTTGCATCCTCCTGTTTCTTGTCGCGACAGCCTCTCTCTTCCGGGCTTTCGGACAGCTCCGTTCATTCGACCTGCGGCTTCGAGGACTCCCGAGGGACGTGCCGGGCCCAGACCCGTTTGACGGCAAGACACCGTTGGGACGAGCGGCGAATGAGTACTCGGCCATGTTCTCCACTGCTGCCAGCAAGAATATCCTCGGAGCGTTCCGGCCTGAGCACTCCGCAGCTCCAGTTCAGGCCGCCCTTCGTTCGTTGGTATCCACACCAAGGAGTATCGTTGGCGTTTTGATCTTGGGTGGCCTGCTAGTCACATTGTCTAATCTACAAGGCTCGGTGAAAAAGCTTGGTGATGCCTTCAGGAGCATTGGAGTCGGACAGGTGGCTATATCACAGGGCACCGCTGATGATACGGTTAGAAAAATTCAGGAGGCAATGGGGGACATTGCCGAAAAGGCCCAATCCGCATTTACGATGAGCGGCTATGTCATTTTCGGCGCCGCTATCATATTGTTCTCTTCCATCATAATGAATGTACGCGGCCAGCGGAGTTCGCGGGAGTTCGCCGTCTGGGCGGAGACCTCCTACCTTGTGGCACTAGCGGACCGCCCCGTGGACCAGCATGCGCAACTGGCAAAGTTTGCGGAACTAATTGACAAGATGGCGACAGTGGTAGGCTCGTTCGACATGATCGGAACGTCGATGGCTTCGGTCGGTGAGCTGGGCTCGAAACTCGATTTGTCGTCACAAGTCGTAGCGGACGCCGTAAGCCAGCTACCCGCAACCATCAACGCGTCTGTACTTAAGCTGAGCGCCGATGTTGCGAATGATTTCAGCTCCAAATTGGCCAGCCAAATGGAGTATATGAAGAAGATCTACGCTGTTTTCGGGGCGCAGGAAGATCGGGTCAGGAAGCTCCAAGAATACTTGGATGCGGTCTCCAAATCGACCGAAGCGAATGCTCGGGTCGTCGCCGGGCTCGGCCTCCTGCCTGCGAGCTTGGAAGCTTTATCCCGTACACTACAGGCGACCACAGACGGCATGGGCCACCTCGTCTCGGCATGCACGGCACTGGCAGCAAAGGTAGATGATCTTCCGAACGCAGACATCCGCGATGTCATCAACGGCCTCGAGCTAGTGCGCAGGGAACTCCCGACATCTATGCGGCAGGCCATTACGCCAAAGCTCGATGAACTGGCGAAGACTCTGGACAGCCTTTCGCCCAAACAAGTTCTCTTGGAATTGAGGGGTCTGAGGGACTCGGTCCAACGATTGCCTGTGACGGATATTGCCGGACTCCAAGCCGCAATACAACACTTGGAGCGGACGATTCAAGGCGGCGGTCAAAGGCCGACAAGCTGGTGGAATAGGAGGTAAGCCACTCTATGCAAGATGGCGAGGAACAGGAGGGCACCGTGTGGCCGGCCTACGTGGATTTCTTATCCACGTTCGTATTCGTGCTGATCGTGTTTATCGGCTCGCTGTTATTCTTGCTGTCGGGAGACATCCAAAAGGGGGTTATGGACGGACTAGTCAACCCGGTGGAAGCTGACTGCAAGAGTGCCGGCCTACCATGCAGTCGGGACGGCAGCAAGATCGTGGTTCCGCTCACGGGAAAGGTTGAATTTGGAACGAACCAAGTCCGCGTACAAAAGCCACAGGAGGATTTCCTTCGGCAGGTCGGAAAGCTCTTTGAGCGGCCTGGCATTAAGAGGATCGTAGTCAAGGGAACGGCTGACATGCAGCGATGCAAGTCAGATCCATTCTGCAATTGGGATATTTCAGCCCGGCGCGCCTTGGAGGTGATCAAGTTTTACTACGACTGCATCGACTGCGGCTATGGCGAGAAAGTAAAGAAGCTTCTGGTGCTGTCGGGTGAAGGTGACACTTCCAGCACGGGAGTCACGTCGAGTGACCGCAGGGTCGACATCATATTGGATTTCAATGCCAATCGCTAGCAAAACTCCAAGTTTTTGGGCCCGCCTCGCATCGCCTGTGACTTCTGCGGTCGCCGTTAGAAGAGCGCGGAACGACTTTGAGGCTGAATACGGCGCGATTAGGAGCATGCGCGGCTGGCGACCAACATACAAAGCTTCAAGAGATGCGCTCAAGCCATTGCGAACACGTCTTGGACGGATCCAGCAAGACATACAACGAGACAGTGAGCGCGGGAATCGCCGCGAAATCGATGCGCTCTCCTCTGCTCGGAATAAAGTCGCAGAAATCAGTCGGTCCTTGGACCTGCTTATGGCCCAAGAGACGAAATGGAGCGCCAAGGCCGTGGCCATCGAGGCCGAGATAGACACGGCATGGCAGATGTCGGCCACTATTCCGGGCAACGAGGTGGCGGTAGCGGTGGACCGACGGAAACATGAAATCGAGTCACTCCTGCGGTGGATTATTGACTGCGATACAGCGGCCAAGATTGAGCAGGGCCTGCTAACGGCCAGCCGCTCGCTTCAGGCCTTGCAGGGGATCGTCCAACAGGCGCACGAGGTCCGGACGGGATGGCCCCGGCTGAAGGAGTTGATCGGTGGGTTCAACGACAGTGACATTCAACGCGATGTAGCCTTTCAGGAAGCTTTTAACCGACTGCTTGGCATGTCCAGTCAGGTAGAGCTTTCACTAAAGCTTTGCAAGTACGATATTGGATTTCGTTCACTGGGCCAAGCATTCAGGCTGGTAGATGACCTCCGTAGCGATTTGGACAGGCGGTCGAGTCTCGCTCGGGAGGAGATTGACCTCTGGCTGGACGACCAAGAGATTGCGATGAGGTTCGATCTGCGCCGATTCCCAGCAAAATTGTCGAATGCGGAAGCACTTCAGTGGCTTGAGCTCCGGCCTGAGATTGGTCGAATCGTTGATGAGAGGGCCTCCAAGGCGTGGAAATTGTACGGTGCTTTGCGGTCGTCCGACAGGTTTCCCTCGTGGAAGGAGCTGGATCGCTGGAACATCCTGATCGCCCATTGTCGATCGACATGGCCGTCATAAGCCCTCGAAACTCACAGTGCGAGTCTGATCGATTGCTCGGCGAAAATCCCCCTAAAGGAATTGGACGATACAACCGATAAGTACAATTGGAAGCACGTTTCATCGCTGTCCCCGCCGTGCCATCGGTCGGGCTCATCTGGGCAAGGCGCTGTTGGGCGCTTGCACGCCTTCTTTTTGACCGGTTCGTCGAGTGCGATATGGTTGAACTCCTCCTCCTAGCCTCGTTCTTTGTGTTTGTGGTTCTGGGCGTGGCGGCTGGCGTCGTCGACTTGATTGCGCTATCCAGTCGCGAGTGAGATGGAAGATGCGGACTAAGGATTCCCCTTGCCCACGGTGCCGACTTTCGGGTACCATCGGACAAAGGTCCGGCTTGTCCCCGTTTGCCATGCGTTTTTGGACCACTTGAAACCGGCGTTCCCGCCACCAGAGGACAACATGGCTAGACTCAAGACGTCGATCTTTATCGCAGCAGCAGCCCTCATCACCGTGGGCACCGCGGCGGCCCAAACACTTCCCGCCTGGAGTCCCGAGGCTGCTGCGGGGTATCTTGACGGTCGGGCCTCCTGGTGGATGGACTGGCCGAAGGCCCAACGGGATCACGGCACATTCTGTGTTTCCTGCCATACGCTGGCACCATTCGCCCTAGGGCGGCCATCGTTGCGCGGTGCCCTGCACGAAACCAGCCAGTCGCCCAACGAAAAGCGGATGCTGGAAAACATCACGCGCCGGGTCCGGATGTGGAAGGAGGTTGAGCCCTTCTATGCCGACCAGACTTCGGGCCTGCCGAAGACTTCGGAGTCACGCGGAACCGAGGCTATTTTCAACGCCCTGATTCTGGCCTCGAACGATGCTCCATCCGGCAAGTTGGGTGCCGATGCAAAGCTCGCATTGGACAACATGTGGGCGCTACAACTCAAAACCGGGGATATGAACGGGGCGTGGGCGTGGTTGCAGTTCCACAATGCCCCGTGGGAAGGTGATTCCCAGTTCTACGGCAATACGCTGGCGGCGCTGGCTATTAGCATCGCTCCAGGTGGATACGCGGGTGAACCCGGCATCCAAGGCGGACTGAAGAGTCTGCGGGCCTGGCTCCAGAAGAACATGGGCACGCAAACTCCGGCCGACCGGGTGGTGCTGCTCTGGGCGTCGGCCAAACTTTCCGGCCTGCTTTCGAGGGAACAGCAGGAACAGATCGTTGCCGAGACACTGGCCAAGCAGAAGGACGACGGAGGCTTCAGCATGTCGACCCTGGGCGGCGGGTGGAAACGGCGGGACAATACGCCGATCGACCCCGCCAGCGATGGCTACGCCACGGGCATTGTGGCGTTGGCGTTGGAAAATGCCTCCGTTCCTGCCGCCGCACCGGCGCTGGCTCGCGCACTTGGCTGGTTAGCACGGAACCAGCAACAGTCCGACGGCAGATGGGCCGCCACTTCTATGAACAAGCAACGAGAACTGTCTTCCGACGCGGGACTCTTCATGAGCGACGCCGCCACAGCATACGCCGTGATGGCCCTCGCCAACGCGGCCCCAAGGAAATAGATTCTTTCTATCAGCCCGTTCATAAATTGTCCGATTGACATCCCGCAATACCCGTGGAAGAATAAATTCACATTCCCCGTCTTGCTCACAGTAGTAATCCTGAAGCTCATAGCGTCTTGAGCCTGTCCCCTCGAACTGGACACAAACCCATCCAGCGCAGCTTGCCGCCAATGTACCCGCCATGGCAGCGCTTTGTCATCACAAATACGCTTGATTACGAGGGTGAACAATGACTGAATTTCGGCTCGGAATGAGCAGGATCGGGAGCTTTCCCAATCTCCTGCCCGTCATCACGCTTCTATGGGCCTGCGCCATCGCGCAGGGCCAATCGACCTTCGGGTCATTCACCGGAACCGTCAAGGATCCGTCGGGCGCAGTTGTCGCCACTTGCAAAGTGACGATCCGCAATACGGGCACGGACTCCGCGCGCTCACTACTTACCGACGCCAATGGGACCTATGTGGCAGTGAACATGGAACCTGCGACGTATGAGATCACGATGGAGGCACCGGGTTTCGAGCCCAGCAAGTACACCCACATCCAACTGCAGGCGCGGCAGGCGGCCCGCATCGACGGTACTCTCTCGGTCGCCAGCCAAACACAGGCCATCATGGTGTCGGAGGCGGCGGAAGCGCCCATCAACACGGAAGTCTCAAACATCGCAGAGACCAAGCTGGGCCGGGAGTTGAACGATCTACCCGTGGCAATCGGGTCCAGGGCTACCGGTTCCACCAGCGCTTTTTCGACATTGACGACGCAACCCGGTGTGGAAGTCGACAACAGCGGCAACCTCTCTGTGGCTGGCTCGAAGCCGAGCATGTTGTCGGTCAGCATCGACGGCATCAGTTCGACGAGCCCGCGCAACAGCGCGCCGATCTCGGAACTCTTCCCGTCGTTTGACGGCATCGCGGAGATCCGCGTGAGCGAGATTAACAACAGCGCCGAATTCGGCGGCATCAGCGACATCACAACCATCTCCAAGAGCGGGACAAACGCCTTCCACGGCGGCTTGTACGAGAACAATCAGAACACGGTGTACGACGCACGGAACACGTTCAGCGCGACGGTGCCCAAGCTGGACATGAACGACTTCGGCTTGTTTGTCGGCGGACCGGTCTTGTTGCCGAAGATATACAACGGCAAGGACAAGACGTTCTTCTTCCTGAGCGCCGAAGCGCTACGCCTGCCAAAGCAGCAGGTGCTGGTGGAGAACATGCCGTCACTGGCGCTGCGCAGCGGCGACCTCTCCAGCTATTCGACGGCGATTCTAGATCCCACGTCGCACACGCCTTTTCCGGGCAACCAGATTCCGCAGAGCCTAATTACACCGCTCTCGAAGGCGGCACTCAAATATTTCTATCCGCTTCCCAACACCGGGTCCCCGAATTCGCTGGTGAGCAACTATGTTACGAACTTCCCGACCAGCGTGAGCAGCGACCAAGGCGACATGCGCGTCGACCGCAACCTCACCGCGAAGCACTATCTCTTCGCCCGCGCTACCTGGAAGTACAAATTGGGACACACGGCACCTTCGGGGTCCCCTTTAACTGGGTCCAACCTGCAGCCGGAACACGACTACGCAGTTACGGTGGCGCACAACTGGGTGGTAACCCCGACGATGGTGAACGAATTGCGGGGCGGGCTGAGCGGCTCGAACACGGCGAACAGCTACGGCGTCAGCGCCCTGACGGCGGCCACCGAGACGGGCCTGCTGCCCTATTTGCCACAGGCCCCCCCTGCGGGAAGCGCTGTGCCGAACTTCAAGATTTCCGGCTTCCAGAGCACCGGCAGCGGTGCATCTTCCATCTCGAAGACTTCTACTTGGCAGATCATCGACAACTTCACCGTCACAAAGGGAAAACACACCCTGAAGGTCGGCGGCGACTTCCGGTACCTGACCGCGCTCTACACCAATGTTTTTGCGACAAGCCGGCTGGGCCAGTACACCTTCAACAACTCGGTGACGAAGTCGCTGGTCGGAAATGCGTTTGCATCGTTCCTGCTGGGCATTCCGGACAGCGACCAAATCTCCACGGTGCTGAATCCCGATTCCAGCGGCTACGCCAAGAGCTATGCCGGCTACGTGCAGGATGACTTCAAGGTCACTTCGCGACTGACAGTGAACTACGGCATGCGGTGGGAGTACCATCCGATGTTCAACGACCGGAACTCCAACACCGCGAACTTCCTGCCGGACTACTCCTCCATCCAGAACGGCGTCTCGGTACACGGAGCTGTGGTGGTGGCCGACAAGGCCGTGCCTCTGATCAACCCGGCCTTCGCGCAATCCATCCTGCCGATGCAGATCCTGACCGCCAGCCAAGTGGGCATTCCGCAGAGTCTGCGCTACTCGCAGAAGACGGATTTTGCGCCGAGAATCGGTTTCGCGTGGCGCATCACCCAGGACGGCAAGACCGTGCTGCGCGGCGGTTATGGCAAGTTCATCGAAGCCCAGTTGGGTAATCTGCTGAATGCCGCTTGGGCCGTTGAGGCGAGCGACCTGGCTGCTTTTACCAACAGCGTCTCGAACGGCAAGGCGGCGTATACGTTCCCCTACCCGTTCCCGTCGAATCTCGCACAGCCGGGCTCGCAGATTTTCGATCTATCCTCGAACCTGCACTACAAGGATCCCTACGTGCAGCAATGGAATCTGACAGTGGAACGCGACCTTGGCTATCAAGTCGGGCTGCGGCTGTCCTATGACGGAAGCCACGGCTCGAACCTTGGCCTGACCGACAATCCCGACCAGGTTCCCGCCAACACCGCCGGTTTCTCGGCCGCGACCAAGTTCGCCCCGTACCCGCTGTTCAACCAGATTGTGGAGGAGACGAACGGCGGAATGAGCAATTACAACGCGTTCACGGTCTCAGTGAACAAGAGAATGTCGAAGGGCGTCCAGTTCCAAACCAGCTACAACTTCGCGAAGAATCTTTCCGACAATGGCGGCTACAACCCCTCGGCCTTCGCCGGATCGGGCGGTGGCCAGACGACGGACTATTTCCATCCCGCGCTCGACTACGGCAATGTGGCCTTCACGCGCCGCCAGCGATTCCTCACTACGTTCCTCTACGAAGTGCCGGCGCTCAGCAAGAACAAGGCGCTGAAACTGGCGACGGGCGGGTGGGAACTTTCGGGTGTGCTGCTCTACCAGCCCGGACCATTCCTGACGGTGACGGCAAGCGGAGCTGATCCTTCGGGCACGAATTTCGTGAATCTAAATGGCAACGGCCGCGCGGACATCGTCACCGGGGCGTCAATTTCCCCTGCGACCCGGAGCATCACGCAGTGGATCAACCCGGCCGCGTTTGCCATTCCGGCCAACAACATCGGGCGCTTCGGGAACTCCCCGGTAGGCTCGGTGGTGGGTCCGGGGACGCAGGCCGTTTCCCTCTCGCTGCTGAAGACGTTCGTAATTACCGAGCGGGTGAAAATGCGCTTCGGAGCCGCCGCGTCGAACGCGTTCAATCACCCGAACTACGGGTCGCCCGGGACAACATTGGGCACCTCGTCATTCGGTATTATCAGTTCATTGCAGAGTGCGGAAGGGGCGGCGCCCCGCTCGCTTCAAATGAGTGGCAGGATCACGTTTTAAGACTGGACACCGACAACAGTGAAACTCAATCGACGCTTCACCGTACAACTCGCGGCTTCGATGGCCTTTCTGCTCCTCGGAGCCGCGCCGGAGGTTCGCGCGCAGCGGGGCGGCAGGGGTGGCGGCAGTGCAGCCGCCTCGGACGAGAAACCCGACGAGGGCATTCCCGTCACGAACCCGCTGGTTATTTCCAAGTGCGGCACCTGCCATGCCAAGGACGCGAAGGGCAATCTCTCGCGGATCTCTTGGGAGCGCACGACCCCGGAAGGCTGGGAAGAGGCCATCAAGCGCATGGTCAGGTTGAACGGACTCACCATCAGCCCCGCCGACGCCCGCACCGTGGTGAAATACCTCTCCACCCACCACGGTCTGGCACCCTCCGAGGCGAAACCGGTGATGTACATGCCGGAACACCGGCTGATCGACGAGACCCTGATCCCGAACGACGCGGTGCGCGGCGCGTGCACAACCTGCCACGCCATCGGCAGGGCGCTTTCGTGGCGCCGTTCGAAGGATGACTGGAAGCTGCTGCAGAATATGCACGTGGCGCTCTACGCGCAGGCTGAAACCCACTTCCGCAGTGCGGGTCGGGGCGGCGGCGCACCTCCCGGCCAGCCTCCTACCGTAACCGTTGCTCCGGGCACGCCGCCCGGACCCGAGCCTGGAGAGGCGGCGCTGGATTTCCTCAGCAAGTCGGCACCGCTCCACACGCCCGAATGGGCCGAGTGGCGTGCACGGCTTCGGGTACCCCGCATGGCTGGAAAATGGCTGGTCTCCGCCACTGTTCCGGGCTACGGAAAGTACGTGGGAGAAATGATGATTGAGCCTGGACCGGCCGAGGACGAGTTCAAGACATCCGCCACACTGAAGTCGGTACTCACGGGAACCGTGCTCAAGCGCACCGGGACGGGTCTGGTCTATGCCGGCTACTCGTGGCGCGGGCGCTCGAAGGGAACGGCGGCCAAGAATCCGAAACCGGACGACGCGAACAGCGATGCTCGAGAGACGTTATGGATCTCGCCGGATCAACAGTGGGCCGAGGGCCGCTGGTTTTGGGGTTCCTATCAGGAATTCGGCTTCGACGTCAAGTTGGTCCGCGCTGCGACGGAGCCCACCTTGGTCAGTGTGGCGAATTATGCCCTCAAGGCCGGCGAAGTCGCCCAACTCAAAGTATATGCGGATGCCCTGCCAGCGACGCTCGATCCAGCTGATCTGGACGTGGGAGCCGGGGTCAAAATCAAGCGCCTCGTCAGCCACACCAAGACAGAGTTCGTGGCCGAGGTGGAAGTTGCCAAGGATGCGGTGCCGGGAAAGCGCGATATAGCTTTCGGGCGCTCTACCCTGCAAGGCGCATTTGCGGTTTACGACAAGGTTGACTACTTGAAAGTTACTCCTGAAACTTCTTTGGCGCGACTCGGCAGCGACGTGCATCCGAAGGGCTATCAACAGTTCGAGGCGATCGGATTCAACAACGGTGCCGACGGGAAACCGCACACGGCGGACGACGTCGAACTCGGGCCGATCGATGTCAACTGGGCAGTAGAGGAGTTTATGGCAGTCTACGGCGACGACGACAAGGCATTCGTGGGGAATCTGAGTGAGACGGCGTTTTTCACGCCAGCCTCCGATGGCCCAAATCCAGAGCGCAAGTTCAGCCGGAACAACTATGGCGACGTGTGGGTGGTCGCCACGGCAAAGAAAGAAAAGGACAAGGATGGGAAACCTCTGACCAACCGATCCTATCTCGTTGTCACGGTACCAACCTATATCAAGTGGGATCAACCCGAGGTTTCTCAATGACGGCTACCGCGACCCGCACGTACCGTCCGGGGGAATTCCACGACTTCGAGGCTTCCGGTCGCAGATTCGTCTATCTGGTGCCCGCCGGAGCCGTCTTCGAACTGGACGGAGCCGCCGAACAGATTGTGGAACGCCTGCGGACAAAAGAGGCCGACCATGACGAACTGATGGCAGAACTGGTGTCGGAAGGCTATAGCTACACCGACGCCGACGAACTGCTCGGGGAGTTGTATCACTCGCACCTGATCGTCTCAGGGGAGACAGTACGGGAGCCATTGGCCAATCCGCCGGCGGATTTCCCGCTGCAGTCGCTCGTGATGAATCTCACGAACCAGTGCAACCTGTCCTGTACTTATTGCTATGAATTCGGGGAGGACAAGGTCGCCACGCCGGAGGGCAAGCCCAAGTTCATGGATCTGGAGACGGCCAAGGCATCGGTCGACTTCCTGCTTTCACAATCGGGCGACCGGAGGGCCGTCCACATCACGTTCTTCGGCGGCGAGACGCTGATGAACTTCCCGCTGTTGAAGAACGTTGTGGCTTACGCCAGCGAGAAGGCTGCGGAGGCTGGACGTGAAATCGACTTCAGCCTCACCACCAACGCGACCCTGCTGACTCCCGCGATCATCGAGTTCCTTTCGGAGAACCGGATCGGCGTAACCGTGAGCATGGACGGTCCACCGGACCTGCACAACAAGCTGCGCGTGTTCGCGAACGGACGCGGAAGCTATGACATCATCGAGCCCAGGGTGAGGGCGCTCATTGCGAATCACCGTACCCGCCCGATCACCGCGCGCGTGACGCTGACCAGCGGCGTCACGGACGTTGTCCGGATCTACCGACATCTCAAGCAGGATCTCGGCTTCCACGAGGTTGGATTCGCGCCGGTGACAACCTCGCCGGACCGCCTGTACTCCATCAACGAGCCGGGCATGAGGGGCGTGTTCGAGCACTTCCGCAGCCTCGCAGACGAATGGCTGGAGTTCGCGCTGCGCGGGGAGATGCATGGCTTCTCGAATGTAAGTGACACGATTGCCGAACTTATCCAGGGAGTCAACAAGTCGCACCCATGCGGTGCCGGCTTGGGACTTATGGGGGTCGGCCCGTCTGGGGACATCGCTCCGTGCCACCGGTTTGTGGATTCCGATGTCCATGCCCTCGGAAACATCGCCACCGGCATCGACCGTGAGAAACAGAGCGAGTTTCTTACCCGGGGCCACGTCAATTCGAAGTACGATTGCCACACCTGCTGGGCGCGTCCGCTGTGCGCGGGCGGGTGCCATCATGAAGCCTTCGTGCGCTATGGGGACACAGGACACGCGAATCTGCATTACTGCGACTGGATTCGTGAGTGGACCGACACCTGTCTCCGCATCTACGGCGCAGTCAGTGCGCAGAACCCCCAGTTTCTCGAACAGTTTGCCGAAAGGAAAGCACTATGAAGCACATCCGGGCAGTGAATAAGAAGGCGCGTCGCATCGACGAAATGGTTTCGTCCCGCAACGCAGACGTGGTAGCACTCCAACAGCAGCGCCCGCATGTGCCGATGGGTTGCGCCCTCTCGTTCTCCCCTGGCTGGGAGGTTGATTCTGCTGGCGGTACGGCCGGCCTGTGCCAGCCTGTCGAACGCGACATTTACGACTGCTACGTGACCTGTTTCTGGCCCGCGCAGGTTCCCGACCATCTCAACAACTACCCCGACTGGGCGAACGCCTGCGCCGCAGCCACCAAGGACTGGCGCAAGTTGGATCTGGTTTTCCCATAGACAGACACGGTTCCAGACACCCAGGAAGGATCCAGCATGATGAAAAATACAGCTCTCGGAATCTGTGTCTTCGCGCTATCCGGCGTATCCCTGTTCGGCGGCTCCCTCTTCATGGGAGCCTATCCGAGCTCGCTGCTCGTCTTTGACGAGGCGAAGGGACAGGTTGCCGACCGCATTCCACTCGCGACGGGCTTGCCGACAAGCATCAAGCTGTCGATGGACCGCAAGACGCTTTACGTGACGACGAACGACCACAGCGGTATCGAAGTCGTGGATGTGGCCACGCATAAGGTCACGAACCACTTTGTGCTGAACACGGCGACGAAGCGCTACCGTTTCAACGGCGGCACGCCCGACCCCGACGGGAAGTTGTTCTACACCGTTGCCACCGAGATCAACAAGCTGGTGGACCAATTCGAAATCGGCAAGCCAAAGTATACGGTGATCGACCTCGCGCAACAGAAGATCGTGAAAACGTATGATCTGGCGAAGGAGGAGGAAACTGCCGCTGGCGGAGGGGGAGGCGGCGGTCGCGGCGGCTTCGAGATTTCGAAGGACGGAAAGTATCTCTACCAGTTCGGCTCCAAGGTCGTGATCATCGACACCGCCGACTTCAAGGTTGTGGATCGGATTGATCTTGCCAAGCCCGACCTTCCTGGTCTCGAGAGCGCGGGCTTCGGCGGCATGCTGGACTCGATCTCGGAACCCGGCCAGCACATATCCCTGTTCAACGCCTCGGACCCCTACGTTCACAACCGAATCTTCGGTATCGGTCGATTCGATCTTGGAACGCGCCGCGTGGATTTCGCGCCGATGGGTCCCGCGCCCGCGGGCATGACTGGACTGCAGGTAACTCCGGACAAGAAAGATGCCTACACCGTCGTGTCCACGGGACTGCAGGGCAACAAGCGCTGCGAGTTCTGGCACTTCGACCTTGCCACGAACAAGGTGACGGAACGCAGCGAGTTCTCCTGCAAGTCGAGGTTCAGCTTCGGCATGTCGAAGGACGGCAAGAAGCTCTATATCTACGGTGCGAGTTTCGAGATCGAAGTGTTTGATGCCGCCACGATGAAGTACGAAAGGACTTGGGACCTGAACAACGACATTACGATGGCGGGTCTGATTGAAGTCGAATAGGTTCCTGCTGGCTGTCTTGATCGCTGTGCTGCATTTGGCCTTGCCAGCAGCGGGACAGAACACCGCGTGGAACCGGCCGTTGTACAGTAAACTCGGATTGTTTTTCGAACGGCCCGTGGTAGTAGGTTCCGATCCATGGAAGCTGGCCGGACTCCTGTCCGTTCCGACCACAGCCGGTCGACATCCGGGCGTTGTACTGGTTCATGGAGCCGGACCCAACGACCGCGACGAGAAGATCTACAGTACCCGCATGTTTGCCGATCTCGCGGAAGGTCTGGCGTCACGCGGGATTGTGACGTTGCGGTACGACAAGCGCACAAGAGCTTACGGGCCGCAGATGTCGGCAATTGCGTACACGCTGCAGGAAGAGACCGTGGAGGACGCGGTGCGAGCCTTGGCGTTGCTACGGCAACAGCCGGAAGTGGACCCGAACAAGCTATTTGTCATCGGGCACAGTCTGGGCGGCTATGCGGTTCCCCGCATTGTGAAGCAGGCGGGCAGCGTGGCGGGCGCGGTTCTGCTGGCGGCCAATGCCCGGCGGATTGAAGACATCAGTATCGCCCAAACCGAATACATGCTGGCTGCAAAGGGCGGTGCGTCGCCTGAGGAAGCGCGCAAAATGGAACTCATGAAGGCGGAGGCGGTGCGCGTGCGCGAGTTGGCACCGGGGAAGGAACATCCCCAGATCCTCTTGGGCCTTCCCGTCGAGTACTTCCTAGACTTGAAAAGCTACGATCCTGCAGCGGAGGCAAAGCGACTCGGCATTCCCCTGCTGGTCTTGCAGGGCGACCGCGACTTCCAAGTGACAAAAGTAGATTTCGAGTTGTGGCAGAAGGGACTTGCCGGAGCCAAGAATGTGAAATTCCACGACTATGGCGTTTTGAACCACCTGTTCATGTCGGGCGATGGCCCCTCGTCGCAACTCGAATACCGCAAGGGCGGCAACGTCGCAGCTGCGGTGATTGACGATATCGCCACGTGGATTGCGGGTTCCAAGCAATGACCCGGCGGGAGCTTCTGCGCCTGGGCGGGAGTGTACTCGCGGCCAACGCACTCCAAGGTGCAACCCCGGCTGACGTTACGTTGACGCTGAGCCGTTTCGCTGTGGAGCTAGGTCCGGGGAAGACGATCCGGACGGTTGGCTACAACGGCCAAGTCCCGGGACCGCTGATCCGCTTCACGGAAGGCAAGACAGTTTCGGTCGACGTCATCAACCAGACTTCGGAGCCCGAGATGGTGCACTGGCACGGTTTCCACATCCCGCCGGACGTTGATGGAGCGCACGAGGAGGGTACGCCGATGGTCCAAGGCAGGGACCGACGCCGCTACACCTTCACGCCCAACCCGACTGGAACGCGCTGGTACCACGCCCATGCGATGGCGGGACACGACCTGACGAAGGGAACGTATTCCGGGCAATTCGGGATGGCGATCATCGAACCATCTGGAACCGGCGGCCAAGGGAATCCGGCCCGCTTTGACCAAGACGTGCCCATCATCCTGCACGATTGGGATCCGTTCTTCTCGTCCGACCACGAAATGGACGTGGACTACCGGCTGAGTTCCATCAACGGGAAAATGCTTGGCGCCGGGGACCCAGTTCGTGTGAAGCGCGGGCAGCGCGTGCTCTTCCGGGTCCTGAACGCGAGCGCCACGTTGCAACACAGATTGGCGTTGCCGGGGCATTCCTTCGATGTGATTGCGCTGGACGGCAATGCGGTCGCCAGACCTGGCAGAGTTCCGGTGCTGGACCTCGCTCCCGGAGAGCGGGTGGACGCCATTGTGGAAATGAACGCTCCAGGCGTGTGGGTTTTCGGCGAGGAAGACGCCAAGTTGCGCGGGGCAGGCTGCGGAATCGTGGTGGAATACGGTGGCGCAGTGGGTAAGCCGCAATGGGCTCATCCCGCCCCCTTCACTTGGGACTATATGCTCTGGGGCCAAGCCGCAGAGCAGCCTTCCGCCAATCCGGTGCCGCTGGTGATCGAGCCCCGCTCCGACGGCAACCTGTGGGCGATCAACGGGAAATCATATCCGAAGACGGATCCGTTTTTCGTAAAACCCGGGATCCGCAACCGGCTCATCTTTGACAACCGCAGCGACATGGCGCACCCGGTGCATCTGCACCGGCACACGTTCGAGATCACCCGGTATGCAGGGAAACCAACTTCGGGCGTCTTCAAGGATGTGGTGGTCGTGCCAGCCAAGAGCGTTGTCGAAGCGGATCTTATGGCGATGAATCCGGGGCCCTCGCTATTCCACTGCCATCAGCAGTTCCACATGGATTTCGGGTTCATGGCCCTGATGCAGTACGAGCGGTAAGGGCCGCCAAGGAACGAAAAAGGGGCTGACCCCGAAGGATCAGCCCCTTTTCCATTTGCATCCGGCGCGGAGTTAGTCCTTGCCCTGACCCTTCAGCTTTTCGCGCTGTTCCTTGAGAACGGCTTTCCGGCTGAGCTTGATCTTGTTGCCTTCGAGACCGATGACCTTGACCAAGATCTGGTCGCCTTCCTTCAGCTCGTCGCGAACTTCCTTGATCCGGGTTTCGGCGATCTCGCTGATGTGCAGCAAGCCGTCGGTGCCGGGGAAGATTTCCACGAACGCGCCGAAGTCCACGAGGCGGACAACCTTGCCGAGGTAGGTCTTGCCGATTTCCGCAGTCGCCGTGAGGTCCGCGATGATCTGCAGTGCCTTCTTGGCGGCCACCGAGTCGTTCGACGCCACGTGAATCGTGCCATCGTCCTCGACATCGATCTTGACGCCGGTCTGCTCGATGATCCCGCGGATCACCTTGCCGCCCGGTCCAATGACGTCGCGGATCTTGTCCTGCGGAATCTTGGTGGTGTAGATCCGAGGTGCGTAGGGCGACATGTCCGAGCGGGAGTGGTCGAGGACTTCGTCCATCTTCGCAAGGATGTGCAAGCGGCCACGCTTGGCCTGGTCGAGAGCTTCCTTCATCAGGTCCGTGGTGACGTTCGGGACCTTGATGTCCATCTGGAGGGCGGTGATGCCCGACTTGGTTCCGGCGACCTTGAAGTCCATGTCGCCGTAGTGGTCTTCGGCACCGGCGATGTCGGTGAGAATGGCGTACTTGTCGCCTTCCTTCACCAGACCCATGGCGACGCCGCCGACCGGAGCTTCGATCGGCACACCGGCATCCATCAGCGCGAGGCTGGCACCGCAGACCGAGGCCATTGAGCTCGAACCGTTGGATTCGAGGATGTCGCTGACCACGCGGAGGGTGTACGGGAAATCGGCCTCGGTGGGGAGGACGGCGATAACCGCGCGTTCCGCCAAGGCGCCGTGGCCGATTTCACGACGGCCGGGGCCGCGCATGAAGCCGACTTCGCCGACGCTGAAGGGCGGGAAGTTGTAGTGCAGCATGAAGCGCTTGAAGGATTCCACTGTTTCCAGCAGTTCCACGCGCTGTTCGTCGTCCTTGGTGCCGAGGGTGACGGTGACAAGAGCCTGGGTCTCGCCGCGGCTGAACACGGCGGAACCGTGGGTGCGGGGCAGCAGGCCCGCTTCGCCCCAGATGGCGCGGATTTCGTCGAAGGCGCGACCGTCGGGACGGCGGCGGACATCGAGCATCTGGTCGCGGAAGATCTTTTCCTTGAGGGCGTCGAACAGCTTGCCCGCTTCGGCCTTGCGCTCCTCGGGGGCGAGGGCCTCGGCACGGTGGTGCAGTTCGTCAATCTTGGCGTAGCTTTCAAGCTTGCCGTACTTGCTGGTGTCGAGCGCGTCGGTGAGTTCCGCACGCAGGGCTGCTTCGATGACGCCGGAGAGTTCGGCATCGGGCACGGCGGGAGTGAAGGTCCGCTTGGTCTTACCAGCCGCGGCGACGAGGTCCTTCAGGACCGCGACGATCTTCTTGACGTTGTTGTGGCCGAATTCGAGGGCGCCAAGGACGTCCTCCTCGGAAACCTGCTGGGCTCCGGCTTCCACCATGACGAGGCCCTGTTCGGTGCCGGCGACGATGATGTTGAGCTTGGAGGCGCGGGCCTCGGTGTAGGTGGGGTTGGCGATGTACTTGCCGTCCACCATGCCGACGCGAACGGCGCTGACGAGGTGGTGGAAGGGCACATCGGAGATGGCGAGGGCCGCGCCCGCGCCGACGATGCCGAGGACGCCGGGATCGATCTCGGGATCGGCCGACAGGACCATCGCGATGATCTGGGTTTCGTTGAGGTAACCCTCGGGAAAGAGCGGACGCATCGGACGGTCGATCATCCGGCTGGTGAGGGTTTCCTTCTCCGACTGCCTGCCCTCGCGCTTGATGTAGCCGCCGGGGATCTTGCCGGCCGCGTACGTGTATTCGCGGTAGTCGCAGGTCAGGGGGAAGAAGCCCTGGTTGGGCTTGGGCTTGGCAGCCGTGGTGGCCGTGACCAGCACGACCGACTCGCCCATTTTGACGACGACCGAGCCACCCGCCTGCTTGGCAAGTTTGCCGGTTTCGATGGTCAGCTTTTTGCCGTCCAAATCGACTTCAAAAGTGTGTATGTTCATGTGTTGAGTGCCAGGTTACGTTCCCTGGACTTCCTTGTCTGCCGGTTTCCCGGCGCGGATGTGAATTGCCGTCGGTTGCCCGGCGGGATGAAAAGGGGATTTCAAGAAGGAGGGAGCCATCCATGCCCGGGCAGGAAGAGCCGAGGCATGGTGGCGAACCTTCCGTGCGGGCGCACGGAAGTTCGGTATGCTATGAACGAAGGGCCTGTCGGCGACAACCGACAGACCCCGTGCAACGCTTACGTTTTCCACAGCTTTGAGTGCTGACCCAGAACTAGTGGCGGATGGAGAGCTTGACCAGAATGGCCTTGTAGCGCTCGGGGCTGTTCGTCTTAAGGTACGTCAGCAGCCGACGGCGCTTCGCCACGAGGATCAACAGACCCCTGCGCGACGAGTGATCTTTCTTGTGAGTCTTGAAATGCTCCGTGAGCTCGAGGATACGAGCGCTCAACAGTGCGATTTGGACTTCCGGCGAACCCGTATCAGTCTTGTGGGTCTGATTCCGGGCAACGACTTGCAGCTTTGCTTCTCCCGCCAATGCCATCGAAGGGTAACTACTCCTGTTCTTCTCTTTGTCTCGTTTGTATCAATGTCAGTGTAGCACAACCTGAAAGCACCGTGGCGGTTCCGGGTTGCGAAATTGTTTCGGACGGGCGACGGACGCTGTTCCGGGTGGCCCGCCAGGCGATTCCGGGCAGCGACCGGACGGTTCTTCGAAGGCCGGGGCTCCGTTTTGAAGCCCCGGCAGTCAACAGAGCGTTTGGACTTCCTACGCCGCTTTCGCACGGATCTTCTCGTCCGTGCGGAAGCCGACCAAAATCAACACCAGGATCACAGCGGCCATGGCCGACGAGCTCAGCCAGAACGGCTTCCACTGGTGGACACCGCCGACGGTGAAGTAGTCGACTGCCCCGCCCGAGAGGAACGAGCCCAGCAGCATCCCGACGCCGTAGGTCAGGAACAGGATGAATCCCTGCGCGGCATTGCGGAGATGGGCTGGCGCTTCCTGGTCGGCGTAGAGCTGGCCGGTCATGAAGAAGAAGTCGAAGCAGGCCCCGTGCAGCAGGATGGCCCCGTAGAACATCCACAGCCCGCCGCTGGGGTCGCCCAGCGCCAGCAGGATGTAGCGCAGAACCCAGCAGACCAGCCCCATGATGACGATCTTGCGAACGCTGAGGTAGCGGAAGATCCAAGGCATCAGCAGCATCATGACGACCTCGGATACCTGGCCGAGAGACATCTTGCCGGCTGCGTTCTCAACGTGAACCTCGTTCAGATAGTCGTTGGTGAACGAGAAGTAGAACGTCAAGGGGATGCAGGCGAGTACCGAGGCGATGGCAAAGAAGAGGAACGCCTTGTTCTTCAGCATCACGAGCGCGTCGAGGCCCAAGGCGGTCCCGGCGCTGAACTTGGTGCCCTTGCCCGGCGGCGGCGTGTGGGGCAGCATGGTCAGGCTGAACACGACCATCACCACGGCGGCTGCGAGGGTCACCCAGAATTGGCCGGTGGTGCTCTCCCACTTCATGTAGCCGATCACGTTGGTGATGAAGATCCAGCCAAAGGTGCCCATCAGACGGATGATGGGGAAGTCGCGGCCCGGGTCCTCAATGTTCTTGAAGCCGATCGTGTTGGTCAATGCGACGTTGGGGAAGTAGCAGAGGCAGAACAACAGCATCAATGGATAGACCTCCGCGAAGGTGGTGGCCTTCGTCACGAGGTACATGATCACCGCGCAGAGGCTGTAGAGGACAGCCATGACTTTCTCAGCGGGAAAATACCGGTCGGCAACCAAGCCCACGAAGAAGGGGGAAATCATGGATGCGATGGCGGAGGTGCCAAAGACGGCACCTGCCTGCGTGCCTGTGAAGTGGAGAGTTGCGGTGAGGTAGGTCGTGATGGTGACGTACCAGGCACCCCAGACAATGTAGTTGAAGAACATCATCGCGCCGAGGCGGATTTTGAGCGAGGAGGGCATCGAACGGAGTATACCGATTCCAGCACGTCCAATGCAAACCGGGTCGCCAAACACCGGCCGCACGCGAAAACGAACGTCACGGTAGAAAATAGAAGGAATGAGTTTCCTCGACAACCTCGAAAACAACCTGAAGGCCCTGGAGTCACGGGATCAGGGCGGCATCGACGACCAGAAGTCGAGGGATGCGGGCAAGAAAAACGCCCTCGCCGCTGCGCCGTGGGCCACACGGTTGAAACAATCCACGTGGACCCAGACCCTGTTCCGCGACGTGACGCGGGCGGGATACCTGCGGCGGACCAAGGTGGCCTTGATTTGGATTGGCACCACATTGCGCCTGGAAGCGCGGGGCCACCGTGTGGAACTGCGGCCGGGCCCCCTGGGAATCACGGCTACATTCCTGCACGGGACCGTGGAAAAAAAGACGATCCCGGTGGACATGGACGCGTCGCCGGACGTGCTGATCAACCTCTGGATGCCCATCCTTGATGAGCAGAAGAAGATCGACGACGAGCACGCGGCGGAAATACTCGCGCAGGTTGACGCGGAGGCGGTTTAGCGTTGGAGTGCAGGGTCTACCCCTGCACCCGCTTTTCCTTGCCCGCCCAGTATTTTTCGCGCAGTTCCCGCTTGAGAATCTTGCCCGTCCCGCCCTTCGGGAGCGGATCCGTGACGAATTCGTAGAGGCGTGGCGACTTGAACTTCGCCAGCCGCGTGGCCAGGAACTCACGGATGCCGTCCTCCGTCAGGCCGGACCCGGGCTTCGCGACCACAAACGCGACTGGAATTTCGCCCCAGCGCGGATCGGGTGCGCCGACAACCGCGGTCTCAAGTACATCCGGATGCGCCGAGATTGCCTTCTCGACTTCGATGGAGGAAATATTCTCTCCGCCCGAGATGATGATGTCCTTCTTGCGGTCCACGATATGGACGTAGCCCTCGTTGTCCCACACCGCCATGTCGCCGGAGTGGAACCACTCGCCGCTCATGACGGCCGCTGTGGCCTCGGGCTCCCTGTAGTAGCCGTCCATCACGTTGTCGCCCGCGATGACGATTTCGCCCACGCACGTCATGTCCCGTGGCACGTCCACCATGTTGGCGTCGACAACCCGCACCATCGTGCCCGGCAACGGCCATCCCGCCATCGTCTGCCTGCGCAGACGGTCCGCGTCGTCCGCGTAGGTGACGGTGCCCTTCTTGCGGGCGCTTGTCGCGACCGGGCAGGTTTCTGTGAGCCCGTAACCAACCAGCGCCTCGCAATGGAACGTCTGCTCCAGCTTCGAGACCAACTCGACGGAGGACGCCGCGCCGCCGAGGAAGATTTGCTTCAGCGACGACAGATTGTAGTTGGATAGACCGGGAAAGTTCAACATGGCGGCAGCCATGGTCGGAACGAGTGACATGGCGGTGGCCCCTTCGTCCTGAATCATGCGGCAGACGAACTCGGGGTCGAAGCGGCGCACCATCACCTGCTTGAGTCCCATCATTGGCGCGGTCTGCGGGCGCCCCCAGCCATTGGCGTGGAACAGGGGAATGGTGTGGAGCTCGACCGCCGTATCGTCGTGGTTGAAGTTTCCCGCAACGGCCAAGGCGTGCATGTAGACCGTGCGGTGGGAAAGCATCACTCCCTTGGGGGTTCCGGTGCTGCCGCTGGTGTAGAAAAGCTCGGCGATGGAATCTTCGTTGAACGCGAAGATATCGGCGCGTCCCGGGTCGCCAGTCGCCAGGAAATCCTCGTATTCGGTGTCGAGGCAGATGGTGAGCATGCCGCGCCAGACTTGGGACAACGCCCGCACCAAGGGCCCGAAATCGCTTTCGTAGAACAGAATCCGCGGTTCGGCGTGCAACAGGATGGACCCCAGTTCAGCAGGCGTCAGCCGGACGTTGAGAGGCATCACGATGGCATGTGCCTGAATGACCCCGTAGTAGCCCTCGAGCAGCCTGTGCGTGTTGAAGCTCAGGTAGGCGACCCGGTCGTCCTTCAGGACGCCCGCCCGCTGGAGCGCCGAGCCCAACCGCTCGCAGCGTTCGCCGAACTGCGAGTAGGTGAACCGGTTGGAACCGCAGACTAGCCCTTCCTTGTGCCCGTACAGGTCGATGGCTCGGTGCAAGCACCGCAATGGCGTCAACGGAATCTTCATCTATCGCTCTCCTACTGTCTCTGGCTCCTACTGCCTCTGGCAATTCTACATTGGGCGTCGAGACTAAGCGCGCACCGGCTGGCAATGACGGGCACCGATTGCAATCGGCAGGCCGTTGTGATACAAGTGCAACGCGGACATGTTGAATCCAAAACTGATCAATAGGCGGGGCTTTCTGGAAGCCGGGGTGGCCGGAGTGGCAGGGGTGGCGAGCGCGGGCCTACTGGCCGCCGCGGGTCGCGTTCCGACCCACAAGGCCAAGCCGACCAAACTCTTTGCCACGCCCGAGGGCCATCCGAACGCCCTGGAGGCGACGCCGGAGGGCCTCTGGGTAGGGGAACAGGTCTCCGACACCGCCTGCCTCCTCGACTGGAAGACGGGTGCGGTGAAGAAGAAGATTCCGACCGAGTCGTCCAATACCAGCGGCATCGCCTACGGAGGCGGCTACCTCTGGATGGCTGCCAACGGCGGACCCGTGATGCGCGCGGCCAAGCCCGACGAGCGCAAGGACGGGCGGATCGTCAAGGTGGACCCCGAATTCGGTCGCACCGTGGGAGTTTTCGAGGTGCCGGACGGCGGCGGCTGCCACGGCCTTGTCTACGCCGACGGCCATCTCTGGATGACCTGCTTCAAGTGGAAGGTGATCGCGCAGGTAGATCCCGAGACCTTCCAGGTCAAGCACACCTTCCCGCTGCACATGACCCGCCCCCACGGACTGGCCTGGGACCCTCCCGGCATGTGGGTCGGCTATTCGAATGACTACATCTTCCTGAAGCAGAACGTGGCCGACGGCCGGGTGCTGGAGGTGGTCACGCTGGAAAAGGGCGAATCGCCCGATCCGCACGGTATGGACATGTACCAGGGCAAGATGTACGTCTGCGATGCCGGGATCTCGCCCGGCGCGAAGCCGAGCGGGAGCACAGGCGCGGGCTACGTCTACCGGCTGGACTGGTAGTATCTCCAGTTTTTCGCGGCGGGGTACAGACATGGTGCGCCGATTCCGTTAATGTGGGGACAGCGTGACAAAGCTCTTTTCTGTCCTGCTCCTGGTCGCCGCGTTGGCGGGACCGGCGCGGACTGCATCGGTGCCCAGTTCGGGGACCGGCGCTGCAAAGCAAAGTTCGACCGCTGGTCGGCTCTCCGACTCGCAACTCGAACGCGCCATCAAGGCGAAACTGGCGAAATCGAAGATGACGGTCACGGGGCGGGAGCACTTCACCGTGACGGTCAAGGACGGTGTGGCGACGCTGGAGGGCAAGACCAGCGTGATCCAGCACAAGGGCATCGCGACCCGCATGGCAAAGGCGTCCGGCGCGGTTGCGGTAAACAACTTGATCGAAGTTTCCGAGGCGGCCAAGGCGAAGGCCGCCGCAAGACTCCGCGGCGAAGCTCCACCGGGGCCAAGGCCGGGACAGGCGATGCCGGGGAAACCCCTGCCAACAACCGCGTCAAAGTCTACGCGTCCACCCGCTAGCGAGAATGCGCCGGATCCGGAACCAGCCCTTCCGCGTGCCAAGGTGCTTCCGGGCAAGTGACGCGGCCGCCATCGGCGAACCAGGGATCTCGATACAATCGGGGCGTGACATTGGCACGGCGTGTGTTGCCCTTTTTCCTGCTCCAGGCGCTCGCTTTCGGCCAGACGACCGGTCGTCCGGCACCCGACTTCGCAATCCATATGGCGGACGGCTCGACCGTGCAACTCGGCTCGCTGAAGGGAAAACCTGTTGTCCTTGCATTCCTGAACACTGGCTGTTCGCACTGCCAGCACTTCGCGGGACAACTTTCTGCATACCAAGGGGAGTTCGCAGCCAAGGGCCTGAAGGTCCTGGCCGTGGTTTTCGACACCGGCGCCAAACAGGGCCTGGTGAAGTTTCGCGATAGCTACGTGAAGGGCTACCCGGTAGGCTATTCCGACGAGACGTCGGTGATGGCATGGCTGAAGCAGCCGATCGAACAAGGCTATTTCGTTCCGATCGTCGCGTTCATCGATAGGGGCGGCCGCATTGTCAGCCAACACCTCGGCGACGACATCCTGTTCCAGGACCCAGACGCCAACATGCGCAAGAAGATCAACCAGATCCTGAAGTAGGAGTCCTAGGTGGAAGGCATGGAAGACCAACACCCCGAACGCGTCCGACGAATCTGCCTAGCCATGGCCGGGGCAACGGAAAAGCTCTCCCATGGCGAGCCGACGTTCTTCGTCCGCAAGCGGGTCTTCGCCATGATCTCCAACAACCACCACGGCGACGGACACGTGGCGGTGTGCATCCCGGCAGCGCCCGGCGAACAGGCCGCCTTGATCGCGTCGCGACCGGAAACCTACTACTACCCCAAATATGTCGGGGTCAGCGGCTGGGTGGGGATCGAACTCTCCCAGATCGACGACGAGGATCTGGCTGTCCACCTCCACGAGGCGTTCCGGATGATCAACAATAAACGATAACCGACGCGAACTGCCACCCCGCGCTAAAATCGGGAATCCAATGCCGAAGACGTACCTCTGCTTCCTGTGGCACATGCACCAGCCTTTTTATAAGGATCTGGTCTCCGGCGAATACCGGTTGCCTTGGACGCGCATGCACGCCCTCAAGGACTACTACGGGATGGTCAAAATCCTGGAGGAGTTCCCCGAGATCCGGCAAACCTTCAACTTGGTTCCGTCGATGATGCTCCAAGTCGAGGAGTACGCCTCCGGGGAGGCCAACGACCCCTACCTCGCCCTCGCCCTCAAACCCGCCGAAAAACTGACGCACGAGGAGCACGCCTTCATCCTGCGCAATTTCTTCATGGCAAACCCGTCGCGGATGATCTACCGGTACCCTCGCTACGGCGAGCTCTACTCCGCCTACCAGGCACAGAAGCCGCTGAACGACGCCCGTGGCATCTTCGGGGCCCAGGAATTCCGCGATCTGCAGGTGTTGTCGCAGCTCGCGTGGTTCGACGAGGACTTCCTCGACAACGATGCCGAGGTGCGCGCCTTGGTCGACAAGGGCCGCAACTACTCGCTCGAAGACCAAGCCCGCATGGGCCGCAAGCAGCGCGAAATCTGCGCCGCCGTGATACCCGAATACCGCAAACTGGCGGCCACGGGACAGATCGAGATCTCGACGACCCCCTTCTACCACCCGATCCTGCCCTTGATCTGCGATAGCGACATCGCCTCCGTCGCGCACCCCGGCGTCGCGCTGCCGCCGCGTTTCCGCTATTCCGGCGACGCCAAGATGCAATTGGAGCGGGCCCGCGACTACGTACAGCACACCTTCGGCGTGGCCCCGGCCGGCCTTTGGCCTTCCGAAGGTTCCGTGTCCGACGAAGCGCTCCGCATTGCCGCGAGTGTCGGCTTCGAGTGGGCTGCCACCGACAACGGCGTGCTGGACAGGACGCTGAACCGGACGGCAAGCCCCGAAGTGACATACAGGCCCTACCGCTGGCAGCAGGAAGACGCGTCGATGAACATGATCTTCCGCGACCACCTGCTCAGCGACCTGATCGGCTTTGTCTATTCGGGCATGGGCGCGGCAGACGCGGCGGAGGATTTCCTGCGCCGGATCCGCGCCAACTGCAAGGGAATCCTGGCGTCGGGCCGGGACGCGCTGGTTCCGATCATTCTCGACGGTGAAAACGCGTGGGAGTATTACGACCGCAGCGGCCGCCCGTTCTTCCGCGAACTCTACCGCCGCATCCAGGACGATTCCGGCATTGAGGCGATCACCGTCGGCGAGGCCTTCCGGCGAATCAAGCCCGAACCCCTGCAGCGGATCTTCCCCGCCTCGTGGATCAACGCCAACTTCGACATCTGGATTGGTGCCGAGGAGGACAACCGGGCCTGGAAGTTGCTGCTGGCAGCGCGCCAAGCCTACGACAACGTGCTGGCGGACCCGACGATCCAGCTCCCCGAGGATAGGCGGAAGCTCGCGCTCGAGGAACTACTCATCTCCGAGGGCAGCGATTGGAACTGGTGGTACGGTCCCGAACACGAGTCCGCCAACCGCATCGAGTTCGACCAGATCTACCGCGACCACCTCGCGAACGTCTACCGCGCACTTGGCGTTCCACCTCCAGCGGAGCTGTCGCACTCCATCCTGAAGATCCATGTCGACGAGACGCAGATGCCTCCAACGGGCCAAGTCTCGCCCACCATCAACGGCACCATCGACTCCTATTTCGAATGGCTTGGCGCGGGGGTCTACCGCACGGATGGCAAACAAGGGGCGATGCACGGCCAACGCGAATTGGTCCGCGACGTCCGTTTCGGAGCTGACGATGACAATGCGTACCTGAGGGTTGATTTCGCAGAAGCGGGCGTGTCGCTCGAAAAGCTGGAGGTTCAAGTCGTTTCCGGGCCAACCGGCGATCATGTGGTCGCCACCGTCCGCATCGAGGGCGGCAAGGCTGCCGTCCGGTCCGGAACTGCCGCGGCAGCATTCAGCGAGGTCCTGGAAATCGCGGTTCCGGCGCATTTTGCGGAGACCGGGATTGGATTGGCGTTTTGGCAGGACGGGCTTCCGGTAGCCGCGATACCCCGCGACGGTTGCTTCCGCGTGGTAGAGTCGCTGGGGTGAGTCCCGGCGGCAACCAAGTGGTCCAAGCCCAACTCGGCGGCTTCGCCGGGGAGCGGCTGCGCCGGAATGTCCGGCAATGGATCAACACGTTCGACATCCACCGCTATGTAGGGTTGGTTGAAAACCGCAAACCCGGCGGAGCAACTTTGGCGGGCCTATGGCTGGAGGCCGCGACTTACGCGTGCGAATGGGCGGGCGACGCGCTGTTGCGTCAACGGGCGATGGGGATGTTGGAACGCTTGCTCGCGGCGGTGGATCCGGCAGACCCGTTGTTCGAGCCACTCGGGGGCGCCTTCCAAGCAGCGGCCGACGTCTGGGACAACGGTCCGGCAATGGCGGTCGCGAATCGACTGCCAGCCCCGCCGACGGTCTTGCCCGAGGACCCCAACGGCGTGGAAGCCTTGGTATGGAACCGGCTCTTCCCGCTGCAGACGGTGGACGGGGACGGGTTCCGCGCCGACCTGCCGCCTTCCGGATGGCGGCCGCAGGGCTACTACGCGGGACCGCTCGAGTCCGATGCGCGCACGGCGCTGGCGCTGACGAAGATTCCCGGCCTGTTCTACGTCGCCGAATCCGACGGCATTCGAATCAACCACTACGGGCCGTCGTCGGCGCAGATCGGGGACATCCGGGTCCGTCAAACCACTCAGTACCCTTCGGACGGCACCGTCCGCATCGAAATCGAGCCCGGGAAGACGCGCGCCTTCACCATCCGCCTTCGCGTGCCGCCGTGGTGCGGGGCACCGCGAATCGCGCTCAACGGCAGGTCAATCTCGACCTTCTCAATTGGTCGGAAGTGGAATGCCGGCGACCGGATCGACCTGAACTTCCCCATGGAACCACGCTGGCGCAAGGGGACCGGGGCGCAGGCCGGATTGCTGTCATTGGAACGCGGCCCACTGGCGTACTTTGCGGAAGCGGAACCGGGTGTCGGCGCGGGCCGAGTTATCGGGATCCCGGCAAACCAGGAATCGCTGGGCCCCGCGTACAAGATCACCGGTTCGGGCGTTGCGATGATGCCGTTGGCCAACCTTGGCGAGTGGTACAAATCAGACGCGGAAAAGTCGCGATGGCTGGAGGCAATCGCATCCCATCCGGCTTGGGCCGGGGACGCAGCGCGTGGGCGCGACATCCCGTATTCGATCTGGCTCCGCTTCGCACCTTAGAATAGGACCTAATATGGCAGAACTGGAAATCCACCACGAAGTTGACCACCACGATCCCGGCGGACGCTTCATTGGAGTCGTAGCGTCCATCCTGGCGGTGCTGTTGGCAATCGTCACGATCATTTCGCACCGCGCCCACACAGAGGCGGTGCTACTGAAGGCCAATGCCAACGACCAATGGGCCTACTACCAGTCCAAGCGGATCAAGTTCCACAGCATTGAGCTGGGGCAGGACATCATCGGCACCCTCGCGAGCGGCGAAAAGGCTGAAAAGCTGCTGAAGAAGTACGAGTCCGAGAAGGAACGCTACACCAAGGACTCGGAAAAGGCCAAGGCGCAGGCCGAGGAGACGACGGCGGAAGCCTCGCACATCGAGGACAAGGCTCTCTTTTACGATTTCGGCGAGGGGTTGCTGGAGATCGGGCTGGTGCTGACGTCGCTGTACTTCATTGCACGGTCGAAGATCTTCCCGGTGGTGGGGATCACGGCGGGGGTGGTGGGCGTGGTGGTCGCGGTCTTGGGGTATTTGAAGTAGACCCTGCGGGTCCACCCCGCGCACCGGTAGAACCGCCCCAAGACGCATCAGGTTGGCCCCATCCATCTTTCGTTTCGTGTAAGAACGGGACGGAAGTTCGCCCGGGAATTCCAAAAATGGGATTCCCGGCTTGGTGCGACCTGCTGCGTTGTTTCTTTTCAATGACATAGCCAAGGCGCTGTTTGGCAGAACACTTGCAGCTACTGTCGCCATGACCAAACGCAATCTGCGCACCGCCTATGCTTCGGCAGTGGTTGCGCTTCTTACGCTGTCACCGGGTTACCTCCTGGGACAGGCAATCAGCGGCGACGTGACTGGCAGCGTCCTGGACGCCAGCGGATCGGCGATCCCCGCTGCCACAGTCGAGGCGCAGAACGAGGCGACGGGCATTAAGAGCGGCGCGACTGCTGGCAAGGATGGCGTGTACCGCCTGAGCAACCTACCCGTTGGCGCCTACACTTTGACGGCATCCGCGAAGGGCTTCAGCAACGGTAGCGTCAAGGGCGTCCGAGTGGCGCTCAGCAACGTTGTCACCCAAAATATCAGCCTTCAAGTTGGCACGACGAGCACCACCGTGGAAGTGAGCGAGGCACCCCCGCCAATCGACACGACGACGGCGCAGCTGCAGACTAGTTTCGACGCACGGCAAGCGCAGGATCTGCCGACCGCCGGTTTCTCAAAGACGATTAATGGCGCGGGAATCTGGAACCTCAGCCTGCTCGGCGCGGGCGTTTCGTCGCAGGGTGGCGTCGGCCAGGGCACAGGCCCGGCCATCGCGGGCCAGCGCCCCGAGGACAATACCTTCTTCCTCGACGGCGTCAGCAACAACAACCACTACTCCACCGGCCCGCTCGTCTACGTTTCGAACGACGCCGTCGGCGAAGTTTCCCTGCTGCAGAACCAGTTCAGCGCCGAATTCGGCGGAGCCTCGGGAGGCGTCTTCAACGCGGTCGTGAAGTCCGGCACCAACGCGATCCACGGCTCGGTCTACGAATACAATCAGAACCGCAAGTTGAACGCGGTGGATTCGACAGTCTGGACCCAGGGTTTGACATCCAACCCGCGTTTCGACAGCAACCGCCTCGGTGCCACCATCGGCGGCCCGATCATCAAGAACAAGCTCTTCTATTTCGGCAACATGGAGTACAACCCGCTCGGACAGTCGGCCGTCCCCGGGGCTCCGATCTACGCTCCCACCGCAGCGGGCTACACCACCTTGGCGGGCATCTCGAGCCTGAGCCAAACCAACCTCGGCGTGCTCAAGCAGTATCTGCCGGCAGCCGCGGTCGCGAACGAGGACCCCTTGGTTGTCGCGAACAAGAAGATCGCGATCGGGGACATATCGTTTGTGAACCCGACCTACACCAACAGCTACAACGCCCTCACCTCGATCGACTACAATTTGAGCGACAAGGACCAGATCCGCGGCCGGTGGATCTACAACAAGAGCGAAGGCTTGGAATCGCCCGGCCCGAACCTCCCGATCTTCGCTGTACAGGCCCCGAATAACAACTACTTGTACTCGGTGTCCGAGTTCCACAACTTCACCCCGAGCCTGCAGAACGAATTCCGTGGATCGTTTAGCCGCAATGTGAACTCGCTGAGCCTGCCCGACACCAAGTTCCCGGGCCTCAACGTGTTCCCGCAAATCACGTTGGACGAACTGAATGGTCTCACCCTCGGTCCCGATGGTCCCTCCGGTTCGATCCAGAACCTCTTCCAGCTGCAGGACAACATCAGCAAGAATTGGGGCAAGCACAACATCAAGGCTGGCTACCACTTCACCGACGTCATCCTGACCAACTACTTCATCCAGCGCGTAACCGGCAACTACGAGTACGGCAGCTTGGAGCAGTATCTGCTGGACCTCACCCCGGACGTCCTGGGCGAACGCAGCGCCGGTGCCACGAGCTATCCTGCCGGTTTCCTGCAGCATGAAGCTTTCATCAACGACGACTACCGCATCCTGCCAAACCTGACCCTGAACCTCGGGCTCCGGTACGAGTACGTAACGATCCCGGTGGCCTCGCGCTACCAGTCCTACAGTTCGCCCGGCAATGTCGCTGGCGGCATCACCTTCGGCGAGCCCAAGCCGAACGGGAACGAGTGGTCCCCGCGCCTCGGTTTTGCGTATTCGCCGGGCAAGGATGGCATTTGGTCGATCCGTGGCGGATTCTCCCGCGCGTTCGACCTCACCTATGCCAACCTCACGTCCAACGCTGCACCGCCGTACTTCCAACAAACCAACGACGTGGACTTGAACTCCAACGCTCCGAACTTCCTGAAGAACGGCGCGCTCTCTGGTGCTCTAGTCCCGCTGCCCACCAACCCGAAGGCCGCACTCGCCGTGATTGGCTCCTACACTTTCGGCGGCAAGCGCCCCTACGGCTTGACTTGGAACCTCGGCGTGCAACGGATCATCGCCAAGAACTATACCTTGGAAGTCCGGTATGTCGGAACGAAGGGCGTCCACCTGTGGAACCAGTCGCGGCTGAACATCTATCCACGCGTCACGGCCAGCCGCAACATCCCGACGTTCTTCTCGGTGCCGTCGGCCGCAACGCTGGCGTCGCTGCCTCTGACGCTCGGGGCCCTGAAGGCCACCGTTCTGCCGGGCGCAACCGCTGCACTGCCGTTCAACGTGCTGGCGGCCGCAGGTTCCCAAGCAAATATCGTCGGATACGCTCCGCAGGCCTACTCGTCGTATGAAGGTCTCGCAGTCCAGCTGAACCGTCGCATGACCAACGACCTGATGTTTATCGCGGCCTACACTTGGAGCCACAACATCGACGACGCCACGGCGACCAACTTCTCCACCTACCTGACGCCGCGACGCGCACAGGACTACCAGAATCTGGCTGCGGAGCGCTCCTCGTCGGCATTGGACCGCCGCCAGCGCTTCACCTACACCACGATTTACGATTTCAACCCGTTCAAGGGCGGGAATTGGATGAAGAAGAATGTGGTGGGCAACTGGAGCGTCTCCGGCACCTATACCTATGAGACCCCGGAGTACGCTACCGTCCAGAGCGGTGTCGACTCGAACCTCAATAACGACAGCGCGGGCGACCGCACGGTCATCAACCCCAACGGGAATGCCAAGCTTGGTTCCGGTGTTACAGCCTACAACGCCGCCGGCCAGATTGTACCCACCGGCAATGCTGCGACCGTGGCCTATGTCGCCAACAACCCGAACGCCCGTTACGTGGTCGCCCAGTCCGGTGCCTATGCCAACGGCGGTCGCAACACGTTCCCGCTGCACCCGATCAACAACATCGACATGTCGCTGACCAAGCGCTTCGCCATCACCGAGCGCATCAAGATGGAGCTTGCGGGTCAGTTCTTCAATGTGTTCAACCATGCGCAGTACACTGGCGGCTATGTCAGCGACGTCTCCAGCAACGTCAATCTCTCCAGCCGCAACGAACTGATTCCGAACAACGCCCTCTTCGGGCGCTTCGACCAGTTCTACAGCAGCAACTCGCGCAACGTCCAACTCCTCGCCCGTTTCCGGTTCTAACCGACCGCTACAGGCTGCACTCGAAGGCGGGTTCCAACCGGAACCCGCCTTCTTTTTTTGCCCGCTATACTGAAATCGCAGCTCCCGTATGCCCAAGCGTTTCCTCAACATCGCCGCTACCGTCCTGCTGATCATCTCCGCGACATTGGTCGTCTGGCAGGGATCGTTCGACTTCGGCGGCTTTCGCCCCGGCGATTCCGAGCAAACGTTCCTCTTCTTCGCCGTCTCCCTCGTCATCTTCCTGCTGACGGTCACCCTCGGCTTCATGCTGGTGCGGATCGTCCTGCGCATGTGGTTCGACCGGCAGAGCAACCGACCCGGCTCCCGAATCCGCACCAAGCTGATCTCCGGCGCGCTGGCACTCAGCCTGATGCCCGTGCTTTTCATGGTGCTGTTCAACTACGAGGTCATGAACCGCACGCTACAGCGCTGGTTCACAGGCCCACAGGAACACATCGTCGCCGACTTCCAGAAGATTCTCGCCGCCATCGAACAGCAGACACGGGGCAAAGCTCTGGCAGAGGCGCAACTGATCGCGGCACTGACGGACACCCAGGACCAAATCGAGAATCCCGGTCGGGAAGCGCCTTGGCTGGCCGCGTTCTGCAGTTCGCGGGGCATCACCGCCGTCCGGATCCTACCCGCCGAATCGATGCAATCGGCCGCCACTTTCGGGCGCTTCCCTGCCTCCACCGAGACCCCGAACGTGTCTGCAATGGCCCCGATCACGAAGTATGGCGTGACCATCGGCTCCGTGGTCGTCAACGAAACGTTGCCGGTGAACGCCACCAAGCTGGTTCAGGACATCGGCTCGGACGTCAAGAACTTCCAGGAACTGTTCGAACAGCGTCGCCGAGTCCGCCGAAACTACGTCCAGGTCATCTTTCTGATCGCCCTGTTCATCTTCTTCGTAGCAGGTTGGCTGGCCCAGTTCCTGGCCCGGCAGATCAGCGGTCCGATTTCAGCCCTCGTCCGCGCCGCCGAGGAGGTCAGCCGGGGGAACCTGGCCTACCGGGTGAACGTGCCCGCCATGGACGAACTCAACCAACTCGTCCACGGCTTCAATCGCATGACCGAGGATTTGGAGGCCAACCGCTCCGAACTGGAATCGCGCCGCCGCTTGACCGAGGCCATTCTGCAAAGCATTCCGACCGGCATCATCGCCCTCGACGCCTCCGGTGCCGTACAAAGCGTAAACAAGGCCCTGACGCAAATGTTCGCGCACGTCAACATGGCCGCAGCCAAGCGGCTCGAAGACATGTTTTCCCGCGAGGACTCGGCCGAAATCCGCTACCTGATGAACCGGGCGCGCCGCACGGGCCTCTCGTCGCTCCAGCTCGAGGTCTCGACTCCATCCAAGACCCTGCACCTGGCCATCACGGTGGCAGCCGTGGAACGCGGACGCAACTCGAGCTTCGTGGTCGTCCTGGAGGACACGAGTGACCTCCTGCGCGCCCAGAAAACCGCCGCATGGAGCGAGGTTGCCCGCCGCGTGGCGCACGAAATCAAGAATCCCCTCACGCCGATCACCCTGTCCGCCGAGCGAATCCTCCGTCAAGTGCACCGCGTGAAACTGCCCACGGCCGTCGACCACCTCCTCACGGAATGCGCGGGCACCATCCTGGAGGAAACGGCTTCGGTCAAACGCCTGGTGGACGAATTCTCCCAATTCTCGCGCCTGCCGTCGGCCCAGCCCATAGTTTGCGACATCAACGAGGTGGTTTCCACGGGCCTCGGCGTCTTTGAAGGACGGCTGGACGGCATCGACTTGGTCGTCAACCTCTCCCCCGGCCTTCCGCCGGTGTCGGTCGACCCGGAACAGTTCAAGCGGGTGGTGGTGAACTTGGTGGACAACGCGGGCGAGGCCATGCAGGACTCGCCCGTCCGCGTTCTCCACGTGGAAACAAGGCCGGGGCCAGCCGATTCCGTGGAGATCGTATTCGCCGACTCGGGCTGCGGCATCACGTCCGAACAGCGCGACAAGCTCTTCCTACCCTACTTCTCCACCAAGAGCCGCGGCACGGGCCTGGGCCTCGCCATCGTCAGCCACATCCTGTCGGAGCACGACGCAAGCATCCGCGTCGAGGACAATAGACCTTGTGGGGCCCGTTTTACCATTGAGATACCGGCTGCCACCCCGGAAGAGACACGGACAGAGGCCAAACCGATGTTGGTTTCGGCGTTGACAGCATGAGCCAATCCCGAATCAATCCGCCCCGCATCCTGATTGCAGACGACGAACCGGGCATCCGCCAATCCCTCGGCGGAGTCCTGCGCGACGAGGGCTTCGAGGCAGTCGCCGTCTCGTCGGGCGAGGAGTGTCTCGATGCGTTGGCGCATTCGGTGTTCGCCATCGTGCTGCTGGACATCTGGTTGCCGGGCATCGACGGCCTGGAGACGCTGGACCGCATCCAGTCGATTCCCGCCGCCGACCGGCCTGTGGTGGTGATGATTTCGGGCCACGGCACCATCGAAACCGCAGTCCGGGCCACCAAGCTGGGCGCGTACGACTTTCTCGAAAAGCCGCTGTCGATAGACCGCGTCCTGCTGGTGATCAAGCATGGACTGGAGCATCGGCGGTTGCGGCTGGACAACGAGCGCCTTCGTGAATCGTCGGGTTCTGGTTCGCGGATCGTCGGTGAAAGTGTCCCGATGAAGGCACTTCGGCAGCAGTTGGGCCTGATGGCGGGCACCAACGGCCGCGTCCTCATCTACGGCGAAAGCGGTACGGGCAAGGAGCTGATTGCGCACGCGTTGCATGCCATGAGCCCTCGCTCGGCCAACCCGTTCGTGGAAGTGAACTGCGCCGCGATCCCCGAGGACCTGATCGAGAGCGAGCTTTTCGGCCACATGAAGGGCAGCTTCACCGCCGCCCACGAGCGCAAGATTGGCAAATTCCAAAAAGCGGATACGGGCACGCTGTTCCTGGACGAGGTGGGCGACATGAGCCTGCGCACCCAGGCCAAGGTGCTCCGGGCGCTGGAGGAACAGCGCTTCGAGCCCGTCGGTGCCCATGAATCCATCCGCGTGGACGTGCGCGTGGTGGCCGCCACGAACAAGAACTTGGAGGACGAGATCTCCAAGGGCAACTTCCGCGAGGACCTGTTTTACCGGCTGAACGTGATCCCGTTCCACGTACCGCCGCTGCGCGAGCGCAAGGAAGACATCCCGGCGCTTGTGACCCATTTCCTGGACGAGTTCGCCCGCAGCTACGGCCGCAAGCCGAAGGAGTTGACCCCGCAGGCGCTGCAAGTGCTGCAGGACTACCACTGGCCGGGCAACATCCGGGAATTGCGGAACTTGGTGGAGAGAATCGTGATCCTGCACCCGCAAGGGCGGATCGACGCGCGGCACGTGCCGCTGCAGCCCGCACGGAAGCCGTCGTCGTCGTCCGAGTCGTCGTCGGAACGGTACGGGAGCCTGCAGGAGGTCCGCGAAACCGCCGAGCGCGACTATATCCAGAAGAAGCTCGACGAGGCGAACGGGAACGTGACCAAGGCTGCGGAAATGCTGGGTCTGGAGCGGAGCAACCTCTACCGGAAGATGCGGGCACTGGGGATTGCGCCTCGGGAATAGAAGCATTCACGCTAGAATCGTGTCAGGTCCGACTCATGCCCGTAGCCGTTGCACCCCAGACCGAAATCCCCCTGCCGCCGTGGTCGACGGCGGTTTACCCGCCTAGAAAGCGCTGGACACGAGCCGAGTGCCAAGGCTTGGAATCGACCGGCCTCTGGGATCGTGACCGGTTCGAGCTCATCGACGGGGAGCTAATCAGCAAGGTGCCCAAGAAACGCCCGCACTCCATTGTGTTTGTTGCTGTCTTGAAGTGGCTTTCGGGTTTTGTGGACCAACTGTTCCTAAACCTCGAATCGCCGCTGGACGTCGCCCCCGGGGACAATCCGTCGAGCGAGCCCGAGCCCGACATTGCGGTGCTGGCCCGTGAGGCGACCGAATTTCAATCGGTATACCCGTCGGCGTCGGATGTCCGGTTGTTGATCGAGATTTCCGATTCGACGCTGGCGTTTGACCTAGGTCCGAAGGCGAGGCTGTATGCGCGCGCCGGGGTGGCGGACTTTTGGGTCTTCGATGTCCGGGCACGCAGGATCATCGTTCACCGGGAACCAAAGTTAGGCGGCTATGCAAACGTAACGGCATATGCCGAGGGTGAAAGTGTTGCTCCTTTGGCGAAACCCGAGGTGGTGCTTCAGGTGACCGCAGCGTTTCCGCTCTTGCGGGCGTGATGCCCGCTGGCTTGTATTCTGCTGGTGAGCTGAAGTTGCACCTCGAAGGTCCGCTGGCGACACGTCCCCCAGCCGTTTTCAATATTTCCGGTTTTGTACCGGCGCGATAAATCAGTCGACACAAACGCCAAAAGGCCGACCGCCGGGTTCACCGGCGGTCGGCCTTTCAACTTACAGCAGTGCAATCGGGCCGTTTTAGAACGCGACCCGCAACAGCCCCGCCGCGTCGGTCGTCGTGCCCGAACCCGCCGGGCTGACAACCACCGTGTTCGCCGCGCCGTTCGCCTGAACCGACACGCTGTAGGCCGCATTCGGCGTCAAGCCGGCCACGAACACCGTGTGCACTCCAGCCGGGGCCGGGAGCGAGGTGCCGGTGAACGATCCGGCGTTGACCGGGAAGTACACCGCGTTGGCACCGAACACCGCGCCGTCGAATAACGTGCCGGAGTTGCTGGACACATGCGTCGCCGGAATCATCGAGGCACCCGCGTTCGCGCCTTGCAGGACATGCAGGAAGCGGATGTCGGCGGGGTTCGACTTCTCCTCGACCGTCATCACGTACTTGGAAGGTTCCAGTTCCGCGATGGTGGTCAGGTCGGCCACAACATTGCGGGCGGCAACCGTGGCGTTGGCCGGGAGCAGGGTCTGGACGAACAGTTGCTGGCCGCTCGCCAAGGTCTCGGTGGCAACCTTGCCGTTGATGACGGGGTTGGTCACCAGTGTCAGGTTGTAGCGCTTGAAGAGGCCGGGGTTCAGCGTCGTGGCGCGGTCGTAGGTCACGATGTAGTCGCTGTTGAGCCAGAGGATCGACCGGGTGGCCTTGGTGACCTGCACAAAGGCGTTGCCGGGGGTCCACTGGTTGGGCTTGTTGTAGAGGTTCGTCATGTCGGTGTCGGCGAAGACGTAGCCCGGACCGTTGCTGCTGGCCGTGGTCGGATCACCGGCATTCTCACCGAGCTGCCACTGGCTACCATTGGCGAACTCGCCCTGCTCGAAGCTGCCGATCAGGGAAGCCGGATTCGTGCAAGAGGTGCAGGTGTTCTGGATACCCAGCGAGTTGTGGTAGTAGGTGGTCATGCCGAGGCCGTTGTTGTCATAGTTGCTCAACTCCTTGGTCAGCCATTCGCCGTTGCGGAAGAGTTCGAACTGGCCCGCGTTGCCCTCCTGGTGGTTGATCGATTCCCAGCTGGCGCGGTAGTCGAACATGGTGCCGCCGGGGGTCCAGTCGGTGTGGGCCACGATGCGTCCACCCAGCGGGTCGTTGAACAGGGTCGGGTAGCCGGGACGCGGGTCGGGCACGGAGGCCAGATTCACGGTAGGATCGAACAACATGTAGTAAAAGATGGACTGGATCCAGCCGTAGGCGTTGTTCGTGATGCGGTAGTTGAGGCTCGCCGCACCGCCCTGCGGGGCGTTGTAGGCGAACCAGCGCGCTTCCGCCTGGTGGGTGGTCTGGCCGTTTTGGTTCTCCAGTGCGTTCAGGAGGGCGAAGGGCCCGGCGTAGTCGGGAGTTATGAACAGGCGCAGCATGTCACCGTAACCCGCGAACTGGTAGACCGACCCGAGGTAGCTTTCACCCGGCTGTGTGGGCACTTGGGACGTAGGGGTCAACGAACTGATGACGCCCTTCACGTAGCGGTCCCACATCGGGGTGTTGATGAGCGCGATCTGTGGTCCAGAGTAGGACGGGTTGTTGAAGCCGGCCGTCTGCAGGGAGAGCAGTTCCTCCAGCAGGTTGGCGTAGGAGACGCCGTAGAGGAAGCCCTCGGGGGGCAGGCCGCCGCTGGCGAGGCCGAAACCGGTGCCGCTGCCGAGACCATAGGCGCTGGCGATGGCCGAAGGTTCACCGTACATGGCGTACTGCTGGTAAAGCCAGGCGCCGGTCGCGTCGAGGATGTAGCTGCGCAGCGTGTTGCCGAGGTTGCTGGCAGGCAGGGCGCCGTTCAGCGGGGCGTCGTCGGACGGGTCGATCACCAGCGACATCATCGTCATCAGGCGGGCGTGGGCCGTGTAGTAGTTGTTGGCGGCCATGCGGTAGGGTTGGCCGTTGGGCAGCAACTGGGCCGCGTTGTTCGTGGCACCGATGACTTGGCTGTTCGGACTGTCGCCACCCGTGGTGGAGGCGGTCAGGCAGATGTTGGCCCAGTTCAGGAAGACCTTGCGGATGGTCACCTTGTCGGCGGCAGTCAAGATGGGCTGGTTCTGGGCGTCAACCGCGTTGTAGATCCAGTCGACCACGAGCGGCCATTCCATGCCTGTGGCGCTGGCACGGTTGTAGATCGGGAAGCTGCCGTCACGGAACGGCGCGCCCGAAAGGGTACCCTGCGACGCCTGGTTCATGGCGTACATGATCAGGTTGCGGGCCATCTGGGCATACTGGATGCGATTCGACGGGTTGGGATCGATCAGCGAATTGAAGGCCAGGATGACGGCGTTCTCTTCGGACAGCAGGCCTGTGTACCCTTGGGAATCGCCCGGATCTGGGTAATTGGAAGCGGGCTGCGGATTGGTGCCGTAGAAGGGTGCGAACTGCGCGTAGTTGGACACGGCCTGCGCGAGGACCGCGGTCATGCCGCCCTGGTAGACCGGATTCGCCGAGGTGGCCCAGCTGCGGAGGCGCGGCAGGTCGTTTTGGGTAATCCAGAGGCGCGGGTGGGTCTGCACCGGGTAGGGGATGCTAACGGCAGGTGCCGAGTAATTGGCAGTCAGAGTGACGCCGCTCGCGGGCATGGTGATGGTGGTCGTCATGGCGCTGGCGTTGGCAACAGTACCGCCCGTCCAACCTGCGAAGGTATTGCCCGCTGCGGGCGGATTCGCCGTCACCGCGACGACGGTTCCGGCCGCGTAGCTGCCGCTGCCGGAACCGTTTACAACGTTCAGGGTGAACTGGGGAACGTTCGAGACCACGTAGTTGGCCGTGACTGCGGTCGCAGCGGCGGGCATCACGAGGGTGGTGGACGCCGCGTTCGGGTTGGCGACCGTCGCGCCGGTCCAATTCTTGAATACCTGGCCTGACGGGGCGGCGTTGGCGGTGATGGCGACCGATGCGCCCGCCGCATAGCTGCCGCTACCCGAGCCGTTGGTGACGCTGAGCGTGTACTGGGACGGTTGGGCGTTTGACACCGGAACCATGATCGCGTTGCTGGCGACCGTGCCCGGGTTGATGACAGTGAAAGTCACCGAAGTGGCATTGGCAGGGAGATAGCCCGACGCCTGGATGCTGTTCGCGGTAACGGTGCTGGTCGAGAGCTGCACGGACGTGCCGTTGTAGTTCTCCACCACGTTCGCGTACTGCTGGAAGGTACCGCCCTTGATGGTGACGTTGATCGTGCCCGTCTGGATGGGGTTCGGGGTAACCGAGGTGATGGTCGGTCCCGCAGCAAGCAGGTTCACATAGACGCTGCCCGAAACCGACGGCGTGGACTTGCTGGTCGCCGTGATCAGGACCGGGTTCTGGGCGGGCATGGTGGTTGGCGCGGTGTAGAGACCCGTCGCCGAGATGGTTCCGGCCTTGGCGTTGCCGCCGACGGTGCCGCCAGCGGACCAAGTCACGGCGGTGTTGCTCAGGCCCGTCACTTGGGCTGCGAACTGTTTGGTGGCTTTGAGGCCGATCGACGGATAGTTCGGGGTTACGGTGATGGTCTGGGCGGACAGCGCCGCGCAGAACGGTACCGACAACGACATTGCAGCGACAAGTCCGACAAGGGACGGTCGTGCGGACACACGTATGGCGTGCATACTTTTCCTCCTGGTGTTACGACTGTTTTTTCTTGGGAGTGGCGGTTGACCCGTCCAGGCTTGCTGCCCGTATGTTGTTGCGTCAACCTCCTCCACTTTTCAGAACGGACGTATCGAGGGAAAGCGGTCAAGAAAACTGCATGCCACATGCAGGTTTATTTTTTGCGTCAGGTGAAACGACCGGCCACCTGTGCCGCATGCACGCCGCGAGGTTGGCTACTTCTTCACTTCCGTCGGCAGCACCCGACGCACCAACACACTCTTGATCACCACCGGCACCACGGGCTTTTCGCCTTTCACCTTCACCCGGTTGATCCGGGTGACGACGGCCTGCCCTTCCACCACCTGCCCGAACACCGTATAGTGCTGGTTCCACGACGGCATCGCCTGGTCGGTGATGAAAAATTGACACGCCCCGGAGTTGTCTCGCCCGGTATTCGCGATTCCCAGCCGACCGGGCCGGTCGAACATCAGCCCGGGCAGGAACTCGTCCCTGATCGTAAACCCGCAGTTATGCGTTCCGAGGCCGGTCGGGTCTCCAGCCTGGATCATCTGCTCCCGCACCACGCGGTGGAAAATGGTCCCGTTGTACATCGGGCGGTTCACCATTTTCTTCAGAGACGGGTCGTACCAAGCCTTCCGCCCGGTCGCCAGGCCGACGAACGTCCCCACCGAGACAGGCGTGTACTTCTCGTACAACTCCGCCGTGATCGTCCCCTCGGACGTCTCGATCACGGCGTACAATCCCGGCTTCTCCGTGGGAGAAACCGGGGCCGCCGCCACTAGAGCACCCAGAAACGACAGGAAAACCGCAGCAAGCCGCATCCGCCTACTTGCCCGACGCGTCGCGGACCGACAAGTCGCGGACGTAGACGTCCTTGAACATCATGTCGCCCGCACCGCCCGCATGCAGTTGCAGCGCGATCGTGCCGTCGAACGATTTCGGCGACGGATCGGTGAAATCGAGGATCACAACGCCGTTCAGCCGGGCCACGAAATGGTTGCCTTCCACCTTCAGCAGGTAGTCGTTCCAATCCGACTGGTGTTGCACGTATTCAAACTCCGGCGACGGCCATGCGATCCAGCCGCGCCCGTCGCCATAGAGGCCGCCGGTGTGGTGGTTGAGCGTGGGGTCGATCTCGAACTGCATGCCCTGCGACACGTCCGCCGTCCCCGCCTTGAACCGCGTATGCACGAACACGCCGCTGTTGCCGTCGCCCACGCACTTGTAGCGCAGGGAGAGGTGCAGATCCTTGTAGTCCTTCACGGTCTCCAAGTATCCGTATTCCTTGGTGATCGCCTTGCCGTGGATCTGGCCGTCCTCGACCGTCCACTTTTCTTTGCCGACCTCGTGCCAGTTGGTGAGATCCTTGCCGTTGAACAGCTGGACCCACTGTTCGTTCGGCAGTGGAGCCCGGTTCCTCGGGTTCTGGCCCAATGCCACGGCACCGGCGATCAACAGACCGGTCAGGCCGGTCGAGATGAAAATCTGTGAGATACGCATAGACTCTGTTTTACCCCAATTCCGCTTTGATCGCAGCCACAATTCTTGCTGCCGTTGATTCCACCTGCGCATGGTCCAATCCTTCGACCATCACACGCAACAAAAGCTCGGTTCCAGAGAACCGCACCAACACCCTGCCCGACCCGGCCAGCTCCGCCTCGCAAGCTGCAATCTCGGCCTGCACACCTGGCAATTCCTTCAACGGACGCCGCGCCTGCACCCTCACATTGACCAGCAACTGGGGGAACACGGTCAGGTCCGACGCCAACTCCTCGAGCCCCGCGGATTCCAACTCGCAGGTTTCGAGCACCTTCAACGCCGTGAGCATGCCGTCGCCCGTCGTCGCATAACGCTGGAAGATGACGTGCCCGGACTGCTCGCCACCAATCGCCGCCCCGCGCTCCACCATCTCCTCGAGCACATACTTGTCGCCGACCTGCGTCCGCACCATCACGATGCCCAAACGCTCCAGCGCCTTCTCCAAGCCCAGGTTCGACATCACTGTCGTAACCAGAACATTCCCTGGCAGCTTGCCTTCCTTGTGCAACCGCGCGCCGGCCACCAGCAGGATCGCATCGCCATCGACGATCTTTCCCGACTTCGCCACCATCAGGCACCGGTCCGCATCCCCGTCAAACGCCACGCCGATATCGGCACCTTCTTCCACAACCTTCGCCTGCAGACCCTGGAGATGGGTCGCCCCGCAATGCAGATTGATGTTGCGGCCGTTCGGCTGGTCGAAGATCGGAACAACTTGCGCACCGGCCCGCCGCAGCAATGCCGGGGCCAAAGCGGAGGCGGCGCCGTTGCCGCAATCCACCACGATTTTGCGCCCGCCCAAATCGCACGACACGGTGCCCAGCAGGAAATCCAGATACCGGTCGACCGGATAGCTCTGTTCCAGGTCCGGCAAAGTCTCCGGGAGGGAGTCCAACTCGCCGCTTTCGAGAATCTGGAAAATCTCCTCCTCGATCTCGTGCTCCTCAACATCCGGCAGCTTGAATCCCGACTGTCCGAACACCTTGATCCCGTTGTCCTGGAACGGGTTGTGGGACGCCGAAATCATCACGCCCGCGGAGAATGCGCCGGTCCGCGCGAGATATGCCACGCCGGGAGTCGTCAACACCCCGACAAACTCCGATGCCACCCCCCCGCGCGCCAGCCCGTCCGCCAACCGCGCCGCCAGCGCGGGTCCGGACTCGCGCGTATCCATCCCGATCAGCACGGGAAACAGGTGCAGCCCGCGCCGCGTCAAGTCGTCCGCAAGCGCGACACCCAACGCCGTCACCGTTTTCGGATCCAAGGGATACTCCCCGGCCACGCCCCGAATCCCGTCCGTACCAAACAATTGTTTTGCCATCAGTGTGTTTTTTGAACCCGAACTTTCACCGTAACTTGCGGAGCCGTCACGAAGCGCACCTCCGGCTCCTCGTTGAACACCGCCAAATGTTGCTGCCCCTCGCCGCCGTTGCCATCCACTTGGATCTGCCCGAGGTCGAACGGATCTGAAACGGCATCCTTCGCGGCCATCACGCTGCTTTCCGGTCCAGCTATCTCCAACGCGGGTGGGTAGATTTCGACCTTGGCCACCGTGTAACCCGGAGGAAGGGCACCCGAGAGCGTCACGTCGACCTTCAAGGGCCTCTTCGCCGTGCGCTCGAACGTAAACCTCAACTGCGCTGGAATCGTCCTGACCAACTGCACCCCGCGCGGCAGCTTGACTTCCCGTGAGGTCAAAGTGAACGTGCGTTCGCCGGGAGCTTTTACGCTGGCAAAATCAATCGCGGCGGAGAGCCTCGCTTCGCGCAGGTCGCGCAGCAGGTTGGCGGGCCCGCGCGCCTCGATGTTGATCGATTCCACGATGGTCGAACTGATTTCCAATTGCTTCGGGTAATTGCGGAACTGCACCGGGGCGGAAAGGATAGTCGCCGAGTCCGGCTGGTTGGCCAAGGAATACCAGACGATGCACGCCGCAACCAGTGACGCCACCTTCCACCAGAAGTTCTCCGTGAGCAGCTTGATCATTCAGCGGGCTCCGTGATCGGCTCGGGTGTCGGCTGGAGCACGTCTGTTTGCGCCTCCGCCACCTCGTTGAAGGACCCTTTCCAGACACCGAAATGCTCGTTGATCTTCCTATCCAACTGGGCCTTGGTCACGTTGCGCTCCAGCACCCCGCGCAGTGCCATGGAAATTGCGCCGGTCTCCTCGCTGACGACCAGCGCGAGACAATCCGTCTCCTCGGTGATACCGATCGCCGCCCGGTGCCGCGTTCCCATCTTGCTGGAAATATTGGGGTTGACCGACAACGGCAGGAAGCAGGCCGCCGCCGCGATCCTGTCCTTGCGGATGATTACCGCCCCGTCGTGCATCGGCCCGGGAGGCAGGAATATGGCGAGCAGCAGGTCGCGCGCCACGCGGGAATCCAGAGGCACGCCGCTTTCAATAAAGGTTCTGAGCCCCGTATCGCGCTCCAGCACGATCAAGGCGCCCATCTTGTCCCGCGACATCGATTCCAGCGCCAGCAGGATCTCGTCTGTGGATTCCGGCCTCTGGTAGCCCCCGAACAGCTGTCGTCGGCCCATCCTCCCCAGCGTTCGCCGCACTTCGGACTGGAACAATACGATCAGCGCGATCGGGACCAAGGGGATCAGCGACGCCAGCAGGGACCGCAGCACTTCCAAGTTCGCCAGCACCGCCACCTGGTACACTGCCGCGACAGCCACAATGCCGGTCAGGATCTGCGCCGCGCGGGTTCCCCGTACAATCAGGACCAACTGGTAGATCAGGAACGCAACCGCCAGAATATCCACCAAGCCCGTGATGCCGGGTTCGGGCATGGCGAATTGGAGGTCCGGCAACATAGCGGTATCCCTCCAATTGTATCGGGTACCCGCCATTTCCCACTCGCTCGGAATTTGCGTCATGCAAAGCGATTTTCAAGATCCTTGAGGCAGGCGGAACGGGCTGCCGATAGAGATGGTTGCGCGTCCGATTCCAGTCCGACTCACGGGGCAACGGTCTTGACGCGGGCCCTGGCAGTGGCAACAAGGGCGAGTCCAAGTCCAAATAGCAACAGGGAGGCGGGCTCGGGGGCGGCACTGACCGGATCAACAGCCGCGGCAGTCAGGGTCACTTTTCCGGTGGAGTAGCTCAGGACCCACTGCTCGGTGCCGTTGTTGAAGTATGGGTTTCGGACTCCCGCGAACGTGCTCCCGTCGGAATCGGGTCCGAAATACTCGATGATGTCGAAGGACTGCCCGACGGTGGGGACGAAACCATTGGCCAGCGTCACGTTGAGGAGCCCCCCGAATTGGATGACTTGGGAGCTGTCGTTGATGTAGCCGAAAGATGTGTCGGAAATGATCTCGGTCAAAGTCCCGTCGGTCAGCGGATTGCAGCCAGCGGAGCCGTCCAGAGGTGCCTCATTGGCGAAGAACATCGAGCCGCTGTTGCTCAGGCTGCCCAGGCACGCGGTGCCGTGCAGTTCGGTACTGGCGTGGTTGACCAAATTGGCCACTTCCAGACGATCACCAAGGGTTCCCCCGAACAGCGCTCTCTCGAACGTGCCGGGTTCCACGTCCAAGGTTCCGGCAACGCTGAGTGTGGTGCCATTGATAAATAGGTTTTGAACTGTCAGCGAATCGGCGACGGAAAACTGTCCGGCGTAAAGGTAGACTTGCCCCGGGGCATATAGGGAATTGACCGACAAGTTGATACCACTGAGGCTCAATGTGCCTTCGACCGTTGTAAGGTTGGCCAGCCCATTGGTCGTCACGCCTCCGTTGATCACGTTCACCACACCGGATACGCTAAGGTTCGTGTTGACCGGAATATCGGTAAAGCCCAGGCCTCCGCCCGTGATATTCATCGCGCCGTCCACCCCAATGCCTTTGCGGTTGTCCGGGACGTAGGCCGTGTTCAAGGTCCCCGTCGAGTACACGTTCAGAGAGTTCGAATTCGTGAACGTGCCGTCGACAGTCAATGTCCCGCCAACGTTGAAGCTGCCGTAATTGGTGACATTGCCCAGCACCTCGCCGGTGCCGCCGACGGTTAGCGAGTTCCGATGGTTCTGCGAATTTCCCAAAACGATGGAATCAACCACAAAACTGCCATTGGAGACAACCGCGTCCAGAACACCATTGTCCGGATAGGGCCCAATGAGGACCTTGAAGGTGTTGGAACTGGTGTTGTTCGGGACGTTGTATGTCGCGTCGGGAGTCCAGTTGGTGGCCGTGTCCCAATCTCCGAACTGGTTGCCAGCCCCGATCCAAACTGTTGTCACTTGGCCCGCCCAGCATCCACAGGCGAGACCGATCAAGATGCACGATGTGCGAACGATGGCGCGTAGGTTCACGAAAGACTCTCCTCCGAAATGGACAATTCGTCCTCAATGGGAGAAGCGAGATCCGCCGGAAATTTTAGCGGACTTTTTTTGCGGCTTCCGCCCGCACCTTTTCCGCGTCGGCAACCAGCTCGCCCACCGACGCGTCGGCCGGAGCGGATTTGGCGGTCTCGGCCAACAACTCACGTGCTTGGTCCAAGCGTTGCAACGCAGCCGCCGACCGGCCCAAATCGGACTCGGCGCCGGCGGCACGGATGAGCGAAATCGCGCGCGCCTTGCGCGAGATCCCGTCGGAGGGACTGTCCTTAAGGATCAGGTCGGTGATCTTCAGTGCCTCAAGATGCTCCCGGAGGGCTGCCTCGGCATGATGCATGGTCCGGAGGGCAAGGCCCAAGTCGTTGTGGACATCGGTCAGGCTCTTCCGAACGTTGAAGTCGGCGGGGTGCGCCTCAGTATACGCCACCATCTCGGATCGGACCGGTTCGAGGAAGGTGATCGCTTCGGCGGGGCGGGCTACCGCCAACACTCCACCCAGTTGGGACTGCGCGAGCATCACGTCCTGGGCGGCCAGGAAATTGGCACGATCCTTCTCGCGAGTCTCGTTTGCGACGGCAAGGCCCCGCCGGATCGCGGTGATAGCCTCGTCCGATTCGGCCGGAATCCCCGGACCGGAACCGGATAGGGCCAGTCCCAGCACCGACCACGCGGCGAAGTTAAGGCGGCGCGACTCCGGGGTCGGAGGCCATTGCCTTTCAATCCGCTCCATGCGCGCCGCCATGTTTCGGCCCAACACTCGCGCCTCGCGGTACCTTCCGTAAATCGCATCCGCCTGTGCGGCGAAGTGTTCGGCAATCGCGGTATCCAATTCAATGCGACGGTCGCCGGGGTGTTTCAGCCCCCAGTCCAGGACCGGGTTGAGGGACATGTCCGCGTTCTCCAGCGTACAGGCCGCATCTCCCAATTCCATGCACAGCAAGGCACGGGTATGGTGGGCGAGGAAGGCGGCCCGGGCCGCGTCGCGGGAACCGGGCATTTCCCGCGCGAATGCGTCGGCGACATCCGCCTCCTCCTTCGATGCGGGCTTGGCCTCGACCGAACGCTGTGCTTGGGTCAACGTGGCAACGAGATTTCCCAAGGTCAGGATGAACGCACGCCGCAGTTCCGGGTTCTTCGATTCGTTGTCTCCCAGTTCGCGCCTCAGCGCAAGGGACTTGCGGAAGCTGACAATGCTCTCCTCCAAGTGGCCCGTCGAGGCGCTTCCCTGGCCCCCTTGGATTTGCGCCAGTTTCCGGTACGCGTCAGCCAATTCCCGTTTCAGGGCCGGGTCGCCCGCATCCTCGGCGGAGAGTGTATCCAGGTATTTGCGCGCCGTCTGGACCACCAATTCCCGAGCTTTGAGAGTGCCAGGGACGTTGTGGATAGAGGTTTCGAAGTCGAACAGGAAGACGTTGGCAAGCGACCGGACGTCCCGGAAGCGGCGCTCGGCGGCGCGGGCCTGTTGCACGGCCACGATGGCGGAACTCGCCGTGGCCAGGAAGGCAAGGGCGGCAATCGCGACAGGCCAGCGGTGCCGGGAGACGAAACGCCCGGTGCGGTAGAGAAATGAGTCCGGGGTGGCGGAGACTGGGAGGCCACCCAGCCAAGCAGTCAGATCGGCGGCAAATTCCGCAACCGTTGAGTAGCGGCGCGCGGGGTCTTCCCGCATCGCCTTGGCGAGGATGTTGCCAAGATCGCCCTTGGACGGCCCATCTTCAAGCAGCTTGGAGAGCACTGCGGCCAGTAGGTAGACGTCGGTCGATGTGGTGGCAGGCTCGCCGCGCAACTGTTCCGGACTGGCATACTCCGGCGTCATCGCCCGCGTCACTTTGGCGCTGGATTCCCCCAGCACCTGCGCGATGCCGAAATCCAGCAGCACCGGGACGCCGTCGCCGGTGACCAGGATGTTGTCCGGCTTGATGTCGCGGTGGACCACCAAGTGCCGGTGGGCATGTTGGACGGCGGCGCAGACCGCCAGCATCAGGCGCACCCTGGCGCTGGCTGCCAGCTTGCGGGATTCGCAGTAACGGTCCAGCGGGATGCCGTCGACGTATTCCATGGCAAACCAGGGCAGGCCTTCCGCGGTTGCCCCGGCGTCCAGAAAGCGGGCGATGTTTGGGTGGGAGAGGCGGGCGAGGATGCTGCGCTCCCGCTGGAACCGGTCCAGCAAGTGCACAGTTTCCAATCCACGGTAGAGCAGCTTGATGGCGGCGGTCTGCGCCACAACGCCGTCGCACCGTTCCGCCTTGTAGACAACGCCCATGCCACCTTGGCCGAGAAGGGATTGCGTCTGCCAGACGCCGAGCCGCATCTGGGCCGACAAACCCGCCAAGTCGCCCGCCATTCGGCGGATGGGGCCTTCGATCATGCCGTCGGTGAGGGCATCGGCGGCAAGCAGTTGCTCGACCTCCAGCCGGACCTCGGCGCCAGGAGCGCGCCGGTCCAGTTCCGTCAGCCGCTGGTCGGGGGGCAGGCCGACGAGGTCGTCAAACAGTTGGCGGACTTCCGGGTTCATAGCGTCAGCTCCTTCTTCAGCCATGCATGGCCAAGCCGCAGGTCGTGGCGGACGGTGTGGACGGAGAGGTCGAGGGCGGAGGCAGCTTCCTCTGCGGTCATGCCAGCGAAGAACCGCATTTCGAGAAGCCGGGCCACGTGGGGATCACGCGCCGCGATCCGGTCCAAGGCACGGTGGATGTCGAGAACCGACTCGAGATCGAGGTCCCGGGACGGCTCCTGAATGGTGCCTGGCTTGGTGAGCGGCAACGCCCGCCCGCCTCCACGCTTTTCGGATGCGCGGGCGCGGGCGTGGTCCACCAGGATGCTGCGCATCGCGCGGGCGGCGAGGGCGTAGAACTGGGCGCGGGAGCGAACATCGGGCGGCAGGTTGGGGCCGAGGCGGAGAAATACCTCGTTCACGAGGGCGGTGGGTTGGAGTGTGTGGGCGGGGCGCTCACCCCGCATTTGGCCGGATGCCAGCCTGTGCAGGTGCTCGTAGACCAAGGGCACGAGGCGCGAAAGCGCTTCCGGGCATCCCCGTCGCAGTTCCGCCAAGTGTTCCGTGATCGCGCCCGGGCCGGGGTCACCCATGGAACTCATTATCCATCTGGGCCGGTTCGCCCTCGGGCCCGCCCCGGGATGATGCTTCCGAACAGGCGAAACCGTCGGATTGCACTGGTCGAACTTTGTGGTAACAGCCGGATGAAAGTGGTCTCCGCAGGCGTTACAGTTAGCATGAGAATTCTTCCCAACAACACGTTCCGCGCGGCCGCCCTCTCCCTGGCAGTCTGCGCCTCCCTCGCGCTTTCAGCAGAGGTCCCGACCGAGGGCTCCAAGGCCCCCGGCTTCACCCTCCAGTCCCAGGAAGGCAAGACCGTCAACCTCAACGACTTCAAGGGACAGTGGGTCGTCCTCTACTTCTATCCGAAGGACATGACGCAAGGCTGCACCATTGAGGCCCACAACTTCCAGCGCGACCAGGACCAGTACAACGCCAAGCATGCCGCCATCGTCGGCGTCAGTGCCGACAGCGTGGACTCCCACGTCCAGTTCTGCACCAAAGAGAACCTGACCTTCAAGCTCCTCGCCGATCCCGGCAAGGAAATGATCGGCAGCTACGGCTCGCTCGCCGCCAACGGCGCGGTTGCCGCTCGCAACACCTTCCTGATCGATCCGCAGGGCGTCATCCGCAAGGTCTACACCGCCGTGAAGCCGAATCCGCACAGCGAGGAAGTGCTCGCGGCGCTGGCGGAACTGCAGAAGAAGTAGTCTGTCAATAGTGGCTGGCGGCGTGCGACAGGTCGAGTTCGAAAACTTGGCGATTCCGCACGCCGCCGCGCTTCTACGTTTCGCGCAACGTCTCTGCGGCGATCGGTCGACGGCCGAAGATCTCGTCCAAGATACCCTGTTGCGGGGCTGGCGCTCGTTCGGACAGCTCCAGGCCGACTCCAATCCGCGGGCCTGGCTGTTCCGAATTCTGTTGAACGCTTGGCGCAGCGAGGGACGCCGCCGCTCCGCCAGACCTGTTGAAGCGCCACTCGACCGCGCCGCCCACGCTGTCCAAACAGATCTTTCAGAGTCGGTCGTGGTCAGTGCGGCCCTGTCGCGCCTCTCGGAGGACCAACGCGCGGTGTTATTGTTGGCCGTCGTGGAGGGTTTCACTTGCAAGGAGATAGCATCGATGCTGGATATCCCGATAGGCACCGTGATGTCGCGCTTGGGCCGGGCGCGCGCCGCCATGAAGGAGTCCGTCGGGCGGAAGGTAGGGACGAAATGAACTGCTCTCAATTTGAAGACGCCGTCGGGCCGTATCTGGCCAGCCGGCTGGAGGCCGATACCCTCGCCGAGTTTACGGCCCACTCCGCCAGTTGCCCCGCATGTGCAGCCGTGCTCGAACAGAGCGAGGAGCTGCGTCTGGCTGTTCTCGCCGACCCGGTCGATCCCGCCCACGTGATTTCGGCGGTGCGGACCGCAATCGATCCACCTTCATCCGCCCGTTGGTGGCTGGGCGTGGCCGCGTCGATCACTTTTGCCGTCGCCGGTGCCGCCTACTGGACTCAAACGCGCCCGTCGCCGGATCTTCGACTGCTTGCTGCGGCGGCCCGCGATCACCGCATCGAGGTTCGGGAACAACAGCCGCGGCATTGGCAGCTGGACACGGTAGGCGTAGGCCCGCTCCTTGCCGCCTACGGAGTGGAGTCTTCGGACCTCGAACGCCTGAGACCCGCTGGTTTTCACTTGGACAAGGCAAAACAATGCGGTCTGTCGGGTGAACGGGTACTACACATGGTCTTCACCGACGGCCAGCGGTCGGTCTCGGTCTACATCCGCTCCTACGGCGCACGGCAAGGAGTCACAGCCACCGAGGAATTCGAGAATAGCGGTGTATCCGAATTCCACCGTGGCAGGCTTTCAGGGGTCGTGGTCGGTGACAACCGGGGCGTGTGTGCCGATGTAGTCCGACGTTTGTCCGCGATATGAGCCGATCCTGTCCTGAGGTCCGCACTAAACCTGGATTTTCCGCGAGCTTCGAGCGGCAAATTGGAGCCACGAAGCCGAGGATCGTCTGCGCAAGCTCATGAAATAGCTCGGCTTGCAAAAGTTGGTAAAAGGCGGGCCAACTGTCAACTGGTTGTCTCGATTGCGCGTCATACTGGACGATAGATGACACGCACGATCTTCATTCCCATCGCGACAGCCTGCTTGTTCGCAACCGCTGCTTGTGCCCAGGAACCCGGTGGGCCGGGAGGATTCGGTGGTCGCGGCGGCCCGGGAGGCCGGGGAGGAATGATTCGGTTCAGCCCCATCCTTTCCGCCTTGGATGCGGACCATGACGGCGTCATCTCCGCCGCGGAGCTCAAGAACGCTCCGGCAGCCCTGCTGACCCTCGACAAGAACGGCGACGGCCAATTGACCCCTGACGAGCTGCGCCCGCAGTTTGGCGGCCGCGGCCGAGGTGGTGAAGGACGAGGGGAAGGTCGGGGTCCCGGCGGCGAAGGCCGTGGCGGCGGACGAGGCGAAGGCGAGGGCGAGGCGCAGGGTCCGAACGCCAACGAATTGGTCAACACGCTGATGGCGTTCGACAAGAACGGCGACGGGAAGCTGACCAAGGACGAGGTTCCCGAGCGCATGCAGGGCATCTTCGACCGCGCCGACACCAACAAGGACGGCGTCCTGACCCGCGACGAACTCTTGAAGTCGGCCACGGTACGGGTGCAACCACAGGGTGGCGGCGAGCGTGGGGAGCGCGGCGAAGGTGAAGGCCGCGGTCGCGGTGAAGGCCGTGGCGAGGGACGAGGTCCGGGCTTCCGCATGGTGGACGTGGCAATGCAAGCGCTCGACACCGACAGCGACGGCACCCTCTCGAAAAAAGAGATCGCCAACGCGACGAAGGCCCTAAAGAAACTCGACAAGAATGCCGATGGACAACTGACGGAAGATGAACTTCGGCCCAACTTCGGTGAAGGACGCGGCGGCGATGAAGCCCGACCGCGCCAGCAGCCGTTCGAATAGACAAACAACGTAAAGACCACAAACGGGGCCATATGAAAAAGATCACCGCTCTAGCTGCGCTCGTAGTCCTCTGTTTTGGGACCGCGTCCTCAAAGTCCATCACCCGGCAGGAACCGCGTTACACGTTCCACCGGGAACACATTCTAGGCACATCCTTGGAAATCAAGGTTCTGGCGTCCTCGGATGAAGCCGCCGAACGTGCCGAGGGCTTGGCCGTCTCCGAAATCGAAAGGCTGAACAAGATCCTCAGCGGGTACGACAAGGACAGCGAATTCAGCCGCTGGTTCCGCACGTCGCACGTCGAAGTGCCCGTGTCCCCCGAATTGATTCAAGTGCTCGGAATGTTTGACTCGTGGCGCGAGAAGACAGGCGGGGCACTCGACGCCTCCGCCGAGGCCGTGGGCCGAGTCTGGAAGAAGGCAGCCAGCGAAAGCCGTTTGCCGACACAAACGGAGCTTGACGCCGCAGTGCAGTCCGTGCGCCAACAGCATTGGAAATTGGATGCCGCGAAAGGCACGGCGGAGCACCTCAGCAACACCCCGCTGATGCTCAATTCCTTCACCAAGAGCTATATCATCGACAAGGCCGCAATCGCGGCGATGGGCGGAGAAGGCGTCCACGGCGTGATGGTCAACATCGGCGGCGATTTGGCCGTGCGCGGCGCGATGAGCGAGACGATCGGGATCGACGACCCGAAATCAGGTGCGGAAAATTCAGACCCGATTGCGAAGATCGTGATCCGCGACCGCGCGGTGGCGACCAGCGGCGACTACCGCAGGGGCGTTGAAATCGGCGGCGTGCATTATTCGCACATTGTGGACCCGCGCAGCGGGCGGACAGCCGAGAATGTGATCAGTTCTACGGTCGTAGCGCCGGTCGCGGCAGACGCGGGCGCGCTAGCCACGGCGTTTTCCGTGCTGGCACCGGAGGAAAGTGCCAAACTCGCGGCGAAGATTCCGGGCGTGGACTTCCTCATCGTCAAGAAGGACGGCACCCGGATGGTCAGCCAGAATTGGAACCGCCTCGCGGGCGGAATCGCGGCCCAAGCCGCCAAGTCCGCGCCAGGCAAGCCGGAAGCCGGCGCGTGGGACCCCTCCATGGAGCTGACGGTCGGCTTTGAGATTGCCCGCATCAACGACTTCCGTTCGCGGCGTCCTTACTTGGCAGTGTGGATCGAGGACAAGGACAAATTCCCGGTCAAGACGCTCGCGCTCTGGTACGAGAAGCCCAAGTGGCTGCCGGAACTGAAGCTCTGGTACAAGGAAGACCGCGTACGCGCCATGGCTGATTCATCGACCATCAGCAAGACCGGGGCAACCCGTTCGCCGGGCAAGTACACCGTCAAATGGGACGGGAAGGACGACTCCGGCAAGCCGGTCAAGGCTGGCCGGTACAACGTACTCATCGAAGTGGCACGCGAGCATGGCACCTACCAACTGCTGCACCAGGAAGTAGATTTCGCTGGTACGCCGAAACAAGAGACACTGGCGGGCGGAGTCGAGATTACGGGAGCCACCATTGAATACCACAAAGTCGGTCGCTGAGCCGCCCGTGGTCCAAGAGAAGAAGGCCGCGCCGCGGACCAGCGAGTGGAATCGCCGGCTCGCGGTGTGGGGCCGTTGGCTGCACATCTACCTGTCGATGGTCAGTTTCGGGATCCTGCTGTTTTTCGCGGTGACCGGGCTCACCCTGAACCACCCCGATCTATTCGGCGAGCACCAGCAGGTGACGCAGTACAAGGGGACGGTCCAGAAAGCATGGATTTCCGGCGCGGAAGTTGGCAAGCTTGAGATCGCGGAGTACCTGCGGAAGACCCACGGCATCAAGGGCTCCGTGGCCGACTTCCGCGTCGACGACAGCCAACTCAGCGTCAGTTTCAAGGGTCCGGGCTATAGCGCCGACGCGTTCATCGACCGCCAAGCCGGGACCTACGAAATGACCGAGACCAAGCTGGGTTTCGTCGCGGTCATCAACGATCTGCACAAAGGTCGCGACACGGGCAAGACATGGTCCTGGGTGATCGACTTTTCGGCAGTCCTAATGACACTGCTGTCGTTAACCGGCTTGCTGCTGATGTGGTTCCTGAAGAAGAAACGGCTTTCGGGCTTCACGACCGCCTTGGTCGGGGCCGCGATTTGCTACGTGATGTATCGCGTCTGGGTCCCGTAAAGCCGATCTAGCGGGTGGGCGGCGGCAGTGGTTTGGCCGGTTCGCCCATTACCTTCTCAAACGCGGCCACCGTCACGAACGACGGCTTGTAGTTGCCAAACCGATAACCCTGGGCGATCACCAGAGGGGTCCAACCTTCCTTGTTCTTCCGGTCCCACACGCTACGCGTGGCCCCCTTTTCCGCAAGGAAGAGGACGGCGCTCGGAAAGTTTTTGTACGCGGCCCCGTGCATTGCGGTCTCGCCGTTGTTGTCCACCGCGTCGATGTCATTGCCAAGATCCAGCGCAACCTGCATCGCCTCAATCACTTCCGGTTCCGTGCCCGCGTCCTCGCCCGGCGACCGGGTGCCAAGTCCGGCGACTGCCATCAGCGGAGTACTGTTGTCGACGTTCGGAATCTTCGGGTCCGCGCCCAACGACGCCAGGTAGCGCATCAGTTCGGCGTCCGCGGTGCGGGACGCGAGGAAGAACGGGGTCGCGCCGTTGGTGTTGAGGGCAGTCAGGCCGAAGTTAACCTTCCTCGTCATCCGCGCGTTGATGTTGGCCCCCTTGTCGACCAGCTTCTTGACCAACTCCAAGCTGGTGACGTTGCCGGAGCCCTCCGGAGCGGGGTCGTTGTCGCCGCCCCCCGATTTGCGGATCGACGGAATCACGTGGAGTGCCGTGTAGCCCGGGCCGGCCGCATTTGGATCGGCTCCGGCATCCAAGAGCTTGGAGGCCAACTCAAAATGGGCGTTGGCGACGGCCAGAATCAGCGCACTGATGCCGACACGCGGCGACCCCGCGCCCGAAGCGGGCCGTTTCCCGCCGTCGGTGTTCGTCTGGACCGTCTGGTTCACGTCATCGCCCAGTTTTAGCAACGACTGGACGACGTTGATCCGGCCTTCGCGCACGGCAAACAGGAACGCCGTGTAGCCGGAGTTCAACCTGTAGTGGAAATTGGCCCCGGCTTGGACGAGTACCTCCACCACCTCGGCATTCCCTTCGGCCGCTGCCCACATCAATGCGGTCTGGCCCCGTCGGGGTTCCTGGGCATCGACTTTCGCCCCGCGGGCAATCAACGCCTTCACAGCGGAAACCTTGCCCGCCCGCGCGGCCGTCATCAGGGCCGTCTCGCCGCCGGAGAGTTCCGCGTTGGCGTCCGCTCCAGCTTGGAGCAACAGTTCGACCATCGAGCCATCGCCGTTTGTGCAAGCCAGCGACAGCGGCGTCACCCCGTATCGATTCGCGGCCTTCGGGTTGGCTCCGGCCTTCAACAACAATCCGGCCAGCTTCAAGTCGGCGTGCTGGGCCGCCCAGTGGAGGGCGGTGGTCCCGTCCACCTGCGCAGCATTGGCGTCGGCGTGCTGGCCCAGAAGCGACTGGATGACGCCCAAGTCCCGTGCCTTGGCGGCATCGGGCAGACGCGTATCCCCGACCCCCGCCCACAGCGGCGCAAGGGCTAAGAGAAAATACAGAGCCATTCGCATCCTCATCGCTACAGGGCCAAAAGTTCCGTGACCTTGCCGTTGCTGTCGGCGAAGTGGTCCTCGCGGACGCCCACCTTTTCGAGCAGCGTCAAGTGCAGGTTCGCCAGCGGCGTCGGATTGTTGTAGCGGACATGGCGCCCGCCCTTCATCCGGCCCGCGCCGCCGCCCGCCACAATGATCGGAAGGTCGACGTGGTCGTGCTTGTCGCCATTGCTCATCCCGCTGCCATACAGGTACATGGTGTGGTCCAGCAGCGAGCCGTCCCCGTCGCGCGTAGCCTTCAGCTTCTCGACGAAACCGGCGAACAACGACACGTGGAAGGCATTGATCTTGGCCACCTGCTCCAGCTTCTCCACGCTGCCGCTGTTGTGCGTCAACGGGTGGTGCGGGTCGGGGACGCCGATTTCGGGGTACGTCCGGGTGCTGGTTTCGCGCGCCAGCTGGAACGTGATCACGCGCGTCACATCGCCCTGCAGCGCCAGAAGCTGGAGGTCGAACATCAACTTCGCGTGGTCGGCATAGGCGGCGGGCACCCCGACGGGACGGTCGAGGTCCGGCAGGTGTGAATCTGCGGTTTCGGCCTCGGCCTTTTGGATGCGGCGCTCCACTTCCCGTACCGTGTCGAGATACTGCGAAACCTTGCTGCGATCGTCGGGCCCCAGTTGGGTCTTCAACCGCGCGATGTCCTCGTTCACGAAGTCCAGGAGGCTGGCCTTCTTTCGCAATTCGGCTTGGCGCTGGGCGGCGGTACCGCCTTCGCCGAACAACCGCTCGAAGGCGAGGCGCGGATGGGCCTCGGCGGGAAGCGGCGTGGTCGGCGTGGACCACGACAGGTTGTTCTGGTAGACGCAGGCGTAGCCGTTGTCGCACTGGCCCACGGCGGTCAACAGGTCCATCGCCAGTTCCAGCGACGGCAGGCGCGTGTCTTTTCCGATATGCTGCGCGGCCACCTGGTCAACCGTGGTTCCCAGCTCGTAGTCCGTACTTTCGGTCCACTTCGACGTCGCGGCGCTCAGGAACGCGGAGTTCGACGTGGCGTGCGTCCCGGGGTAGGCATTGCGCAATTCCATGTTGCCCACAACCGTAAGGTGATCTTTTACCGGATTCAGCGACGCGAGGATCGGCGGCAACTCGCCCAGCGGGCCGCTGCCGACCGACGGCGTCCACTGCTTCATATACGCTCCCATCGGGATGTAGATGAAACCGAGGCGGCGGACCGGCGCGGCGGGCGACGCCGCCAGCGCGGTCATTGCAGGAACCATCGCGTCCAGCAGCGGCAACGCGACGGTAGCTCCGATTCCCCGCAGAAATGTGCGGCGCGGCAGGGCTCTCTTGGTGATGATCATTGCGTCTTCCTCATTCCGAAGGGTGTGCTCGTCACGATCCCCGTCACGAGCGCCGAAAAGCGGTAATCCTGTTTGGCGGCGTCGCGCAGGATTTTGCGCACCGCCGGTTCATCGTAATAGTCTACGCCTCTTCCGAGCGCAAATGTGAGCAGCTTGGAAGTGAACGTGCCGACAAAGATCTCCGGGCGTTCCAGCAGTGCCTTGCGGAGCCCTTCGACCCCGTCGAACTTGCTGCCGTCGGGCAGTCCTCCCGCCACATCGACTGGTTTTCCGGCGTCTACTGTCCGCCAGCGCCCGATGGCGTCGTAGTTTTCGAGTGAAAATCCGACTGGATCCATCAGTTGGTGACAACCCGAACAGGCCGGATTGACCCGATGCTCGGCCAAACGCTCGCGCATCGGCAGGTTCTTCGCCACGCCCCCAGCTTCTTTCAAGGCCGGAACCGCCGGGGGCGGCGGGGGTGGCGGCGAGCCTAGAAGGTTGTCCAGAATCCACTTGCCCCGGATCACCGGCGACGTTCGTGTTGCGTACGAGGTCACCGTCAGGATGCTACCCTGCCGCAGCAGCCCGCCGCGGAATTCGGGCAAGGGGGTGGTAGCGGAAAATTCGATCCGGCGGAAGTGGCTGCCGTAGACATTCGGAATGCCGTAGTGCTTGGCCAGCCGCTCATTCATGAAGGTATAGTTGGCGCTGAGCAGGTCGACCACGTTGCGGTCCGCTCGGAGCACGCTGTCGACAAACATCTCGGTTTCGGTGCGGAACGCCTGGCGGAGGTTGTCGTCGAAATCCGGGAACAGGCGCATGTCCGGGTTGGTGGACGCGAGGTTGCGCAGGTAGAGCCACTGGCCTGCGAAGTTCGTCACCAAAGTGCGCGAACGCGGGTCGGCCAGCATCCGGCGGGTCTGGCGCTCCAGTTCGGCGGGATCCATGAGCTTGCCCGCGATGGCGGCGTCAAGAAGAGTGTCGTCCGGGATGCTGCTCCAAAGGAAAAACGACAGGCGCGAGGCGAGTTCGAGGTCCGGGATGCGGTACGGCTGCCCTGCGGCTGCCCCCGCCGGCGCCTGTTCCAGCCGGAAGATGAATTCGGGACTTACAAGGACCGCACTCAGCGCCATCTCGATGCCGTTGTCGAAGTCGCCCGCCTTGTTTGCGTCTTTGAAGAATCCCATGGGGCGGGCGAGGTCGGCAGCCGTGGTCGGACGGCGGTAGGCCCGTCGCATCACGGTTTGCAGAATCCGGCGCGCGCAAGGTTCCTGGTCCGTGGCGCTGTTGGGGCGGCAGACGAAGAGCCGTTGCCGCGCCGGGGTATTGCCGGGACCTTCCTGCTGGAACGGGCCGGTGACCGAAAGCGTGCGGACGGCGGGCGTGATGCGCGGGTGCCTATCCATATTGAAGTGCGCCTGATAGGGTTGGCGCTCCGACTCGAGCAGGATCGACGGCATTTTCGGGAAGGCGGCGGCAACCACGTGCGGACCGGCTTTTACAGTGACCCGTACTCCCAGCTCGTGGTCCACCAGATGGTGGTCCTCCCCGGCTGGTGGCGGCTGCACCGTGAAAAGCTTCACCCGCTCCCCATCAAGCAGGATTTCGACGTCGTGCTTGCCCCTGAGGCCTTCCACATGCTCGTTGCGGTCGCGCTGCAGCTTGATTCGGAGTTCGTACTCGCCGTCGCGCGGGAATTCGTATCGGAACGAGGTGCCGCCGCGGGTTCCGATGGGCAGGTCGTCGAAGTGTTCCTCCTGGGTCAGATCCGGCGGCAAGGTGACGGTTTGGCCGTCGGGCGACGCGACCGGGGTGCCGACGGCGAGGCGCGCGATCCGGCGGGCGGCGGAAAGGTAGCGGTCGAGGAGGGTGGGCGAGAGGTCTCCGACGGTAATGTTGTCGAAACCGTGGCTGGATTCGTCGTTTGGCAGGAGGCCCGAGACGTCCACGTCGAGCGCGAGAAGGTCGCGGATGGAATTCCGGTATTCGGTCCGGGTGAGGCGACGGAAGGTATCGGTCCGACCGGGGTTGGGGTGCGCGGCGGCGGCGCGGTCGAGTGTAGTTTCGAGGCCCGCCAGAAGGGATATGTAGGTCGCTTCGTCGGGGCGCGGCAGACCGGCGGGCGGCATCGAGCGGGACCGGAGCTTGCGGACCACCTTTTCCCAGACTTCGGGGTGTTGCGCGGGGTCGGTTTCGCGGACTTGGTCCAGCGCGAGGTTGCCGGACTTGGTCTTGGCGCTGTGGCAGCCCACGCAGTAGCGGTTGATGGTGGGGACCAGTTGCTGGGCATTGGCGGCAACGGCGCAGGCCGCGAGTATGGCGAGGCGGGTCATGTGGGGATGGCGACATCCCGATTATATAAGGATTCGGGCGGGACCGGGGTGGCGGGCTCTGGAAACAAGCAATTCGGAGTTGCGGGACTGCGGAGGACGCCGGGTAGTCTGTGCAACGGAACATGAGGATATCCCCGGTACATCCGAGTTCTGGTGCCCTAGCGCGGGGGCAGCGCGAACGCGATGTACATGCCGCCCTGGGGGCCGAACTTGCCGCTCTTGCCTCCATTGGCGTGGACGACCACGTACTGGCGGCCTCTGACTTCGTAGACCGCGGGCGTCGCGTTGCCAGCGAACGGCAGGGTGGTCTCCCAGAGGAGTTTCCCGGTCGACTTGTCGAAGGCGCGGAATTTGCGGTCGAAGTTGGTCGCCGCAATGAAGACCAAGCCGCCCGCAGTTACAACCGGGCCGCCGTAGTTCTCACTGCCGGTGTCCTTCATGCCCTTGGCCGCGAGGTCGGGGTATTCGCCCAGCGGGATCTTCCACGCGTACTCGCCAGTGTTCAAGTTGATGGCGTTGAGGGTTCCCCATGGCGGTGCCACGGCGGGGTAACCGTCCGGGTCTAGGAATTTGTGGTAGCCGGTAAAGCGGTATTTGGGTCGGAGGGCCGACTCCGCGCCCGGCTGCAACTCCTTGTCCTCGCCGCTCAGCACGTACTTGGAGAGGGCTGCGAGATCTTCGGGTTTCAGGTTAGGGAAAGACGGCATGCGGCCTGCGCCGGACTTCGCAACTGCGGTGATCTGCGCCTCGGTGCGTTGGCCGCGCAGGGCCACGAGTGACGGTATCGACGGGGGTGCGCCCACGAGCGCATCGCCGTGGCAGACCGCGCAGTTCGCCAGATAGACCTGACGACCGGAGTTACCAGCCGCAGTCGGGGCGAGGCTGGAGGTCCAAACGACATCGTTGGCGTTGACGTACAAGAGGTTGGTCTCGGGGTCGTAGGCCGAGCCGCCCCACTCTGCCCCACCGTCGAAGCCGGGGAAGATCACTGTCTCCTTCTCGAGGCCGAAGGGGATGAACTGGCCCGCGCTGGTGAAGGTGCGGAATTTGTCCAGCGCCCATGCGTGGATTTCCGGCGTACGGTTCGAGACCATGTCCTCGGTGAAACGCTGGCGGGCGAACGGGGCGGGCTTGGTGGGGAGGGGCTGGGTCTTTGCCGTGACCTCCCCGGGGACGGGACTCGCGGGGTAGGCCTTCTCCTCTATCGGGAAGAGCGGCTTGCCAGTTGCACGCTCGAACAGGTAGAGCCAGCCCTGCTTGGTAGTCTGGGCGACGGCATCCACCATGGTGCCGTTGTGGCGGACGCGGACCAAGGTCGGGGGCGAGGGAAAATCACGGTCCCAGATGTCGTGGTGGACAGCTTGGAAGTGCCAGATGCGCTTGCCTGTTGAGGCGTCGAGGGCGAGAAGGGTGTTGGAGAACAGGTTGTCCCCGACACGGTCAGCGCCGTAAAAGTCGGTCGCTGCGGAGCCAGTCGGCGCGAAAACTATGCCGCGTTCGACGTCGACAGCCATGCCGGGCCAATTATTGGCGGAGCCGGTGTAGTTCCAAGCGTCCTTGGGCCAGGTGTCGAAGCCGAATTCGCCGGGATGGGGGATGGTGTGGAACTGCCAGCGGAGCTTGCCGGTGCGGACGTCGAAGGCGCGGATGTCGCCAGGCGGCGAAGGCAGGGCCTCAGGGAGGCGGCCGCCGACGATGAGGAGATCCTTGTAGATGATGCCGGGAGTAGTGAGGACGTAGGACTGCTTGGAGGGGTCGCGGCCGAGGCCTTCGCGGAGGTCGATGGCACCGTCGGCACCAAACGAGGGGATTACTTTGCCGGTGCGGGCGTCGAGGGCGTAGATGTGGTCCTTCACACCGGCGAGGATACGGTGGTCGTCGCCGGCTTCCCAATAGACGAGGCCGCGGTTGGCACCGCGCTGGGGCGTGCCGGAGTCGAAGCGCCAGAGCTCCTTGCCGGTGGCGGCGTCGAGGGCGAAGATCTTGTGGCGAGGAGTGATGCCGTAGAGGACGCCGTGGACGACGATGGGCTGGGTTTGGGGGTCGCCTGTGCCGTCGGCGGTGTCGTACTGCCATGCAACTTGCAGCTTGGCGACGTTGGCGCGGGTGATTTGTTTGAGAGTGGAGTAGCGGGTCTGGTGGGCGTCGCCACCATAGGCGGGCCAGTCCGTCTGGGCCGGGAGGGTGGTGGCGGCGAGGAGGGTTAGGGCGATAACGAGCGGTCGCATTTGGCGACTATTCTATCGGTGCCGGCGGCGCGGGAGCCAGTAGTGGCGTCAGCCCGCAGCGACGCGGCTATGATACGGATAGAGCGAGGTGAATCGATGTCGGCACTGAACTGGTCGGAATGCAGCGCGGTCGAGAGCGTGCCTGGAAAAATGAGCGGAGCGTGGGTATTTCGCGGAACGCGGACACCGGTCTCCACCGTGTTCGAGAACCTTCAGGATATGGGGGTGGACGAGTTGGTGGAGGAGTTTGGCGTTACCCGAACCCAGGTCGAGGCGGTGCTCCAGTTTGCGGCACGGAGCACGCAACCTTTGGAGCTTCAGTAGGCCTGGATGCTAGTTCTGTTCGACAACGGAACACCTCGGACTTTGGCGCGATACCTGGTTGGGCGCCACACAGTCACAGAGGCCCGTGCCCGCAAGTGGGACGAGTTGGTAAATGGCGATCTGTTGGAGGCAGCGGAATCTGCCGGTTTTGAGGTACTGGTTACGGTTGACAAGAATCTGAGGTACCAGCAGAACCTCGCAAAGCGAAAGATTGCGCTGGTGGTGCTTGGTCAAGGACGCTGGAGCCTGATCCAGCCCCATATCCCTAGGGTGGTTGCCGCAGTGGATGTCGCTATTCCCGGAAGCTACGCTGAAATCGAGATGCCTTATAAGCGCCGGTCCGCTTGATGTGCTGCGATCTACTCTGCGAGCTTGGACCAGCTTGGGCGGTTAGCCAAGAGGACCTAGGCCTATCCATTGTGGTTCTCAGGTAGCGCTGCGAGACGAAGAGCGAGATCAATATCGACGCTGCGACCTACCCGCCCCGAAGCGACGTGTTCGACTGATTGCATATCTGTGAGACATTATTTGAGGAGCCCCGAATGCCAGAAGCGGTCATCGTCGATTGCCTGCGCACCGCAGTGGGAAAGTCCGGACGCGGCGCGTTGCGCAACACCCGCCCGGACGACCTTGCGGCCGCCACCATAAAAGCACTGTTGGAAAAATACCCGCAAGTCCCTGTTGCCGAGATCGAGGACGTGATCCTCGGCTGCGCGATGCCGGAAGGCGAATCGGGCAGCAACATGGCCCGGATCGCAGCCTTGCGCGCCGGATTGCCGTTCACCACCACCGGCGTCACCATCAACCGGTTCTGCAGCTCGGGCTTGCAGTCGATCGCCATGGCTGCGGAGCGGATCCGGTCGGGCGGGGCGGAGATCCTGCTCGCGGGCGGCGCGGAATCCATGAGCATGATCCCGATGGCCGGCAACAAGCCCGCGCCCAATCCGTGGCTGGTCAATAATTACCCCGAGGTCTACATCAACATGGGCCTCACCGCGGAAAACGTCCAGCGCCAATACGGCATTTCGCGCGAGGCCGCCGACGCCTTCTCCTACCGCAGCCACCAGAACGCGCTGCGGGCGCAGGCCGAGGGGCTGTTCGACGACGAGATCGTACCGGTCACCGTCGAATCCACCGTGCTCGACGCCAAAGGCAAGGCGTCGCAGGTGCAAACAGTTTTTGCGAAGGACGAGGGGCCTCGCGCCGATACATCCAAGGAAGCGTTGGCGAAGCTGAAGCCGGTATTCCACGTGCAAGGGACAGTGACGGCGGGCAACGCGTCGCAAACCAGCGACGGCGCGGCCATGGCTCTGGTCATGTCGGACACGAAGGCGCGGGAGCTCGGCCTGACGCCGCGGGCCCGGTTTGTGAGCTTTGCCGTCGGTGGCGTGCCCCCGGAAGTGATGGGGATCGGGCCGGTAGTGGCGATCCCGCGTGCCCTCAAAATGGCTGGCCTGGCGTTGGACGATATTGGCGTGATCGAGTTGAACGAAGCGTTCGCAGTCCAGGCGCTGGGCGTGATCCAAGGGGCCGGGCTGGATGTTGACCGGGTGAACGTGAACGGCGGCGCGGTGGCGCTGGGGCATCCGCTGGGGTGCACGGGCGCGAAGTTGACGGCGTCGATCCTGCGCGAGATGCACCGCAAGGGGCACCGGTACGGCATGGTGACGATGTGCGTCGGGGGCGGCCAGGGCGCTGCCGGGATTTTTGAGAGAATCTAGTCGGGGGTGATGCAGATGTCGGGACAAAAGAGGACGGGCGGGTCGTTCCTGGTGGAAGATCACCCCGCGAACGAGAGTTTTACCCCGGAGGATTTGACCTCCGAACACCAGGCGATCCGCAAGGCGGCGCGCGAGTTTTTCGAGAAGGAGGTTGCGCCGAACGTGGAGGCGATCCTCGAAGGGAACAAGACGGTGGCCGTGGCGGTGCTCCGGAAGGCCGCGGAACTGGGCTTCGAGTCAATCCTGACGCCGGAGCGGTTCGGCGGAATGGAGTTGGATCTGGCGTCATCCATGGTGGTGGCCGAGGAGTTGGCGCGGGACGGGTCGTTTGGCGGCTGGCACGGGGCGCACGCGGGCATCGGGACGCTGCCTCTGCTGCTGTTCGGCACGGAGGCCCAGAAGGCGAAGTACCTCCCGAAGCTCTCGTCGGCGGAACTGATCGGCGCCTACTGCTTGACCGAGCCGCACGCGGGTTCCGATTCGTTGGCGGCCAAGACGAAGGCGGTGCTGTCCGAAGATGGCACACACTACGTCCTGAATGGTCAGAAGGCTTGGATCACGAACGGCGGCCGTGCGGACCTGTTCACGGTTTTTGCGAAGATCGACGGCGAGAAGTTTACCGCCTTCCTCGTGGAGCGCGCCTTCGGGGGCGTCACCAACGGCAAGGAAGAGCGCAAGATGGGCATCAAGGGCAGCTCGACCACGGTGGTCAACTTTGACGACGTCAAGGTGCCGGTGGAGAACCTGTTGGGCGAGATCGGGCGCGGGCACATCATCGCGTTTAACATCCTCAATCTGGGGCGGCTCAAGCTGGGGCCGTCGGGCGTGGGCGGGTCGAAGGCCTCGCTGGCGGTTTCGATCACGTACGCGAAACAGCGCAAGGCGTTCGGGACGGAGATCGCGAACTTCGGCATGATCCAGCACAAGCTGGCGGAAATGGCGATCCGCACATTTGCGGTAGAGTCGATGACCTACCGGGTGGAGGGCCTGATCAACGGGCATCTGGAGGGCTTCTCGTGGGCCGAGCCGAACGCGGCGTTCACCATGATGAAGGCCATCGAGGAGTTTGCGGCGGAGTGCTCCATGGTCAAGGTCTACGCGACCGAGTTGCTGGACTATTGCGTGGACGAGGCTGTGCAGATCCACGGAGGCAACGGCTATTCGGCGGAGTATCCGGTGGAGCGGGCGTACCGCGATTCGCGTATCAACCGGATTTTCGAGGGCACGAACGAAATCAACCGGCTGCTGGCGAGCGGGACCATCGTGAAGCGCGCGGCGGCGGGTCGGCTGCCCCTGATGCAGAAGGCGAAGGCTCTGATCGGCGAGATCATGTCGGGACCGGACGGGACCGAGTACGCATCCGAGGAGGCGCGACTGGTCGCGAACGCGAAGAAGGTGGCGCTGCTGTTGCTGGCGCGCGTTTTCGAGAAGTTCGGCACGGCGATGGACAAGCAGCAGGAAGCGATGGCGGGCATCACGGACGTGCTGATGGAGCTGTTCGCGATGGAGTCGTCGGTGTTGCGGATCCAAAAGACGGGCAACAAGGGGACGGGCGCGGAGATGTGTGCGGTGTTCCTGCGGGACGCGATGCTGCGGATCGACGCTTCGGCGACGACGGTGCTGGCTGCGTGCGCCGAGGGCGACGCGCTGCGGACTGACATGAAGGTGCTGCGGCGGTTTACGAAGTTCGACCCGGTCAACACGATCGCGTTGCGGCGCGGGATCGCGGCGCGGTTGATTGCGACCGGACATTATGTCGTCTAGTCCCGATCCCGGTTCCCGGCCGCGTATCGTTTTGGCGGTCGGGCTGCCGGGCTCGGGGAAATCCACGTATTTCGCGGCGATCGGGGTGACGCCGATTTCGAGCGACGCGATCCGACTGTTGTTGGCGGACGACGAGAACGACCAGACCATCCATGGGCGGGTGTTTGCGACGATCCGGTTTTTGCTGCAGCAGCGGCTAGAGTTGGGACGTCCGGTGTCGCACGTGGACGCGACGAATCTGACGCGGCGGGACCGGCGAATGTACATCGACATCGCTAGGAAATTTGGGTGCGGGATCGAGGCTCTGGTGTTCGAGACGCCGCTATCGGTGTGCAAGGCGCGGAATGCGGTGCGGAAGCGGGTGGTGCCGGAGCGGGTGCTGGACTTGATGGCGGCAAGGTATGTGCCGCCTTCGTTGGAGGAGGGGTTCGAGGCGGTGGTCTATCGCTGAAAGTGACCGCAGTCTACGGACTGAAAGCTGCCCGGTTCAGCTCGTTCGATTGCCGCTAAGATCACCGAGATGTTGTCACGCAAGATCGGGAATTCAACCGTGGACAGAACCACGATGGCGACTTGGCGTCCATCAAGATTCTGTTCATACCGCAGAGTTTGGTCGCCTGTCACAAACACGTCAATGCCTTGGGCCTCGGCTATGCCAAGCAGCTCACCGTTCTTCAATCCGTTCCAGCCCATGAAGCTGACGGTGAAAACTTCGTGGCCGGCCAGACGTAGCCGCAGACGATGGTCCAAATGTTCGTCCAGCAGAATCTTCACAGAACAGGCTGTCCACGTCGCGAGTGGGCGAAATTGATCAAGCGGACGATGTCTACCGATCCAAGCGACGGGAAACCCTCCTTGAGATCCTCAATGGTTTCTCCCATGTCGAAGCTGTTCACAATCACATCGGGCAGGATGCGGGTTCCTCGGACAATGGGGCGTCCCGATACCTTTCCGGGAATCTGCTCGATGAGATCGCAGTCGGACCAATCCAATGTAGACGAGATTGTTGATAGAGGCATGCTTACCTTCAGCATACTCAATCCCGGCGGCATTTCAATGTTGAATTGCAGGGCCCTTCTCCTGACCGCACATTCCGGAAGTTCCAGACCGAGTTCCGACCGCATCAGTGGGTTTGGCCTGCCGGAGGTTGTCCCGTAGTTCACCAAGCCCTGATCAGGCGTTTGTAGACGGCCGCAGTCGGCGGACGCAGCTGGCGGCAACGACGACCACCCCGCAGAGGAACCAACTCGCCGGTTCGGGCGCGTCCGACTGGGCCACGCTCCAGTCGAAACCGGTGGAACTGGATAGCGTTCCCGAGACCGGCGAGTTGCTGCCGTCCAAGATCTGGATGCCACCCCAGAGTACCGTGTCCGCAAGGTTCAGCGACGAGTTTGCGTCGTCCACTACGCCCGGAAAGGTGGTGCTGGCCGAGACGCCCGCGCCGAAGGTGACGGCGAAATTCACGTAAAGGGTTCCGCCCGGGTCAAAGTAGGTAGGGAGGTCGATGGAGACATAGGTGCCGCGCGGGTCGACCGTGTCGTAGTAGTCGGTGCCCTCATTGAATCCGTTCGATCGGGTCACCCGCTGGCCTTGGTACGTAACGTGGTTGATTCCGGAATTGTCGAACCCGTCCACTTGCCAGCGGAAGTTGGTTGTCGCAAGGTTGTAGAGACCGGCGGAGGTCGAGGCGTTTCCGTGGATCCAGAAGCCCGTTGAGAAGTGGACGTCGGCAGTGGCACTGGAAGGCGTGAACGTCAGGACGTCCTGCCATTCCGTAACTACGAGCGCGGTGGACTGCTGGGTCGTGGTGCCGTCGGAGTGGGCGTGGGCGGATTCACTGAGGTGGAGGACACCCAAGCTTGCCGTACCCCAGGTGCTGACGTCCGATCCGGCGGTGAGGGAAAGATCGACCAAGGCGCCGGGAGCGCTGGAAACGCTCGAAAGGGTTGTATCGGCCGAGAACGGGTAGTTTCTGTTCACGGCCACTGTGACGCTGGAGCCGGGAATGATGCCAGCCACCGCGGCGGTAACGCCGACGAGGGAGAACAGGGCAATTGGGAGAATCGACCTACGGTTGCACATGCCCATACGTGTGGCAAAGGGCCTATTTGTTGCAGGGTGCCGCGACGGATATACTGGCTTAATAAATGAGGGTTTCCACTGGCATGCGGCTTTCCACGGCGACGGCATTTGTCGCGCTCCTTTCCTGCCTGCGTTTGGCGGCGCAACCGGCTCCGGTCGGCGAGATCGAGCTCGGGTTGCGCAAGCTCAACGAGACGGGCACGGTGCTCATGATTGCGGCCCATCCCGACGACGAGCGCACCAACATCCTCACGCTGTTTGCGCGCGGGCGGCACATGCGGACCGCCTACCTCTCGATTACGCGCGGCGAGGGCGGGCAGAATTTGATCGGGTCGGAGCAGGGGGCTGCTCTTGGGATCATCCGGACGCAGGAGTTGCTGGCGGCTCGGCGCATCGACGGCGCGGAGCAGTTTTTCTCACGCGCCATCGACTTCGGCTTCACCAAGACGGTGCCCGAAACGATGGAGAAGTGGGGGCATGACCGGGTCCTGTCCGACGTCGTCTGGGTGATCCGCCGCTACCGGCCCGACGCCATCATTCTCGGTTTCAGCGGCACGCCCGCGGACGGCCACGGGCAGCACCAGGCGTCGGCAATCCTGGGCAAGGAGGCGTTCGAGGCTGCTGGGGATGCCTCGAAGTTCGCGGATCAGTTGAAGTTTGTGCAGCCTTGGAAGCCGGCGAAGTTGGTGTATGCGGGCGGCTTTGGCGGGGGCGGTCGCGGGCCGCAGGCGGCGAATGGCGCGGCGGGCGGCGGACGCGGCGGACGTGGGGGTGGGCGAGGAGGTCGGGGCGGAGGAAATGCTCCGCCTCCCACCGAGGCTGGCGCTGCAGCAGCACCTACATCGGCTCCACCCGCGGCTCCGATCGCGCCTCCCGCCGCGATCTCGACCACAGGTTACAGCCCGTTCTTGGGGTACACATTCGACCAACTGGCGTCGATCAGCCGCAGCCAGCACCGCAGCCAAGGTTTTGGCAACGTCGGCAACGGGCCTGGACCGGGGCGCGGCGGGGCTCCCGGAGCACCTCCTACTGCGGGCCAGGCACCCGCACCGCCTCCACCCGCACCGAATTACGTCGACATCTTCTCTGACATCGACCACTCCTGGAGCAGATTCCCGGGCGGCGCGGCGGTCGGGACCATCCTCTCCCGCGCGGTGAAAGAATTCGATCCGGAACATCCCGAGAAGACCATTCCGGCGTTGGGCGAGGCTCGTCCCCTGATGGCGGCTATTGCGGACCCGATCGCAAAGATCAAGCTGGCGGAGCTGGATGAACTAGTCGCCAAGTGCGCCGGTCTGTGGGCCGAGGCCCTGACACGGCAGGCGGAGGTTGTCCCCGGCTCCAAAGTCGAAGTGGCGACGGCGGTCTATTCGCGATCTTCAGTGCCGGTGGAGTTCCGGTCGGCGCGGGCGGAGGGCGTGTTCGCCGGACCCGAGATTGCGAAACTGGCGGCGCGGACGGGTGGCGGGGTGGCTGGAAACATCGAACTGCAGGTGCCCGCCGACCAACCCTACTCGCAGCCGTACTGGCTGGAAAAAGCCCCGGTCGGCGAACGCTACACCGTCGAGAACCAGATGCTGGCGGGGTTGCCGGAAGGGCCGGTCGAGCGGATTCGATTCAGCCTGACGGTCGGCGGCGTGCCCGTCGAGGTTTCCCGTGCCATCGAGCACCATAGCGCCGAGCGGGCCGACGTGGAGCGGATTCGGCCCCTGACAATTGTGCCTCCCGTGGCTGTGAATATGCAGAGCTTGGTGGCAGTCTTCCCCAACAGCGCCGCCAGGCAGGTGCGGTTGAGCGTGAAGGCGAATGTTGGCAAGGCGGAGGGGTCGGTGCGGCTGGAGCTGCCCGCCGGGTGGAAGTCCGTACCGGCGACCCGTGCCTTCGAGTTGGTTGCAGTCGGCGAGGAGCGCGAGTTGGCGTTCGACGTGACCCCTCCGGCCACGTCATCCACCGGAAAACTCAAAGCCATCGCGACGGTCGGGGGCAAGGATATTCCGGTAGGCGAGGCAGCCTTGAACTTTCCCCACATCCCCATCCAAGTGCAGTTCCCGCCCGCCGAATTGAAGCTGGTGCGGGCGGACATCCAGGTGACGTCGAAGAAGGTCGGCTACATCATGGGCGCGGGCGACGAGGTCCCGGAATCGATTCGGCAGATGGGTGCCACGGTCGAAATGATCTCGGACGCCGATCTTGTGAAGGGGAACTTGTCCCGCTTCGACGCCATTGTGGCGGGTGTCCGGGCGTACAACGTACGGCCCGACCTGCGCGCCAACCATTCGCGCCTCATGGACTACGTCAAGGATGGCGGCACCTACTTGGTGCAGTACCAGAGCGCCGGCGCGGACGCGGCCAACATCGGGCCGTACAAGATCTCGATAGCAAGCGGCAACGGGTTCCGGGTGACGGTGGAGGAGGCTCCGGTCGCATTCACGCATCCCGACAGCCGGTTGCTGCAGTACCCGAACCACATCTCGCCTAAGGATTTCGAGGGCTGGGTGCAGGAGCGCGCGCTGCTGTTCCCGACAGAGTGGGACCCGAAGTACGAGACCGTGCTGTCGTCAAACGATCCGGGCGAAAAGCCGCTTGAGGGCGGCGAACTTTGGACCCACTACGGCAAGGGCGTCTACATTTTCAGTTCCTACGTGTGGTTCCGGCAACTTCCGGCGGGTGTTCCGGGAGCCTATCGGTTGTTTGCCAACATGCTCAGCGCGAAGTAATCGTCTGCCATGACGCCGCTTCCCTCAATTCTCATCCCTTTGCAGGAAATTGGTGCCATCCTGGCGGCGCTGGTGATTTTCCGTTTGGTGGCGGGGATCACATCGCCCCCGAAGCGCCGCCTGCTGGGCGCCATGGTCAGCATCGTGGTCGCCGTGGTTCTGAACGTGTTGATGGACATTGTGGCGTCGAGGGCGGGTTGGTGGTGGGACTCGTCGAAGGAGCACTCGTACGGGCCAATGTGGGTCTACGTGGCTCAACAATTGCTGTTCAGTGGGTGCGGGGGGCTGATCGGCTGGCGGATCGGCAAGAAGTGGGGAATGGCGGCGTTCTGCGGCTATGCGGCGGTTGCGGGGCTGGTGGGGGCGCTGCGCGCTGGCATCGTTGTCGCAGTCAGCCCTTTGGCCCAGTTTGGGGAAGGACTTGGGCCGCGGGTGGCGGACGTAGTCGGGTGGATTGCGATCCTCTTCATCGCCCAGACGGTGATGGCCGTCATTGCGGGGCTACGGATCGATCCGGAGTGAGGAAGCGGACGAGCGGCACGCCCCTATACGCCTGCGCGCCGAGCAGCAGGAACAGGACGAGGTAAGCTGCCGAACCGATCCAGACGAGCGGCAGAGTGGTGCTGTCCCCGAAGGCCCTTCGCAGGAGCAGTGCGAGGAGCGGGATGACCTGCATTGCGTGTAGTCCGACGAAATGGGCGATTCGTAGGTCGCCATGCCCGGTGCTCCAGTTGGTGAAGGGGAGACCGGGACCGCCATCGGGACCGCCGACCGTATGGGCACCTGTGACCCGGAGACGCCCGGTTTCGCGCGCTTCCGCCAGTTGCCGGGACGTCGGGCTTGTCATGGCACCACCCGATGCCGAGCCGAGGACGGTAATCGTCATCCCCAGACGCAGGGCGGTGCCGAGGATTTCGTCGTCGAACTTCTGGACCCACAGGGCTGCGGCGAAGACGACCGAGGCCGCCCAGACCGCGGCGATTGCGAGCCCCATCATGCGGTAGATGACTGAATCAATCGGGGTTGCTGTGTTGAAGTGGCTTGGGACACCGCGCGCCGCTTGGAACACCAGCAATACCATTTCGAGCATCAACAGCGCGGTGGTGGCGGTGGCAGCGAACGTGATCCTACCGGGCCAGACGGTGACGTACCCCTCTACGAAGGCCAGCGAAAGCAGGTAGGTGGCGATCGAGAGGGCGAACTTCGTCGGTTTGAGCCAGACGGGAGCACCTGTCACCATCCGGCGGTCGAGTGGGATGCCGAGGGCGAAAAGACAAAACAAAGCCAGCATGGCGAGGCCGGTGGCGGTCATCGCGGGGTCTGTGGAATAGAGCGTGGAGATCATGTTGACGGCGTCAACATTTAGTCTAGCCCGCCATTGTTGACGGCGTCAACATATTTCAATAGGATGGTTCTTGGCCGCAAAGGGGTATCATCACGGGAATCTGGAAGCAGCGCTGGTAGAGGCTGCGCTGGTGACACTGCGAACGGAGGGCGCGGAGGCGCTGACGCTGCGCGGGGTTGGGGCCAAGGTGGGTGTTTCCCGGACAGCCCTCTACCGGCACTTCGCGGACAAGGCGGCGTTGATGGCGCGCGTGGCGGCGGAGGGGTTCCGGCTCCTGGCAGCGGCGCTGGCGTCCGTTTCCGGGGGCCCCCTGGGCGATATGGGTGAGGCCTACGTTCGTTTCGCGTTGGAAAATGAGGGGCACTACCGCGCGATGTTCGGGCGCGTGGCGAACGAGTGGTGCCACTATCCCGAACTCTTGGAGGATGGCGGACGGGCATTCGGGGTACTCCTCGATGCCGTGGTGCACGGGCAGGCGCAAGGCCGACTAGTCCAAGGAGATCCGGTGGGCATGGCGCGGGTGCTGTGGGCGTCGATGCACGGCGTGGCCATGCTCACGATGGACGGGCATTTGTCGGTCGAGGACGGTGTGACTGCGCTAGCGGCGGGGTACCTGAAAACAGGAATCGGGACGCCATGACGGAAGTGTTCCGGATGGTGGATAACCCGAGGGAGTGCGCGTACCTGCCGGACCAGCAATCGTCGATGGACTACCGAGTGGTGGCGGACGTCAGCGCGGGGGAGTACCTTGACCTGCTGGAGCGGGGATACAGGAGGTTCGGGCGGTACATCTTCCGCCCCGCCTGCCATACCTGCCGGGAATGCCGGAGTTTACGGATTCCGGTCCGGGAGTTCGAGCCCACGGCGTCGCACCGGCGGGTGCTGCGGGCGAACTCCGGGGTGCGGGTGGAACTGCAGCCGCTTTACGCCACGATGGAGCACCTGGCGATCTTCAACCGATACCACGATTTCATGGCGGGATTCCGGGGGTGGCGACACAAAACCACGACCGGACGGGAGTACATTGACGATTTCGTGGTGGACCCGTTCGAGGCCGAAACGGACGCCTGCGGCTGGCAGTGGCTGTACTTCGAGGGCGACCGTCTGATGGGCGTGTCCCTGATGGACGAGGTGCAGATCCCGGGCACGCCGGGCGCCGTGTCGCTGGTCTATTGCTACTACGATCCCGATTGGCGACCTCGCTCGCCGGGGACGTTCGCGATCTTGAACCAGTTGGCGTATGCTCGGGACGTCGGGGCGGAGTACGCGTACTTTGGGTATTGGGTCGAGGGCTGCCAGTCGTTGAACTACAAAGGGAGGTATCGGCCTTCGGAAGTGTTGGATTGGCCGGTAGAGGAGGGTGGTTTGGCGGAGTGGCGGCGGCGGGGAGCTAGTTCTCCGACGGTCGTTCCACATGGTCGATGACGGGAGTCTTGAGAGTCGCCCGCGCGGATTCCAGCTTGAGACCTAATTGCTCCCGCAGCGCGCCGAGGAAGTCCGGAGCATCCTCGGCGTCCGGCTTGCTCGACCAATCCAGGAGGAAGTCGTAGCGGCCTTCGAGTCCTGTCTGGTCCACCACGGGACGGTCCAACTGTCCCAGTCCGGGCAGCGAGGCCGCGAAGAGCGGCAACGTTGTATTCCGCGAACCGGCCCGACGCAGTCCGGCGGGAGTCATGTTCAAGGCCTGTACGTCGCACCTGTCGGGGAATATGTCCGGGGTTGGCTGGGAGTCGCAGGCGGGGCCCTCAGCGTGAGAGCGCAATTTTGGTCCGGGCTTGCCGGGCCGGATCAATCTCAGGGCGAGTACCGGCACTTCACGGTCTTCGAAATGGATTTGCAGGTGGAAACGGTCGGCGAGCAGCGACTGGATCATAGCTCGCATCTGGTCCTTGGTGGGATTCCCTTGAGCACGGGCTTCGATGCGGAAACGGTCGGAGCCGATCCAGCTTGGAAGGTGGGCCAGCATGGCCTCGGTCTGGGCGGGTGTCAACGGAAGCTTGTAGGCGAAGCGGATGTTAGTCGTGAGCGGAAAGTCGGCCGAGAACCGACCCCCGACAGGGCCGTAGGCATCGCCAGCGTCCAACGGGAAGTTTGGAGGAGTGAATGCGCCTTTGTCGGCATGCACCGAGGCCACCTCGAACTGCTGACAACAGGTCGTCGAGGCCGCAAGGAGCAGCAGCCCAAGGGCTCTCACTGCCGCACTACCGCCTGCGCCACAGGCTTGTCCCGGTCACCCTCATAGTAGGCAATCCACCGGCCCATGGACATGATACCCAGCCAGATCGCAAGGGAGAGGTAAGCTGCCAGCTTGGCCGTACCGGGCCTCGGCTCTGCGCCGCCGTAGACCGATCTCCTGAACGCCAGCGCATGTACCGCCACACAAAACAGCAGTAGTATCTTGATCTGGAAATAAGGATTCGGGGCGTACTGTTCGGCCTTCGACCCAGCTAGTAGCAGTCCGCAGGTGACCATGACGACGAATCCGAGCTGTTTCCACGGTCGCAGGCCCCGGATCACGTCGGCGGCGGGCACGTCGCGCAGGATCAGGCCGAGCAGGCGGAGGTCGGTAACCAGTATCAGGCCGCCGAAGAAGGCGATCATCGTCAGGTGCAAGGACATGATGATCGGGTAGGCGAGGGCGGATTCGCGCAGGTCGGTGGCCCAGCCGGAGAATTGGATCGCGTGGGTGATTTCGGCGATGTTCATGGTTTTCCCCTACACTCTTTCCCTACACAAAGGCGATGAAGATCGCGGAAAAGACCAGCGAGGCCCAAATCAGCAGGGAAACCACAGCCGCCAGCGTTCCCCGCCCCGCCTGGACGGCTCGTTTGTGCAGGGTGTAGTGGTAGACGAGGCCAGCGAGCAGCAAGGCCATCTTCGCTTGGAACGACTCGTTGTGGAGGTACAGCACCGGGTCCGTGGTGAAGATGACCATGCCCGTAAGGATGACGAGGACGAAGCCGATCAAGGTCCATACTTCGGTTTCCCGCGAGAGTTGGGCTGCGCTGCGACCGGGAATCCCGGTACCCAGCAGCCTCAAATCGACGGCGACAATGGTGCCGATGGCCATCGCCATGGAGGCGACGTGGACGCATTCGGTCAAGGGAAACGCCCACTCGTTATTGTTGAGGGGGTTGGTGGCGGGATCGTAGGCGAGTAGCACTGTTGTATCCTGGCGGTGTCTTTAGGGCTTCTTCGGGGCGACTGGCGGATCCTCTGCCTTTTGGTCGTCGGGCAGCGTGGCTTCGTCGCTGGTGTCGAACTTGATGGTCGCGTCGGCAGCGTACTTCTGGTACTTGCGGAATTCGATTTCATTGCGGCTGCCGTAACGTCCGGCGCGGCTCTGGACCGACGAGTAGAGCGGGAGCAGGTGCGGCTGACCGCTGATGTCGACGAAATCGTAGTCGACCACCTGGTGGATCTCCTGGACGGGAAAGCCTTCGGGCATGTCGGGCTCGATGGTCAGGCGGGTGATCACGTTGAGGCCCTTTTCGACGTAAACCAAGCCGTGGTAGCCGGGGACGGCCTGCTCCTTCTTCTCGTAGTCGACGCTGTAGTGGGAGTTGCGCTGCAGGACGGCGTAGCGGAACACGTAGCAGAGCTTCTTGCGCAGGGTGCCCCAGTGGTCCCAGACCATGATGGCGTCGGTCTGCGGCTCGAAGACGTCGCGCAGGAGGCTGCCGAACTCGCCGCGCGAAATGGAGCCGCCGAGCGACTCCCAAGTCTTGCCGATCATCGAATTGTCATTGACCGTAATGGGCTCGTACTTTTCCTTCTGTTCGAAGTAGCTGAGCTTTTCCACGATGCGGTCGGAAGGAGTCCAAGCGCCCTTGCTGCCCGGCTGGAAGTGTGCGTCCACCATGCGGCGGGTGAGCTGGAGGCAGATAAAGTTGGGCAGCGATTTGGCGTAGTTGAGGGCGTAGTCGCGGATTTCGGCGAGGATCTTCTCCTGGTCGGCCTGGGACGGCGGGGGCGGAGGTACGTACACAGGGGCGCTAGCCACCGGTTTGGGGGGTGCTGCGGCGAGCTTGGCGGACTGGTCCGCGAGTTTTGTCAGTGCCGCAACCGTTTTCGGCCCCGCGCCCATGCGGCGAAGGTCCTCGACAACCTTGTCGTCCAGCTTGTCCGTCATGCGGACTTGGGCCAAGTACGCGGCGACATCCTTGTCCGGAAGCTTCTGTTCCACCGAGGACTTGATGAATTCGACGAGCTTGGCCGACGCGAGAGGCTGCTGCGCCGGGCACACCATGGCGAAAAGGCAGGCCAACAACGCCGACCGGAGGATGACAAACCGCATGTTTCTATTGTCGCACCGGAAAACTGAAAGGTTTCCTCAACTTGGGGTCGAAGGTTGGCTAAAGTTTATCGCCCATCCTGCCGATAAGACATTCAAGGACGGTGAACAAATGTTTTGGTCCCTACTACTTTGGACCCAGCTGGATTGGTCCCAACTGATTATCGACGCGGTGATGGTGCTGACGGGATGCCTCGGCACCGTGTTCCTCGCCTACGGACTCTCGGACTGGGCGGAGAAGAGCGCACCCGATCAGACAAGCTTTGAACAGCCACACGAAGACGCTCCACACGCGGGCGTGCTTTCCGAAGTGGTAAATATGTAGTGATGTTCGCCAAGACCCTTCGTAGTCTGATTGTGATTCTGATCGCGTGCCTGCCGCTTTGCGGACAGGAAAAACGGACGGTGTGGGATGGAGTCTACACTGCCGACCAAGCCGCGAGGGGGCAGGCAGCGTACGTGGCGGCGTGCGCGGGGTGCCACCGGGATGACTTGGCGGGGTACAACTCGGCGTTGGTCGGTGCCAAATTCATGGACCGGTGGCGCGAGGACAGCGTGTTCAGTTTCGCGGATCTTGTCATGCGGACCATGCCACGGAATTCCCCGGCAAGCTTGAGCAGGGAACGGTATGCCGACATCGTGGCATATGTGCTGAAGTTCAACGGCTTCCCAGAGGGCAGTGCGGAATTGAAGTGGGAGAATCTAAAGCCGATTCGCATCGAGGCCAAGGACGGGCCGCAGGAAGTGCCGAATTTCTCGCTGGTGACCGTAGTCGGATGTTTGTCAAAGAACTCCGAGGGGACGTGGGTGGTCAGTCGGGCGAGTGAGCCGGTGCGGACTCGCGATCCGAAGGATTCCAGTGCCGACGAGCGCAAGGCACTGGCGGCCAAAGCGCTCGGGAAGCATGTCTTCAACCTCTTGGACCCTGCCGGAGTGCAATCGAATCCGCCCGATGGACGCAAGGTCGAAGCCAAGGGGTTCCTGATCCGCCAGCCGACTGGCGACAAGATCAATCCTACGTCGTTGGTGGCGGTCGCAGATAGCTGCCAGTAGTTGGTCTATGGCAACGCTAGCGCCACGAGTTCGGCCGGGACTCCGGCTGCTCCGATGGCAACCACGATGAATTGGCGTCCCTTGACCATGTACGTCATCGGCACACCCGTCGTCATGGCGGGAAGCTGCATTTCGTGGATAACCTTGCCGGTCTTCTTGTCGTAAGCACGGAAGGTGTTGCCGCCCGCGCCCGCAGGGCTCGCCCAGAGGTTATTGCCGTCGCCGCCGAACAGAAGCGTCTTGGTGACCATGAGCAGGGATCGAGAAGGACGTCCAGCCTTGCTGAGGTCGATGCCCTTCATGGCCGGGTGATTCTTGACGTAGTCCGGGGCGTCGCCGTTGGGGACCATCCAGAGGTGGTCGCCGGTGTTGAGGTCGATTGCCGTGATGCGGCCCCACGGCGGCGCGATCAGGGGCAGTCCCTGCGGCCCGATGTTGGTCTTCGGGGCGGGGCGCATGGCGAACTGTTCGCTGTCGTCGCCGCCGACCGGGGTGACACGGGCCGGTGCGCCCGGTCGGGGTGGCCCACCCATCCCTCCGACATAGCCCATATCGGAGCGCTTGGGATCCGCCACTGTCAGAGCCAAGGGATCCTGCTGGGTCACCGAAGCGACATAGAGCACGCCCGTCTCGGCGTCCACCGCTCCGCCGGGCCAATTGGCACCGCCGACATGGGCTGGCAGCAACAGGGTGGCGGACTTGCCATTGGTGTCGCGAACGATGGGCGGCGTGTAGAGGGGGCCGAGTTTGAACTGGTTAGCAATCTTGACCGCTTCCGCGCGGAGTTCGGGAGTGAAATTGATGAGGTCGTCGATGCTGGTGCCGATGCGGTCGAACGGCGCGGGCTTGGTGGGGAACGGCTGGGTCGGGGATGTCTTCTCCCCGGGCACGTCAGACTGCGGCACTGGTTTTTCCTCAATCGGCCAGACTGGCTTGCCCGTGACGCGGTCGAAAACGAAGGTCAGAGCCTGTTTGGTGACTTGGGCGACGGCTTTGATTTTCTTTCCGTCAACGGTGATGTCGACCAAGGCCGGGGGGGCGGCGATATCCCAGTCCCAGACGTCGTGGTGGACGAGTTGGAAGTGCCAGACACGTTTGCCTGTCTTGGCGTCGAGGCACACCAAGCTGTCGGAGAAAAGGTTGTCGCCGGGATGGCTGCCACCGTAGAAGTCGCCGGTGGGCATTTCGACGGGGATGTAGACGTAGCCGAGTTCCTCGTCGGCGCTCAGCGGGGCCCATGCACCCGTATTGCCCGTGTATTTCCACGATCCGTTCTCCCAAGTCTCGTGACCGAATTCGCCTGGCTGGGCGATGGTGTGGAAGGTCCATGTGCGCTTGCCGGTCTTCACGTCGAAGCCGCGGATGTAGCCGGGAACATTCTCCTTCGAGGGAGGGGCGGTTCCCGCAAGAAGCGCCGCGCCGACGATCACCGTGTCGCGCACCACAATGGCCGGGGAACTGGCGCCAATGGAGCCGGGCTTGACGTTGGGACGGTCGAGGCCCTCGGTGAGGTCGATCAGGCCGTTCTTGCCAAAGGTCGGGATGGGCAGGCCTGTCTTGGCATTCAGTTCGACCAATTGGTAGCCGGGGGAGATCAATAGGATGCGCTCGTCGCCCTTGCCGTCGGTCCAATAGGCCAAGCCGCGATTGACGACGCGGGCCGGGGACACGCCACGCGCGCCCTCGTCCAGCCGGTAGACCCAGAGGGTTTCGCCGGTGGCGGCGTCAGCAGCAATGACGTCACGGCGGGTCCCGGCGGTGAAATAGAGGTTGCCACCGGCCATCAAGGGGGTGACCTCCCAATTGAAGTCAGGTCGCCGACCGAAATTCTGGCTCTTCCACTGCCAGACGATCTTCAAGTCCTTCACGTTGGAGGCGTCAATCTGGTCCAGCGCCGAGTATTTGGTGGTTCCGGCGTCGCCGCCATAGAAGCGCCATTCGCCGTTGGCGGCACCGTGCTGGGCCAAGGCGGGCAGGGCCGCAAAAATCAGGAGGACTGGGAGGGAGCTATTTCGTGACACGTGGACTCATTTCTTAGGCTCAATGTGGATTGCAGCGAGGGCATCCGCCCCGCTGTCGAGATCCTTGGGGCCTGCTGGATAATCGTTGGATTCGAGCACGACGGCGACTAGATCGGCGCATTGGCGGCGACTGAGGCTGCCGGGATCGTCGGTCGGCATGGTCTTGAGGATGAGATTGAAGAGGTCGCCGGCTGTGCGGCCGGTCCACTTCGTCTGGAATTCGGGCCCGAAGAGGGGCGGGGCCGATTCGCCGCCTTCGAGGTTTGCCCCGTGGCACTTGGCGCAGTCCTGGCCGTAGGACACCTTGCCGCGCGCGGCCTGGGCCTTGGAGTAGACGCCGTCACGGACGGAGGTTGCGGCCAGACAGAGAAGGCAGGCTGAAAGGAGCAGAAACTGGGCTCGGACCATGGTTTAAGGATTCTGACTCCCGATCCGATCACAGACCGGGAATCAGAATCCTATCAAAGCGGCGGACGCGACGCAAGGGGGAAATCGGATTAACGGCGCTCGTCGCGACGTTCGTCGCGGCGATCCTCTCGACGATCATCTCGGCGACGTTCCTCTCCCCGGTACTCGCGCAGTTCATGGCGTTCGACACGGGGGGCCTCGGCGCGCGGTCGGACGGCTTCGTACTGATGACGGTAAGCCTCCCGATTCTCCCAATTCCGCTCCCACGGGCGGCTGTTGACGATGATCGCGTGCTCACGCCACCCGAAGGCGGCCCCTCCCCAGCCCCACGGGGCGAAGACGCCGATCGAGATCCGCGGCCCGAAGGAGATGGCACCGCCGACAACAAGACCCGGACGCGGACGCCGGAATACGACGTAGGGGTCGTAATAGGGCGCATAGATCACTCCGGGCTCGACCGGCAGGATCTCGATATAGCCGGGATTTGCCACCACCCGGATCTGGCTGTTGGACCGGAGGTAACCATAGCCGAGAGCGAGGGAGCGCTGGGCCTGGACCGCATCCATCACCGCCGACCTACTTGCGAGGACAGCGCTCTCCAGCTGCTGGGTCCAGTTCATGTCGCCCGCCAGCATGTTCAGGACACTGGGGAACGGGATGAGGCCGATGACACTGGGATCCCACGGCAACCCATCCTCGCGAATGGCGCGAACCATCTGATCCGGTGCGAGATACGCGTGGGCACGAGCCCACCCAGCGGCGTCGAGGATCTGGTAGGAGTAGGTGGAGGCCGTCAAGACCTGGGCGAGAAGGGGATCTGGATAGAGGGCGATTCGACCGACCAAGTCGTCGAGCTGCTGGGTCCCGTAGGCAGGTGCCTGCTGCGGGTAGCTTTGCTGCTGGCCGTAGTAGGGAGGGGGTTGCTGGGGATAGTTCTGGGCCGACAACGGGTTTGCAGCCAAGGCGGCTGTGAAGGTGAGAATGAAGCTTGCTGCGCGTTTCATGCCTCCATTATGGGCACCTTGGAGGCCAAACGGGAAGTGGTTTTGTTTGCAACACTGAGCAGGGCGCGAGTGCGCCGTGTTGGCGGAGTTTGGCCACCGGACCGGTGGAAAACCACCGGTCCGGCACGCGATTCTAGTTGGTGGGCGCCTTTACGGGCACAATGGTCCGGTTGCTGTTGTTGCCCAACTGGCTAATCACCATGGACAAGTCGCCATTGGGAGCGTCTGCGGGTATCTGGAAGTTGATCTGGTAGAGACCGACCAAGCCAGGTGTCATTCCGGCAAACGCGACGGGGGCAGACTTGCCGTTGAATGCGATCGATGGCGGAACGACCGGGTGGACCAAGTGGTCGAACGGAGTGGCGTTGCCGCTTGGAACAGGGCTGTCCAACGTTCCCAGACCAGCTAGGTAGAAAATGATGAACTCACCCGGTGCGGCTGGCGCATCCTCGGTCACCAGAGCGCCGCTCAGGTGCTGCGCGATGATTAGACCGTTCGCGAATGCCGCCACACCGGGCGTGGTGTCCGTCACCTGGATGCCGTTCGGCGTGCTCAAGGCACCGTTGGCGCTGATGACGATCTCGTACCTCCGGCCGGCAACCAGCTCAAACGGGAGCTGCGCGTTGACCTGTCCCGGACTCACGTAGTAGACCGGGGACGGGATGCCGCCGATGATGACGGACGTCCCGCCCAAGTTGGTCGGCAGCGGCAGAGTCGAAGACTGGGTCGGTTGTGCCGCCAGGTTGTCGCCATAGATCTGGATGATGCTACCCGGTCCAACCGAGCCACCGACAATGGGGGCGAAGGCATGCAGCGAGCCGTCCGGAGTCAGCACAGGAGCCGCGTTGGGCGTTACCTGTCCCTGGATCTGCGTCGTGGCAGCAGGATAGCCGGAGACGGTCGCGCGGGCCAAGATGGTTACCTGTGACGACGTGGATCGCGGGGTCCACGTGCCGGTATAGATGCCGCTCGCATCGTTGATCGGCTTGAGGGGCAGAGGCGGATCCCCATTGGAGAAGGTGGCGACCACTTGGCCGCCCGGAACAGCAGTACCGCAGTTGTCGGAAACCTTGATCGAGAGTGCGGTCGGCCAAGCGGTCGGCTGGGCGAAGTTGTTGACCAACCCTGTCTGGGTCGGGATCAGGGCAGACGACGTACACCCGGAGACGGCACGGGGCTCGGTCGCCGCGGTATCGGATATCTGGAAGCTCGGAGCTGCACCCGCGCGGACGATCAGGGTCACATTGACAGTGCGGACAGCGGCCGCAGAGAAGGCGTAGCTCACGCCACCACGGTAGGTGCCAACGGGAAGGCCAGCAGGGCTGATGGTAACAGTTGTTACCGCTGGCGACGAGGCCGAAGTTGTGCCGGAATTGGGCGACACGGCAAGCCATGAAGCGCCGTCGTTGGTGCTGGCGGAGGCTTGGTACGGAATCCCCGTCTTCGACGAGGCGTAGACGGTGACGGTTTGTTTGGCTGTGGTGCTGGATACCGGCGTGGTGTAGTCGAAACCGGCGGGCTGTGGGTCGGGACGAACCAGCACCGTCGCCGGCGTCACGTTGAGGACAGCCGTGAAGGTTTGGGGCGAATCGACAACATCCGGTGAACTGACTTGGATTGTCGCGTAGTAGGTGCCGGGGTCCAAAATACCTGCTACGGTGGAGTCGACGGAGTATCCGACACTGCCGGGATTCGTTACCGTCGCCGCACCGCTGGATGATCCCACCTTCAACCATGCACCGCCGGTCGAACTCGTCACGGAGGAGGTAAATCCTATCGACACCTTGCCGTGCGGGAGAACAAGGAACGAACCGCTCGGATTTCCAGGAGCAGAACCCGCGGGCATGGAGAACTGGGTTCCGCCTGGTGCCAAATCCATGGTGCCGGGCGCAACGAAATTCAACGTCACCGGAACACTGGCAGTGCCAGCAGAACTGGTAACCGTAACCTTGCCCTGGTAGTAATTGGGGGTTAAGCCTGTAGTGTCAATGCCGACTGTGACGTTCGCGGTAATGCCGGCCTTCAGGCTTGCCGGAGCGCCTGAGACTTTGATCCAAGCATCGGACGGCGCTATCGAGGAGATGTTGAGCGTTCCGCCACCAATGTTGGAAACAGCAAAGTCCCGCGAGGGGGCGCTCGGGTCGGTCGTTGTGGCGCTGAAACTCAGCAGCGAGGTTGTTGCTGAAAGTTTCGGATCGGGCGCGGTGACGCTCAAGGAGACGGCGACGGGCTGCGAGTTCCCCTTGCAAAGGCTCGGGGCGACGCACGCAACCACAACAGATGTCGTGTAAGGCGTGTCGGACGGCGGCAGCGACAGCGCGGCGGAATTGAGCTGGACGCCTATGCTTCCGGGCGTCGTGGTTCCGATGCTGGTCACCGTTAGCCACGGAACCGACGGTGTGACCGTGATGCTGTAGTTCAGGATCTGCTGCACCACGCTAGACCGGATGGTGACATTGGTGCCTCCGGGCAATACCGTAGCCGGAGTGGTCAAAGAGAAGCCCACGCTAGTTGTCGAGAGGATCAAGTCGGCGTTGGCAGTCTTGATGAGGATGGAGGTGGCGAGGACGGAGGTGCTGCCGTCGGCGTCCGTAACCTTGATGGAGAACGGGTAGGTTCCAGCCTCCGTGGGTGTTCCTGTTAGATCGGAACCCGACAAACCGAGCCCCGGCGGCAGGCTTCCCGATGTAAGCGTGAATTTGTACGGTTTGGTGCCACCGGTCACGGAGAAAATCTGCTCGGGGTATTCGGAGCCAACAACACCGTTCGGCAGCGTCCCGATAGAAAGCTTGAGCGCCGGGGGATTGACGGTCAGCGTGAAACTTGACGAGGCCGTTGCTCCAGACGAGTCTTTGACCTTCGCAGTGAACGAGTAGCTGCCCGCCTTGGTTGGTGTGCCCGTAATGGAGCCGTCGGATCCCAGCGACAGTCCGTCCGGCAACGCGCCACCCTCCACGGTCCACGTGTACGGTGCCACGCCGCCGCCCGCAGCGAGTGAATCGGAATACGTCATGTCCTTGGTTGCGGTGCCCAAACTACCTTTGGAGATTGTCAGGGTGGGCGGGGCTGTGATGTCCAGCGAGAAACTAGTGGTCACGCTCACGTTGCGCGAGTCGGTCACCCTCACGGACAGGGACCGCTTGCCGGCAGCCTTCGGCGTGCCGCTGAGAGCACCGCTGGACGACAATGCCATGCCGTCGGGGACGCCCGTGGCGCTCCAAACGTAGGGCGCAGCGCCGCCGGTCGCGCCAAAGGAGCCCGAGTATGGCGCGACCGTGCTGGCCGAGCCCGTCTGGGGCACAGAGGTGATGCCCAGCACCTGTACCGAAAATGTGGCCGTGGTGCTGACGGGCTGGTTGTCGGTGACTTTGGCGGTGAACGTGAAATTGCCTGCAGCCGTTGGCGTGCCGGACAGGTTGCCCGTGGCATCCAACGAGAACGTGGCGGGGAGGCCACTGGCGGACCAAGTGAACGGCGGCTTGCCGCCGGTGGCAGCAAACGTTCTGGCCAACGGGGTGCCCACGGCAGTCCCCCCCAAATCCCCCCCAGTTGAAATGGTGAGGTCGACATAGTTGACCGTCAATGACAGCTGCTTCGAGGCGAATTGGCCGGAAGTCGGATCGGACGCGCTCACCGAAACAGTAAATGTGCCCCCGGTTGTTGGCGTACCCGTGATGGAACCGCTGGCACCCATGGTCAGATTCGCGGGCAAACCGCCCGCCGAGAGCGTCGCCGAGCCGGAGCCGCCGGCAGCCACAACCGAGGCGCTGTAAGACTGTCCCACCGTAGCCGGCGGCAGTGAATCGGTATTGATGATCAGCGGTGGGTAGACGTTGATCGTCAGTGATTTTGTGACCGGATTGACTCCATCGGTGGCACGCACCGTGACGGGGAACTGCCCCGCGACAGTTGGCGTTCCTGTCAGCACGCCAAGCGTGGTCAAGCTTATGCCACTGGGAAGGGTACCCGACACCAAGCTCCAAGCCAACGGCGTCGTCGCACCGCCCTGTGAGGACAAGGGGGACGAATACGCCCGGTTGATGATGCCGGGAGGCAGTGAACTGGTCGTAATCGTGATCGGCGCGTTGACTTGCCAGGTCAGGGTCTTCTGAACTACGGTCCCATTGTTGTCGGTCACTTGGACCGGAATGGTGAAGCTGCCGGTCGCCGTGGGTGTGCCCGACAGCGTGCCGCCGGAACTCACAGTGACCCCGTTGACGGCGGTCGGCGCGGGAGTCCCGAAGAAGGCCCACGTGTAGGGCGGATAGCCTCCAATGACGCCGACGGGCGAGGTGAAGGCGGTTCCCGTAACCCAGTTCGACAGCGCGGTGCTCGTGATCGCCAAATCCTGCGGGATGATCGTGATCGAGAACTGCTGGGTGACCGAAACAACGGGAGTCTCGGCGTCGGCCAACTGCAGGGTGAAGGTGTTGGTGCCAAACGGCAGAATCGGCGTCCCGCTCAGGGTTCCGTTCGCGGCCAAGGTCAGGCCGGGGGGCAACGTGCCACTTGAAAGAGTCCACGTGTAGGGCGTGGTGCCGCCATTGCCTTGGAACTGGTACGAGTAGGGCGTGGCGACCTTGCCGCCGGGGGGCGTCTGCACGCTGACGAGCAGTTGGGCCACGGAATTTGTGGCCCCGAGGATGTCGATGGCGTAAGCACCCGTGCGCTGGATTCCGGAATCATCATAGAAGCCCGGCCGGGTATCGTCGCCCGAAGTGAAATTACCCTCTCCGGCGAAGACGAACGAATCAGCAAGGGTCGGACCGTTGGCGGAGTTGTCTGACTGGGTCAAAACGACTTGATAGGAGCCAGCAGGCAGCGGGACCACCATTTTGGAATCCCAACAGAAGCCGGTCTGGGCCTCGACGGCCACCGAGGGGCAGCCGCCGTCCTGGTTGGCGGCGATCAGATTGCCTGCCGAATCAAACAGCGACACGGTGGGATCGAAGCCGCCCGGCGCGATCACCGTCCCGGCCGCATTGGTGCCGCCGCCGAACCCGAACGTGCGGACGGTGACCGAAGTCGGGGAACTGAGCGTGAAATAGAACGTGCGCGTCTCGTCGTCGTGCGTGAAGGTTCCGGTATAGGAGAATTGCCCGGTGCCGCCCGGGACCTCACGAGGCGAAGCACCGTGGAGCGCGGTCCCCGCCGACAACGCGGCAAGGACCATGGCCGAGACTAGTACGTTACCCGATCGCTTCAGCAGAAGGACTCCGAAAACACTCTTCGCCCGCCAGGACGCACCCTCTCGGCGCCGACAGAACGACTTGTTTTATCTTAACCGCAAAAGGACTCCGATTCCAAGTCCTTCATGTCTCAGACGTAGCGCCCAAGGACGAAGGCATATTCAAAGGCCTTTTCCTTGAGTTTTTCGTACCGGCCCGAGGGCCCGCCGTGTCCCGCTCCCATGTTTGTTTTCAACAGTATACAGGCTTTTCCTGAATTTGCCTCACGGAGCTTCGCCACCCACTTGGCTGGTTCCCAAAATGGAACACGGGGGTCGTTTAGGCCGGCCGTCACGAGAATATTGGGAAAGGCCCCGTCCTGCACATTCTCATACGGGGCGTAGGAGCGGATGTAGCGGTACGCCTCGGGCTCGTTCGGATTGCCCCACTCCTCGTATTCGGTCACCGTAAGCGGCAGGGTCTCGTCGAGCATGGTGTTGACGACATCGACGAACGGGACGTGCGCGACCACGGCGCGGAATAGGTCGGGCCGCATGTTGGTGACAGCACCCATCAGGAGCCCTCCGGCGCTGCCTCCCGCGATGGCCAGCCGGTCCGGCAAGGTGTGCCCGGAGTCGACGAGGCATTCGGCGGCGGCAATGAAGTCGAGGAAGGTGTTTTTCTTGCGACCCAGCTTGCCCTCCTCGTACCAGTTGCGGCCCATGTCGGCGGAGCCGCGGATGTGTGCCAGCGCGAAGACGAAACCACGGTCAAGAAGGCTGACGCGCTCCGACGAAAAGGACGGCTCCGTGACAATGCCGTAGGAGCCGTAACCATAAAGATATGTGGGCTTGGGACCAGGGGGCGCGTCGCGCCGGTAGACCAGTGAGACCGGCACCCGCACATCGTCATGCGAAAGGGCGAAGATGCGTTCGCAGACGTAGTTTTCAGGATCGTAGCCGCCGAGTACGGGTTGGCGCTTCTTCAGTTCGCGGGCGCGGGTGTCCAAGTTGTAATCGAAGATGGAACGCGGGGTCGCAAGGGAGGAATAGGAGAAGCGGAAGAGGGGCGTATCGTACTCGGCATTGACGTCGGGCTCGATGGTGTACGCGGGCTCGTCGAAGGCGATGAAGTGTTCGGCCCCCGTCAGGGTATCCTGGGCCCGGAATCGCCTCAGCCCGTCGTGGCGCTCCAGCACGACAAGGTGGTTGCGGAAGCCCTCTACGGATTCGAGGGTGGTGTCGTCGCGGTGCGGCAGGACCTCTTCCCACAATTCCGCCAATGGGTTGCCAGCCTGGGCGCGGAGCAGGCGGAAGTTCTTTCCCCTGTCGTTGGTGCGCACGTACAGCCAGTCGCCCTGGTGCTCGACGAAATACTCGACGTCCTGGCGGCGTTGGAGCAGGAGTTGGAATTCCCCCTCGGGGTTGTCGGCATCGAGCAGGCGGATTTCAGTGGTCGTGTGGCTGGAGAGGAGGAGGGCCAGGTACCGGCTGCTGCGCGTGCGGTCGATTTCGACGTTGAAGCGGGCGTCGGGTTCCTCGAACACCTCGACCGGGGCATCCATGGACCCCGCCGTACAGCGCCAGAGCTTGTGGGGGCGTTTGGTTTCATCCAAGGTGGTGTAGAAGAAAGTCCGGGAATCGTTGGCCCAGGCGGCACCGTAGTAGACGCCGTTGATCTCGCCCGGCAGCAGTTCCCCGCTGCGCAGATCGCGGAAACGAAGGGTATAGACCTCGGAACCGTCGGTGTCAACGGCGTAGGCGAGCAAGTTGCCATAGGGGCTCACGAACTGGAACGCGAGCGAAAAATACTCGTGGCCTTCCGCTAGGGCGTTGCAATCGAGCACCGTCTCTTCGGCGTCCAAGCCGGCGAACAGATCGCGACGACAGAAGATGGGGTACTGCTTGCCGGTCTCGGTACGGGTGTAGTACTCATACTCCCCCATCCTGTAAGGGGCGGACACGTCGGTTTCCTGGATGCGCGCCTTCATTTCCTCGTAAAGGGTGGCTTCGAGGTCGGCGAACGGCTGCATGCATTCGGCGGTGTAGCGGTTCTCGGCCTCCAGGTAGGGGATGGTCTCTGGGTGTGTGCGGTCGCGGAGATAGAACCAGTCGTCGACCACGGTTTCGCCGTGTTCGGTGCGGGCATGGGGAATCTTGGGGGCGCGAGGGGGAGAAGTAGCCACTTACAAAGGTTTACCGCATCGAAACACGCGCGGTGCTAAATTTCAGTTGTGCGCATCCTGATAGTGGATGACGACGACGAGCTCTCCAGCCTTCTAACAGAATTGCTGACGCGTGAGGGTTTCCGTGTCGATACCCAAAATGATGGTCGCCGTGGCTTGGCCGCGGCGTTGAACGGCGGCTACGACCTGATGGTCCTGGACGTCATGCTTCCCGGATTGGACGGCTTCGAGATCCTGAAAAGGGTCCGACGCGAAGCGCGACTCCCAATCCTAATGTTGACCGCGAGGGGCGAGGACGAGGATCGTATCGTCGGCTTGGACCTCGGGGCCGACGACTACCTATCGAAACCCTTCAACACCCGCGAGTTGGTGGCAAGAATCCGAGCGATCCTGCGCCGTCTGGAAAACCGGATGGCGGGCGACCGCTTCGAAGTCAACGGCATCAGCATCGATCCGGGCTCCCGCGAAGTTCTGCGCCAGGGCAAGCCGGTCGAAGTGACCACGTTCGAGTTCGACATTCTTGAAACGCTGATGCGGTCCGCCGGCCGGGTGGTCTCCCGGGACGAGCTGATGGAAGAATTGTACGGTCGCAAGGCGACGCCGTTCGACCGCTCGGTCGATATGCACATCAGCCACCTGCGCCGGAAGCTCGAGGGAGCCAACCCGCTCATCAAGACGGTGCGCGGCGTCGGCTACCAGTTTGTGCGGTCGTTCGACGAAGGCAACCAGTCGTGACACGGCTATTTACAAAGATCCTCGTTTGGTTCCTCCTTACCGTGGCGGTCAGCGTCACGGCCAGCTTCTACATCTGGAACGCGTTCATGGCCAGTTCCCCGCAGCCCCAGTTCAACGGACTGCGGTCGTACGAACTTCGGCAAGCGCGGCAGGCTTGGGAAGCGGGCGGGCGAGCCAGCTTGGAAGCGTGGCTGGCAAGGTACAAGCAGGCGACCGATTTGGACGGAGTTCTGGCCGACGCGTCGGGCCGGGACATACTGACGGGTCGCGACTGGTCCGCTGACTTGCACAGCAATCCGGGTCGAGGGCGCACCGGGCGGGGCCCGATGTCCGCATTTGTCCGGATTGAGAGCCCGAGGCCAGCCTATTTCATCCTGTCTTCGGCGTCGCGGGATGGCAAGTATTATTTCCTGACGGCGCATCCCGACCGTGGCCAGGCCCGGGCGGGATCTGGGGGCTGGAGCATCGAGGTCCCTCAGCAAACCTGGTGGATGCTCGGGATCTTTGCGTTTCTCTGCTATCTTTTGGCACGGCACCTGACTTCCCCGTTGCGCCAGATGCAGAAGACTATCGAACGGTTCGGCAAGGGCGATTTTTCGGCGCGGGTCAATACGCGTCGCGGCGATGAATTGGGACAACTGGCGCGCACGGTGGACCAAATGGCCGAGCGCATCGACTTGCTGCTTAAGTCGCAGCGCCGGTTGTTGCAGGATATTTCGCACGAACTGCGTTCGCCGCTCGCCCGGTTGGGCGTGGCGGTGGAGCTGGCGCGAGGGGGCGGAGACGCGGTAGTCGCGCTGAACCGGGTGGAACGGGAAGCGGACAGGCTGAACACGCTGGTCGGGGAGTTGATCCAAGTAACGCGGGCTGAGGGCGATCCCCAGGGGCTGGCGACGGAATCGGTCCGGCTGGACGACTTGATCCGGGTCATACTCGACGATGTGCACATCGAGGCCGAAAAGCGTGGGGTCTCGTTGCGCTCGGACATCTCAACCGCGGAGTTGGTGGGCAGTCCCGAGTTGCTCCGCCGGGCTGCGGAAAATATCGTCCGGAACGCAATCCGCCATTCGCCGGAAGGTTGCCAGGTCGATGTCGCGCTGAAACAAATACCGGATGGATTCCGGATTTCCGTCCGCGACTACGGCACGGGCGTACCGGAAGAGTCTCTCGCCAACATCTTCGACCCGTTCTACCGCGTGGAGAAGGACCGGGGGCGGACGAGCGGAGGCGTGGGACTGGGCTTGGCCATCGCCAAACGGGCTGTCGAACTCCACCACGGGACGATGCGGGCGACGAACGCCAACCCAGGCTTGATGGTGGAAATCGATTTGCCGGGCGCGACGGCGGTCCCGCTTGGCACGGCGCACGAGGCCGTACTCGCTTAGGCATACACTGGTGGTCGGATGACCGATCATTCCAACAACGCAGCCCATTCCAGCAACACAGCTCACTCCAACAACGCAGCAGCGGAGCAGGCACGGACTGCGAGGATGCGGCTGATGGTCGAGTCGCTCCAGCGTCTGGAGGCAAAGCTTCGCGAGGGTGGCGGCAAAGCGCGCATTGACAAGCAGCACCGCGCAGGCAAGTTGACGGCCCGGGAGCGCGTGTCCCTCCTCGTTGACCCCGGTTCCCGCTTTGTGGAAATCGGTCTGCTGATGGCGTTCGATCAATACGATGGCCAAGCCCCGGCCGCCGGGGTTGTGACCGGCTTGGGGCGCGTCGAGGGGCGTCCGATGGTGGTTGTCGCGAATGACGCCACCGTCAAAGCTGGGGCGTGGTGGCCCGAGACCATCGCCAAGATCCTGCGAGCGCAGGAGATCGCGATGCGCAACCGGATTCCCATCGTGTATCTGGTGGATTCGGCTGGCGTCAACCTGCCGTACCAGGACGGAATCTTCCCCGGCCAATACGGGGCAGGCCGCATCTTCTACTACAACTCCCTCATGCGCCGACAGTTGCGCGTGCCGCAGATCTCCGCCGTGATGGGGCCGTGCATCGCCGGCGGCGCATATCTGCCGGCGCTGAGCGACGTCATCATCATGGTGGAAGGCTCCGGGTTCATGGGGTTGGGCGGTCCGAACCTGGTCAAGGGTGCCACCGGACAGGAGATCGACCAAGAGTCGCTCGGCGGTGCCCACATGCACACGGCGAAGAGTGGAGTTGCGCACTATGTCGCCAAGGACGACCGCCACTGTATTGAAATGATCCGCGAACGGTTTGGCCGGATGCCCCACCCCCAGGCGGCACCGGCGCGTGTGGTGGGACCCGTGCGTCCCGCCGAAACGCTCCACGGAGTCCTGCCAGCCGACCACCGCCTTCCCTACCCCGTCGAGGAGCTTCTCGACGCGGTGCTCGATGGCGATGGGCGCACCGAGTTCCAGTCCGATTTCGCGCCCGAGATGCTCTGCGCGGAGGCCCGTCTCGGAGGGCGGCCGGTCGCCGTCATAGCCAACCGCAGGGGCTTCCTGAAACCGCGGATCGGGGGCATCATCTACGCGGAAACGGCCCGCAAGACGGCCTACTTCGTCGATTTGGCGGACCGACAGGGCCTTCCAATCCTCTATGTGCAGGATGTTTCAGGGTTCATGGTGGGAGTCGAGGCGGAAACCCAAGGTATCATCCGGGCCGGGGCGGAAATGGTGGAGTCGATGTCGTGCGCCTCGGTGCCGCGCATCGTCTTGACCACCAACCATGCCTCGGGGGCGGGCTACTACGCGATGTCGGGCCAAGGGTTCGACCCCAATTTCACGTTTTCGTGGCCGTCGGCGCGGATCGGAGTGATGGAGGGAGAGTCGGCGGTCCAGGCAATGCATTCGACCGAATTGGCCAAGCTGAAGGAGTCTGGCGGTACGGTGCCGGTCGAGTTGCAAGACTCGATGGACCGGACACGCCAAATATACGAACACTGGCTCGACGCCAAGTACGGCGCGGCCAAGGGGCACTGCGACGCGGTGATCGATCCCGCTGAGACGCGGGAAGTCTTGATGTGTGCCCTCGAAGCCTCAATGCAACGGCCTAGGGCGACGGCTCTGGCGCTGGAAACAATTGGAGGCTGCAAGTGATTGAAGTCCTCCAGCTTGGCCTCGTGTTGCGGATCACACTGGACCGGCCTGAAAAACGGAACGCGCTGGACTTGGCATTATGCCGGATGTTAATCGCGGCATTCGAGTCGGCGGTTTCCGATGAGTCGGTCGGCTGCGTGGTCTTGGCTGCGAACGGACCCGTCTTTTGCGCGGGAATGGACTTGGGCGAGGTCTTCGAAGTCGACCCGGACGAGGCGGCCATGCTGCACGAACGCGTGTTCGGCTTGGTGCACTGGTTCCGCAAACCAGTGGTGGCCGCAGTGGCGGGACCGGCGTTGGCGGGCGGGGTCGGGTTGGTGGCGAATGCGCAGATCGTGGTGGCCGCGCCGAACACGCAGTTTGCGGTCGGGGAAATCCGGATCGGGTTGTGGCCAGTACTGATCTTCCGGGCATGCGCACTTGCCATGGGAGAGCGCCGGGCCACGGAACTGAGCCTGACGGGGCGGAGCTTTTCGGCCAAGGATGCCCTCGGGTACGGGCTGGTCACGGAACTGGCGGATGATCCGCTGGCGCGTGCGATGGAGATTGCCCAGGGGATTGCGGCCTTCAGTCCATTTGCCGTGACGACGGGTCTCGATTACGTGGCACGGATACGGGGAATGGGCTGGGAAGAGGCCGGAGCTGAGGGCCGCGCGGTACGAAAACGGCTCATGGCCGCACCGGATTTCGCCCGAAGCGTTAGCGCGTTCTTGGAAAGGAGGAAAGCATGACGGTTCGGCAGGCGACCGTGGCGGACCTCGATATCCTCGTGCCGCTGTTCGACGGCTACCGCCAGTTCTACCGGCAGCCGAGCGAGCCGGATCGGGTCCGCACCTTCCTTCGAGACCGGTTCGCCCACAACCAGTCCGTAATTTTCGTGGCGGAGCAAGACGGTGCGCCGGTTGGATTCACGCAACTCTATCCCAGTTTCACGTCGGCAGGGCTGGGGCGGATCTTCGTCCTGAACGATCTCTTCGTGGACCCGGCGGCACGGCGGACCGGTGCGGGCGCGGCGTTGCTGGAAGCTGCCGCCGAGTACGGTCGACGCGTGGGCGCACTCCGGCTGGTGCTTTCCACCGAAGTCACCAACATGGCCGCCCAAGCGCTCTATGAAAGGCTCGGCTGGAAGCGGAACTCCGATTTCCACGCCTACCAACTCGGATTGTGAGGACCCGGTGACGAAATCTGGCGTCATCGTTGTCACTGGCGGTGGACGAGGTATCGGCGCGGCCACAGCGCGGATGGCCGGCGCGGGAGGGTACGCGGTCTGCGTCAACTACCTTTCGGGGGTAGATGCGGCTGAGATCCTCGTCGCGGAAATTATCGGAGCCGGAGGACGGGCGGTCGCGGTCCAAGCCGATATCGGCACCGAATCCGGCGTCGTCGCGTTGTTCCAGCGGGTGGATTCGGAACTCGGCCCGATCACGGCGCTAGTGAACAACGCGGCAACGCTGGAAACGCAGATGCGGTTGGAAGCGATGGATTCGGCGCGCATGGAGCGAATCTTCGCGGTCAACGTGTTGGGGACAATGCTCTGCGCCCGTGAGGCGGTCCGGCGGATGTCGACCCGGCGCGGCGGGCAGGGGGGCGGAATCGTGAACGTGTCGTCGGGGGCGGCGAAATACGGCTCTCCGGGAGAATACGTCGACTACGCAGCCAGCAAGGGAGCCGTCGAAAGCTTCACAGTCGGATTGGCGAAGGAGGTCGCGGAGGAGGGGATCCGGGTCAACGCCGTGCGTCCGGGCTTCATCTACACCGACCTGCATGCCAAGGGCGGCGAGCCCCAGCGTGTCGACCGGGTGAAAGCGTTGGTCCCGATGAAGCGCGGCGGCGAGCCGGACGAGGTCTCCAACGCCATCCTTTGGCTGTTGTCCGACCAAGCCTCCTACGTCACGGGCACGATCCTGGACGTTGCCGGCGGGCGTTGAGCTATTCGCGGCCACGCAAGCTGGCAGGCGGAAAGTAGGTCCCGCGGGACTCCCGGAACCACCAATTCCCGGTCCGCCGGTGTTCTTCGAAGCTCGTGAACCGGTATTCGTAGCGCATGGCGCGAACATATTTCGGAGGGCGCTCGCCGAAGGGAGTCCGTTCGAACAGGGCAAGAACCGGCTTCGACGGCTCGAGGAGCCGCAGGAGAAGCCGGGTGAACCACGGGTTGTCGCGCGCGGTGCCCAGAGCTGCGAACCACATCTGCCAATCGAGCCGCGGCTGCAACGGGGCGATCCAGCCGGGGGCCCGTCCCAACGGACCGGGTTTGTGGGGCAAGACGTAGGGGAGCCAAGTCTCGCCGTCCATGGAGCCTTCAATTTCGATCTCCATGCGCGTGGTGGTCATCACGGCGAAGAGACCGTATCGGTTGACGATGCCAAACGGAGCTTGCGCCTCGATGACGGCCTCCACCGGGGCGGGCGGGGTGGCGAACATGCCCCAAATCTCGGCTATCGAGAGGAAGGCGATCACCGAGGCCAACGCGATTGTTACCGGTCGTCTTGCGGGTGCCGAGGGGGCCCGGGCCGGGCGCAGGCGGAGTCGCGACAGGAAGTCGTCATCGAACAGAAACAGGCAGAGGGCAATCGTGAGCAGGTTGAAATAGGTGTAGTTGCCGGTAAGGAAGATGAGCAGTTGGAGTCCGATGGTGCCGAACCCCGCGATGTGCCTGGCGCGGCGGGGGCCGAACATCAGGAACGGCAGCGCCAGTTCGACCACGAAGACCATCGCGGTGGAAAATCTATGGAAGGCAAGCGGCAACTGGGCAGCCAGCCAAGCGGGCGGTGCCGGAAGGGGCTGGGTCTCGTAGTGGCGCGCTAGAGCGGTTAGATTGCGCCACGAGAGGTCGTGGCTCAGGATCTTGACCAGCCCGGACTCCAGCATCAGCCTTGCGAGCAGACAGCGGAAGAGCAGCGGCCTCCAGCGGTCGGGGATAAGAAATAGAGCCAGGAAACCGACTTCGAGTAGCAGGTAATCCCACTGGTATTCCATGAACAATTGTCCGCCACTGACGATGGAAAGGTGGTAGCAGTAGAGGATCGCGAAGATGGCGCGCTGCCAAGTGCTGAACGGCTTGGCGAGGATGGCAACAGCGGCGAGAGCGACGCCGCTCCAAGCGACGGCGAGGATTGAGAGGTCGCCGCGCGACCACCAGAACAGCGTTGGTGCCCGCAGGAACAGACTGACACCGGGCGGCCCAGCTGGCAAATAGGTTGCGAGAGGCAGGATGCCGTCGTGCCCGACCAGGCCCCTGGCCTGCGTGCCAAACGAGGCGAACGCGGCCATGTAAATGAGTGCGAGAGCAATGGTAAATGCGGAAGACGCGGCGTTGTAGGACGGTCGACTGCTAGGTGGGTGTTCGGCGGTCAAGATCCACGTGTAGCACACCCGCCCTCCAGAGGTGGTTCCCTACTTGCAAGCCGGGGGAATGGAGTCCTCGCTCATCAGAAATTTTCGGACGGACCCTAAAGCTTTTGCATGGAGCCGTCGATATGTAGGGTTGATAGCCGAACTGTAGCCAAGCTGGCGCGGGTGATCGTGGAACGCGGCCGAGTGGCCCTTGCTGCAATCGGCGTCGCGAAGATGACGGGGTGGCACCAGTGAAAACGATGAGCGCCGACCCTGAACCTGCCACCGTCCCCGTGCACCCCGCCCGGATGCAAGGCATCGAAATATCAGAATTCTACAGATAGACCCTAAAGCTTTTTCACGGACTGGCCGATAAGTACCACATGAGACGGTGGTACACAATAAAGCCTTTCCCCTATCTCTGTGCCGCATTGCTGGCAAATTTCCAGCTCTCCGCGCAGGAAGCAGACAGAAAACTGCTGGAGGACCCGGTGGTCTCCAAGCTATTGCAGCGGCTGGCCGACGACGAGGCCCGGATTCGAAGTTTAGAGGCTCGTTTGTCCTCTCTGCTGCCTCCCGCCGCAGCGGTCCCCGACCACGGGGGTGTGACGGCGTCCCCCGTCCTTGCGCCGGTTCCGACAGGTAATGGCGAGGCCAAGTCAAGCCCTGCCACGGAACCTGATTCTGCCAGCGCATTGGCCATGGCAAGCATGATGGCCGGCGACCACGACCACGCCATGGAGATTCCTGGCGGGCCCGTGCTTAAGTTCCGAGGATTTACCGACCTCGGATTCGGTGTCGGACAAGCTTCCAATCACTTGGTATTTCCACTCGGCGTCCCCGGGCACTCAACGTTCACGATTGGCGAATTCGACCTCTTCATGTCGTCCAAGATCTCCGACCACTTGAGCTTCGCCAGCGAATTGGTTGTCGGCCCCAGCCCTGACAATTCGTGGGGACTGGACATCGAGCGCATCCAGTTGACCTACCGGGCCAATCCCTATTTTGAGGTTAGCGGCGGACGGTACCATACAGCGATTGGCTACTACAACACGATGTTCCACCACGGGACATGGTTCCAAGCGGCGACGGGTCGACCTTTCATGTATCTGTTTGAGGATTCGGGCGGCCTGCTACCGGTTCACAATGTCGGCCTTACGGCTACGGGGCTGGTGCCGGGCACCGAAAAGCTGGGGCTCCATTGGATCGCCGAAGTCGGCAACGGCCGGACCTCGGACAGGAACGCCTACACCGTCCAGAATTTTGTTGCGGACAAGAACCGGAAGAGTTTCAACGTTGCGGCCTATGTGCGGCCGGAAGGAGTCCCCGGCTTGCAGGTCGGGGGATCGATCTATCGGGACCGTCTCTACCCCGACACGGTCACTCCCGTGAACCAGACAGTGGCTAGCGCCTACGCGGTCTATGGCAACTCAACATGGGAGTTCCTGAACGAGGGAGTGCTCCTGCGCAACGCTTCGGGGTTCAACCACCGCGTCTACAACACACCGATGATGTACAGCCAAGTCTCGCGCAGGTTTGGGGCATATCGGCCCTACCTCCGGTATCAGTACGTCAACGCGATTGCCGGCGACCCGGTCAATGTCTATCGTGGCAAGTACGCGGGACCATCCTTTGGAATCCGGTACGATCTGTCCGACTACGCGGCTTTGAAGTTCCAGTACAACCGCATCAACCAGACGGGGATTGCGGCTTTGAACGGCTTGGAAACACAGCTGGCCTTTACGTTCTAGGGCAGCTTGGAAAGAAGAAAGAGAGGAGGGCCTATGAGGAGATATATCGTCGCCATGGTCATGGTGATCGGCATGAGCAACGTCAGCGCCGTGCATGCGGGTGCGGAAATCGTACTGGTCGTCAACAAGTCTAATCCAGTCAATACCTTAACGAAGGCACGAGTACGGAGCATGATTCTTGGAGCGGTCAAGAAATGGCCGACGGGGGACGCTGTGTCGGTGATTACGACTAGCCCTGGGGACGCGGAACGCAAGTCGGCTTTGTTGACCTACGCAGGGATGAGTGAACAGCAATTCGCCACGGCATTTCTGCAAGCCAACTTCAAGGGCGAGGACCGGACACCCCCTAAGACCCTGCCCAATGGCAAGATCATTGTTCAGATTGTTGCGCTCACACCGGGAGCGATCGGCTTCGTTGATTCCGCCGATTTGAGCCCGATGGTCAAGCGCGTGGCTGTCGAGTAGGCCGCGTCCGGCGGGTAGTGCGTTTGTTCGTGACAATCCGCACGTATCGTTCTGTCAGCCGCTGCGTGATGGCCGCCATGTCCCAATTGGCCTCCACCTCGCTGCGGGCACGGGCGGCCATCGTCGCGGCGGATTCGGGATCTTGCAACATACGGACGACACGGCTGGCGAAACCGGCCGGGTCGTCCGCCAAACCGCAAAATTCCCCGTCTGTCCTAGCCAGCCCCTCGGCCCCCAAATAGGTGGAAACTACCGGTATTCCACTGGCAAAAGCCTCCAGCAGCTTGACCCGGACACCCGAGCCGCTGCGGATCGGGCAGATGAAGAGCGCGCTGGATGAGAACAGCGGCTGGATGTCTTCGACGAAACCAAGAACTTCGACGGCGCTGTCGGGACCCGGAAAGTGGTGTCGGGGAGGCGGATCGGAACCAGCCACCAGCAGTTTGGCCTGAGGGACTTGTTCCAACACCAAAGGCAGAACGCTGCGGGTGAACCACTCGAGCGCCACTTGGTTGGGCATGTGGCGGAAACTCCCGAGGAACAACATGGTGAAAGGCGCTCGGGGTCCACCCGGGTAAGGATAGACCCCGGCATCGATGCCAGCCCGCAGCCCCGACTCGATTCTAGGGGCCAAGTCCGGCACGAAACTGTCGAGATATGCCTTGTTTTCGAGCGTGCAGACTTGCACGTGGTCGCAAAGCGGCAGCAGTCCGAGTTCATACCGTATCGCCCGGAGGTATTCGAAACAGGCCTTGGCTTGGTCGAGCGGGCTGCGCATGAACGGCAAGGCGCGGGCGACGGACTGGAAATACACGTCGTGTTCAAACAACGCACACGCGAGCCGGTCGTATCGCCGCGCATACTGGCCGAGCGCCGTGTATTCCAACTGGATCACATCGATCCGGTGCTTGAGGATCTGCCGTTCGATCAACCACTCCACTTCGGGCGTGTGGAATTCGCGCACTGCAAAAGGGCGGATGGAGCCCAAACCAGGATCACGGACGTATTCGCGCACCACGAACTCGACGCTCTTGCAGTACTGGAGGAGTTCCTCGTTGGCGGCCCGCTCATGCGCGTAGTCGAGCATAACGATCGCATGGACGTCGCACGAGCGGCACAGTTGGCGCAGGGTACCGTACATGAAAACACCGCCGCCGTGGGTCGGTGGACAGATCGGGTAGGGCGAAACAAAAAGCACCCGGGGACGTTCCGGCACCTCGTCCAATGGCGAGAACCGGTCGTGGAAATAGTCCGGTCGCATCCGACAAAAGGCCTCGGAGTCGCCGACCGTCCCCGAACTCTTCGCACGCCAGCGGGAAACGAGCGCCGATCGCAACTGACGGAACGCCCGCAGAATTCCGCGCGAGCCGGTTCGGCCCGCCGCCGGACCAGCCCACGCGGTGACCACCGCCCCGGCGACGGCAAAGAAGAAATGTCCCGCCAGCCGCCCCCAACCATGAATGTTCTTCCAAGTGAAGAGAAGGAAGTTCTTCTGCAGCACGGAGTCAATGTATTCGGCACTGAAATGCTTGCCGATGGTCCCCCGGTGTTCATGGAAAACTACACTCTTCGGCTGGTACAGAACTTTCCAGCCGCGCTTCCACGCCAGGAACCCCAAGTCCGTGTCTTCGAGATAGAAGGGGGCGAGGATCTCGTCGAAGCCGCCCAACTCCAGGAATTTTCGACGATCAAACGCGCACGACCCGCCTCCGCCATAGAAGCAGGGAAACAACTGGTCCACTTGCGGGTCTTCCTTGTGGCTGACCCTCAGCGCCCCCTCGCTCCACCAGCCCTGCGTCAGACCGGTCTCCTCGCGGCGCTTATTCGGGTCGCCAAGGAAGATCTGGCATGAAACCGCGAACACAGACTCGTCCGTGAACCCGTCCAGCAACGGGCCGAGGAAACCCGGCTCAACCCGCATGTCGCTGTTCAACAGCACCACCACGTCATTGCGGGCCGCCCGGAAGCCCGCGTTGGAGCCGCCACCGAATCCCAGGTTGACCGGCAGCTCCAACAATCGAACGCCCGGGTAGTTCGTGCGTACCCATTCAGCGCTGCCATCCGTGGAACCGTTGTCCACGACAATGACTTCGCTGCCCGAATAGCTCGCAACCGCCGCGACCCACGTGGGAAGAAACTTCTCCAGCAGGTCCCGTCCGTTCCAGTTCGGAATCACCAAGGATGCCGCCCGTGTCTCGGGCATGGAGTCCGACCGCTGGCGGCGGCGTCCGATAAGCAGCCAACCCAGATCGGCAGCCAGCAAAGCGACCGCCGTGACAGCCAACGCCACCGGAACCAACAACAACAGAGGCAGGGCGCGCAGAAAACGCAGGGCGGAAGCCTTCATTCCACGTCCCCGCCGCTCAAATTCGGCCCTAGACCGAGCTTCCGGCCCAGCCGAAGCCACTTCGAGGCTGCCGCAATCCGCCGCTGTTCACCCAACCACTCGATTTGCGCTTGCCGCTCAGTCAGCAGTTCCGCTTGTGTGGCCAAGTGCGCTTGATGCTCCACGATCTGCTCGGACAGTGCCTCGACATGCCGTGTCCGGGTTGTCAGTTCTCCCTCGAGCGATTGAGCCCATAGCGTCCGCAATGTCACATCCGACTGCAGCGCAGCCACCCGCTCGGCACCCTCTTCGACGCGGCCCTCCAAAATCCCGACGTGTTCCCGATACTGCCCGACCGCCTCATCCCGCAGTTGTATCTCAGCTCCCAAGCCAACGATCTCGGCGCGCAGCCGACCGATCCATTCAAGACGCGCTGCGGCCTCATCCTGCAATCCCCGAATCGTTTCCTGCGCCCGGACCATTTCCGCGTCCAGATGCGAGGCCCAACCGTTTTGACGCTCCAATTCCGCCAAAGTTTGGTCGTGCAGCACTTGCAACTGCCGCCTGTCCTCAACGGCTTCCCGCAGCCACGCCTCTTTCTTGGCAACCTCGCCTTCTAGTTTGCGAACATGCCGCTCCCGCTCGCGCAGCACGTTTCCGGTCCGGGGAACCCACGCGTAAGCCTCGCGTTCGGCAAACGGCTCCGCGCCGCACACGCCGACAAAGTAATTCGCGGTTTCCGGCGCGCTATCCCCGATGGCTTCGGCAAATCCACCCGTCCCCGACGCTTCCGGGGCAAACAGGATCGCCTCCGTGTGGTTCTGCGTCCAAATGCGAACGTGAGGAAACACCGCCCGCAGCTCATCACCAAACTCGCCAAATTCGAACTCGTGCACGTGGAACGGATTCGCGCCGGCCGCTCCCCTGGACTCCGTGTAGTAAGCGCGGTTCGGCGTCGAAACCACCAGCTTCCCACCCACACGCAACACGCGCCGGGCCTCGGACAACAGATCGCGCCACCGCTCCAGATGCTCGATCACCTCGAACGCAGCCACCAAATCGAACACGCCGTCGGCAAAAGGCAGGGACTCACAGCTCCCTTGCACGTAGCGGATGTTTGGCCTGGAGAAATGTCCCGCAGCGTGGCGCAAGGCGTCAGACGAGCAATCCATCGCCAGCACCAGCCCTGCGTCGGCAAATTCCGACGATCCGTAACCGGTGCCGCAACCGGCGTCCAGCACCGTGCCGCCGACGGGCAGGAAACGCCGTCCGAACCTGTATCGGGACAGGTGCTCGTTCAGTAAGTCGTCGCCCACCAAGCCCGGCACAAGCCGTTCGCCAGTGAACTCCGTTTGCAGTGCTTCCACCCGGTTAAACTCAGCCAATACCCGGCTCCAAGTGGGAATTCAGCTCGATCCGGCAAGGCCAGTGGAGGTAGCCGTAAACGGGTCCTTCGCCCCGCGCCATTTGAACGGTCATCGCGTTGTCGATCCAGTCACTTACGGTAACAGACTCACCATCGGCGGGCCGGGACACGATCCACGGCGAGACAGAAAAGGCCCCTGGATACAGTTCAGGAATCTCCATTTCGAAATCCACCGTCACGGTCTCGCCGGCAACCATCGGTTCCAGCGGACGACCCTCGCGCGCGGCACCGGTCTCGGAAAATTCAAAGCCGAGGTGGTTGCGCAATACGAATCCGACATCCGGCCGCGCCAGGCTGATGGCAGCCCGAACACTGACGCGGACGATGAGGCGGGATCGCGGAATCACCATGTGCAGCGGCTCGCCGTACTCGTTCAGCAGCGCCACTCCAAGAATCTCGGCGGTGCCGTCGCCATGGCGATGGTCAATATTCGGAATTGTGGTCACCGGCTGGACCGGGCCGGAAACGGCGGCCGGGGCGGAGCCTGTCATGTCGGCCAAATACTGGGGGATGACCACGTCGGGGTCTCCCATCGCCACGGCGCGGCCATGCCGCAGCCAAAGCACCCGCTCTCCGATGGCCCGGACATCCGCAATCGAATGCGAGACGAAGACAATGGTGGTGCCGCGCGCCCGCAGTTCGTGCACTTTTCGCAGGCACCGTCGGCGGAAGACCGCGTCGCCCACCGCCAGCGCCTCGTCCACCAACAGAATCTCCGGGTCCACGTGGATCGCGACGGCAAACGCCAGCCGCACCACCATACCGCTCGAATACGTCTTGACGGGGCGGTCAATGAACTCGCCAATCCCCGCAAAGGACTCGATCTCCGGATACCGCCGCGCGATTTCACCACCTGAGAGGCCGAGGATGGAGGCGTTCAGATGGACATTCTCGCGCCCGGTGAACTCGGGATTGAAGCCCGCACCCAGTTCCAGCAGCGCCGACACCCGTCCAGCCACCTGCACCGAGCCCGACGTCGGCCGCAGGATACCCGCGATCAGTTGCAGCGTCGTACTCTTCCCGGACCCGTTTTCTCCGATGATACAGAAGACCTCTCCGCGGCGGATCGCGAAACTCAGTTCGGAAAGCGCCGGGAAATCGCGATGGCACGAACGCCCGAACAAGGCCAGCTCCCGGAGCCGGTCCGCAGGGGCATCGTAGATTGCGTAGGTCTTGGAGACGCGGTCGAACTCGACGGCATTCACTAGGGTTATATTATTTTAGCGCCAGTGCACCGGCCAGCGCGACCCCCGTCAGCCGGTGTCCGCGCGCCTTCTCCAGTAAGAGAAACAGCAACTGGGCCGCAGCTCCCGGTGACAGCCCTTCCGGTCGGACATTCGAGATGCAGTTGCGCTCCGCGTCGGCACGTCCTGGAGCCGGGTTCCAAGTCACGTAGATGCCCATGCTGTCCGGCGACGCCAGCCCGGGACGTTCGCCGATGAGAACGACCACCAGCGACGACCCCAGGGTGTGCCCAATATCGTCTCCGATTGCGACCCGGCCCTGCTCAACCACAACCACCGGGGCGATCCGCCACCCCTCAAGTTTCGGCACCAGCGCTCGCAAAAGCTCGACGGCGTTGCGGTGGATCGCCAGCGGGGACAGCCCGTCGGCGACAACCAACGCAATGTCGAACTCCCCGCGCAGTTCCGACAACAACTTCCGGTCCGAATCCGCCAGCTTCCGGCCCAAATCCGGTCGTCGGAGGTATTCGGCCCGGTCCCGCGCCGCGCTTCGGACGACAAGTCCCTCCGTTTCAGCCGCGATTCCCACCGCGTCGAACCGCGCATGGACCGCATCCCGTGCGCGGGCATGCGCGAGTTGGAAGTCCAGGACCTCGCGCAACGGCACGGTCCCGCCGGTCCGTCCGAGGGACACGCGCGCAGGCGTAAGACGTCGCAAGTCAATAGGTTCCAAAGTCGGCACCATGCAATTTTCCAGTTTAGTAGCCCTGCGGGGGACAATGGAGGTTTGATGAGATTCTGCCTAGCCGCACTGTTCGCGGCGCAAATGCTGCGGGCCCAGGTCCCCGCCCCCCAGGCTCCTTCCCCGCCGCACCACGATTCCGTGATTGTCACCGGCACGGCGACACCCGCTCCGTTGGACGAATCGGACCGGGATGTGGACGAGCTGCCGCTGCCGCCGGCGCACCGCCGGCTATTCGATTCGTGGTTCGGGCTGCTGCAACTGGATCCCTCGCTCGACGTGCGCCAACGCGCTCCCGGTGGATTCCTTGCCGACCTTTCCATCCGCGGAGCCACCTTCGGCCAAACTTTGGTGCTGGTTGACGGTGTCCGCGTGAACGACGCACAGACCGGACACTTCAACCTGGACCTGCCGCTGCCCTTCGAATCCGTCGGGAGCGTGGAAGTGCTGCGCGGATCGGGCTCTACGCTGTATGGCTCGGACGCGATCGGTGGCGTAGTCAACGTCCGATCAAGGGTATTCGAAACACCGGAATTCCGTTTGTCCGGAGGCCTTGGGAACTTCGGCAGCGACGAGGAGCACGGTCTGGCGGCGTTCGGCAATGACCGGCTCAACGAACGGATCTCGTTCGCCCGCGACCGCTCGACCGGCTTCATCGCCGACCGCGATTACCGCAACCTGGCCCTTTCCTCGCAAACTAGCCTCCGGTGGAAGCCCGGCATCGCCAACATCCTGTTGAGCTACAGCGACCGTCCCTACGGGGCCGACCAGTTCTACGGCACCTACCCCTCTTGGGAGCGGATCAAGACTTGGTTCGGGTCCATCCACCAGGCGATCGGCGAAAACACCGAGGCCAGCTTCGCCTACCGTCGCCATACGGACCTGTTCGTGCTGTTCCGCTATGCGCCGTCCATCTACACCAACCGCCACCTGCTCGACAGCTGGCAGGGGAATCTGCGACGGCACGACAAGCTTCCGTGGCACGCGGTCTTGAGCTATGGCATCGAGGGGCTGAACGAATCCATCGTCAGCACCAACTTGGGAACCCGGAGCCGGACGCGCGGAAGCGGCTACATCTTCTACGACATCCGCACGTTGCGCCGCTTCTCGTTATCGCTCGGGATTCGTGAGGAGGTCTACGGCTCCGGCAAGATGGTGACCAGTCCATCGGCCAGCGGAGCCGCCTGGGTTTCGGCGAAGCTCAAGCTGCGGGCCTCGGCGAGCAGCGCTTTCCGGTTGCCCAGCTACACCGACCTGTACTATTCCGACCCCGGCAACCTCGGCAACCCCAACCTCAAGCCGGAGAAGGCGCTGAGCTTCGAGGGCGGAGCGGATGCCTACCTTCGATCCAACCTCAAACTCTCTGGAACCCTGTTCCATCGGCGCGATACGGACGTGATCGACTATGTGCGCGCCAACGCTTCCGTCCCCTTCACGGCAACCAACTTCGACCGGTTGAACTTCACCGGCGTCGAAGCGTCGGCAATCTACGAGCCGGTTCAGGGGCAGAGGATCTCGGCGGCGTTTTCCGGCCTCCACGGGGTCAATGCGGGGGGGCAAGTCTTGCTGAGCAAGTACACCTTCAACTACCCGGTCCAATCGTTCATAGCGACTTGGAACGGCACGGTGGGGCGTTCCATCGCCGCCCGCACGCGCGTCGGAGTCGTTGCACACCTGAACCGCGATCCCTATGCTGTTTGGGATGCGTCCGCGACGTACTCCCGTGGCTGGGTGAGACCATTCCTGCGGCTTACGAACATTACCAGCACGGTTTACCAGGAGATTCCCGGCGTGGCGTTGCCGAGCCGGGGCGTGGTTGGCGGCTTGGAATTTGTTTGGCTGCGCTGACAATTTGTTCGGACGGGCAGCATTGATAGACTCGCTTGTATGCCACAAGCGCCGCTATGGCTGCTCCCCGAGGATCTTGCCGACATCTGCCGCGACGACCCGGAAACGGGGTCGTCCATCCTGGAAACCTTCGTCGAGCAAATACGCCTGAGCCTTGGGCGGATCCGGGCGAGGGTCGACGCCGGGGAGCCGAAGGAACTTGGACGGGAGTTGCACCGGCTGAAAGGATCCCTCTTGCAATTGGGAGCTTCCAGTACCGGCGCAAGATGCAAGGAATTCGAGCTAGTGGCCGCCTCGGAGCCAGCGTCGATGTGGCGGACGCGGCTGGATGTAGTCGAGTCGGAATGCGCGCAAGTGTTGGACCAAGTGCAGGCGTTCCTAGCTACGCCGCCAACTGCGTCCCCATCCTGATACCAGCCAGACAACGCTCCAAGTCCTTTACGGTATAGGGTTTCGACATGTATTCGTCCATTCCGGCGGCGATGCACTTACCCCGGTCCTCGGTCATGGCATGCGCGGTCACGGCGCAGATCCAGATCGGGAGACGACCCCGGTCTTTCTCGATTCGCCGAATCTCGCGCGTAGCCTCATAGCCGTCCAGTTCCGGCATCTGGCAGTCCATCAGGATGCCGTCGAATTCGTTGGCGGACCACTCCTCGACAGCGGCTCTGCCGTTCGGGGCGATCACCGCCCGGTGTCCCAAGCGTTGCAGGAGGGCCGCCGCCACCTTCTGGTTCACCGGGTTGTCTTCAGCCACCAGAACGCGGAGACTCCGTGGCTCGATGGCCAACGGAGGGGGAGCGCTGACTGCGACGAGCTTGGGCTGGTGCGCGGCACTGACGTCCCGCAGCCGCACCGTGAACCAAACGCGGGTCCCCTCGCCCGGCGAACTTTCGAGGCCGATCGATCCGCCCATCTCCTCTGCCAGCCGCTTCGAGATCACCAAGCCCAGTCCTGTCCCGCCATACCTCCGGGTCATTGATGCGTCGGCCTGTATGAACGGGCGGAACAAGGCCTTTTGGCGATCCAGGGGGATTCCGATCCCCGTGTCGCGGACCTCAAAACGCAGCAGTACGGAATCGCCATCGCGGGAGGCCACGGAAGCGTGGATCGACACGGAACCCCGCTCCGTGAACTTCACTGCGTTGCTGGCCAGATTCATCAGCACCTGTGTCAACCGCACGGGATCCCCGCAAACGTGCGACGGCAAAGATCCATCGACCTCGACGCGGAATGACACTCCCTTGGATTCGGCTTCCGGCTTCACGGCTGCAACGATGGCGCGAATGGGCTCGTCGGCAACGAAATCCGCGTGCTCGATAACCAGCTTGCCTGCTTCAATCTTGCCGATATCAAGGATGTCGTTGAGGATTTGCGTAAGATGGCGGCCGCAAAGCTGGATCGAATCCACAAGGTGGATTTGCTCCGCCGACAGCGTGCCCGCCGTCCTCAGCAGTTCCGACATGCCCACGATTCCGTTCATCGGTGTGCGGATTTCGTGGCTCATATTCGTCAGGAACTGAGTCTTGGCGGCGGAAGCCCGACCCGCCAGAATAAGCGCCCGGCGCAGGAAGATGGCGATCACGATCAGGGCCGCCAGCAGGACGGTCAGCACCGTCACCGCCATCGTGAGCTGGCGGCGGCGGTCGAGCGAGTTATTCAGTTCGTCGACCAGCTTGGTTTCCGGCGAGAAGCCGAAGCCCCACTTCCGGTAAATACCTTGGATGGTACCGTCGCGAGCCATGTCGCCGAGGCTTTCCCGGATGGCGTCGATGACGACTGAATCGTCGCTCCGGGATAGAACCGCGAGTCCCTGATAGGTGTCCGGGACCGGTTCCGTGCGTAGCGACACGCCATCGCAGGCCGGGGGGCGTTCGAGGAGGAATGAGGCGAGCGACCTCGATTCCATGAGCGCCGCGACCGTTTCCCCCTTGCAGAGCGCCGACATGATGGCTGGCCTGTCGGGCTTGGCGTCCGCAATGGAGGTAGGGAACCGCAGTTCGGCGATGCGGCGATAGGCTAGGACCGTCGGCACGCCGAGTTTCTTGCCTTTGAGTTCTGGCAGTTCGTTGGATACGTTGCTGGGCCACACCAGCCACGCTTCCGTTCGCAGCCAAGCGCTGGAGAGGTGTAGGTCCCTCGTGGCTTCCCGTTCGGGAGTGACGGCGGCCATGGGGTAGAAATCGGCTTGATGGCTGCGGAGCACGTCCTCGGGCTTGGCCATCGAGTAGACCCACTCGAGCCGAACCCCTTGCCGGGCGGCGGCCATGTCAAACAGGTCGACCGTTACCCCGGTCGCTTCTTTGCCTGGCTCCCCCGAGTAATATGGCGGATTTTGTGTATAGACAGCCCGGTAAACCGCCCGCTTCGCCTGTTTCGGGACGTGGATAGCGTACCAAATACCCGCGGCGGCGACAGCCACGACGGCGAGACACATGATCCAGAAGTTTCGCCGATTTCCCGCGTACAGCACGATTCCAGTTTACTTGGATCCCGCCCCTAGATCGTGATCTTGAGTGCGAATTGGATGGACCGTGCCGGCAACTGTGCCGTGATGCCGGTCAAGGGCTGGCCGAAACCGGGCCCGGCGGCTGCGCCGTTGCCGTAGGTGCCGCTGAAACCGACGAAATTGGCGTGGTTGAGCAGGTTGAAGACTTCGATGCGGGGCTCCACGCGGAGGTGCTCGCGGATTCGGAACGGGCGCTCCACAAGCGGCGAGAACTCGTAGATCGGGGTGCCGCGACCGGCGTTGCGGCCCACCACGGCGCTGCCGATAAAGGGGCGGTCGGTAGTCGCGCCTGTGTCTCCGCTGTTGTTGACACCCGTCACGAAGTTGTAGGGCAGGCCGGTGGCGAGGGTCACGATGCCACCGTAGTGCAATCCCCACTTCCCCACATAGACGCCGCTGAACACGGCGCGGTGGCGCTGGTCGAAGATGGCACTGCCGTTCTCTGCGCGGCCTGTTACACGGGGGTCGTTGGGGTTCTGGCTGGGAATGTCGGGATCGACGTTGTCGATGGCGTGGGACCAAGTGTAGCTGATGTTGGCCACCACTTTGGTGCCGATCTTGCCGTTCAGGTTGACCTGCAGCGAGTTATATCGGGCATAGCCGTTATTGACGTCGCTCTGGATCACGGCGTAGGGCGGCTGGGGATTGGTCGCCGTGGAGGTATTGCAGGTGGTCCCGTGCTGGGTGTACCACCAGATCCAATAGGGGCGGGTGCAGTTGGCGGCCTGGGCAGTGCGCGTCTGGCCGGGCGCGGTGCGGATGAAGGAGGCCGGGGCGTCGACGTCCAAGGGGCGGTTGATGCGGAGGGTGTGGGATCCCACGTAATCGGCGCGCACCAGCCAGCCCGGGGCGAGCTTGCGCTCCACGCCGAAGGTCCACTGTTCGGAGTAGGGGTTCAGCAGACGGTCGGGATAGCCCTGGAGGGTCGAAGTCGGGAAGAACTTGTCAAGGTAGGCGCTGTTGCCGGGGCGGATGTAGAGGCTGCGCAAAGGCACCGCCGCACCGGCGGGGAAGGACGGCAGGGGTACGGAAGAAACGCTGGTCGGGAAGCCGACCTGACCCGGCGAGGCCGTGTAGCTGAACACACCTTCCGGTCCGGTGAGGGTGTAGTTGGCCTGAGCGTTGTCGGGAATCTGCGACAGGTAGATGCCGAAACCGCCGCGAATGACGGTCCGACCGTCGCCGCGGAGGTTGTAGGAGAAACCGGCGCGGGGGGCAAAGCCGAGCTTGAAGTCGGTGAAGGTCTGGCGTTCGTAGCGGAGGCCGAAGTTGAGCGTCAGATCCTTGCGGGGACGGAAGTCGTCCTGGATGAAGGTGGACCAAAGCACGTCGTTGACCGTGTAGTTGGCCTTGCCGAAGCTCTGGGTGTACGTTTTCACGTTGGCGAGGTTGCCGAGGTACGTTTGGCTCTCGCAGACACTGAGCGCTTGCGTGCAGGTGTTGTAGATGAACTGGCCGAGGTAGATGGGGCCGCCGAACTCCTTGCTGTTGCCGCCCGTGTGGGCCGTGATGGCGCGCGCGCCGAGGTTCAGTGTGTGACGTCCAAGGACAGCCGTGAAGGTGTCGTTGACCTCGTACTGCCGGTTCATCAGAAGCGCGGACTGCGAGGTTCCGGTGGTGAAGGTGCCGCCGGTCGAGACGGGGACTTGATACTGGGTGCCGTAGACCACCGGGTCGAACTGGGTAATCGGCGCAGCCAGTTGGAATTGCACCCGCAGGTTGTTCACCATGTTGGGGCTGAGGACGGCGGTCTCGCCGATTTCTTCGGAGTACGTGCGGCGGCGGAACACGCGGGCGACGGAGGGCAGGCTGTTGCCGCCGACGATGCCGTTGGGGTTGGTGTCGTGAAAACCGTCCGCGCCGCTGCGCAGGAACAGCGTGTTGGTTGCGTTCAACTGGCGATCAATTTTGAGGAAGCCGAGGAGGCCCCGGTAATGGCCGACAAAGCTGCCGGGCGCGAGGGGCGACGTGATCGGCGAGGCCTTGTCCTCGCGGATGAATTCACCAGCCGCGAAGAAGTGGGTGCGGTCGCCGCCCATGGGGCCGCCGAGCGAGAGATCGGTCTGGCCGAGCGTATTGCTGGTGAGGGCGTTGCCGTTGGCAGCAGTGGCGGAGGTAAAGCCGGAAAGCGCAGCCTCGGTGGCCCTCGGCCGCCAAACTTCGAGGATCTGCCCGCGCAGGCGTCGGCCCCCGGTGCGGGTCACGATGTTGACGGCACTGCCGGTGCCGCCACCGTACTGCGCCGAGAAGGAGTTCACCAGCACCGTCATTTCCAGCACGGCTGGCAACGGGATATTGGTGAAGATGGTCTGGCGACCCCAGCTATCGGTGCCGGAACTGCCGTCGACCTCGAACCAAGTCTGCCGACGACCTGCGCCCCCGGTGGTGAAGAGGTTCTGGTTGGTGAAGACGTCGCCCTGGTTGATGGCGGGACGACTGGCGGAATTCAGCAGCGGGAGGTAGGTGATGCGACGGTCGAGCATCGGGGTCTCCTCCAACTGGCGTCCGAAGATGCGGTCGCCGAGTTGCGGCGCGTCGGTGCGGATCTCGCCCGCGACGCCGGTAACGGTGACCTCGGTCTTGCCGGGCGCGATGTCGAGGCGCAGGGTGACTTGGGCGGTGATGCCGCTCTGCAGCGCGATGCTGGCAAGCTTGCCGGGGGCAAAACCGTTCTTAGTGGCTGTGATCGAGTACGCCGAGTCGACCGGAAGGGCGGTCACGACGAAGGTCCCAGCGTCGTCGGTCTGGGCGACGCGCTTGGGTGCGGAAATGCTGCCTGCGACCGTGACCGAGACTCCTGAGACCGGGTTGTGGGCGGCATCGACGATACGGCCCTGGATGGCGGCGGTGTCGGGAGTCTGCCCGAAGGCTGTCGACAAAACAAAGCCAGATACCAGAAAGCGTCGAAATAGTGCCACGTGAACTCCTTAATGCCTATGATGTGGTGGCAGCACGGCCCCCTGATAAAGGCAGTGTAACCTAGCGCCGCCACGGGGCGAGCAGTCGATATTCGGGAATCGCGGTGACACTGGCCTTCCTTACCCTCAGCAACTTCCGTCGGGTCAGGTTGCGAACGCCGTTTTGGACCGCGCTTTTCGAGATCCCGATGGCCTCGGCCATCTGTTGGTGGCTGGTAGTGACGGGACGGTCGAGATCGCCGACGCACGCGCTCCAAAGGTGGAGGTAGACCAAGTACGAGGAGACGGAACGGTCGTGGCCCGTCAGGTCCCGCATCAGCACATCCAAGACATAACTGTCGATTGAGATCATCTCGGAACTATGGTACAGGATACTACTGCAACCGCCAGGACATTGACAGGGAAAGGGTTATCCAGCTAGGATCGTGGCATGATCAAGCACATAAAATTCGTCAGCATCCCCGTGGCGGACCAGCAACGGGCACTCGATTTCTACACCGGGAAGCTCGGCTTCCGTATCCTGACCGACCAGCCCTTCGATAGCAAACAGCGGTGGATCGAACTCGGCATTCCGGGCGGCGAGACCAATCTCGTCCTGTTTACGCCCACCGGGCATGAGGACCGGGTCGGCACCTTCGGTCCCTGTACTTTCCACTGCGACGACATCGACAAGACCTATGAGGAACTGACGGCCAAAGGTGTCGAATTCACCGGGCCGCCGCAGAGGCAGCCTTGGGGCACCTTCGCAATGATGAAGGACTCCGAAGGCAACAGTTTCGTCCTATCGGCCCGGTGAGTTCAAGGAACCAGCGACTGTCCAACCGTCGCGAACAGCATCACGATCAGGCCGATGATCGAGGTCAGGACCAGCGAGTGCGGCAGAACCTTCCGGAATAGGTCGCCCTCGCGGCCCGGCTGCCCAACCGCCGCAACCGCCACCACCAGCGATTGCGCCGCGACCATCTTCCCCATGACACCCCCCGCCGAGTTCGCGGCGGCCATCAGCACCGGCGGCAGGCCAAGCTTGGTCGCCGTGATCACCTGCAGGCTGCCGAAAAGGGCATTCGAGCCTGCGTCGGTGCCGGTCAGGGACACGCCGATCCAGCCGATCATGGTGCCGAAGAACGGGAACAGTGCGCCGGTGTGGGTCATCGCAAGGCCCAGGACGGCGTCCATGCCGCTGTAGCGGGTGACGTAGCCTAGCACCAGCATCGCCGAGATCGCCAACATGCTGAGGCGCATCCGGTAGCAGGTACGGAAGAAGACGGAGAGCGTCTTGCCGAAGCTGAGGCCGAGGATCGGGCCCGCGATCAGTCCGGCGATGAACGCACCGGTGCCGGCGTTGGCGAAAATGGTGAAGTCGAAGATGGCACCTTCCGCGTGGGGCGTCGGGAAGACAGGCGGCATCCGGAAGACGAGGTTGTGGAGGCCGGGGACCGGAACCACGGGGATCAGCTTGTTCAGGTAGAGCACCACGGCTGGCACGCCGCTCAGGATCACGAATAAGGAAAGCAGTAGGAAGCCCGTCCACGCGTGGGCAATCTGAAGGAACGAGTAGGAGCGGAGGTGGACTGTGGCGGCGGGCTCTTGGTCGAAGCGCCAGATCTCCTTCGGCTTCCAAATCTTGAGGAAAATGGTCAAGCCGATCAAGGTTGCCATGCCGGCGATGATGTCGACCAAGCCGAAGTCCTGGTAGTTGGACCAGTAGAACTGGAATCCGGCGAAGATCGCCCCAGCGGTGAGCAGGCCCGGCCAGACGGCGAAAGTGTTCTTCCAAGTGGTGACCATGCGGGTCATCCAGAACGGCAGCAGGAGCGCCGTGAAGGGCAGGATACGGCCCATCATCTTGCTGATCTGCATGCCGTCGAGCCCGGTCACCGCGACCAAGGCCCGAACCGGGTTTCCGACCGCGCCGAACGCAACGGGCGAGGTGTTGGCAATCAGGCAAAGGACGGCGGCAGCGAAGGGGTCGAAGCCGAGACCGACCATCATCGCGCCACAGATTGCGACCGGGGCACCGCCGCCGCCCGCGCCTTCGAGGACCGAGCCGAACGCGAAGGCGATTAGCAGCGTCTGGAGGCGGCGGTCGTTGGTGACACCCCCGATCGAGTCCTTGATCACCTCGAACTTCCCGGATTCGACCGTCAGTTCATAGACAAAAACAGCCGCCAAGAGCACCCAGCCGACCCTGACGATGGCGTAGACAATGCCGTGCGCAGCCGCTCCGGCGATTTTTCCCGCTGGCATGTGAAATTCAAACGCCGCGAGCGCCATGCATAGGGTGGAGGCTCCCACCGCGGCCCAATGGGCGGGTGCGCGCCGGATCGCAAGCAGGTAGAAGAGGAAGAAGACGGGCAGGGCGGCGCTCAACGTGGAGAGCCACACATTGCCAAGGGGGTCGTAGATCTGATGCCAGGGTTGTGTGAGCCAGGTTTGCATGGAAGTTGAAGGGGGAAAGGAAAGGATGTTATCACAGAATATGCGATTCGCTGCGTTGTCTCTTTTTCTGACCGCTGTGCTGGTTGCCGGATGCGGCAAGAAGAAGGCGCACGTCGTGCCGATTGCGGCAAATGTTCCGCCCGCGCCGCGTACGGGAACGCTGCCCACGACGCCGAAACCGACCCCGCCCGCACCTGTGCCAGCTCCGATTGCGGGCCAAACGGAGCGCGGGGTCGCAAGCTGGTACGGCCATCCGTACCACGGGCGCAAGGCGGCCGACGGCGAAACCTACGATATGGAAACACTGGTCGCGGCGCACAAGACCCTGCCGTTCCAGACCATGGTGCGGGTGCGGAATCTGACCAACGAGAAGACCGTCGACGTGCGAATCATCGACCGCGGACCGTTTGTCAACAGCCGGATCATCGACTTGTCACACTTGGCGGCGCAGCGCATCGAACTGGTCGGACCGGGAGTCGCGCAGGTGGAGCTGACAATTCTGTCTTCGCCCGCCAACGCGGGCCCGGCGCTATTCGCGGTGCAAGTGGGGGCGTTCGCGGTGCGGGCCAATGCGGACAAAATGGTGGCCGACATGCAGGCAGCCTACGGGTTCGCCAAGGCCGTCGCGCGCGAAGGCGATCCCACTCTTTGGAGGGTGGTGGTCGGCCGGGCACCGTCACAAGAGGCCGCACGGGCGTTGTTGGAGCAGATCCGGACTTCGCGCGGAGTCGCGGCGTTCGTGGTACGACTGGACCCGTAAGCCGTTCCGTTACATAATGGCCTTGATGTCGAACTCATCGAAAATTGCGCTGGTCACCGGCGCGGGCAGTGGAATCGGACGCGCGGTCAGCCTGGCGCTGCAGGGCGCGGGGTATTCGGTCGTGCTGGCCGGTCGCCGGGCGGACGAATTGGAGAAGACCGCGTCCATGGGTATCCACGAAGGCGGGCGGATGCTGGCGGTCCCGACGGATGTGGGCAGGCCGGAGTCCGTGAAGGCACTGTTCGCCAAGGTTGGGGAGACCTTCGGGCGGCTGGACCTGCTGTTCAATAACGCGGGCATGGGCGCTCCGGCCATTCCGATGGAAGACCTCAGCTACGAGAAGTGGAGCGACGTGGTGGCGGTCAATCTGACGGGATCGTTCTTGTGCGCGCAGGAGGCCATCCGGCTGATGAAGGCGCAGACGCCGCGCGGGGGACGGATCATCAACAACGGATCGATTTCAGCCCACACGCCGAGGCCGCATTCGGCACCTTACACGGCGACCAAGCACGCGATCACGGGGTTGACGAAGTCAATCTCGCTCGATTGCCGCAGTTTCGACATCTGCTGCGGGCAGATCGACATCGGCAACGCGGCAACGGAGATGACTAGCCGGATGACGGCGGGCGTCCTGCAGGCGAATGGGCAGCTGGCCCCGGAACCGCGGATGGATGTGAAGGCGGTATCGGATACAGTGCTGTACATGGCTGGACTGCCGCTGGATACCAACGTGCTGTTTGTGACAGTGATGGCGAACACGATGCCGTTGGTTGGCCGCGGATAGGTTCGGTGCAGCAGTACGACTGCAGCTTGAGGGAGTCGTTCCGGTCTACCACTCCGTCGGCTTGTAGTCCTTCAGGAATTGGCCCCAGACGTGGTTACCGGTATTGATGCCGTTGATGATCGGGTCCAGAATGCGGGCGGCCCCATCCACGATGTCGAGAGGCGGGTGGAAGAAGTGCTCCTCGGTCTTCCGGGCCGCAATCTCCGCAGGGTCTTCGTCCGTGACCCAGCCGGTGTCGACGGCGTTCATGTGGATGCCGGAGGCCCAGTAGTCCGCCGCCGCCGTGCGCGTCATCATGTTGAGCGCTGCCTTCGCCATGTTGGTGTGGGGGTGCCGGGTCGTTTTAGCGAGCCGGTAGAACTGCCCCTCCACGGCAGACACGTTCACGATATGTTTGGCGTGTCCCGGCGTCCGCACCATCAGGGGTTTCAAACGGGCGTTGATGATAAAGGGCGCGACCGCGTTGATCAGTTGCACTTCCAACAACTCCACCGACGACACCTCGTCCATCAGTAGTCGCCACGAATTGCGGCCTCGCAGGTCCACCTGCTGCAAATCCTGGTCCAGCCGCCCTTCGGGGAATAGATGTTTCGCTCCAAGGGTGTCCACATCCTCCGCCACGAGGGCGATTTGCGACAACTCGGCGGCATGCGTTATCCCTTGGACGGGGGCTACGGCTTCGAGGGTCCGCAGCGCATCCTGAGGGTCGCGCAATTGCTCGTAGGATCCCAGCAGGTTGGCGGCGGGCTCGGCCAGGTCACGCAGGGCCGCCACTTCGCCCTCCATCATGTGCCGGTAAAACTCCGGCGGACGGCGCACGGTCTGGCAGGCGTTGTTGACGATGAAGTCGAGGCGCGGCAGGGTCTCGATCATCCGTTGGCAGAAGGCCTCGACGCTGGGCGTATGGCGCAGGTCTAAGCCGTAGATCTGCAGGCGGTGGCCCCACTGGTCGAAATCGGGTTCACGCGCGTAACGCTGGGCCGAATCGCGGGGAAATCGGGTGGTGACGATCAGCGACGCACCGGCCCTGAGCAGCTTGATGCCCGCTTGGTAGCCGATCTTCACGCGGCCGCCGGTCAAAAGGGCTACCCGACCGGTCAGGTCGGCCAGTTCGAACCGTTTCGCGTAGTTGAACTCGGCGCACGGGGGGCACATTTGGTCGTAGAAGTGGTGCACGACCGTGAAATCGGCCTTGCAGACGTAGCAGTGATGGGCCTCTGCCTCGGGTGCGGTTTCGTGTGCGTCGACCGGCCCGTGCACGGGCGGCTCCAAGCGGAGAGGGTCCAAGTCCTCGGGGAGGAAGATGTTCGGCGTCGAGAAAACGGGCTTGCGGCGTAGGGCGCGGATGCCGGTTTCCTGCAGTTTCTGGTCCTGCCGACGTGCCTGGGCGGCGCTGCGTTCGCGTTCCGCGGCTTTGGCGGCCCGGCGGAGTTCCCCGATATCCGGATTGTGGACGCGGGCGACGGCGCGGTGCAACCGCCCCCGGTCCTCGGCGGAAAGGTCGTCGAGCCTCGTCTGACCGTCGGCTATGGCTTCGAGAAGGGCTGTGGTGTCGCGAATCTTGGATGCGAAGGCTTCCAGATCGGAAATGGGTTGGGCGAGAGGACGGCTGCCGGGCAAGTCTCTATTATCGCAGGGCTGACTAAACCCATGCTGCTGCTGGTAGAATACGGGTAGTGACGGAGCGACGGCTCGGAAAGGACCAAGCAAAGGCCAAGCTCAATCGTTGCATTGAGAACGGGAGGGTGCGGTTTTCCAGTCACTCCCGCGAAGAGCTCGAAATAGACAAGCTTACAACTGACGACGCGCTGACCGTATGCCGCTCCGGCTCGATCCACATGGAACCCGATTGGGACATCGGGCGGAGCGAGTGGACATACCGGATCGAAGGCCTTACTGCGGATCGGCGACGGATGGCAGTTCAATTCAAGTTTAAAGCCGATTCGGCAATTCTGATTACCGCTTTCGAGAGGACTACATGAACGCCCTTGTCCAGACTTGCACCGATTGCGGCCAACCGGTCGCCCCCGAAAGACGAAACTATCGATACTTGGAGAGTGGTTTGTCCACAGTGATCCTTAAGGGCATCGAAATCGCCAACTGCCCCAACTGCGGCAACCAAGATATTACGATCCCCAGAATAGGGAAGGTACACCGAGCAATCGCCGAAGCGCTGGCCAGCAGTCCATACCGTCTGACAGGCGAGCAGGTGCGCTTTCTTCGAAAATATTTGGGATGTCACACGGAGGACTTCGCATCTTACCTGCACGCGGATGCGGCCACGATTTCCAAGTGGGAGTCGGGCGAAGAAACGCCGGGGCCGGAAGCTGACCGATTGATTCGGCTGCTAGCCGTCGCGCTCGACAAGGGTCTTCGCCCCGCCATTTCCGCAATCGCGGGCCATCTGCCGCACATCTCCGACGCGCCCGGAACCGGCAAGGAGTTGCACCTTAATGTAGACACACTGCACGGCGCGTTTTACACCTTCTCCGTCGCCGCCTGAACCCGCGTCTAGCGCGCCGAGGGTGCCACACCCTTCGCATGCCCACCAGCCTTGAACGGGAGTGGGTGGTAATCGCCCACAAGATCCACATTCATGGTCGGAGTGATGGCCGATTCGAGGCCGAGCGCCCAATAAACCGCGTTCACCAGCAGCCGACCTTGGGCAGGCACCAGGAGATCCTCGGACGTCCCCATCGTCGTAACGAAGATTCGGGCGTTCGCTGTCCGAGTCCACGCCACCGGCATCATTGGCTCGCTCTGCGTGCCCGGCACGGGGTCGTCCTTGGCGCTCATCCCGGCGAGAACCTGCCCGTTCACCAAGACCCGCGCGTCGGCGGGCAGAGGCGTTCTGACCGTGTAGACATCCGTCGGACTCCATAGTTCGCCCGAACGGATGCCTCGCAGTATCGGGTGGTCGGCCACATTGTCGGGAATGATGCCGCGCGTGCTCTGTTGGCCATGCTTGCCGTGGTGGCTCACCCAGGTTTCCCCCAGGACGCGCTTCCCGAAACCGCCGTCCGGCTGGTTCCAGCTATAGGCCATGTAGGTCGGGCTGGACTTGATCTGGAAGGCGTGGGTCGCCGTCCGCAGGGCGACGATGGGCTTGCCGGATTCCACGTAATCTACAATGTGCTTCATCTGCGCATCCGGGAGGTCCCGGAATCGGGTGTGGATCACCATCAGATCGGCAGTGTCGAGCGCCTCCAGGCCCGGAATGTTGCCACTCTCGCCGGGGTTGATGGTGCCGTCTTTCTTATCGATCGCGAAAAGCACCGTGCAGCGAAAGCCGTGCCGCGTCGCGAGAATCTTCGCAAGCTGCGGCAGCAGTTCCTCTGACCGGTATTCCTCGTCGCCGCTCACCAGCACCACGTGCTTCAACTTGGCGGGCGCCGAGGGTTCCAACGTGATCCACGGATCCGCCGCAAACGCCGCCGACACCGCAAACGCAGCCAAAACCAACAGCCTACCGCGCAAGCGCCACCGCCAGCAGCAGGGCGCGCTGCGTTCCCAGATACGAATCCTTGGTGTCGAAGGTCTCGTCGAGCGAGTGGTTCGCCGTGCCGCCGCCCCCGCCGCCAATGGTGATGGCCGGGATGCCGAGGTTCATCGGCACGTTCGCGTCTGTGGAACTCTCGCCCAAAGGCGGGTTTTCGGCGAAGAGCTTCGAGACCTCGACCGCCGTCTTCACAATCGCCGAATCCGCGGACGTGCTGCCGGCAGGGCGGTACCCGACCAGCGCGTTGTCCACCGTGACAGGCCCGCGCCCTTTCCAGCGCTTGTTCTCCTCGTCCACCGCCTGCTGTACCGCCTTCTTGTACTTGGCGTGGACGGTTTCGAGCGAGTCCTTGTCCGACGAGCGCATGTCCACCTCCATCCACCCTTCAAACGGGATCGAATTGACCGACGTGCCTCCCCCCACCCGACCCACGTTGAACGTGGTCTTGGGCGTCGTGGGAACCTCGAACTCGTCGATCTTCGCAATCGCGCGGCCCATGGCTTGGATCGGATTTCCAAGCCCGAACGCCCCGAAACTGTGGCCGCCCGGACCTTTGAACGTCGCCCGGTAGCGGTAGCTGCCGACGCCGATGTTGGTGATCCGTAGTCCCGTACCGTCGACGGACACGAACTTGTCGATCTGGCCCTTCAGGGTGACGTTGAACAATTCCTTGGTGCCGCGCAAATCGCCGAGCCCTTCCTCGCCCGTGTCGGCGACGAACGTGATGGTGCCAGGCGTCTGCACCTTGGCCTCGTCAAGGGCGCGGATCACAGAGAGCATAACCGCCAAGCCCCGGCAGTCATCGGCGATGCCGGGAGCGGCCAAGATCAGTCCGTTCCGCTTCACCTTCACGTCCGTGCCTTCCGGGAAGACCGTATCCAAGTGGGCTTGGAACAGCAGATTCGGATGCGCCGAAAGGCCAGGTCGGACGCCGATGACGTTGCCGGCCTTGTCGATGCGCACATCCTTGAGACCCGCCTGCTGGAAGAGGCGTTCAAACTCCCTGGCCCGCACTTCTTCTTTGAACGGAGGCGCGGGAATCTCGCAGACCCGGATTTGTTCGTCGATGAAATGCGCCTCGTTGCGCTGCGCGGCATCAAGGGCCGCTTTCACCGTGGGGTCGACAGCCAATGTGGAAGCGGTCTGGGCGTGGAGCATGCCGGCGGCGGCAAGGAAGAAAAATGCGATGCGCATGCCCCATCTTAAGTTACTTGGCGGGGCCGTTGACGGGGGCCTTGGCGTCGGCGGGAATCAGGGTCTTCCACCCGAGGCCGTGGCGGCGTTTGTCGAAGTCGGCGCGGGCAGCTTGGAGCAGGGCGGGCTGAGTGTAAAGTTCCATCGCCCCCAGCGCAAGGGTCCGCGCGGCCACCAGCATGCCCTTGCGTCCGATTGAAGTTCCCGAGCATGCCGCGGCCTGCCACGTGTGCGGCGAGACGCCGGACGGGAACGTCGCCGTGGTGAATTCGACCGAGGGGACGTTCCAGCTGACGTCGCCAAAGTCGGACGATGCCATGCCCTGTGGGGCGGATTTGTCGGCGCGGATCTCGGCAGGTTCCTGAAAATCGACGGGCGGGTCGAGGGTCTTGCGGATCTCCTCGGCGAATTTGCGCTCGTCGGGCGAGTAGGTGTAGCCACCCGCCTTTTGCATGGCGCGGCCCATGACCGAGGCCAGCGTGTCGTTGGGTACGACATTGGCTCGTGCCGATTGCTGTGCGAGTTCGATGCGGGTCTCGGAAGCCAACGCCCCGGCCTGGGCGCATTTGACGATGCGCTCCCAAATCCCGGCAAGCGTGTCCATCTGAGGATGCCGCGCCATGAGGCTGACCTCCGCAAACGCAGGCACCACGTTCGGGGCTGATCCACCGTTGGTGATCACATAGTGGATCCGCGCCTCCTGCGGCACGTGCTCGCGCAGCATTTCCACCGCGTTCAGCATGATCATGGCCCCGTCCAGCGCCGACCGCCCCCGGAAAGGCGCGATCGCCGCATGCGCCGGCGTGCCGTAGAAGCGGAACAGCGCGGAATCGACCGCCAGGTTCGAGCCGAGGTTGACCTCATTCACGGAACCGGGGTGCCAAGTCAGGACGGCGTCGACATCCTGGAAGAGTCCGGCGTGGATCATGTAGATCTTGCCGCCGCCGCCTTCCTCCGCGGGAGTTCCGTAGTAGCGGAGGGTGCCCTTGGTGCCAGCGGCCTGCATTTCCTCCTTGATCGCGATCGCAGCCAAGGCCGACGCGCTGCCGAGGAGGTTGTGGCCGCAGCCGTGTCCGGCAGCGCCGTGCTGGACCGGGGCGCGGGAGGACGTGTCTTTCTGGGAGAGTCCGGGGAGGGCGTCGAACTCGCCCAGGAGTGCAATGACGGGCTTGCCGGAGCCGAATTCCGCGACGAAGGCGGTCGGCATGCCAGCCATGGCGGATTTGACGGAGAACCCGGCGGCCCGCAACTCCTCTTGGAGCAACAACGAACTGCGATCCTCGTGGAAACCGAGTTCCGGCGACTCCCAGATCTTTCGCGAGACGACCTCAAGCGCGGGCGCGTGGGTCGCGACGCGGTCCAAGACCCGGTCCTGGCCGTGGACCGCCGTCGCGAGGGTGGCTGCCAGGGCGAAGAGAAAGACAGGGCGCATGCCCCATGTTAGCCGCCCACTTCTGCCCCAGCACGGATTGATCCAAGCGGCGTTGGAGTAGAGGTAAGCCGAGGCGTGCGCTGGGAAGGCTGGCCGGCGATGCCATGGTGCAGGTCGTGCAATCGAGATCAAGCAAACATAAGGGTATTTGCCGCCGACCGGTTCCAGTACTCCCCGCCCCGATACGGCCAGCATCAAGGATGCCAGCCTCGCCGGACCAGGCGTTCGATGGCCGATTGTGGATGGTTCAACCCCATCACCAGAGCGGTTTCCGACGGAATTGGACTCCATCCTATGATCGGCATTCCGGGCGCATAGACCCGGCGGGCACCCTTCCGGTCGTAGGGCAGGAACCAGACCTCCCACAACCGGGCAGCCGTTCCGACCTGCACATAGATGCCGTCTCCGACCGCACGCACAAACGACGCCAACGGCCCTTCGAAGACCAACTCCGGACGCCTGTCCGCCAGCGCCATCCGGTAGACCTGCCCGTTCGAGGAATAGTAGAGGACACTGCCGTCCGGAGACTCGTCGGCGTTGCTGGCGACCGCCTCCGTGATTCGTTCCGGCGGCCCGCCCTCGCGCGGTACCCGCCAAATCCTGTAAGCGCCGTCGTTATTCGAGCTGTAGTAGATGTACCGCCCGTCGCGGGAATAGAACGGAAACTGGTTGTCGGCCCCGTCGGACGCCAGTATCCGCGCCGACGAGTCGGGGGAAACAACGTATAGCCGCGAATGGTAGCCGGACGTGCCGGCGGAAAACACAACCTCCTTTGAGTCGGGCGACCATCGCGGCAGATTCCCGGCCAACGATGTGGCGGCGCGCACCGTGCGCGTTCCGTCCGGCGCGGAAAACCAGAGTCCGGGGCTTCCATCGCGCGACGAGGTAAACACCAGCTGCCGCCCGTCGGGCGATAGATCGGGTTGGCTGTCCTCGTCCACAGTCTGGAAGCTGGCCGTGGGGGCGGCCCCGTCGGGCTCAACACGGCCAATGAATCCATGCTTCCGCATCTTGAGGTACACGTACTTGCCGGGGGCGTACTCGGCCGGCGTACCAACCCCCTCCGGCACGTCGCTCAGTTGTTCGACCCGGCCCGTGCTCACCACATAGCGCATGGCGATTCCGACCGGCTTGGTGTAGTAGACCGATTGCCCGTCGAAGCTCCAGCGGGTATTGAGCAGCCCATTACCCTTGGTGGCGTTCAAAGGCTGCGCCGGACCTGCCGCGTGGAAATCGCCGTCCAAAGGAAGCGTGTACAGTGTCGAGTTCGAGGGCTGGCCACCGTCGGCGATGAACGCGAGCGTCCGCCCGTCCGGCGAGACGGCGGGATGGAAGGCATTCAGCCCTTCGATAAGCGCATGGCGGTCGCCCGTGGCAACCGAGACCAGATAGAGGCCCAACGGGCCACCCGAAATGCTGTCGGGGACAATGAGGTTCCGCGAATCCGGCGTCCAAGCCAGTCCCGCGACATTGGTCTGGATCGTCGTCAACAGCCGCTGCCCTTGTCCTGGCGCGCCGTTTGCAGGTGCTAGATAGACGGCTCTCGTCGCAGCCGCAACCCGGCGCTGAAATGCGATATTCCGTCCGTCGGGCGACCACGCGGGGCTCACATTCGGCTCGGGTCCGTCGGTAAGCCGTTGGAACTTGGAAGAGCCAACGGTCACGGTGAAAATGTCGTCGCGACTACGTTCGCCATTCCAGACGAAGGCGATCTTGGATCCGTCAGGGGACACGGAAGGTTGCCGCAAGGCGCCGGGGAGCTGGATTGTGACGATCTCGGGAGGGCGGTTCGCGCTCCAGCGCCAAATCACCGAGGCTCCGAGGACCACAACAAGCGACAGGACCGCCGGAAAAAACCACTTGGGCCGACTCCGGACCACGGCTGGCGGCGGCGCGGTGTCATCTGATTGGGGCGGTACCGGCTCTACGGTTGCGAATTGAAAGACCGGGGCATAGGAGCCCTTGGGGATGGAAATACGGACGCCGCTGTTCCATCCTTCCGTCGAGTAATAGGAGTCGAGGCCACCCCGGACCCGCGCCATTTCGACGCGCACGATGGCGTCCTCGTCGGGGTGGAAGTCAGCACCGCGCCCGTAGACATCGGACGCGATGGTGGCGGCGGAGATCTCCGCCCCGGGGTCTTCCATGCGGCGCCGCACCACATAGGCGAGGATTTCCTTGCGACGGGCCGACCGGGCGAAAGGCGGGCTCTGGAGGATTGCCTCCAACTGGGCCTCGACCCTCTCGGCCATGGTCGTTTCCATAGGGATTCTGAACGAGGATCGTAGCACTTGCCCACGGAAGACTTGTTACGGAAACGTGTAACGGCGGCTATCCAGCACAAACGACAGGGCTTGACCGCGTCACAAAATTTTCGCGGTTGTTACTTGCCCGGCTCCGGCAATCGCTTTAGGCTCGGGCATATGCAGCTCCACAGAGTTCTTCCAATTGCCCTCGCCTTGGCCGCGGTCGCCCCCCAGGCGTCCAAAGCGGGCACAATCCTCTCCAATACCTACAACGGCATCAGCGTTGCCGGGAACGACACTGCGACCGTGAACCCCGGCACCGTCCATGGCTGGATGGCGGTTGGTTGGACCATGGGCAGCGACAACTACGACTTCACGTCCGCCCAGATGTTGATCACGAACCAAGGAGGCGTCACAGGCTCAACGTTCTCCACCAGCCTGTGGTCCGACAGCTCGGGCACTCCCGGTACGGAATTGGCGTCACTCAGTTCTTCCGCGATCACGACATTCATCACGCTGACGCCGAACGCACCGTTCACCTTGGAGGCCAACACAACCTATTGGATCATGATTGTGAACAGCAAGACACAGTTCCGCCTTTATGGTGCCGACAACGCACCGTCGGGAACCGGGGCCACGTATGTAGGCGTCAAACAGAGCGACCCGTCGATCTCCTCGGCACCCGGCACCAACCCTGTTGAGGCAATCACGTTTCCGTCCCCGAACCCGGCCTATCTCGTTCTGAGCGGCACGCTGGAATCATCCGGCACCCCGGAACCCGGAACGTGGGCGCTGATGGCAGGCACCGCCGTCGTCCTCGCCGCTCGTCGTGTCTGCAAGAGCGTCGTTACTTCGCCGGAACCGAAACAGTGATATTGCGGAACTTCAGGCCGCCCGTGTGGTCGCCCTGGATGTAGAACGGCCCCGGCTCGCCCTCGTTCGCGTCCAAGGCTCCCCCGGTGATGCCCTCGATTTCCTTGCGGTCGATGGTGAGGACGCCGTTGCGCGTGACCGTGATGGTGCGCCCGACCAGCGTCACGTCGAAGGTCTCCCATTGGCCCGGCGTGCGCGTCAGCGTCGACGACGGGGGGATGCGTCCATAGATGGAGCCCATGCCGCGCTCGGGCGGTTCGGAGCCTTCGGGCACGTACTCGAGTTGCAACTCATACCGGCCCCGTTGGTAGAAGCCGCTGTTGGCGTCGTTCGGGCAGTTGACCTCGAAGTGCAGCTTGTAGTCGGTGAAGGTGCGGGTGCTCTTGAGGTTGGCACCGTGCTCCTCATTGACCAAGAGTCCGTCCTTGACGATCCAATGACTCTTGGTCGGGTCGCCGATTGGCTCCCAACCCGCGAGCGACTTGCCGTCGAACAGCGGCTCCGGCTTCGACCAAGCCTTGGGCGCGGCGCGCTTGAGTTCGGGAGCACGGACGCCGGTGAGGGGGATCGACCGGTCGCCGGCCTTCTGGACTCCGACCAACTGGCCGCCCTTGGCATCGAGTTCCCATGTGGTTGCGGGACGACCGTTGGCGGCCGGACTCACGACAAATTCGAGGTGCGAGCCGGTGATCTTGGCATCCGGGACGATGTGTACGTGCCCGCCTGTCGGCTGGAACCACACCTCGGTGGCCGCGCCTTTCTGGCTAATGCCCAGCCAGTTAGCGCGGGTGCTCCCGCCGGCTGTGAGGGTGAAATCCCAGCGACCGAGAAGGGGGCTGTCGGCGGCTTGGATGGCCAGCGGACAGATCAGAAGTGCTGTGAGTGCAAGGTTCCGGCGCATAGGGCAATTCTACAGGAGCCGTCCCGGCGGCCGGCGACAACACGCACCGCGTCCCTTAGAACACCCGTCGCGGGATCGCCTGCTCCGGCCCCACCCGGCCAGCCACAATCTCGGCGACATAATAATTCTCCCCCGACATCTTGATGCCCGCCTGCCGCCGCATCATCGCCAATTGGCCCACGTGGGTGAGCGCGTCGGAAATCGGCCCTTGGAACAACTTCTCCGGCGTGGACCCGCCAGCCCCGATCTCCGCGAGCTTCGCGTCCAAAGCGGAGATCGACGCATAGAACCGCGCGATTTCGTCGCGCCACGCCAATGGCGCGGAATCATGCCACTTGGAATGGCCGTCCACCATGCTCAACGACCACTCCATCAGGTCCCCGATGTGCGCCAGAACTTTCACGGCGTTCTGCGGGTCGCCTTCCGGATGGCTTGCGAACTCGGCCGACGTATCCCGGAGCACCTTGCCCAATCGGTAGGAAAGCGTGGCGAGTGAATGTCGAAGGAGGTCCATACATCAATTCTCGCCTGTCCAAGCCACGGTGAACGTCGACCCCGAGCCTTCCCGGCTTGTGGCCGTGATTTCCGCTCCGTGCAGCTTCGCGATCGTCTCCGCCAACGACAATCCCAGGCCATAGCCGCTGCCCGACCCGTCGTTCGTCCTCGCCTTGTCCGCCCGATAGAACCGCTGGAAAATCCTCGGCAAATCCTCCCCGGCGATCCCGATACCAAAATCCTGCACGGACACCAGCCCGTCCAGAACCCGCACCGCAACCCTCCCGCCGACGTGCGAATACTTCAGCGCGTTGTCCAGCAACACCAGCAACAGGCGCCGCAGCGCCGCCCTGTTACCCGTCACGACACAGACCTCCGCAGCCTCCACGCCGACCGCAATCTGCCGCAGATCCGCCAGATCGTGCAATTCCGCCACGACCTCGACCACCAAATCCCTGACCGCAACCGGCTCCATCGGCATCGACGCGGCCCGCGAGTCCGTACGCGCCAAAAACAGCAAATCTTCCACCATACGGGTCATCCGCTCCGTTTCCGCGGCGATTTCCGCCAGCGAATCCCGGTACGACTCCGGCTCCCGCGCGCGGCGCAACGCCAACTCCGCCGATGTGCGGATCACCGCCAATGGCGTCCGCAGTTCGTGCGAGGCGTCGGCCGCGAACTGCGACAGCGTCCCCACCGCCGACTCGAGCCGCCCCAGCATCCCGTTCCACACCTCGGCCAAACGTTGGATCTCGTCCCCCGTCTGCGGCACCGGCAGCCGCCGCGAAAGATTCTCGATTCCGATGGAGCGCGCCGCGGTTGTGATCTCGTCCACAGGCCGCAACGCCTTTCGGCTCAGCCACGCGCCCCCCGCCCCCGCGACCAGCGCCACCAGCGGGATGAGCCCCAACAACAGCAGGCCCAGCAAGTCCAGCGTATGGCTCATCTCATTGCCGGAGGTACCCGCGACCAAGATAAACCGTTCTCCGCCAAACGAGAACCGTTGTTCGACCGACCGGCCGTCCCGCCCATTGGGAACCGGTCCTGGAGGAAACGAGAACGCAAAACCCTGGTCGCCCTTCAACCGCATGAACCGCGACGAGCCGAGGCCTTGGCAAAACTCCTCCATCTCGGTCTGGAGGCCGCTCGCAGTCTCCTCCTCGGCCTCGCGTTGGAAATAGGCCGCGAAGCGTTGCGCGTCGCCACGCAGATCCTCGTCCAGTTCGGCCACCAGGCGCTGCCGCATCGAGAGCCATACAAGCCCGCCGAACAGCGCCAGTGCACCGGCCAACGCGACCCCGTACCACACCGTCAACTGGAACCGTATCGACCGCGTCCGCATCCGCCTCAACCCGCCCGCATCATGTAGCCGATGCCCCGCACGGTTTGTATCAGTTTCGGCTCGCGTGTGTCCAATTTGAGGCGCAACAGCCGCACGAACGCCTCCAGCGTGTTCTCGTTGACGTCGCTGCCATGTCCCCAGACGGATTCGAGGATGGAATCCCGCGTAATCACCCGCCCCGGATTCCGCATGAGCAACTCGAGGAGCGAATACTCGCGCGGAGTCAGCGGAATCTCCACCGCCGCGCGGGTAACGCGTCGCGCCGCCGGGTCCAACCTGACGTCCGCCACCTCAAGTATCACCGGCCTCGGTATCGCCCCCCGGCGACTGACAGCCCGCAGCCGCGCAAGGAACACATCGAAAGCGAAGGGCTTGGTGAGGTAGTCGTCAGCGCCGCAGTCGAGCCCCGCCACCACGTCCGACGCCGCATCGCGCGCCGTCAGCATCAGCACCGGAGTCTGATTCCGCGCTTCCCGCAGACGCCGCGTAACGGTCATCCCGTCCATCTGCGGCAGCATCACGTCGAGCACGATCACGTCGAAAGTGGACGACGTCGCGATCTCGTATCCCTCCAACCCGGTGCGCGCCACCGCAACCTGGTGGCCCTCCTCCGTCAACCCGCGCCGGAGCAGTTCCGCCATCCGGCGCTCGTCCTCCACCACCAGGATGTGCATCCGTGTCCATGTTAGCGGAACCCGCTGAAGAATGTCTGAACAGTCAGACCAAGCCGGCGGCGGCAACTGAAAAAACTAGGTCATTCTCCCGATTTTTCTTAGCGTTCTTGGCGGGAGGCTCTTGGCGGCCTTTGCGCGAACCTCATTGGCTCATGCACAAAAATATCTCTTGACGACGCCATCCGTAAGTGATAGCTTACCGTTAGTGGACACTTACCTACAGTCCGGATTGGATGCGCTGGGCGACCCCACCCGCATGGCCATCTTCCAGCAACTCGGCGACGGACCCCTTGCCGTCAACGAACTGGCATCCCGCCTGCCGGTCAGCCGTCCTGCGGTTTCCCAGCACCTCAAAGTCCTCAAAACCGCCGGTCTCGTCAGCGACCGCAAAGCCGGCACCCGCCGCGTGTACCAACTCAACCCCGAAGGCATCGCCCTCCTGCGAACGCACTTCGACCAAGTCTGGGAGAAGGCCATGCGCGCCTTCGCCCAAGCCGCCGAAGCAGATTCCCAATAAAACCGAAAGACAACCAATGGAAAATACAGAACAGATCGTCGTCCGTAAGACCGTCCGGGTCCAGATCCCCGTCGAACGCGCGTTCTCCATCTTCGTCGAAAAGATGGAGACTTGGTGGCCCGCCACCCACCACATCGCGCCGCATCCCTTCCAGTCCATCGTCGTGGAACCGCGCGTCGGCGGAAAATGGTTCGAGCGCGATGCCAACGGCAACGAGTGCCAGTGGGGACAAGTCCTCGCTTGGGCACCTCCCCGTGTCGTCACGCTCTCCTGGCATCTCGGTCCCGACTGGAAGTTCAATCCGGACCTCGCCAGCGCCAGCGAAGTCGAGATCCGCTTCACCGAGGAAGCCCAAAACCGCACCCTCGTCGAGTTGGCGCACAGCGAACTCCAGCGCCACGGCGAAGGTTACCAGCAATACGCCGCCGCGCTCGACGGTCCCGGTGCTTGGATCGCCATCCTCACTTCGTACGCGACCACAGCGGAGGCCGCCGAATGAATCCGGTCAACTTCCTCCGTGGCGCCTCGATCCTCGCGGTGATCCATTCCATCCTCCACACCATTGGAGGAGTGTTCGGAAAGCCCGACCTCGCGATCCAAGAGCAAGTGCTGAAGACAATGCGGGACAATGCGTTTCCCATCATGGGCATGACCCGCACGTACGCCGATTTCTACCGCGGCTTCGGCCTCGCCATCAGCGTCTTCCTGTTGGCCGAGGGCATAGTCTTCTGGCAATTGGCAACCATGGCCAAGACGGATTCGGCCCGTCTCAAGCCCGTCCTGATCACCTTCACACTCTTGTATCTGGGGATGGCCACCGTGTCGGCGGTCTACTTCTTCCCGCCGCCGGTGGTGACGGAAGTCCTTTTGGCCGCTTGCCTTGTAGGCGCGATCGCTACCGCGAAAGCGCCGCAAGCGCTTCGCTAACGTGCCGCAGGGGTTCCGATTGCGACGAAAAGTGGTGCCGCACGATGCCGTTGCGGTCAATCACAAACGTGGCGCGGCCGGGTATGATGCCGAAGGTGCTCTTGACACCGTACAGCTTCCTCACCCGGCCGCCCTTGTCGCTCAGGAGCGTCATCGGCAGCCCGTATTTGCTTGCGAAACGCGAATGGGACTCCGTCGAATCCGAACTGATCCCCAGCAGCGTCGCCCCCACAGTGTCGAAGCTCGCCGCCCTGTCGCGGAACTCGCACGCTTCTGCCGTGCAGCCCGTCGTGTCGTCCTTCGGATAAAAAAACAGCACCACCGCCGACCGCCCCCGGAACCGGGACAGTGAAACCAGCGCGCCGTTCTGGTCCGGCAATTCGAATTCGGGAGCGGCCTCGCCCGGTTGGATTGGCATTTGGAGTGTAGGGAATGATCCCGCGCCCGGCATGGGCGTCGTAAGACAATCGATTCGCCAGCAGCAGGTCGCGATTCAGAAACTGCCGATGCAGCCGCCCTCCGAAGAGCGTCGGTTGATCCTCCGGCTCGAAACCGGGCAGGGTGTTACGGCAACTTTTTACGGCCACTAAACCACTGCCCACAAAGCACTTACCTGCGTAACAAAAAGATCGGACTTGTTACTTGCCGCCCTGGCGGGGGCATGGCAGACATTGCGAATCAGGGCCCGTCGGCCACCGGAGCCACGTTTTCGCTGGGGTTGTGGTCGGATGACGCCGATGCCCCCGGGATGCTGTTGGACGCGTTGACACCGTCTGCCACCAATAATCTGGTGACGGCGACTTCTGGTGTCGCGATCACTCTTTCAGCCGATACCGCTTATTGGCTAATGGTGACGAACAGCAGGAGACAGTTCTTCTTTCTAGGGGCCGACACCGTGCCGACCGGCTCCGGCGCAACGTACCTCGGTCTGAAACAAAGCGACCCCTCCGTGGCCTCGGCTCCGGGGCAGAATGCGAGAAACGCGGTGCCCAGCTCCGGCTTCACCACCGGGATGGGGCCCTACCTGCTGCTGGAAGGCACGGCGGTTTCAGCGTCGGCTCCAGAGGCGTCGTCGTCGTGGTTGATGCTGGCGGCAGGGATCGTAATGGCCAGGCTGGCGCGTCGGAGGGGTTTTACCGCGAGACTGCGGTCTACGGTATGATCCCGCGCACGGTATAAGCGTCGTAACTGAATCGATTCTCCACCAGCAGGTCCCGATTGAGAAACTGCCGATGCAGGATCAGTTGCGGCGCCAATCCGAAGGGCGTCGGTTGGTACGTGATGTCCGCCTCGTTTCGCAGCAGGAACTTCGGGGCAACCATCTCGTCGGCCTCGAAAGTAATCCGGAACGGCAGCAAATCGGACTGCCGGAACCAAATCCGCCCCCGCGCCGCATGCAGAATCTCCCCGCGATCACGGAATTCCGCCACCGCCCCCGGCCCCGAAGCCTGCTGGTATCCCAGAATCCACGCCGGCTCCTTCCCGACCTTGTCCGCGCCTGCCGCCTTGAACCGGTAGTTGCGCTGCCCGGACTCCGTGAACAGCAGCAGCATGGGCCCGAAGTCCGCCGCCGCGCCCACCAGCCGACTCTGCTCCAGCTCTTCGAGGATCTCCTTCTTGGCCCCGTCCTCCGCCCGCGTCAGCCCCATCGTCATCGCGTGCCGGACCTCGCCCGGTTCCGGCTTCTTCCCGTCCAGCGTCAACACCCGCCGGATCTCATGGAACCCGCCTCCCCCCGCCCGCGACCCGAAACTATAGGCCGAGACGATCTCGTGGCTCTGGAACTCCTCCGGCAGCGTCAGCGACACACCCCGGAGCTCGTTGTTCCGGCCCCGCCCGCTGAACTCCATCTCCCCGGTGCGGCCATGCTGGACAAGCCGCTCCGTCGCTCGCAGGCTAGGCACCGTGCGCGAAAAGGTCGCGGCGGCATTCGACAACGCCGCCAGCAGTTCCCCTGTCTCGGGCGTTGGCGGCACCGGACCTGCCGCATCCAGGAGCGGGAGAACTAGCAGCAAACCACCGGCGATGGAATGGAAACGCAAGATGACCACCCCATTATCGCCGCAGTTGACATTTCAATGCGGTTTCATTCAAGCTGGTCAAGTCCGATGCCAACAATCAAACAGGTGGCCGCTTTGGCGGGAGTCTCGGTGGGAACCGTCTCCCACGTGGTGAATGGGTCGGTCCCGGTGAGCCCGGATCTTCGCCTGAAGGTCGAAGCCGCCATCCGCGACCTCGACTACCACCCCAACCACGTCGCCCGCAGCCTCAAAACAAGCCGCACCCGCACCCTCGGGATCATCGTTCCCGACATGACGATCTCCTTCTTTCCCCAGATCATCCGGGGTGCCGAGACCGCCGCCCGTACCCGCGGCTACTCCCTCATCGCCGTCAACTCCACCGAAAGCCCCGAACGCCAGGGCGAGCTTCTGTCCCTCTTGCGGTCCCAGCAGGTTGAAGGTATCCTACTCGTCAACGCCGCCGCCCCAACTCCGGCCGACCAGATTTCCCGTGTGATCGACGCCGGCATCCCCGTTGTCTGCCTCGATCGCGTGCCCGGTGGCTTTCCCGTCGATTCGGTTTCCGTCGAGGACATCGACGCAGCCGAAATGGGCACCGACCACCTGCTCGCCCAAGGCTACCGTGATATCGCCATCGTCACCGGGCCCTTGTCCCTTCAGAACGAGCGCCGACGCCTTCAGGGCTACGAACAGAGCTTGAAGCGCGCCGGAATCGCCGTCTCCCCGGACCGGATCTGGCAGGGCAACCTGCGCTCCGAAGCCCTGGCCGCCATGTGCCGGGACCGCCTTGAAAACCCCGTCACCCGCCCGTCCGCCCTCCTCTGCACCAATGGCCCGACGGCGCTGGGAGCTTTGCGCGGCCTGCACGATTGCTGCTTGCGCACTCCGAGCGACATCGGTTTCGTCACCTTCGACGAACTGACGCTGGACGACCTCTTCACTCCCGCCATCACTACCATCGTCCAACCGGCATACGACATCGGTTGCCGCGCCTCCGAAATCCTCTTGGAGCGCATAGACCAGCCCGAGTGGGATCGGAACGACATCTACACCGTCAGGCTTCCGGCCACCCTGAAGGTCCGCGACTCCTCCCGCAAGGTTGCCCGTCGCGAAGGACGCCCGGCGGAAGTGGTCCCGATGCGCGCAAAACGCTAACGTACCTAGCAAGCTGCCTGCAAGCGCCCCTAATTACCCAAGTGATAGAATGACGGGCAACCTGCTCCACCCGGGAATTGGTTTGATAGGGGCCAGCCGACAACATGCCACACCATAGACTCATTCCCGCCTTGGTAGCCTGCGCCTTAGGCGCGCAAATAGCCTACGCAGGGCCATTTACTATTTCCGCCACCTTCGACTCGGGAGCCCCGACCGCGTTGCAGGCGGACATCAACGCGGCCATAAGCATTTACCAATCAACATTTACCGACCCCATCACAGTCTCAATCTTCTTCCGGTACGCAACAACATCGGCTGGTGGTTCCGCCGTCTCGTCCGGTCTACTTGCCCAGAGCAACTACGAGTTCTACTCGGGCACCTATTCGAGTTTTGTCACCAGCCTCACAACTGACCGCAAGAGCACCAACGACTTCCTGGCGGTCTCCAACATACCGGCTGCGAGCGCGTTGCCCAATAACCCGGTCCGGATGGACTACACCAGCGCCAATGGTCGCGCCGTTGGCCGCAACACGCCCGGCAACATGAACGCCGCCGGGCCATTGGTTCCGGTGCTGGCTATGTCTACGACGGCATCGTCACCTTGAACTCGAATCAACCTTTCCAATTCGACCGTTCAGGCGGCATCGCGTCCAACAAATACGATGCGCAGCAGTCGGTGGAACATGAAATGGACGAGATTCTCGGCCTTGGTTCCGGGTTGCCATCCACCACTGATTTCAGTGGCAACCGAGCGGTCAAACCCGAGGATCTCTTCCGCTACTCCACCGATTCGGGCTCCGCACGGCTCGCATTCAGTTCCAGCGGAACAGCCACCTCCTACTTCTCCATCAACGGCGGGAGTACCCTCATCGCCGGGTTCAACCAAAACTCCAACGGCGACTATGGCGACTGGCTCAGCCCGTCCTGCCCCCAGTCGCCCAACTTGCCTCAGTACGCCTTCACCTGCCCCGGAAGGTTCGGCGATATCTCTGCCGCTTCGCCGGAAGGCATCGCGCTCGATGTCATCGGGTACGATCTCGCGACACCGGAACCAACTACCCTCGAAATGTCTCTAGCCGGAATTGTAGCCGCGTTCCTGCGACGCCGACGAAATTCACGACTGCCGGGCTCGCGAATATAGTGACCTAAGTCCAACCCGCCACCTTGTAATACACCCTCTTCACCGTCTCATCCAACAGCAGCAACAACACGTCCCACCGCTGCCCGATCCGATTGAGCCGCTTCCCCGCATCCGGGTATGGCAACGCCCTCGCCCCAGCCACGCCGACCCGGTGGAAAGCCGCCAAAGCCCGCCCCGCGTGGTAGTCGCTGGTCAACACAACCACCCGCGCTCCTAAACCTTTCAGCAACTTAGCCACGTTCAAAGCATTCTCGCGCGTCGAAGTCGACTCGTTCTCGACAATGACCGCCCCCTCCGGAATCCCTCTCGCCACCAGGAACGCCTTCATCTCGGGTGCCGCCCCCTCGCCGCTCACGATCAACTCCCGGAAATGCGCACCCTTCCACACCAGCGTCGCGTAGTAGCAGCGCCAATAGGTCCCGGTGCCCAACAGATCCGGCGCCGACATCTCGCCGCCCAGGACAACCAGCACGTCGCCGTCGTCGGGCCCCCATTTGCTCGACAACGCAACGGTCCACCATCCCAGCAGCGGTGTGAAGGCGATCACGAGATGCACCAGTCCAAGCCCTGCGGCGATCCGCCACAGCACCCGGCCGGCCAACCCGATACTCCGGGTCACCCTATTGTTTGTGGAAAGACCCAACCAGCGCCTCGAACGCCGCCACATTGCCCGTCACAGTCTTCAATGGGCCCGTAAACTTGATATACAGGTTGCCGCCCGCCCCCTCGACAATCGCGGCCAGCATCCGCGTGTCCGCCTTCGGGGCCTGAGCCGCCATCATCGGACCACCCGCCGCCACGTACACGCCGGTCACGTCGATCTCCGTCACATTCAGCCCGTGGACTGTCTTCTTCGATGTCTTGGCCGGCGCGGGTTGTCCGTTCAGCGTAAACTGTCCCTTCCAGCGGGTCAAATTCGCCTCGACGCTTCCCCCTTGGCCCGCTCCGAAGAAATACACCACGCACTCCGCGTCGCCGACCGTGTAATTGGCGGCGCGCATCGGCCCCGCGCCTTTCGAAACCCAGCCGGACGGGGATGTCCAAGCCAAACCAGCCGCGGACTGTGCAGACAACACCCCGGCAAAGCACAATGGAAGAAGCAACCAACGCATATGTCCAGTCTAGAGGACGAAACCCGGCAACATGAATACCGGAAACACGAGCACTGGATGGCCCAGGCGCTTACCCTCGCCCAGGAGGCAGCCGACGCTGGCGAAGTCCCTGTCGGCTGCGTCCTCGTCGCCGACGGCGAAATAATCGGACGAGGTCGCAACTCCCCCATCGAATTCCTCGACCCCACCGCCCACGCCGAAATCCTCGCCCTCCGCCAAGGGGCCTTCGCACTCGGCAACTACCGCCTCGAATCCGCCACCCTCTACTGCACCCTCGAACCCTGCCCGATGTGCGCCGGCGCACTCGTCGCCGCCCGCATCCAGCGACTCGTCTTCGGTGCCCGCGACCTCCGCTTTGGCGGTGTCCGCAGCAAGTTCCAGATTGCCGATTCCCCCCTGCTCAACCATCGCGTCGAGATCGTCGAAGGTGTCCTTGGCAACGAATCCACAGCCCTCCTCCGGAACTTCTTCAGCCAGCGCCGCCAGCCGTAGTCCCGTTTTGGAACTTTTTTTCGCTTCCACCCTAATGCTCCGCCCGGTTTCCGCCGATCTTCTAGCCATACAGCAGTTGTTCGGAGGACACATTGAACACCAGAAGCATCTTGCCCTATCTCATGATTCTGCCCGCGCTCCTGTCCGCGGCCCCGAAGGCGGCCTCGCCCGCCCTCCCCTTCACCTTCGTGGAGAACAGGGGACAAGCCGACCGGCCAGTGCGGTTCATCGGCAACGGGCCCGATTTCCGGGCGTATTTCCGGGCCGACGGCGTAATTATGGAGCGGGGCGGTGCCTCGGTGGACATGACCTTCGGTGGAGCGGGGGCCGGACCTTCCATCACGGCCACCGACCCCGCCGGGGGTGAAGTGAACTACTTCCGGGGCAGCGATCAGTCGAAATGGCTCTCGAAACTCCCCACCTACTCGACCCTCGAATACCGCGGCGTCTGGCCCGGAATCGTGGTCCGGTTCCGCGCCTCGCATGACCGCGTCAAAGCGGAATACGTTGTGGAACCCGGCGGCTCGCCCGACGCCATTTCCCTCAGGTTCTCAGGCGATGCCAGCATCCTTGCGGACGGTTCCCTGTCCGTCGCGGCTGCAACGCCGAATGGACACGAAATGAAGTTCCGGGAGGATCGTCCCTACCTGTTCCAGGAGCCCACGCCCGGCGCGCGTAGTGAAATCCCCGGTGCCTTCCACAAGGCCGCCGATGGCTCCGTGCGCTTTGAAGTCGGTGCCTACAACCACAGCCTGCCGCTGGTGATTGACCCCGTGATCCTGCTGAGCGGCTACTTCGGCGGCTACTCCCAGACCACCATGACCGCCGTTGCCATCAACAGCAACTACAACATCGTCACTGCGGGATGGACGCTCGCGTCCAATCTCAAATCAACCGGCGGTGCCCAGGCCTCCTCGGGCGGCAACGTGGATGCCTTTGTTGCCATCTTCAGTCCAACCGGCGGCACCCTGCTCTCGTGCACCTATCTCGGCGGCTCCGGGGACGACCGGGCCTTTGCTCTGGCTCTCGACTCCGCCAACTACATCTACCTGACAGGCTGGACCCAGTCGAAGAACTTTCCCGTCGTCTCCGCTTACCAGACGAAACTGAGCGGAGCCCGCGACGCTTTCGTCGCCAAACTGAGCCCCACCGCCGGCGCGATCATGTTCAGTACCTACCTCGGCGGCAACGGTGTGGATGCGGGCAACGGCATCATCCTTGATGCCTCCAACAATCCGGTAGTAGTTGGCGACACCACGTCCACCAATCTGCCGGTCACGGCAGGAGCCGCGCAACGCACCAACTCCGGAGGCCAGGACGCCTTCGTTGCCAAGCTGACCTCCAATGGCTCGGGCTTGACGTCGATGACCTACTACGGCGGCAGCGGCCCCGAACACGCCACCTCCGTCGCCCTCGACGGCTCAGGCAGCATCTATTTCGGCGGCTCCACAAGCTCGCAGGATTTCCCCGTCGTCTCAGCTCTGCAGGCCCGTCCCGGCGGAGGCCAGGACGCCTTCGTTGCCAAACTCTCGCCGGATGTCAAGACAGTCGGCTTCGCCACCTACCTCGGCGGAGCGGGAGGTTCGCCGGGAGCCCTGGAACAGGTCAACGCCATGATCTTTTCTGTCGACAACCGGCTCAACGTGGTGGGCTCCGCCGCCTCGCCCGACTTTCCGATCACCGCCAGCGCCATCCAACCCACGTTCGGCGGCGGCAACACCGACGGCTTCTACACCCGCATCGATCCCGCCGGAAAGCTCATCCGATCTACCTTCCTCGGCGGCTCATCGGACGACGCCATCAACGCCATCACGGCGGACTACGACGGTTACTACTACCTCGCGGGCAACACAACCTCCCCAGACTTCCCTGTCAAGAACTCGGCCACGACACTCGGAGGCGGCATGGATGCCTTCGTCGTGAAAATGCTCGCAACGAAGATCATCTATGCGACCTACCTGGGCGGGGCGTTTGCCGACTCCGCCAACGGCATCGCCGTGGACTCCCTCACCAACGTGGTAGTCGCCGGCCTGACCGCGTCCGCCAACTACCCTGTCGTGGGCAGCATTGGAAACTGGCAGGGCAGCGCACTTTCCTCGTTCGTCACCAAACTGGCCCCGCCATACACGCTCGGCCTCACTTCGATGCCGACATTCTACACTGACATTTATCACACTACGGCCTACAACGGCCAGCCTGTGGCCGTGAATACCTATGGCCTTTCGACCGACATCCCGATCGTTGGCGACTGGACCAACACGGGCGCCAAGCGCCTTGGAGTATTCCGCAACGGAACTTGGATTCTGGACACCAATGGCAACGGGGTCCTCGACGTGGCGGACAAAACAGTCTCCTTCGGGCAAGCGGGGGATATCCCGGTTGTCGGCGATTGGAACGGCACGGGCAGCACCAAGCTCGGCCTCTTCCGCCAAGGCACTTTCATCCTCGACCTCAGCGGCCACCTGTCCGGAACAGCGACGGGCCTCTCGGATGCCACCTTCCCCTTCGGCCAAGCTGGTGACGTGCCGGTAGCCGGTGACTGGACCCAGAGCGGCACCACCAAGGTCGGGGTTTTCCGCAACGGAACGTGGCTCTTGGATTACAACGGCGACCTCGCCTTCGGCACCGGCGACAAGACCTACACCTTCGGCCAAGCCGGGGATTTGCCTGTTGTCGGCGACTGGTCGGGGAGCGGGACGGCCAAGATCGGCGTCTTCCGTGGAGGTTTGTGGATTCTCGACTACGACGGGCTGGGCTACATCTCGACGAACGTCTGGTTCACCCAGGTTCTGGCCTTCGGCTCGTCAACCTTCAAACCGTTAGTCTGGTAGGCGCAGTACAACACTCCCTAGCGGTCGTAGCTCTGCAGAATCAGCATAGTACCGAGCCGCGACCGCCAGGGAGTGTTTGTTCGAGGCATGCCGGGCGGTCCCCCAATGGGCGAACGAGTTATCAGCGCAAGACACTTGCAGGCACGGCTCTGTTGTCGTTAAACTGCCCTACCCCTGCGCCGCGTCCAGCCGCTTGGCCCTGCGCAAGAGGAAATCGATCCGGCTATCCGCATCGGGATGGCCGTCGATCGAAAAATGCAACTCCGGCACACGCCGAAGATTCAACCGCGACGCCAATTCATGCCGCAGGAAATTGCTCGCGTGGCTCAGCGCCGACAACGCCTTCTTCTCGTTACCCGAATCCACCGCCACCTTGATCGTGGCGTTGCGCATGTCCGATGCCACTTCGGCCATCGTGACTTGGACATCGAAAACCCTCGGATCGTCCATCTCGAAGCTGATGATCTCGCTCAGCTCTTCCCGGACCGCTTCCGATACGCGTCTGCTGCGGTGCTCGTCCATGGCAGTCTATGTCCTAAATTTTATATCCATTCGATGTCGCAACGGACCAGCATCGGTCCGAGTTGCGCCGCCGATTCCTCGTCCACCGCGTCCAGCACCTTCGCGGCAAAATCGCGGCTGGCCGACACAATGGCCACCGCGATCACCGCGCTGTTGTGCACGTCGTTGTCTGCTATCTCGGCTACCGAGACGTTGAACTTACGCCGCAACCGGTCCTTCAGGCTCTTCACAACCTGCCGTTTGTCCTTCAGGGACTGCGCATGTTCAATGCGCAGTTCCATCGTCAGGACACCCAAAGCAGGCATGCCGTATTCCTATCGAACCGGTCGGTCTTGGCGGAACGGCCCTAGGCCGATTCGACCGCCACGCGCTGCAGCGTGAAGGCTTCAATGATGTCGCCCTGCCGCACGTCGTTGTAGTTGTCGATCGTGATACCGCACTCCTGGCCGGACCGCACTTCGCTGACGTCGTCCTTGAAACGCCGCAACGAGCCGATCTTGCCGTCGTGCACCACACTGTTGTCACGCAGCAACCGGATCCGCGCGCCGCCCGGAATCGTGCCTTCGATGACCACGCAGCCCGCAACCGAGCCGATCTTGGACACCTTGAACACTTCCCGGACCTCCGCCCGACCCCGGAATATTTCCTTGTAGACCGGTGCCAGAAGGCCCAACATCGCCTTCTTGACCTCGTCGACCACCTCGTAGATGATCGAGTGCAGGCGCATGTCCACCTGCTCGCGTTCGGCCGTGGCCGTTGCGTTCCGCTCCGGCCGCACGTTGAAGCCGATGATGATGGCTTCCGACGCGATGGCCAGATCGACGTCCGACTCGTTGATCGAGCCCACGCCGGCCCGCAGCACGCGCACCGTAACCTTGTCCGTCGACAGCTTTTCCAAGGTGTCGCGAAGAACTTCCGCCGAACCGCCCACGTCGGCCTTGAGGATGATCGGCAACTCCTTGATCTCCCCGGCGGCCATCTTCTTGTGGAGCTGTTCCAGCGTGAGCCGACCCGTCTTGGCCAACTGCGCCGCCCGTTCCTTCTCGGCACGGTACAGCACAATCTGCTTTGCCTTCGCCGTGTCCGTCACCACCTGGAAGCTGTCGCCAGCCTCCGGCAATTGCTCCAGACCCAGCACTTCGACCGGCATCGACGGCCCGACTTCCCGGAGCTGGTCGCCCCGGTCGCCGATCATCGCCCTGACGCGGCCGAATACCACGCCGCAGATGAAGTTGTCGCCCACCCGCAGCGTGCCGTTGCGCACCAAGAGTGTCGCCACCGGGCCACGACCGCGGTCGAGTTTCGCTTCCAGCACCGTCGCCATCGCCGGACGCGCCGGATTGGCCTTCAAGTCTTGGATTTCCGCGACGAGCAGGATCATTTCCAGCAGCAGGTCCAAGTTCTGCTTGGTCCGCGCCGAAACCGGCACCATGACGGTGTCGCCGCCCCAGTCTTCCGCCAGCAGTCCCCGGTCGGAGAGCTGCTGCTTGATGCGGTCGGGCTGTGAATCCGACTTGTCGATCTTGTTGATTGCGACAATGATTGGCACCTTGGCCGCCTTCGCGTGGTCGATGGCTTCCAGCGTCTGCGGCATCACGCCGTCGTCCGCCGCAACCACCAGAACCACGATGTCGGTAACCTTGGCACCGCGGGCACGCATGCGGGTGAACGCTTCGTGACCCGGCGTGTCGATGAACACGATCTTCTGACCGTTCTTCTCCACGTGGTATGCACCAATGTGCTGCGTAATGCCGCCCGCTTCGCGCGATGCGACACTTGCTGTCCGGATCGCGTCCAGCAGCGAAGTCTTACCGTGGTCGACGTGGCCCATGATGGTGACCACCGGCGGCCGACGGGTGAGGTCCTTGTCCTCCTCGGCAATCTCCACGTCCGCCATCGCCTCTTCCTCGTACGTCACCGTCGAGGTGGAAGCGCCGAACTCGCGCGAGATTTCCGTGGCCAGCTTCGCGTCCAGAGTCTGGTTGATTGTGGCGAAAATGCCACGGTCCACCAGCTTCTTGATGACGAAGTTCGCCTTCACGTCCAGCTTTTCGGAGAGCTCCTTGACGGTGATGCCTTCCGAAATCGTAATGTCGCGGCTGATCGGCGGCGGCGCGGCGAAATCGCGCCGCGTCGTCGGACGCAACACGCGCTCCTCGGCTTCCTTATGCCGACCCTGTCCGGGACGACCCCGGTTCGGGGCTGGTCTGCGGGAAGTATCCGGCACCGGCGGCGCGGGAGTTCCAGGCCCCAATAACGGACCACCCCTCGACGTCGGATGCATCGGCCTTGGGCCACCCGGACGCCCCGGACCACCAGGTCCCGCGAAACCCGGACGCGCAAATCCCGGTCCAGGCGCTCCCGGACCACTCCGAGGCTGTCCCGGCGCTGGCTGGCCCGGACGCGGCGGACCTTGATACAGAGGTTGACCCGGCCGCGGCTGCATCGGCCTCGCTGGAGCCACGGGCGGACGCGGCGGTGCCTGTCCAGGCATCGGCGAGCGCGGTTGCTGGCCCAGTTTCGCCAGCATGTCGGCGCGGGGCGGCACCACCGGTCTCGCGACCGGCTGGCCTACCAGCGGACGCGATCCCTGCGGCAGATTTCCTTGTTGCGGTCCCGGACCACCCGTCGGCCCGCCGCCTTGTTGCGGTGCGCCGCCTTCGGCCCGTTCCCCTGCGTGTTGCTGCGGACCCGGACGCTGTTGCGTCGGATGCTGTTGCGGAGGCCGCGGGTTCTGCCCGTGTCCCCCGTGGCTCTGAAGGGGCGGTCGCGGAGCAATCGGCGTTCCCGGCCGCACGCTCGGCATTGGCGGACGCGGCGGAGCTTGCCCCGGCATTACCGACCCAGGAGCACTAGGTGGCAACGGCTGCCGCGGACCCGAAAGAATCTGTCCCGGGCGGATTCCGCTTGACGGAATCGGTCGCGCAGGCGGAGGCACCGGACGGCCCGGCACACTTGGAGCCGCAGGCTCGGCCGGTCGGCGCGCTTCCGGAGCGCCCGGAACCGGCGGACGCACTGGAGCCCCCGGTGTCGCCGGGCTGGCCGGTGTCGCCGGGCCTGCCGAAGTCGCGGGCGCGGCGGGAGTTGCCGCTGCCGCAGGAGTCGCCGCAGCCGCGGGTGTTGCCGAGGGTGCGGGGGCGGGCGTAGCCTGAGCCGTCGAACGCCCCGCAATCGGCGGTTGAATCGGTGTCCCCCGGCCCAGCAATGGCGGACGCAGCGGCAGGGCGCGCGGACGGTTCTCGTCCTCGTCCTTCGCTGGTTCCTCCTTCGCAGCCACGGGCGTCGCCACCGGAGCGGCCGCGACCGGCTTTTCGTCCACAACGGGCGGCTTGGGCCCGGTCGCCAGAGGCGGAGCCAACGGCGCGCGCAAGACCGGCACCGCTATCGGCGGCGCCACCGGACGCGGCACAAAGACCGGAGGCCGGATTGGCCCTGCCGACTTCGGCGGTTCAACCGCCTCAACCCGTGGCGCGGCCTTCTCGTCATCGCGGTCGTCGCGGTCGTCGTCCGACCCTCCGTCATCCGAGCTGTCCGAAACGTGATTCGAAAAGCGGGTAGGCCCCACCACCGGGGCCATATAGTCTTCGCCGGCGTAGTAGCGGCGCAGACGTTCTGCCCCTATCTCGTCGATCGAGCTGGAGTGCGTCACCTTCTCGGCGATCCCGAGTTCGTTCAGCTTGTCAATGACCTCCCGCGACTTTACTTCCAGCTGTCGCGCCAGCTCATTTATTCGGATCTTGCTCATGTTCAAGAGGTTGTTTACCTACCTACTCCCCGGTACCGCCGCGCGCTACCGGGGCAGTAATCGACTTCGACATTCCCAACAGCGGACTCGATCTGCTCAAATCCGCCCACCACCACTACGCCAAGCCTATTCAGCCGATTTCACCATGGTATCAGCGCACGAGCCGCGCGACCGCCGCTGGACGTGCACTGTTCCTACAAAGAGGTTGCCGGTACTTCCGGCACGGCTTCCCCGTCCACCGGATCGCCCGTACCTTCCGCCACGGCCACAGCCTCAACTTCAGCTGCAACGTCAGCCGCCTCTTCGCCCGGTTCCCGACCCTGTTCTTCGGCTTGTTCTTCGGCCGGAACTTCGCCCAACTCCGCCACCTGCTCCTCGGACCCGTCTTCCGACTGCCCCGCGGAATAATCCTGCCCGTAATACCCGTTGATCGCCTGCTGGATCTTTGACACCGAATACCCGTCGATCCCCGGCACCGACTCCAAGTCCTCCGGAGTCATCCCGCCCAGCTTCTCGATCGACCCGATGCCCGCCTTCACCAGCGCGTCCACCGTCGAGTCCGCCAAACCGTACTCGATCAACGCCGCCACCGGCGCCCCCATCGAGAACATCGTCAGCGCGTTCTGCGCTTCCTGGCGTTTCTCTTCCTCGCTCTTGATGTCGATCTTCCAGCCCATCAGCTTCGCCGCCAGCCGCACATTCTGCCCGCGCTTGCCGATCGCCAGGGACAACTGCGAGTCGTCCACGATCACTTCCATGTGCTTGTCCACGGCGTCCAGGATGTTGACCTTGGAAATCTTCGCCGGACTCAGCGCATGCGTCGCGAACACAACCGGATCGTCCGAATACTCGATGATGTCGATCTTCTCGCCGCGCAACTCGCGGATGATCGACTGCACGCGCATGCCCTTCATCCCGACGCACGCGCCCACGCTGTCCACGTCCCGGTCCCGGCTCGAAACCGCGATCTTCGTCCGCTCGCCCGCTTCACGCGCGCACCCACGGATCACCACAGTGCCGTCGTAGATTTCCGGCACTTCCTGCTCGAAGAGCCGTTTCACCAGCTCCGAATCAGCGCGTGAAACCACCACGCCCGGCCCCTTGGCCGACTTGTCCACCATCCGCAGCACGCACCGCACGCGGTCGCCCACGCTGTAGTTCTCCAGCCGCGACTGTTCCCGTTTCGGGAGCCGCGCCTCGGTCTTGCCCAGATCGACCACCAAGTCGAGCCCCTCGACCCGCTTGATCGACGTATTCACCAACTCGCCCATCCGGTCGGCGTACTCGCGGTAAATCGTATCCCGCTCGGCCTCGCGGACTTTCTGGAAAATAACCTGCTTCGCGGTCTGCGCCGAAATCCGCCCCAACGCGTCCGTCGGCCGCTGGATCCGCACTTCGCCCCCGACCTCAACCTTCGGATCGATCCGCCGCGCCTCCGCCAGCGTCATCTCCAATGCCGGATCTGCCACCGTCTCGACCGCCGTCTTGACGGTGAACAGCTTGATTCCACCGGTCCGTTCGAACACGGCGTCGTAGTTTTCGGTCGTTCGGAAATGCTTGCGGGCAGCAATGAGCATCGCATCCTTCACCGCGTCGAGTACGATCTGCGGGTCGATGCCCTTCTCCTTGCTGAGGATTTCGATTGACTGATAAATGCTGTCCACTTGATTTGGCCTCTAAAATAAGTTTGGTAGGGTCGGGGAAGGAGTGGCTTACCACTCGAACTTCAGGTTGGCGCGGCTAACCTGTTCGAGGGGAAAGTTCACGCGGGTGCCGTCGGGAAGTTCCAAGGTTGCAGCCGCGGAATCGACCGCGTCGGCACCGGCTACTGCGGCCCCGGTGACTTCAGCAATCACGCCGTCGAAAGACTTGATGCCCTTCGGGTCGCCGGCCAAGGGGGCTTTCAACACCACCTTTGCCTTCTTGCCCCGGAATCGATCCCAGTCCCGCGGACTACGCAACGGACGCTCCACACCCGGCGAGCTAACCTCCAACTGGTAGGTGTCCGGTATCGGATCGGAGGCGTCCAAGCGCTCGCTGACGGAACGGGAGACATGCTCGCAGTCGCCGTGCGTCACGCCTTCCGGCTTGTCGATCACGATCCGCAGCAACTGATTCTTCCCGGCTCCCTTCAGTTCGATCTCAAACAGCTCCAGACCGGCGGCATCGGTCACACTTCGAGTGATCCCTTCGATGGCCGTCAGTATGTCGCCGCGCTTCATGCTTCCAATGTCCCGTGTCGATAGCAATAAAAAAGTGGGCTTTCGCCCACATGCATGGCTCGACCTCACCGCCAGTATATCAGAATTTGAGCCGCACGGCATCCATTCTCACCGCCCACGCCTCCTACGGCCCCCGGCTGCCTGTGCGCACGACCAGCCCTCCGCCGCAGAATCATTATGTTTCCGAGCCACGACCGCAAGGGAGTGTCCTTTTCGAGCCACAACCGGACATCCCAACCTTGTCAATACTCAACCCCGTTCAGATTCACCCACAGCTCGTCCGTCCGAAAAACCCCGTCCGACACCCGTGCCACTCCGGTCGGCGTATGGATCTGCCCCGTCCTCGACGCCGGGTCGATCACCCACACCCACGACACCCCGAACTCCAAATACTCGTAGACCTTTTCCAAGGTTTCGGACATCGTGTCCTCGGGTGACAGGATTTCAACGCAAAGATACGGTGCCTTGGTGACGATCCGCCGCCCGAACGGCCCCTCCGGCCTCGACACCAAACAAACATCGGGAACCCGGAACCGCTCCGGGCGGGTCTGCACCCGCTGTTCCGGGACCGCAAAGAGATTCATCGGCTTTCCTAGCGCCCAAAGCTCCCGGACGAGAAAGCCCTGCAGGTTGGCGTGTTCCCAAGTAGGCATCGGACGTTCGATAATCCTCCCCTCCACGAACTCGGCATCATGCTCAAAGCTCGTATGGAGGTATTGTTCGGCGGTGACCAGCGCGGCGACGACCATAATCCTTCCTCATTCTACCCCCAAAACGCCGGACGACCGGGGTCACCCCCGGTCGTCTTCCAACACCCTCGACGGAACCTACCTCGTCGGCCCAACCACCGGTGCTGCCGCCAAAACCGGCTTCCAATCCTTCGTCTCCTGCGTCACTTTCGAAACCTCGTCTGACGGCAGTCGGGCCGCCATCGCCGCCAAGCGCCGCTCAGCCGCCTTCTCTTCCTGACTCGCAGCCAGTCGCGACCAGAAGTATGCCTGCTTCGGGTCCGCCGCGACCCCGATCCCGGCCGCGTACATCACCCCGAGCCGTTCCTCGGCCTTCGCATACCCTTGGTCCGCCGACTTCTTGTACAGCACGAACGCCTCCGCAGGGTCCTTCTTCGTGCCCCTGCCCTTCTCGATCATCTGCGCCAAGTCGAACTGCGCCTCGGGAATCCCCTGCGCCGCCGCGCGACGGTAGTACAGGAGCGCCCGCTTGTGGTCCTGCTGGACTCCGTAGCCCTCCTCGTACAGGGTTGCGATTCCGGTCTGAGCCTGGCCGTACCCTTGGTCCGCCGCCAACTGGTACCAGTGCGAGGCCTCCGCATAGTCCTGCTGCACGCCCCAGCCCTGCGCATACCGGAATCCCAGCCGGTACTCGGCCATCGCGTTGCCCTGTTCCGCCGCGAGATGGTAGAGGCGCATCGCCTCCTCGATGTTCTGCTTGACGCCCAGTCCCCACGCGTACATAACGCCGAGGTTGAACTGCGCGTTCGCATCGCCCTTGTCCGCCAACGGCTTCCACTCCCGGTAAGCCGTCGCATAGTCCTTCTTGTCGAATGCCTTCTTCGCGACATCGGGGTCCGCGGCCATCAGGGCCAACGGCGCGGCGGTCGCCACCACCAGCATCATGCTCAAGCTCTTCGATATCAACATGTTCCCTCCTCGCGTTGCGCACGAGTCGTTGTATCAAGGCCTCAAGGCCTATTTACATACGCTTACAATACTCCCGTCGCAAGCCAAACGCAAGGGTTATCTTTCGACCTTCCCGCCCGAAGGAATCGACCCCTTCCCCGGACCCGGTCACAAACATATTTCTCATTGGAATCAACAACTTAGCTCGTTTCGCGCTCGGACTCGACCGCCGCCCGTGTTAGAAAGGACCCGGAGCAGAAACCATGTCCACCCCCAAACAAATCGCAGCCAACCGCACCAACGCCTGCAAATCAACCGGTCCGACGACCGCGGCCGGCAAGCAGGCGGTCTCCGTCAACGCCCTTCGCCACGGTCTCACCGGACGCACGGTCGTCATTCCTTCAGACGACCTCGATCACTACAAGACCCACGTCAAGGCCATCACCAGTTCCCTCAACCCCGAGTCCCCCGAGGAAATCCAACTCGCCTCCCTGATCGCAGACGACTACTGGCGTCTGCAGCGCGTCAAGTCCATTGAAGACGGCATCTTCGCCCTCCAATACGCCGAGAACGAGACCCTCGCCAACCAGCCCCAGGCCAACGCCACCCTCAACGCGGCCAAGGCCTACCTCGACCATTCGAAGGAACTGGAGCGCCTCACCCTGTACGAGTCCCGCATCCAGCGCAACATCAAGTCCGCGACCGCACGCCTCGAAAAACTCCAGTCCGACCGCCGTGCCGCCCGCGCCAAAGCTCTCGAACAAGCTGCCCTTCTCACCCGCCTTGCACGCTCAAACAAAACGACTTATGCGCCGCCTGAAGAGACCAATGGCTTTGACTTTTCACCCTCCGAAATCGACCGCGCGATCCAACTCCAGCAAGCCCGCCACCTCCCAAAACCCCAAGCCCGCGCCGCCTAGATTCGTGGCCCGCTGAACCCGTGTGAGGCGGACAATATTGGCCGCGGCGAGCTTCAGCAAGCCTTGACCGCAAATCCGGGAGCGACATCACGTCTTCTCCCCACCCCCCCAAACAAAAAGGCGGCCGGAGTTTCCCCCGACCGCCTCCCGATCCACCTATGCCGCAACTAGAAATACAACCGCAACCCCATCGTGATCAGCCGCGGGCCATACTGCGGACCCGTTGCGCGACCGAAATTGGCGTTGCCGACCGTCCCGTTCACCGCGAAATTCGTCCGGTTGAACGGATTGAACGCGTCCGCCCGCAGTTGCAACCGCACCCGGTTGGAATCCCCGTGCGGCCAAACACCCAACTGCTTCACGATCGCGATGTTGTCCACCAGCACCGGCGGCTGCCGGAACCGGCCGTTGTACTGCGACGACGTTCCGAACGCAAACTGGCCCGGCACCGAGAACACGGTGTTGTTGAAGTACAGGCTGGACGGATTGTTCGGATCCAAAGTCGTCCGGTTCTGCCCTGTCAGCAGTGTCGCGCCGTTGTTGTTGCACATCCGGGCGCTTGTGAACAGCACCCCGTTGCCCAGCGTATTGGCGCAGGTCAACGCGATCAAGCCGCCGCTGCGGTAGTTGTGCGTGTCCGAAATCGTCCAATTGCCGACGATCGCGTCGACGAACTTGTTGTTCGTGTTCAGGAACCGCTTCCCCTTGCCCACAGGCAACTGGTAGCTGCTCAGGAAGTTGAACACGTTCGGCAAGTCGAACGGCAGGTAACTCTTCGGCTGCGTCAGGTTGTAGAAGTCCTGCGGATACACCTGGCTCTGCGAGAAGATCTGCCGGTAGCTCAGGATCGACAGCGTCTTCGACCGCACATACGACGCCTGGAACTGCCAGTCGCCGAACTTCCGTCCGACCTTGATCGACCCGGCGTCATACCAGGTCTGGCCCTGGCCCGAGTTCCGCGACCAAACGTTCAGGAACTGCGGAAACGGACGCAACGACTGCGCCAACGTCCCGTTGTCCGGGAAGTTCGCGTACGGCTTCTTGAAGCCCGCCGCCACAACGGACGGCGCCGTGATTGTCTGGCTCAGGAGCGACCCCAAGTACAGGTACGAGGGATTCACCTGGTTGAGGTCAACCGTCGAATTCAGTCCGTGGCCCCGGTTGCCCTGGTAGCCGATCTCGATCATGAACTTCTTCACTTCGCGCTGCACGTCGAAGCTCCAGTTGTAGATGCGCGGAGCTTTGCCGAACGTCGGACCCATTTAATCAACCGCCAACCCGTTGCCCACCGACGGGCTCAGGAACGGCGGCGGCTGGTAACCGGCCGGCTTTGGCAGTCCGCCGTCCCAAAGGAACGGGGCATTCAGGCCGTCCGAAACTTGGGCGAAGGAGCCGTTGGCACCGGTGGTGCAACCGCAACCGCCATTGCTGGTAGCTTCATAGAAGATGCCGAAACCGCCGCGGATCACGGTGTTGGACCGCAAGTTGTAGGCGAATCCAAGCCGCGGTCCGATGTTGCTATAGTCGGTCGGCCAGAAGCGCTTCACGCCCAGCCGGTTCGGCCCGCTGCCCGGGAACACGTAGGCACCCGGATAGTTGTTGACCGCCGGATTCGGCGCCGTCAGCGAGACCGAGCCCATCGTCGGCGCAGTCCAATTCAACGGGACCTCGTACCGCAGGCCCAGGTTCAAAGTCAGCTTCGACGTGATCCGCCAGTTGTCCTGGAAGTAACCGCCGTAGTACTGGTAGGTGATGTTGGCGTCCTGCACCGGCGTTGCGGCGGCATTGGCCGAGTCCGGCTGGCCCAGCAGGAAGCTGGCGAACGAGTTGCCCGTCGTCGCCGTGGCTCCCGGCAGCGCGGTTTCGTTGCGCGCGAACACGTAGGTGCCGTTGGTGCCCGCCAAGTCATGCCCGAAGGTCTGCGGACGCCGGTATTCCCAGCCCATCTTGAACTCGTGCTTGCCCTTGATCCAAGTCAGGCCCTGCGAAATCTGCGGCGTGTAGTTGTTCTGCCCGCCGTTGTTCACCTTGCCCTGCTGCATGCCCCAGGCCGTGTAGCCGTCGACGGCTGCGAACTGGATCACCGGAGTCGCATCCGAATCGCCAGTCAAGCCGGGGAACCCGACCTTCGACGCGAATCCGCTCTGCGCCGGCACGAACCACTGCTGCACCGTCGTCGAGTAGCCGAACGTGGAGTGCAGGTTCATCGTCGGCGAGATCGTCCAGTCGTGGTTGATCCGGTAGATGTGCGGCTTCTGGTACTGGTTGCCCAACCCGGTTCCGAGCGGACCGGTGAAGTCCGAGACCGAGTTCGTCAACTGGCTGTCCCAGGATTGGAAGTAGGAAATCCGACTCCGGTCGCTGAAGTTGTGGTCGATCTTGAACGCCCAGACGTGGTCCGTCACTTGCGACGTGTTCACAAAGGCGTGGTTGTTCGTCAGAGTCGACCCGGTCGGAGCTGGAATCGACGACAGGATAGCCGACGAAATCTTGCTGAACCGGCTGGAGGGGATCACCGAGTTCGGGAACGGCGTGCGCGTCAGCGTCGAGCCGGAACCCGAAGTTGTCGCCGGGTCGTAGATCACCTGCGAAACCTGCGAGAAGTTGCCGCCCACCATCTGCGCCGTCGGAACGGTATTGACAGTGGCCCCCGGACTCACCGGGCGAAGGTCGTTGTCGCTGGTGAAATAGAAGAAGGTCTTGTTCCGGCCGTTGTAGATCTTGGGGATGTAGACCGGTCCGCCTACACCGCCGGACGTCGCATTGAGGCGGTCCTTGGGACGGAATCCGGGGGCGTTGTTCCGGTTCTGGTTGACGCTCCAACCGGCTGCTTCCCAGATGTCCCGGCGCATGTTGTACGCCCAGGTCCCGTGGATGTCGTTGGTGCCCGAGCGCGTCGTGAAGATCTCGATGCCGCCGCCCACACGTCCATACTCCGCCGTGTACGTGCCAACCAGCAACTTCACTTCGCTGAACGCCTCGGCCGACGGCGGATTGAAGACCGTGCCGCCCGATTCCGGGATCACGTTGCTGGTGCCGTCGATCAACTGCTCGCGCGAGCGGCCTGTCGAACCAGCAATGCTCGTCTCGCCGCCGCTGTTCACACCGGCCATGTAGCCGAGGAACGCCGACGGATTCTGCAAGCCGCCGCTCCAAAGAGGCAGCGTCTGGTACATCTTCGGGGTCAGCGATTGGCCCCGTTCACTCGTTTCCGTGTCCAACTGCGACTGGTTGGCCGCGACTTCGACGCTCTGCGCCACGTCGCCGATCTGCAACGGCAGGTCCACGGTGGACCGCTGGGCGATGAACACCTGAATTTCGGTGCGCACCAGCTTCTTGAACCCGCTCTTGCTGGCTGTGATCGTCCAGATGCCGGTCGGAAGGTTCGGGAATACGTAATTCCCGGACTCCGAGGAGACAGTGTGGAGCGTGGTTCCGCTCGACACCAGTGTGGCGTCGACGGCGGCTCCTGGTACTGCTGCGTTGTTGGGGTCGAGCACGGAGCCCGACAGCGATCCTGTCTGGGATTGGCCAAAAGCGGCTGCAGCGCAGAGGCTGGCAGCAAGCGCGGCGCGTGCGAGGGTTCTTGCAAACATGGGTGGGACCCTGTTCCTTTCGTTAACTCTGATTTTGAAAACGAGACGACTAATTTTAATGAAGACTATACGATGCCGTCACACAGAAGTCAAGGCATCTCGCCCCAAAGGTGTCACCGCGCTGAAGGGCCGCGGCGGGCCACTCGTAGTGTCGCAGATCCATGCCCGTGTGGGCGCAGTCTCCCCCCAAGCGATAATAATCCAAGCACTCAAATGAAACAGCGTCCCAACGCGAAGAAGGATCCGACCCCCACCACGGCACCCGCCGGGATCCGTCAACTGATCGCTGACGGCAAATACAAACTCGCGCTGGACGCGGCCAAGGACTTCCACCGGGCGAGCCCCGGCCCCGAATCGGAAGCCCTGCTGATCGACGCCTACTCCGCCCGGATCGACGCCCTCGCCGCTCACGGCATGGAACAGGAAGCGGCATCGCTCCGCAAGCTTGTCCTCGAGCGCTTTCCGGACGCAGGTCCCCGGCTCGCCGGCTCAACGGCCGACAGCGTCGACGACCTCCTCCGCCCGCTCGCCGACCCCGCCCTGACCGCCGAAGTCCGCAAGGAAGTCGAACAGCGGATCCGCACCGACGCCTGGAACCTCGCCGCCATAGCCGAGTCCACCGTCCTGCCTCCCGACCACCCCCTCCGGGCCGCCGCCGCCGCCCTCGACAAGGCCTTCGTCGCCGTTACCAGCCGCAACGTCACGGATGACGAGCTCCTGCTGCCCGAAGTCTCCCATCGCAGCCCACTCTCCCCGTGGAAGCTGCTCATCCGCGCCATCGCCGAATTCCACCGCGGCGACGACGCCAAATGCCGCGACTCTCTTGCCTTGGTCAACCCCGATTCCGCTCCCGCGAGGCTTGTCCCTGCCCTCGCGCGTCTCGCCGGGGAAAAAGGCGACACCGCGCTTTCCCCCTCGGCAGCCAAGCTCGTCGATAACTTCGGCAGCAAAACCGGTGCGCTCAAGGCCGCCTTGGCCAAACTCCAGGACCAGTTCGACAACGAGGCGCCCAATCCCGAAATCTATAAGACGCTGCAGGCAGTCACGGCCGAGGCCAAGCGGACGGCTCCCGACGTCTGGGAACGCATCAAGAGGTTCATCTTCATCCGGGGCTCGGTGGAGGGCATCACCGAGGAACGGATCGTTTCCGGCATCGGCGGGCTCGGAAAGGTCGACACCGAGACCCTGCGCCTTCTCGCCCGGGGCTACGAGGATGCACGCAACTCCGAGTTCTTCCCCGACGCCTGCATCGCGTGGCACGAGTTCCTCGATGCCTCGTTCAAGGACGGAAAATTGGCCCCGCGCAGCGTTGAAGCCGCTGCCGTGTACCTCCACATGGCCGGACTTCTTGCCAAGTCCGACCCGGCCAACGTCGAAGGCGTCTGGCTCGACGAACGTCGCAACGGCACGCCAGACCTATACTTCATGGAGGCGGACTCCCTGTTCAGCCGGGCCTGCGCCATCGACCCCCACTCCGCAGCCTTCTCGCAATGGCTCCGCTGGACCTCCAACAGCGACCACCCCAACAAGGACAGCGTCAAGGTGGCCGAAACCTGGCACAAGGCGCTCCCCCGCGACATCGAGCCCCTCCTCTTCCTCATGGACAAGGCCGACGAGCGCAACGCCTTCAAGAAGGCACTCGACTACCTCCAGAAGGCCGAGGGGATAGACCAGGTCAATACCAAGGTCCGCGCAGCCCGCCTACGTTTGTTGGCCCGCGCTGTCACAGGCCACCTGAAGCGCCGGAAACCCGCCCTCGCCGCGGAAAAGCTGAGGATCCTCTCCGAGCTTCCCGCCGCCAACCAAGGCGACCGGCCCTTGATGCTGGAAGCCTTGGCTTGGCGCATTGCCCTCGACCTCGACGACCTGGCTGGAGCGAAAGCCCGCGTGGCGGCTGTCGCGACAGCTCTTGGCGAAGACGGTACCCGCTTCCTCCTCAACACCGTCTGCAACACCATCTCCGCACCCCCGGAAATGCCGCCCAACAAGCAGCGCAAGGGCGTGCCGCCGGACTTCCTCACGGCCTTGGCGCGCGTGGCCATCATCTCTCCGGAGTTCGGCATGGAGGACATTTGGGTCACCGTCCCCGACCTTAAGGACGCCGCCGCGCAGATCAAGAAGGACGGCGCATCCTTGTCCACCGACCACCTGCTGGCTCTCGGCCGGGTCGGCGAGGACTTCGACTGGCGGGAACTCTCTCACGCAGTCACCGTGGCCGGCCTGGGGCGCAGTCCCGAGTCCGACCCGGCCTTCCTCTTGCTCCGCGCCGTCTGCCTTCCTGGCGGCCCCGATCGCCGCGATATCTGTGCGCAGGCCGCGGCTGTGCTCGGTCGCGAGCAAAGGAACGACGCCGTGGTCACCGAGGCGTTGGAATTCCGCAGCACCTTCTTCGGCCCCTCGCTCGCGAACATGACAGTCGAGCAGGCGCGCGAGGTTGCCCGCAAGGAGAAGGAGGCGCGTTCCTTCCCCAAATACGGCGACCGGGGTCCCGACTACCGCGATCTGATCGAGGCCCGCTGCGACTGTCCCGCCTGCCGCCGCAAACGCGGCGAGTCCATCTCGCCCGAGCAGGAAGAGCGGTGGTACGACGAAGCGGCAGAGGATCTCGACGCGTCTCCAGCCTTCGACGACGATATGGAGGAGGAATTGCGCAGCGCCTTCTTCCGGCTCGTTCCCTCCGGCATCCCGCCCGAAGTCGCCCGCAGCATGTTTGACATCTTCCGGACAGGCATGCGGGAAGGGATTCCACCGGAACTGGTCATGTCCCAGATGAGGAAGATGTTAGGACAAGAGGAACGGGCGGGCAAGAAGGGGAAACGCGGATGACGGAACTCGAAGCAATGGCATTGCTGGGGATCGGCGCGGACGCCGGAGAGGACGCCGTCCGGGCGGCGTACTTGCGCAAGGTCTCCGAGTTTCCCCCGGAACGCGACCCCGAACAGTTCGAGAAAATCCGCGACGCCTATGCCATGCTGCGCGACCGCCGGGCCCGGGCGCAAAACATCCTGCGCGACGGCAATCCCTTGCCGAAACTGGATACCCTGCTGGACGACGTGGTCCGGAAGCGCGATTTCGTGGGCCCCAAGCTATGGCGCGAGGTCTTGAAGAGCAAATGAATCGCGACGAAATCCTCAGGCGCTTCGAGGGCGTGCTGGATGCAGCCCTGGCGGACGAGGACTCACCGGTTGGAATCCCCGTGGAATTGCTCGGCGAGCCCGCGGACAACGCCGCCCGCTGCGATTCGTACGCGCTCTGGGCCGCCACCACAGCTTTGACCCAGGAGGTCCGACTGCAAGGCCGGGCGTTCCAGGATTTGGGCCGGACGCTCGACGGGCACACCGAAAAGGTGGCGTCGGAACTCAAGGCCGCCTATGCGGAGCGCGAAAAACTGCTTCGGGCGGACGCCGAACGCCGTGCACGCAAGGAGGTTCTCGGCCAGTTGATCGACCTCCGCGACCGATTGGTGCGCGGCTTGGAGTCGGCACGGGTGGCCCTCGTCACCTCCAAGACCCCGCCCCGGACCCAGACATTTCTCGAACGCCTCGTCGGTGCGGAAACTGTGGTCACCGGTCCCGGAACCGACGCGGTTGGTGCCCTGATCCGGGGCTACGAGTTGGGCTTGGACCGGCTCGACCAGTCGCTGGAGGAATTCGGGGCGCTCGAAATCCACTGCGAGAAGCAGATGTTCGACCCCCGGCGCATGAACGCGATCGAGACCGAGGTTTCGGTATCGGCACCCGAAGGCACCGTTCTGGAGGTCTACCGGAGCGGCTACGAGTGGGAAGGTGAAGTCTTCCGCACCGCGCAAGTCAAAGTGGCCAAAGGCCAGGCAGGATAATTACAAGTTATGGCAGATCTTATCGTCGGTATCGATCTGGGGACGACGAACTCTGAAGTGGCCTCCTTCGTCGACGGCCGAGTGCAAATTCTGGGCCCAGGGAACGGCGTGTTGCCTTCCTGTGTCGGCTTTTCCGCGAGTGGCGAACTGCTGGTGGGCGAAAGCGCCCGCAACCAGTTGGCGCTGTACCCTGAGCGGACGGTCCGCAGCATCAAGCGCAGGATGGGCAGCGGCGAGACCGTCATGCTCGCCGGAAAGTCATTCACGCCGCCCGAAATCTCGTCGTTGATCCTGCGGGAACTGGCTGGCTGGGCGAAATCGGCCCTCGGCGAGACCCCAAACAAGGCCGTCATCACTGTCCCGGCATATTTTTCTGACGCCCAGCGCGCCGCGACGCGTGAAGCGGGCGCCTTGGCCGGCTTGGAAGTGGTCCGCATTCTGAACGAGCCGACCGCCGCCAGCTTGGCGTACGGTTATGCGGGCGGCGGGCGCCACACCGCCTTGGTTTACGATTTGGGCGGCGGCACTTTCGACGTTTCCGTGGTCTCCGTCGAGGGCGACGTCACCGAAGTCCTCGCCAGCCACGGCAACAACCGGCTTGGCGGCGACGATTTCGACGACCTTTTGGCCGCCCACCTCGCCCGCGAGTTCGAAAAGCAGCACGGCATCGACGTCCGCCAAGGCAACAACCCCGGTGCCAAGGCCCGGCTCTGGTGGGCTGCGGAAGAGGCGAAGAAGCGCCTCAGCTCGGAGGTCTACGTCCAGATTCGCGAGGAGTCGGTTCTCATGCGGAACGGACGCCCCCTCCACTTGGAAATGGAGATCTCGCGCCATGACTACGAGGACATGATCCGCGCGCTGGTGGAATCGACGCTCGACAGCGTGTCCAAGGCGCTCTCCGATTCCGGCCGCCGCCCCGGCGACATGGACGCGGTGCTGCTGGTGGGCGGGTCCACCCGGACTCCGCTGGTGTTCGAAATGCTGCGGGAGCGCATCGGCATCGAGCCGCGCCAGGACGTCCACCCCGATTTGTGCGTGGCGCTGGGTGCCGGCGTGATGGCGTCGCGGCTTTCCGGGCGCGATGCGGGGCGGGTTCTGGTGGATGTCTCGCCCTACTCGTTCGGAATTTCCTTCCTCGGCGAACGCGGCGGGGTGCCCTATCCCCATTGCTTCCGTCCGATCATCCGCCGCAACACCCCGCTCCCCCTCACCCGGAGCGAGGAGTACTCCACCAGTCACCCGTTCCAGACCGAGGTCGACCTCCACATCTTCCAAGGCGAGGACGACGACGCGCTCAAGAACATCCCGGTCGGCGATTTCACCATTGAAGGTTTGACCAGCCTGTCGAGCTCCAACGAGATCATCTGCAAGATGCGCCTCGATTTGGACGGCATCCTGGAAATCACGGCTGTCGAAAAGCGCACCGGCAAGTCCAAGCGCATCACCATCGACAACGCCCTGAAGGCCAAGAGCGACGACGAAATCCGCGAGGCCCGGAAGCGCCTTGAGGAGATGTACCGGTCTCGCGGAGAAGAGCACGACCACGAACACCACGATCATGGCCACGAGCACGAGTTCGAGGAGGCGGGGGAACTGGTCGAGTCCGAGATGGAGGCGGCCTTCCGTGAGCCCTTGCCAGGCGAGGAAGCCGCGTTGTATCTAGTGGAACGGTGCCGCAACCTGCTGGACCGCATGCATGCCGAGGACCGCGAAGAGGCCATCGAGCTCAACGAACGGATCCATGACGCGGTGGCTGCTGGCGACGTCGCGACCATGAACGAGGCCGCTCGCGGCCTCAAGGAACTGCTCTTCTTCATGGAGGGGCGGCCGAATTGACCGAATCCGGCAAATGTCCGGTCTGCCGCGCGAAGTTCCGGGGGGCCGTGGAGTGTTCCCGCTGCGGCGCGGATCTTCGCCCGCTGATGCGGCTGGCGCTGGAGGCGTGGAAGTTGCGGTCGGAAGCCCGCCGCGCCTTGGCTGCGGGCGACTTGGGGCTAGCCCTCGATTTCGCGGCCGAGGCCGAGCGCACGCAATCCACGCCCTCCGGGGCCATGTTGGTGGCATTGTGCAACTGGCTCGACCAACCTGCGCCGTCTGCTAGCTTAGGCACATGCGGCGAACTCCCGTAACCCAACTGCCGGCGTGGCTCGCGCTCGGCTCGCACTCGGCGGCATTGAAGTCGCTCCACCTCCGCGACCTGTTCGCGTCGGACCCCGGACGCGCGGAACGGTTCTCCGTAAAGGCCGAGGGCCTGTTCCTCGACTACTCCAAGAACCGGATCACCGACGAGACGCTTGGGCTGTTGCTGCAACTGGCGCGCGAATCGGGGTTGGCCGAATCGATAGAGGCAATGTTCCGGGGCGACGCGATCAATCTGACCGAGAACCGGTCCGTGCTGCATACCGCCTTGCGCGCCCCGAAGGGTGCGGAAATCCTGTCGGGCGGGGTGAACGTGGTGCCGGAGGTCCATGCGGTCCTCGACAAGATGGAGGATTTCGCGGAGCGAGTGCGGTCCGGCGCATGGACTGGACACACAGGCAAGCGGGTGCGGACGGTGGTGAATGTGGGAATTGGCGGATCGGATTTGGGCCCGGTGATGGCGTACGAGGCGCTGCGTCACTACTCGGACCGGGACTTGCAATTCCGATTCGTCTCCAACGTGGACGGGACGGATTTCGCGGAGGCCGTGCGGGATCTGGACGCATCGGAAACGCTGTTCCTGGTGGCGTCGAAGACCTTCACGACGCTGGAAACGATGACCAACGCGCAGTCGGCGCGGCAGTGGCTGGTGGGCGAACTGGGCGACGAGTCTGCGGTCGCCAAGCACTTCGTGGCGATTTCGACCAACGCCAAGGAGGTCTCGAAGTTCGGCATCGACACGGCCAACATGTTCGGATTCTGGGACTGGGTCGGCGGGCGGTATTCGATGGATTCGGCGATCGGGCTTTCGACGATGATCGCCATCGGCGGCGCGAACTTCCGCGAGATGCTGGCGGGCTTCCACGCCATGGACGTCCACTTCCGCACCACGCCGTTCGAGCGGAATCTGCCGGTGTTGATGGGGATGCTGGGGGTTCTTTACACGAACTTCTTCGACGCGCAGACGGCGGCGGTGCTGCCATACGACCAGTATTTGAAGCGCTTCCCTGCCTACCTCCAGCAGTTGACGATGGAGAGCAACGGGAAATCGGTCACGCTGGACGGCGTGGCGGTGGACTACGAGACCGGGGCGATCTATTGGGGAGAGCCGGGGACCAACGGGCAACACTCCTTCTACCAGTTGATCCACCAGGGGACGAAGTTGATCCCGTGCGATTTCATCGGTTTCGCGAATTCGCTGAACCCGCTGGGAGCCCACCACGACATTCTGGTGGCAAATCTGTTGGCGCAGGCCGAGGCGCTGGCGTTTGGGAAGACGTCGGACCAGCCCCACCGCAACTTCACAGGCAACCGGCCGTCGAACATGATCCTGGCGGAGCGTTTGACGCCGGGGATCCTGGGCAAGCTGGTCGCGCTTTACGAGCACGCCGTGTTCGCCCAGGGCATCGTCTGGCAGATCAATTCATTCGACCAGTGGGGCGTGGAACTGGGCAAGGTGCTCGCGATGAAGATCGTGCCGGAGTTGCAGGCCACCGGAGACCCGGAGTTGGGTCACGACGCGTCCACCAATGCTCTCATTCGCTGGTACCGGGGCCATCGGGCTTAGCCGGGCGGATTAGGAAGTGGATTCGGTGCGTGGTTGGAAACTTCCAAACACGATTGCGGCACCCAGCAGTGCAAAATCGGCGGCCCACAGCAGTGACCAAGGAGGTTGCTCGCGCCTGCGGCGTCCGTCCGCGGGTTGTGCCAAGCGCGTTTGCCGGGCGTCAGCCTCCAGAACCAGCTTGGGGTGCAGTCGGTTCAGAACGGTGGTAGACGGGCCGGAGACAAGTTCCAATCGGAATTCCATGTTCTGGGGCTGCGTAGGGCCGATCTTCCAACGGCCCGCGCGTGGCTGCGAATCCTGCCACCGGCTCTGGGAAATCCGATGATAGCCGAGTTGGTCGCTGAAGAAATAGGCCTCGACAAACACTTCTCCGGGCTGCAACCGGGTGGATTCGCGGCAAGCTTCCGCGGGGGCCTCTCCGGTTAGGCATTTGCCCGCTTGATCCGCAGGTGCATCGAACACCAAGTAGGACGAGACGGCGACACCCGCTGGCACGATTGGGGAATAGATTGGCTGCCCTCCGAATTGGATCGGGACCGTCAGCGTAGTGATTGCGTGCAGGTCGCGAATCCCGTTCCAGCCGCAAAACACGGCCAACGCGATGCTGGCCAGACCCAGGACAACCGCCACCTTTGGTTGTCTGCGCGGCCAACGGAAGTTACCCAACACGGCTCCTCCGATTCCGGCGGCAAGGGCAATCGGGAAACTTATACCGCTGAGTTCCGAGACGTCATCGAAGTACAAGCCCGCGACGCCGCCCGTGAACAGGCCCAGGGTCAGACCGACGTAGGCGTCGAGCCAGACCTTTTCCGCGCGGCGATAGAGCCAGGAGGCCGTACCGCCAAATACTATCCCCAAGATTGCCCAGACAGGGACCAACACAAACAAAACCAAGCCGCAGAACGAGTCAGCGCTCGCGCCGCTATAGAGCCGATTGGTGTAAAAAATGGCGGCTACGGCACCAGCGAGCGCAGCGATAGTGGCCCAGAGAACGCCACGGGGGAAATCGTTGGAATCGATTGCTGGATCGTTAGGCATGAGTTATGCATGTTCCCGGTAGACAGCCTTCTCGAAATCGCCGAGCAGGCCGACCGCCGCAGGGTCGACGAATGGCAGGAACTGCATCATGATGACGCCGCAGACGTCGCGGGCCGGGTCAATCCAATAGAAGGTGTTGAATAGACCTGCCCACGCGAGGCTGCCCGCCGCTCGTCCGCCCGCGTAGGGGTCGGTGTTGAGCAGGAAGCCGAGGGTCCATTTCTCGGTATGGCCGGGCTGGATGTCCACGTCCGCCGAGGTCGCCGGGACGTAGCTCTTCATTTTTCCGGCGGTGGACGCCCCGATCTGGTTGGTCTTCATCCACGCTGCCGTCTTCGGGTCCAGGATCCCTTGGGTGTTGATTCCGCGTCCGTTGCCGAGAATCATTTGCATGAACTTGGTGTAGTCGGCAACAGTGGAATAGAGGCCGCCCCCGCCGTTGAAGGACTTGGGGACGGACGGCGGTTTGCGCTCCACCTGCTTGAGCGTGCCGTCGGGTTGCCTTGTCCAGCCGGACACGACGCGCGGGAACTTTGACTCCGGGACGATGAAGCTGGTATCCACCATGTCCAGACGACGCAGGATGTTGACTTGGAAATAGTCTTCGAGTGTCATGCCGGAGAGGCGCTCGACCAGGCGACCCGCCCAGTCGATACCGGTGCCGTACTGCCAGCGCTCGCCCGGATCGAACATCAGCGCGTCGGGGCGGCCTTCCTTGGAAGCGTACTTGAACGCGGTCCCGTCCCAGTTGGAGTAGCAGAGTCCCGAGGTGTGGGTGAGAAGATGGCGGAGGGTGATCGGCGTTTTCGCCTGCCGAAGGATCGGCTCGCCCGCAGCGTCGAAACCTTGGACGACTTGGATCTTCGCGAGTTCGCGCAGGACCTTGCCGACCGGCTCGTCCAAGCCGATGTCGTCCTTCTCGACCAACTGCAGGGCCGCGACCGTCGTGATGGCCTTGGTCATGGAGGCGATGCCGAATATGGAATCGACGGTCACCGGGACACCGGACGAATCGCGCACGCCGAACGCGCCGGAATAGACCGGCTTGCGGGAGTCGGCAACCATGGCGGCAACGGCCGGGATTCCGCGTTTGGCGATGCCATCCTTTAATGTTGCGTCGATTGCAGTGGGGTCGGCTGCTTGGAGGTCGCGGGAGGCGGCAAGGGCGCTCCCGGTTACGGTGGCGAATCGGCGGCGTGTCATCCGTCCAGGATTATAGCGCCAATCGGGCGAATGCTCTCCGGGTCCGCTACAATCGCAGTAGTGCGCCGTATCCTTTTTGTGGTGAACGTCTTGCTCGGAATGGCCGCCGTTGCCGCTCTGGGTGTGTTTTTCTGGTTCTTTTACCGTCCCCTCCCGGAAACTTCGGGCGAGGTCGCCAGTTCGGTGCGCGACAGGGTCGAGATTGTTCGCGACGGCCTCGGAGTGCCCCACATCACGGCGAAATCCGAGGAAGACGCGTGGGTGGCGCAGGGTTACGTGACGGCTTCCGACCGTCTGTGGCAGATGGACACGCTGCGGCGCGCGGCGGCTGGCGAGCTCTCGGAGATGGCTGGTTCCCAGGCTCTCGACGCAGACCGCGAGTCCCGCAGGTTGCGTCTGCGTCGGACCGCCGAGGAGATTTACACCAAGCTTTCGGACCGGGACCGCGTTGCGTTCGCGGCCTATGCGCGCGGGGTCAATTCCTACATCGAATCGCACCGGGGCCGGTACACGTTCGAGTTTACGGCTCTGGGCTACGACCCCAAGCCTTGGAGCGTGGTCGACAGCATTCTGGCCTCCCTGCAGATGTTCCGGACCTTGTCCAACGATTGGAAAACGAAGGTGATCAAGCAGCAGATGCTGGCCGGGGGGGAACCCGAGAAGGTCAACTATCTGTTTCCCCCCCGAACGGCGTGGGGCTTTGCGCCGGGGCTGGGGGGCGACGTGCATCCGGGGTCCAACGCCTGGGCCGTGTCCGGTGCCCACACCGCGAGCGGCAAACCGCTACTGTCCAATGACATGCACTTGGAGTTCAGCCTTCCGGGCGTCTGGTACTTGGTGCATCTGAAAGCTCCGGGGCTCAATGCGACCGGCGTTTCGTTGCCTGGACTGCCGGGAATCGTGGGGGGCCACAACGACCGTATCGCGTGGGGCATGACGAACCTCGGATTCGACGTCCAGGACCTCTATGAGGAGCGGATGGATCTCCGCACGGGCCAATACGTGTTCCAGCAGCGCGTGGAACAAGCCCGGCAGGAACGGGAAGTGATCGTCATCAAGGGTCGTCAACCGGAGGAGGTCGTCAATTGGGTGACCCGGCACGGTCCCGCGATCAACGTGGCCGGGGGGCGGATCAGCACCCTTCGGTGGACCATCTACGATGCCCCGATCTTCCGCGATGTCTTTCTTGATATCAACCGGGCGCGGAACTGGGACGAGTTCCAAACGGCGTTGGGCGATTTCGGCGGGCCTGCACAGAACTTCGTCTACGCAGATGTGGATGGCAATATCGGCTACCACGCCGCCGGAAAACTGCCGGTGCGTCGCAACCATACCGGCGATCTGCCGGTTGACGGCGCTTCGGGGAATTTTGAATGGGACGGCTACATCCCGTTTGCGGAACTCCCGCACGCGTTCAATCCCACTTCCGGCTATATTGTCACCGCCAACCAGAACCCATTTCCCGAGGATTATCCATATAAGGTGGCGGGTGGATTCGCGGCTCCTTATCGGGCGACGCAGATCGGAAACCTGCTGGCCTCGGCCGGGAACAAGTTGAAACCCGCGGATTTGTTGCGGATCCAGACGGATGTCTATAGCGGCTTCGGCAAATTTTTGGCGGGGCAGTTGGTCGCGGTCTACGACAAGCGTGGCGACAACAACGCCGTCCTCAAGGAGGCGGTCCAGTTGCTGCGGAAATGGGACGGCCAGATGGACAAGGACCAGCCAGAACCTTTCATCGTTACGATGGCGTTCCTCAGTCTTCGCAAGGCGGTGGCGGAGCGTGTGGCACCCGGAGCGGGTGCGACCTACGAGCCGCAGATGTCGTACGCGGTGGTGGAGCGCTTGTTGAAGGAGCGGCCGGAGGGTTGGTTCTCCGACTACAGCGAATTACTGCTCCGGAGCCTGTCGGAAGGGATCGAGGAAGGCCAGAAGCTGCAGGGCTTGGCTCCATCCCGCTGGCGGTGGGGCAAGTACACGTATGCCGACATCCAGCATCCGGTGGCCGGCAAACTTCCGGTCGTTGGGAAGTACTTCAATATCGGGCCGATTCCGATGAGCGGATCGCCGACCACGGTGAAGCAGACGACGCGGCGGTTGGGGCCGTCGGAACGGATGGACGCGGCGGTGGGGAATTGGGACGACTCCTTGATGAACCTGCCGATCGGGCAGTCCGGGAGTGTGGCGTCATCGCACTACAGCGACCAGTGGGAAAGCTACTACAGCGGGCGTAGCTTCCCCATGCAGTTCGTGAAGGTCGAGGGCAAAGACACCCTGGTGCTGGTGCCAGCGAAGTAATCCCGCGCTACTTGCGAACTTGGAAGGCGTATTCGTGCAGGGTACCGCCTGCGGAATCCTCCAAGCGAGCGATGTAGAGGCCTTCGGGCAGGTCGGCCACCACTTTGGCAACCTTCCCGGTGGCTGCGGGGGCAGGCGCACCTTTCCAGATCTCAGTTCCGCCGGCGTTGAATACCCGGACGAGGGTGGCAGCGGTCCCCGCATCCGCCAGAACGAGGTCGTATTCACGCGACGGTTTCGCCACGGAACCGGTCTCCCCGCCATTGCCGCGCATCGCGGTGAGCGTCACTGTCGCGAGCGGCGCCAAATCGCGGTTGCGGTTGTCGTGCCGGAGTACCAGCATCGTCAACAGCACCGCCGCGGTCCCGGCCAAGGCCAGGCTCGGCATCATCCAACTGCGCCAAACGAAAAGCGACCACGGGAAGCGGGGTTCCTCGCGATCGAGGTAAGGCGGGTTTTGTCGAAGGGCTTCGCGAACCCGGAACGCGAGCAGCCCGATGTCATCCAGTCGATTGCGGCAGGGGTCGCAAAGGAGAAGATGGTCCTCAATGCGGTCTTCGTCCGTTTCGGCCAGCCGGTCAAGGGCGTAAAGCTCCAGTTGGTCGTCGGAGAGGTGAAGCGATGTATCCACGTCAATGGCTCCTGGATATAGAGTGGGACGGCGGCAAAATTTTCTCACTCTTCGTCAAAATTTTTTTTCGTTCCCAGCGGAGTGCCGGATGCCAATCGCCGCCCTAATTTCCCAAAGCGCGTCAAGGCACGCGATTTAAGCAGACGGAATTGATTGTACGAGAGATGCATTTGCTCCATGATGGTTTCCATGGGCTGCTCGTCGACATAGAAACGATAGAGGATTTCGCGATCCCGAAGGGCTATGCTCTGGAGGACCTTGCGGGCCAACTGCTCGCGCTGCCGAACAACGGCCTCGCGCTCGGGGTCGTCGGTAGCGTCGGAGAGCGAAAAGACGTTGTCGTCGTAGTCGGCCTCGTTTTGGCGGCGGGAGACGGCCTCCGAAATATTGGCCGCGATCTGCCTCTTGACGACGGTGCGCACGAAACCCATGAGGCGGTCGGGATCCCTCAGTTCGCCGTTGCGGATTGCCTCGACGACGATGACGAACACGTCGTGGACGCGGTCATCAACGTCCTTGGAGCCAAGTTTCCGCAAGAGGAAGTAGCGGACGCCTTTGCCGAATATATGGTAGAGTTCGCCCATGGCGTCGGCATCGCCATCGCGGACGCGCATGACGAGTTGCGACCAGTCCGCAGTGCCGAACTCGTCCCGACGCTCGTCATCCGACCTGTGTTCCGGATTTAGAGAGTCTGCCACTGCCTCAGATTTTAGCAGCCCGCTGAGGGGTAAAGGCCGACATTGCCACACAGCGGTGGATCTTGTCGCGCAAGTGGTGGTTTCGGCGATGGGTTCCGGAGGGTCGGCGCGCGATTTCGGAGTACCGACCGGGGGCTGGAGTTAATTGTTGATGACTCGCCCGAGGCACACGGGGACGACGAAAAAGGTGCAGGTGGAGAGGAAGTTACCCAGGCGTTCGGACGACAGGGGGGAGGGTGGGATTGGGGGGCCTGACACCATGATCCAGTGGCCTGTAAGTCACTGAAAGGAATGGTGAGCGCGGTAGGAATCGAACCTACAACCTACTGATTAAGAGTCAGTTGCTCTGCCAATTGAGCTACGCGCCCACAGATTTCAATGTACCACACAGCACCCCCATCGCGCACGTGGTACCCTGAGGGTCGGGGATGTTCCGTAGCCAACAGCGTAAAACGAAGATTCTGTTCGGTTTATCCGATTTCTTGCTGACGGCGTTGGCCTTCTGGATAGCCTACCGCTTCCGGCAATCCCTGCCGCTCTCCAACGTCTTCTTCCTAGTACCCGACGTTCGCAACCTGCTTGCGGTGTTTTGCTCGCTGTCGTGGGCCACGGCGGGGTACTGGCTGGGGGTCTACACCCGGCTCGACGTGGCCAGTCCAGCCGCGATCCTGGGCGCGGCCGCCCGGCAGGTTGCGTCCAGCGCCCTCGCGATGGTCGTGTTCATCGTCTTCGCGCTGCAAGTGAAGGTCAGTCGCCCGTTTCTGGCGAGCTTCATGCTGCTGAGCTGGCTCTTTCTGGTTGTCTTCCGCTTCGTGGCAGTCTCCTTCCTACCCCATGTTCGCAGGGCCTTCGGCGGCGAGCGCTACGTCCTGATCGCCGGATTGGGCGCGCGTGCGGTCAACTTGGCCCGCAATCTGGAGACGTTCCACAACCAGGGGCTCCGCATCCTCGGCTTCCTCGCGCCGACGGAGGGGTTGCCGGACCCGGACCAATCCAGCCTTGCAGGCACGTACCCCGTGCTTCCCATCGAGAGCCTGCGCGCTACGGTGGCGCGCCAGCCGATCGATGAAATCCACTTCGCCGTCGAATCCTCGGAACTCCCGTCGCTGGAGGAAGTATTCCTGTGGTGCGACGAGGAGGGGGTTTGCACGCGGCTTGCGGTCGATTTCTTCCCGCACGTGAACAGTGAAGTCGCGTTGGAACGGGTGGGTGGCACTCCGATGCTCACGTTTACCGCCGCGCCAGACGATGAACTGCTGCTGTTTGCCAAGCGGCTTGTCGATATCGCACTGGCGTCGGCGGGGCTGGTTGTTCTCGCACCTGTTTTTGCGCTGGTCGCACTGGCGGTCAGACTGACTTCGGCAGGACCGGCGATCTTTCGCCAGCGCCGTTGCGGACTCAATGGCCGCGTTTTCACTTTTTACAAGTTCCGCTCGATGGTGATTGACGCCGAGCAGCGCTTCCATGAAGTCGCGCACCTGAGCCAGCGGGAGGTTGCCACCAAGATCCCGAACGACCCGCGGCTGACGCCCATCGGCAAGTGGTTGCGGCGATTCTCCATCGACGAACTGCCGCAGCTGGTCAACGTGCTTCGGGGCGACATGTCGATTGTTGGACCGCGTCCGGCGCTCCCCAGCGAGGTTCAGCAGTACAAGGGGTGGCAGCGGCGGCGGCTGCGGATGCGGCCTGGGTTAACGTGCTTGTGGGCGGTTGGGGGGCGCGACACGGTGGATTTCGAAACTTGGATGCGGATGGATTTGCAGTACATCGATAATTGGTCGCTGGGATTGGACGCGCGGATTATTCTGATGACGATTCCGGAGGTTTTGTCGGGTCGTGGGGCCAGCTAGCTTCGTTGGCGGCATAATGGAACTAGCCATGCCAACCCTCGTCGAAGCCCCAAGCCTTACGTTGGAAGCCTTCCACGCCCAATACGACGGCGAAAAGCCATACTACGAGTATTGGAATGGCGAGGCAGTGCAAAAGACCATGCCTACCCTGATCCACAGCCTCATCCAGAAGATTCTGTGCTTCTTGTTGGACGCCATGGGGTACGAGTCGTCCGCCGAGATCAAATTAAAGCTTGCCCAGGCCTACGAGCCTATCCCGGACGTGATCGCGTGGGAGCGCGGCAGCATGCAGGGTCCCTATCCGACGAAGCCGTTTGACGTGGTGATCGAGATCTTGTCGCCCGAGGATGCGTTTTCGCGCGTCTTGAGGAAGTGCCGGTTGTACGAAAAGTGGGGTATCCGGCGGGTGATTGTGATCGACCCGGTTGAGCGCCTTGTTTGGCATTTCGAGGGCGGTGTGCCGCGGGAGACCGACGTAGTGGCCCTTCGACGGGATCGTGCCCTGATGGCGGAGCAGGTTTGGGCTGACTTGGACCGCCGCTTGGAGCCATCGGAGTAACTCCATCAACACTCCCTTGCGGTCGTGGCTCGGCAGGGTGGCGGGAGTCGGTAGCAGCGAACTGAGGGCCGCCGAACTCTGGATCGAGGTCGACCGCCGCCGGTTGGCTAAACGTCCGGCTTGAACAACCGGGCAAACGCGTCGCGCGCATCGGCCGCGCTCACCGGAGCGGGCGTGTTCGCGGTCGGTGCCTGACGGGCGGAAATATTCGGATTCCCGTTGCCGTTACCGTTCTGGAGCGCCGTCGCGTCCCGCGCCACGGAGATGCGTGGCGAGAAGAAGGTGCAATCGTTCCGCTGGTCCTTCACCGCGATCCGCACTGGAACCGGTTTCAGGCATTGGAAACGCGTCGACGACTCGAAGAAGGTGCACTGCTTGCAGCAATGAAGCTGGGCGTTGCACTTCGGGCAGGTGCCGGTGAAGTCGGTGCCGGGCTGCAAGGCTGTCGCGCAGCTGTAACACCTCGAGGCAGTGACATTCTGGACGAGGCGCGGAAGGCGCGGTCCCGTAATGTCGATCGAAGGGCGGGGGCCTTGGGGCTTTGGCTTCTGCCCGATGCCGTTGTGTGAGGGGGCGACTTGGTCGCTATAGCCGTGCTGCCTGTATTTGCGGTCGGAGTCCATGCGGGATCAAAACTCCTATGTTTTGAAAAGGTTTGGCACCGGGTGCGGACATGGGCGTCCAAGTGCCTTGCAACATTTGCGGGGTCCAGGGGTGTGGACAACACGGTGGAATCTCCGCAATCGGTACACCTCATATGTAGCACGAAATGTTTCGCGTGTACAGCGGGGGTGGGTAAACACTGTGTGAACACCTTGTGAAGGTGTCAAATCGCGCTGCGGTAGCGCACTTCGGGGTCATGCCCGACCATGGCCAATGCGGCCCGATAGCCCTCGGGTGCTGCGAGGTCAACTAGGCGCAAATCCCCGATTGGCGTGCGCATGAGCTGGCCTCCTGTCGCTTTGGTGCGGGCTTCGCGGCGGGTCCAGACTTGGAAAAGATCCTCGCGGGAGGTGGGGAGGTCGCGTTCACCCACCCGCCGAAGTAGGTCGGCGATGTTCACGTCGAGGCGGATCGCTTCGAGGTCCACTCCGACCGCAGGGCCGAGTGCAACTGCCACCATCGCCCACGCGCCCGCGTGAGAGAGGTTGAATTCGACGCCCGTCACGCCCTCCAAGCGGGGCTTGCCGTTTTCCCCGTAGGCAAAGACCAAGTCCCCGGGGTTGGTTCCTGCGTACTGGGCCAGCACGGTCCGTAGCGCGGTCCGCGCGCGCGCCCATTTCACCCGGTCGCGTTCGAAGATGAAGCGCGCCGCACGGGTCTGCTCCTCGGGTGACAGGGTGGGTGCGCGCTCCACTTCAAGCGACACGGTCCAGACGTCCACAATCATGCCAGGAACGCCCCCAGCGACGACCGGTGACGCTCCAGGCCGCCTTGCGCCAGCCAGGCCTCGAACTCCGGCGAGGGTTTTAGGCCGAGCAGCGACCGCAATGCCAGCGCGTCGTGGAACGAGGTGCTCTGGTAGTTGAGCATGATGTCGTCGGCCCCGGGTACTCCCATGATGTAGTTCACGCCCGCAGTGCCGAGCAGGGTCAGCAGGACGTCCATGTCGTCCTGGTCGGCCTCGGCGTGGTTGGTGTAGCAGACGTCGCAGCCCATCGGGAGCCCCAGCAGCTTGCCGCAGAAGTGGTCCTCAAGGCCGGCGCGGATGATTTGTTTGCCGTCGTAGAGGTATTCCGGCCCGATGAACCCGACCACAGTGTTCACCAGCATTGGGCGGAAATGGCGGGCGACGCCGTAGGCGCGGGCTTCGCAGGTCTGCTGGTCGACGCCGTGGTGCGCGTTGGCGGAGAGGGCCGAGCCTTGGCCGGTCTCGAAGTACATGATGTTGTCGCCGATTTCGCCGCGTTTGAGCTCGCGGGCTTGCTGCCAGGCATCTTGCAGAAGCGCGATGTCGATGCCGAAGGACCGGTTCGCGTCTTCCGTGCCCGCGATTGACTGGAACACGAGATCGACCGGCGCGCCCCGGCGCATCGCCTCCATCTGCGCGGTCACATGGGCGAGGACGCAGCTTTGCGTGGGTACCCCCCATGTTGTGCGCACGCGCTCGATTAGGTGAAGTAAGCGCTCCACCGATTCGACCGATTCCGACACCGGATTGATCCCGATTACGGCGTCGCCGCTTTCGAGTAGAAGGCCGTCGATGATGCTGGCCGCGATGCCGGTGGGATCGTCCGTGGGGTGGTTGGGTTGGAGGCGTGTCGAGAGGCGGCTGGGAAGCCCGACAGTGGTGCGGAACTTCGTCACCACGTGGATCTTGGAGGCCACCGCGATTAGATCCTGGACCCGCATGAGCTTGGATACGGCCGCCGCCATCTCCGGGGTGAGGCCGGGGGCGAGGGCGGCGAGGATTTCGGTCGTCGGGCCGTCGGATAGTAGCCAGTCGCGGAGTTCTCCGACGGTGAGATGCGAGACCGTTTCGAACGCCGTCAAGTCCTGCTCATCGAGGATTAGGCGGGTGACCTCGTCGGTGTCGTAATCGACTACGGCCTCGGAACGGAAGGACTTCAGCGGCAAATCCGCCAACGCCATCCGTGCAGCCACTCGCTCCTCGGCCGAACGCGCGGCGATTCCGGCCAGTTCGTTGCCCGAACACGGGGCCGACGCCTTCGCGAGGAGCATCCGCAAATCGTCGAACCGGTGCACGGTGCCGCCGATTGTGTGCGAGAAGGACATGTCCTTTCATGTTTACAGAACGGTGTCTTTAGTGGAATTTCGTTGCGCACGGGCCCCCCGATCAGCAATGCTGGAAGAGTGAATCCAGCAGAGATCCGTGCCGCAGTCCAAGAAGAACTGCAGGCGCTCCCCATCATCGACATCCACACCCACCTCTTCCAGCCGTCGCTCGGTCCCATCGGGCTCTGGGGCATTGACGAGCTCATTACCTACCACTACTTGGAAGCCGAACTCTTCCGCTCCTGCCCCATCACCCCCACCAAATATTTCGCCATGGGCAAGCGCCAACAGGCCGACCTGATCTGGAAGACCCTGTTCCTCGACAACACCCCGATCTCCGAGGCAACTCGCGGCGTGGTCGCCGTCCTCAACGCCTTCAACCTGCCCACTTCCGGGAGCCTCGGCGAGGCGCGCGCGTTCTTCGCCAGCCGGACGATTTCCGAGCATATTGACGACGTCTTCCGCCTAGCGGGCATCGACCAAGCCGTGATGACGAACGATCCGCTGGATCCCGCCGAAGTTCCCGCATGGGAAGCTGGTCCGGCGAGCGATCCGCGGTTCCACGCCGTCCTCCGCCTTGATCGCATCCTGAACAAGTGGGCCCAGCACTGGGAAGTGCTGAAGGCGCAGGGCTACGACGTGGCCGCCGACGGTTCCGGCAATTCCGCTGCCGAGGTTCGACGCTTCCTGGGCAAGTGGACCGACAAGATGAATCCGGTCTACATGGCGGTCTCGCTGCCGGACACATTCGCGTTTCCCGAGGACAGTACCCGCGTGCTGTTTTTGCGCGAAGCCGTTCTGCCCCTGTGCCGTGAGCGGAATATTCCGCTTTCGATCATGATCGGCGTCCGCTACCTGGTCAACCCTGCGCTCAAGCTGGCTGGCGACGGTGCTGGCAAGGCCGATCTGCGCGCCGTGGAGCGCCTGGCGCTCGAGTTCGGCGACAACCGTTTCCTGATCAGCCTTCTGAGCCGCGAAAACCAACACGAGCTCTGCGTCTACGCCCGTAAGTTCGCCAACCTGATGCCGTTCGGGTGCTGGTGGTTCCTCAACAACCCGTCCGTGGTGGAGGAGATGACCCGCGAGCGCATCGAAATGCTGGGCGCGAGCTTTATTCCGCAGCATTCCGACGCCCGCGTGTTGGAACAAGTGATCTACAAGTGGCGCAATACGCGGCGCACGCTGACGCCGATTCTGGCAAGCACGTTCCAAACCTTGGCGGAAGACGGGGGAGTCGTGACGCGCGACGCGATCCGGCGTGATATAACCCGTATGTTCCGGGGCAACTTCGAAAGCTTCGTCCTGAGCCGTTAGTCCCGGTCTCCCCAATCCTCCATGTCGAACGCCGCGCCGCCTGAGAAGAAGAGTGTGTTTGGTGGGAACGTGCGGTGGGCCATTTGCGGCCTGCTGTTCTTCGCTTCCACCGTGAATTACATGGACCGACAGGTCCTCGGGCTGCTGAAGCCGACGCTTGAGAAGGAACTGGGCTGGAGCGACAAGGACTTCGGCTGGATCATCTTCACCTTCCAGCTTGCGTACGCCCTTGTGATGCCGTTCGCGGGGCGGGCCATCGACTGGCTCGGCACCCGCGTCGGCTATGCGGTGGCGGTGGTCATTTGGAGCTTGGCGTCGATGTCGCACTCCATCGCGGGGACGCCGGTGCAGTTCGCGATGGCGCGGTTCGGCCTCGGATTCGGCGAGGCGGCGAATTTCCCGGCGGCGTTGAGGACGGTCGCGGAGTGGTTCCCGAAGCGGGAGCGGGCGTTTGCGACGGGATTGTTCAATAGCGGGACGAATATCGGGGCGCTGCTGGTGCCGATATTGGTGCCGTTCGTGGCGCTGCATTTCGGTTGGCGCAAGGCGTTTTTGGTGACCGGCGGGCTCGACATGGTCTGGCTGGCGCTGTGGCTGAGCTTTTACCGGAGGCCGTCGGAGCATTCGATGGTGACGGCGAAGGAGTTGGCGGTCATCGAGTCGGACGGTGTGGATACGCCGAAGGGTCCCGCTCCGAGTTACTTCTCGCTGCTGCGCAAGAAGGGCGCGTGGGCGTATTTGGTGGGCAAGTTCATGACCGACCCGGTGTGGTGGTTCTACCTCTACTGGGTGCCGGGCTTCCTGCATGACAACTACGGGTTGGATCTGGCGCAGTCGCGGTTGCCGCTGGTGGTGATTTATTTGGTGACGGACGTGGGGTCGATTGGGGGGGGGTACCTGTCGAAGTTGTTGATTTCGATGGGGTTGCCGCACTGGAAGGCGCGGAAGACGGCGATGCTGATCTGCGCGTTGCTGGTGACGCCGGTGGGGTTGATCATGTATACCGGCAGCAATTTGTGGGCGACGGTGGGGCTGATCAGTTTGGCGGCGGCTGCGCACCAGGGCTGGTCGGCGAACCTGTTCACTATTCCGTCGGACACGTTCCACAAGGAGGCGGTGGGGTCGGTGGCCGGGTTTGGCGGGATGGGCGGGGCGTTTGGCGGGATGTTGGTGGCCCCGGCGATTGGGTGGTGGCTGGATTATTCACATAAGTCGTACGGGCCGATTTTCATTGCGGCGGGGTCGGCTTATTTGATTGCTTTGGGGGTGATTCATTTGTTGCTGCCTAGGGTGGCGAGAGTGGAGGAAGTGGGGTAGGTTAGTCGGCAGCGCAGCGGAAGCCGATATAGCTGTAGCGGTGGAGCGGGTCCTCGCCTCGGCGAATGGACGCCCGACAAAACGCGGGGTCATCTTGGAAGGAGCCGCCACGGAGCACCCGCACTACGCCCGTCCTTGGTCCCCGAGGATCTGTAGAGGGCTCCGCAAGGTAGTCGCCGAAGAGGTCTCCCACCCACTCCCATACGTTGCCCAGCATGTCGTGGAGACCCCATCCGTTCGGTGCCTTCCCGCCCACATCATGGGTTTGGCCGCCACTTCCCCTGCACCAAGCGATCCGATCCAACTCACCGTAGCGGCTTGCCGATGTTCCCGCACGGACCGCGAACTCCCATTCGCCCTCGGTCGGGAGGCGCACGCCGCCACCCAGAGTCTCGGCATAAGTGTTGGCATTGTCCCAGCTAACCCGCTCAACCGGACGATTAGGACCATTGAAGTTGCTTGGATTCTCTCCAATCACCCTTCGGTATGCTGCTTGGGTCACGAGGTACTTTCCAAGCCAGAACCCTTTGGTGATGGTGACTTCATGCGGCGGATGCTCGTTCTCATACGCTTCCGTGTCCTCCGGGTCGGCACCCATCAGGAACTTGCCCGGTGGAATCCAGATGTAAGGGAGGCCGCCGATATCAGTGACGTCGCCCGCCCGGTGGACAATCACGGCGGGGGCTTCGGGCACGACGATGCGCGGCGGTTCCGGTGCGACCGGCTTCGGGGGCCGCACCACTTTCGTTTGCGCCTTCAACTCCTCCGCGACCTGCCGGAGCTGCTTCGCCACCGCTGTCCATGCCGGAGCCCGGTGCCTCGGATGGTCCCCGTGGCCCCAAACCGAGGCCGCCTTCTCGAACTGGACCACTTGGAACTTGTCTATGTGGCCGTCCTGCCAATCGCATTCCGTCACGATGACCGGTAGAATGCGGACCTCGCCCCGTTCATGCCGCTCCCGCGCCGCCGCAAACTCCTTGTCGTAGGCGTACTTGGAAGCGAGGAAATCCGCGCTGACCAGCAGCACGATGATGTTCGCCGCGTGGAACTCCTCCCAGAGCTTCTTCTCCCACTCCCCGCCCCACGGGATATCCCGGTCGGTCCACGACTCAATCAACTCCGCCCGCTTCAACGTGGCGGTGTGGGTGTCGAACTCCTCCAGGAGGTCGCGGTCTTTGCTCGAATATGAGACGAAAACTTTGGGCATCGGCAGTGCCGAAGAGAACTTCGGCCAACGGGAAAATTATCCCATTAGACCTGCGTTCGATCGTGTCAGGCGGCTGCGCGGGGCGGCGGCGGAGGCTGCTTCCACGGTCTTGGCGGTGGCGAGGGTTTTTTCGTGACTAGTTGCATTCCCGGAACTCCCGACTCCATTATGGAACTGGCTCAGCTCACCTCGGCCAAAAGGATCTCCACTTCCTTCCAGAGTTTGCGGAAGGATCGGGAATTGGTGCGAGCTTCGTCAAGATCGAAGGTTGCGGCGAGCCTTTCCTGGTCGATGGAAGCGCGGTAGGGAGGTCGGTGCTCGTTCAGCCACTGTTTGGCACCGCGTATCTCCTCAGGGCCACGGGGGTCGGTCGTTTCGATTCCGAGCGACTTGGCGGCCGCGATAAACCATGCCTCGAACTCGCGCTGGACGATGACCACACTGATTCTGCGATCAGGGCGTGCGGCCTTGGCCCTGCGCAGCAGGTCCGCGCCGAGGTTCACCGGGCAGTCATCGTCGCCGTCCATCACGATCAACAGGGCGGCGTTCGGGGCATTGCGGGCCAGATACTCCACCGCTCGCTCCAATTCCCCTGGGTGCGACAGCTTAGCGCGGTCCAACTTCTTCATGGGTGGCGTGGGTAACGCCACTTGATAGGCGGTGATTTGCTCCACGATCCTGCGCAGCAATTTGGGAAGCGCGGGCCTTTCGCCTTTGCCTTCCACGATGCACGCGAGATGAAGCTCGCTCACGGTAGCTCCAAGTCAGACAGCGCGCTGGTGGTGACAGTTGGATCCGGCTTGAGCTGCTCGTCCCGGAGTAGTTCTCCTAGTGAATACAGGCCCTCACGGAGGATGTCTCTGTTCACCCGGTTAATCGGCGCGATCACCGAGCCATGGCCTGAGTTGGCGACTGCCAAGACCGTTTCGGAATCCAGATTGACCAAGTCGAGCAAATCGGGACTGTGGGTGGTTACGATCAACTGCTTCTTTTCGCTGGCCTCCCGCAACGCATCCAGCAAGACTTCCGATGCGCCGGGATGCAGGGCAATCTCCGGCTCCTCAATGGCGACCAAAGGCGATTCCGTGCCCCGATTGAACAAGGCGAGGAGGATGCCCAGTACGCGAAGGGTACCGTCGGACATGGCATTGGCATCAAACCATTCACCGTGGTGGAACCGGGGTACGCCACCAGGCCCCGTCGCGATATCGGTGATCCCGGGCACTACGGCTGACAGGTATTGGACGATGCGCTCCAAACGGGGCTTGTCGTCTATTGCCAGCCGCTCGATCACGCTTCCCGCGTTGGCGGCGTCCCTGCGGAGCCGGTCGCCAGCATCGGGGGGGTGCGGGATTCGCATGGCGTCCGGGGCGAGATTGTGGAACGACATCTCTGCGAGCGCGTCGTACACGGGCTTGAACACCAGTTCTCCTGACGCGAACATTAGGTGGAGACCCGCAGTTGATCCGGGCCCGGGCCCGCTCCTTTCCCCCGCATGCCAGCCCTGTATGAGATGGAATTCATCTGATCCGATGACGCACTGCTCCTCAAGCACGCCAACCTGCCTCGGGCCGCCGACCAGAACCACCCGATAGAATCCCATTCCGACATCGGGAAGCGCAAAATCCAAGCGAATCGACATGGTATCCGGAAGCGATTGTCGCCGAAAGACGTCCATCGGGCCGCCGCGATCCCGGACGGCTTCCCGCAACGTCTTCCGCAAGGCATCCGACACAAATGCCAACGCGTCGAGGAAATTGCTCTTCCCTGATCCGTTCGGTCCGACCAGGAACGTCAGGTCCCCCAATTCCACATCGCACGACTCGATGCTCTTGTAGTTCCGGATACTGACGCGCGTTAGGAATCTCATGCTGAGAACTGCTACTAGGGTAGCGGAAGTGCAAAGTCCCCCGCTAGCGTCGTCCCGCCGCCCGCCGCCACAACCAATAAAACGGCAGTCCCGCCGCCACGATCCGCGCCGCGGCCATCGCCGGACCCGGTTGGCCCACCACCGAATCGCCCAAGAACCACGCCGAGGCCGCGAGGAAGATCCACATGGTCGCCGGATAGCCCCACATCCGGTACGGCCTCGGCGCGTCGGGCCGGGTGCGGCGGAAGACGGCGACCGCCCCCACCCCCAGCGTGTACGCCAGCCACGCCGACAGGATGGTGTACGAACTCAGCGCCTCGAACGACCCGCTGAACAGCAGCACCAGGCTCCACCCGCATTGCACCGCGATGGCGAACGCCGGGGTCTGGAAGCGCGGGTGGATCTCGCCGAATTTGGCGAAGAAGAGGCCGTCGCGGGCCTGCGCGAATGGGATGCGCGCCCCAGCCATGATGTTGCCGTTGATCGCGCCTGTAATCGAGCAGAGGATCAGCACCGAGAGCAGCCGCGCGCCCACGGGTCCCGTGATCCGCTCCATTACTGCCGCCCCGACGCGCTCGTTGGCGGCAATCTCGGCCAGCGTCAGCACGTGCATGTAGGCCAGGTTCGCGCCGATGTAGAGGAACATCACCAGCGCCATGCCGAACATGAGGGATCGGGGGATATTGCGGCCGGGGTCCTTCACCTCGCCAGCGACGAAACTGACGAAACTCCAGCCGTTGTAGGCCATCAGGCAGGCGGCGACGGCGATCCCGATTCCGTGTGGATTCACCGGGCCGGAAACCGGGCTTCCGTTGGTGGACGGGGGCGCGAAGTAGGCCGCGCCGATCAGAAGCAGGAGTCCGACGGTCTTGAGCGATCCGAAAACGCGCTGCGCCCAGGCACCTTCGCGTACTCCGATGTAATTCACGGCGGACAGCACGACGATCACGCCCGCCGACACCAGATTCGCGGCGACGGGCGTCAGCGGGAGGAACTGGCCGAGGTAGATGGAGAAGCCGCGCGAGAGGAAGGCGATCGCGCCCGGCACCGCCGCCAAGACGAAGACCCACGCGCTGAGGAAGGCGCAACCCGGCCCGTAGGCCTCGCGCAGGAAGACGTACTGGCCCCCGGTAGCGGGCATCATCGCGCCTAGTTCCGCGTAGGCGAAGGCACCGAGGAGCGAGACGATACCGGTCACGATCCAGATCGCCATGATCACCGGCGCGGAAGCGACGTTCCGGGCGATGACGCTGGGCAGGAGGAAGATGCCTGACCCGATGACGACGCCGACCACAATCAGCGTCGCATCGAGCAGGCCTAGTTTGCGAGGGAGTTCATCCACGCGGGCAGCATATCAGAACTAGTTCTTTTTGATGGTAAGACTGCCGCGGTCGGTGTTGAGCGTGAGTTGGGGGCCGGTGCCGGAGCGGCCTTTCAGGGTGCCGGAACGTCCTTGGCTGTCCGTCACGATGCCGCCGCCGAAGTCATTCGTGACGTCGCCCTGTCCGGTGCGACCGTCGATGGAGAAGCTGGCCCCTTGCGGCACGCCGACGTTGATGTCGCCGTTGCGGACGCGCAGGTCCATCTTGGGGAGCGGGGTTTTGGTCTGCGAGACCTCGATATCGCCACGGTCCAGCGTGATTTCGAGCGCGTTGGTCACGTCGGTCACGTGGATGTCGCGGGACCCGGACTGGAAGCGCACGGGGCCGGTCACGTTGTTCAGCTTCAGTTCGCTCAAATCGAGCTCGATGGTGCCGGGAACGGCTTCCACGCGGAAGTCGGAGCGCTGGGACGTAAAGCGGAAGGGCTTGGCGAGGGCGCGGAATTCCAAATTGCCGGAAAACTCCCCGTTGACCGTGGTCTGGCCTGCGATGTTCTCAATTTGGACGTCACCGCCGCGGCCCTGCAACTCAACGTTGCCCTTGATGTCAACCGTCCGGACCAAGCCGCCACGGGTGCCGTCGATTTTGACGTCCTTGGCGATACGGTTGAGGCGGACGTCGCCGCGGCCGTTGAGGATTTCGACGGCGCCGCCGATGTCGTCAAAGGTGAGGTCGCCGTTGCGTCCGCGGGCTTCCACATCAATGCCGGCGGGGATGACGATGTCGAGGTCGGCGGAGACGCTGAGCATGCGGGAGGAGTGGGGCTCGTCGGCATGCACGATGACGAGGTCGCCCTGGCGTTCGACGCGGAGCTGGCTCTGCTGGTCGCCACGGTCGGCATCGGCCCTGTTGAAGGCGCGGACATTCTTGTGGCCGGTGATTTTGATGTCGCCCGTTTGGCCGCCCTTGACGGAAAGGTTGCCCTTCACGTTGTCGAACACGAGGCGGGTGACGCCTTGGGACGGGGTGATTGAGTTGACGTCGTAGTCGAAGTCAGACCCGAGGATGTTGATGCCGCCGGAGGTGAACGGTCCGATATGGATGCCGCCCCGGTTGCCGCCCCAGGACACGAAGGCGATCAGCACGAACAGCCAGAACCAGCCGCCGCCCGAAAGCGGTCGGGGGGGCACGGCTGTGCCCCGGCTAGCGTAATAGAGCACTTCAACCAAGCCGACAACGCCCAGCACGATCAGCAGGACGGGCCAGTAGTCGGCCAAGAGAGGCCAGATGGCGATGTCGCGGCCCAGGTTGTTCAACAGAAAGACGAGGCCGATAGCGATCAGGATGATGGGGCCGGTGATGGAACGCGGTCTCATTGCGCGCCTCCGGGAGGGGGCGGGGGTTGGATGTAATCGCGGCGCCGACGACCGCCGCCCAGCAGGCGGAGAGCTCCGACAACGATTAAGAGAACGGGCCAAGTCTTCTCCCCGAAGGAGAATGCGGTGAAGCGGTCGATCAGAAAGAGGGTGCCGATGGTGATCAAAAGGATCGGACCCGTGATGGCACGTGTCAGGTTTTGGCTTTGTTCGTTCATCGCTGCACCTCCACACCGGAATTATCGACTGCGGCCCCACTCTTCGGGTTCAGCCGCGAATACAACATGTACACACCGGCGACGATCAGCAGGGCCGGCCAGAACCGGATGAAACGTTCCAAGCTGATGACATCGGTTGAATCCAGCAGCAGGACGGTTCCCGCACCGATCAGGATGATGGCACCGACGGGGAGCCGGGAGTTCGTCTGTACCTCGAAGAGGCTGGAAAACTCCTCCACCTGGGCACCCATCTGGCGCTTGCGGGCAGTGTGGAACGCCTCGAAGGCGTTGTAGAAGACCCAGACGCCGATCATGATTCCCGTGAATGCCTCGACGCTACCGCTGTGGGAATTGCTGGTGATGGTGATCAGGAGTCCGAAGATCACCGCGTGGATCAGGCCCTTGGCGTACTGGCCGTTGCAGATGGCACCGACACCGGGGATGAAGCCGAGAATGAACGCAAGCGCGGGAGGCGTGCCGGGGTTGGCGGGATTGGCCCTCGGTGCGGGGACAGGTTGGCGATAGCCGGGCTCCGGGGTGGAGTACGGCGAATCGACGAACCGGTCGGCCCGTGGCGGGGGCGGCGCTGCGGAGGCGGCTGCGTGTTCCGCGCAGTAGACAGAGCCGAGAACCGGGTGTTGGCAATCCTGGCACATGGGCGTCCCGCACTTGCGGCAAAAAGCCGTGGCTTCGAGTTCGGGATGGTTGGGGCAATTCATCTGACAATCCTCCTGCTGTTACTTCTGGCCGTTCCGGTTCTGGCTGTCGTTTCTTCGTACAGCGTCAGCCGGAACGGTCTCGATCTTCTTGGTGGCGACATTCGCTTCCGCGGCCGCCTCTTCCTCTTCGGCCTGTTTCTGCTTCCAGTCGTCGATCTGACCCCGGATCTCGTAAACAAGCCGCATACTCTCGTAACTCTTCATCGCGCGGTCCCACATGCGGTGGGTGCGGTCGTCGAGGGACGACCAGACACGCACCGGATCCAGATCCGCGGCGGACAGCACCTTTTTCGGCGCACCGGCGCAGCGGCTGAGCATCGTCACCGACATCAGCGTCAACATCGCGCCCATGACAAGGCGCGGCTGCAGGATAGGTGCGAAGATCCGGTTGATCCAGCCGCGCGGACCCTTGGCCCGGAGCGACAACTCCCAGCCGTCCTTGGTGCCGTGCAGGATCTTGGCGACCAGCACGGGCGGGGGCTCCACATCGGCCGCAATTTCCATGAACGAGACGGCGCTCATCACGTCCCGCGCCATTTCGGCGCAGGCGGCGCAGCCCGCCATATGTTGTTCGAACGCAGCCCGGTCTGCCGCCCTTGCCGGGGCGTTCAACTCGCCGTCGATGGAATCGGCGAGCAGGATCTCGAACTGTTCACAACTAAACATCTTGTTTTACCTAACGTCTTACGGGGCGTTGCTTCAAATATTCGGCCGGTGCTTTTTTAGCAACCGCGCCAACTCCGCCCGGCCCCGGTTGAGCCTGGACTTCACGGTACCTTCAGGTATCGATAATACTTCAGCAATTTCGCGGTACTCCATCTCCTGCAGGTCGCGGAGGATGATGGTTTCCCGAAGCTCCGGCGAGAGCTTGGCGAGCGCCCCTTGGAGCAGTTCGCTGGCCTCGCGGCCGGCAAGCGCGGTATCGGGACGGCTTACGGATACGAAGCCTTCCTCGACACGGGGGAGTTGTAACAGTTCAGGCCCGTGGTTTGGCGGGTAGGAGCGAAGGTGCGGGAAGGCCCGCGCGGTGTGAGTGGACAGCCTGTTTGAGGTAGTCGAGAGGATTGCGGCCTTGGATGCGGCA